>CAZUVR010000037.1:0-39708 GCA_964623815.1 uncultured bacterium | reverse complement strand
TCCATCTTACCCCCTGTTATCAACAGAGTCTTTTTATTGCGGTGAGCAGTTACGGGAAATTCTCTCTAAAAGAAGTAGAGCTATTAATTTTTTAGTTTCGTTAGATACGGTTTTATTAGTAGGATTAATTACCAACTGGCGACCACAATCTTTACAGTGAAGTTTCTTGAGCTTTTGTGAGAAGATTATATTCTAAATTTTCATCACACTTAAAACAAAGTTTAATTATCCAAGAGAAGATATTGATAAAAAAAGTCATCATAAAAAGCAAATTATTAACATTTATTGAAGATCATTTTTTATTAGTAAATATTTTACAGGACTCAGGCTAGATAAGCAAGATAACTCACCACTACTACCGAATCACTCCTCCATTTTTCATACCCAATTCATACCCAAATTTTAACTAAACTGCTTAAAATTGACCCAACCGTACTAAAGCAAGAGTACGCTAGAAGTCGGGGAAGAAAGGCTTCAAACCTTCTAGGAAAGGGTATTATCAGGATTTAAAGAAAATCGGAACGAAGGGATTTGAACCCTTGACCCCTACTACCCCAAAGTAGTGCGCTACCAAGCTGCGCTACGTCCCGAAGTCAACGATTTATAATCGTAACTTAATTTTTAGAATTATGCAAGCTAAAAAAACAAAAAATTTTCTAGGGCTTGGATTAATTCTTGAGTCGCCTCGGCCGACCAATTACCCTCACAACGACGACCGTGCTGTAAGATTATACGCAGAGAATAGGATTGAGGAAAACCTTCGCACTCTAACCAGATTAAATCCGATTCTGCCTCACAGGTGATTTTTTCCTCTTCCATTAAGACTTCCGTCATATCCTGCATGGTTTGACTCAATTGCGCCGCTAATCTACGAAAATCAGCGAACTCGGCGGCGGTCAACTCCATACCCCAATCTTTCCCACCCAAAAGAGCTTGATAGGTGACAGGTTCCGGGTTCCATCCCAAACGCCAGTTATTACCCTCTTTTAATAATTTCTCTGACATTTTAAGGCAACAATAACTGAGCGTCTCCTGGCTTGGATAAGGGAGGGCCATTAGGAGAAGACACTGGGGCGGGAGTAGGGGAGGCGGGCGTCGGCGGTGAGGGAGCCGATACGGGTTTACTCGGCGGGTTATATATACTGATGATCGTCGTGACCAATTCATCTCTCTGGCGGCGGTTAAGAGAATTTATTATCTTTATATCCGCTGCCATCGGACTCTCCGTAAGGGTTACGTAACCGGGATAACGCTCTTCCCTGATAGTTTCGTTGGCACCGAGATAATCAGAGATCGTTAGTTTCCAATCGAGACGATATAGGATGGGACGCTTTTTTACGTCTTCGTGATAACGGATGAAACGACTCAGCAGGGTGTTATTAGTGGCGATCGCCCCCGTCTCCTTGCTGATATATTGATTTTCCTTCGGCAGATAGGACAATCGCTTGTAAACCACTTCTGCTACTTCTTCTGGACGTAACAACTGAGCTGTTACTCTTTCCGAAAATACCCCGTTTGCCACTACTGTTAGTAGCAAACCTAAACTTATCCACAATACTAATTCGATTATTCTCCGTTTAATCACTGATGATTTCAGGTTGGGTCAACTCGTCTGACATTTCGATGATTGCTCTGATGACTGGCTTCATCATCGGATCATCTATACTGGTATCGTAATCTTCATAACGGCGGCGTTTAGCTCGATTGGCTACCTGTACGGTAATGCGATAGCGATTGGACGCGGCCGACATTAAAGATTCGGCGCGGTACATGATCTGTGATGAGTCGAAAGAGTGCCTTTTTTGCATAGACAGAAAATCTCCAGGGCTTGAGTTCTTATTCTAGCCGATTTTCGTAGCACTAATTCCGGGGTGGGTAGGTGTGGAATTTTTGCTTTTCTGCTATAAGATACAGTAAACCTTTTTCGCCAGCCAATTAAATACTGATTTTAGACATCATCCCTCGATAGTTTATGCAAACTCTGTCAAGAACTAAGTTCACAAAAAACTTAAATAATCAATCTCATTCTTTAAAAGTTATCGCTATCGGTGATAGCTTAGTATACGGTTACGGCGATCCTATCGGCGGTGGCTGGGTGGAGCGTTTACGTCGTCTCTGGATGCACAATCACGATCATACCCTCTATAATTTGGGTATCCGAGGCGATCGAGTCGCCCAAGTTTCTCAACGTCTCGAACAAGAGTTTCGCCTCCGGGGTGAAATCCGTAATCAGCTCCCTGAGTTGATCATTCTCTCGGTGGGTATTAACGATAGTGCCAGATTAGGTCGTCCAGACGGACGTAATTACACAGATTTCGAGCTGTTCCAACAAGAAACAGCCCATCTTATCGAAAGGGCATCCCTATTGTGTGATGTAGTGTTCGTGGGCATGATCCCGGTAGATGAAGCTAAAATGCCCTTCTTGAATTGTTTCTACTACAACCATCAAGATCAATACCGTTTTAAAGAAGCGACGAAAAAAATTTGTTCCGCTAAAAATATCCCCTATTTAGATTTATTCGATCTCTGGAACCTCAGAGGTTCAAATTGGTGTCAAGCGAGAATGATGGAGGATGGTTTACACCCTAATGTCCAGGGCTACGAGGCAATATTAGAAGATGTTTTAGACTGGCAACCGATTAAATCCTTAACTTTAAAAGAACCTCATAATTGATCCCTTTTGATGCTTCTATTACAATTCAGTACATCTCACTATTGTCGCAAAGCTAGATTAGCTTTAGGTTATAAAAATATCCTTTATGAGGTAGAAAATTTAACCCCAGGCTTACATATTCTCAAACTTAGACCTCTGACGGGCGGCTCAACCACCTTACCGGTTCTATTACCTCAGGAGATAGGACAACCAGATGCGGTCGCAGATTCTAGCGAAATATTAGAATATTTAGAAACCTATAAACCTCAACCTTCCTATCTACCTGATGACGAAAGAGAGAGAAATCAAGTTCGATTATTAGAAGATTGGCTCGATGAGAGTATAGGCGTTGCTACCCGATTTATTTACTACGATTATCGTGCGGGAGAGGGGCAAGCGATCGATCCATCTCTATCGAGTCAGCTAATAATCAATTTAGTGCGCCGACAGTATAATATCAATCCAACGGCGGTTAAAAAAGCTCAAGCAAGACTGAAAACAGCGTTAGAAATTCTATCTATTTGGAGGAAAGGATTATATTTAGTGGGAGACAGCTTAACCGTAGCCGATATAACTGCAGCTGCTTTATTAAGTCCTTTAGCTTTAATTCCTTCTTACAGGCAAGAATATGATTGGTTATTTATGAAAATAAAAGACATTCATCAAGAATGTGGGGAAAAACTCCCACCTGGATTATAAAAATGAAGAAATTATTACTGCATTCACAATTAATAGTTCTTATTGGTGTTCTATTTATACTTATTTCTTCTTTAATAGAATTTATAGATGCTTCTTGGCTGACGATAAAGATAATAATCGGTATATGGCAACATCAAATAAGTGAGCAAGCAAAAGAAATCAAATTTATTCAAGTGATGGATAATTATTTGATAGCAACAGGGTTGTTAATATTTAGTTTAGGTTTATATCAAATTTTTATTGAGCCTTTGCCGGTAGCTAAAGCCTTACGTTTTCAGACAGTTCATCAATTAAAGACTAGTTTAGCCAATGTGATTGTATTAACCATGTCCGTACATTTTTTAGGGGAGTTACAACTGACGGAGAATGCAGATAGACTATTATCTCAAGCGATAGCGATCGCTCTAGTTTCAGCAGTCTTAATATTCTTCAGCCGCAGTCATGAGTATAAAGGAAAAATGGACAAACATGATTCAGAATAAACTGATAATATTATTAATAAGTCTAGGTTATGGGGTGATGAGCGCTCATCCCAGCCTAGCCCTGCCTCCGCCGTCGGATATACCGGAAGAAATATTAAGGACGGATATAATCGTAGAAGGTCGATCGAGCTTGAACAATGAAGCCTTAACGCCCGAAGAAACGGAATTATTAAGACAAGAACTGGCCGAAAGTAAATTTCCCCCGCAACTAAACCCCAAAGTTCGTCAGTTAATCTTTTTACTACAAATTCGTCGGGCACTACGGACGGTTATCCCTTTCTTATAAACTTGTACCGTCGTGAAAAAGCGCAAAAAGACTTATTAATGATATAACTCATTTAAGATAATAAAGCCGGGCCTTATAGCGTCGAGTAACCCATGTCCACAACTTTGACACCAGAACAAGTTAATCAAATCGTTTATAATCTGCATCACGATCCCTTTGAGATTCTAGGTTCACATCCTATAGAACAAGACGGGAAAGTGGAACAATGGGTAGTGAGAGCCTATCTTCCTAAAGCCCACTCCGCTTGGGTAATCTATCCATCGGAAAGAGAAGAGTACCAGATGGAGACATTACACCATCCTAATTTCTTTCAGTGCTTTATCAATACAAAAGAACTAAATAATTATCAATTAAAAATAAAAGAAGGCGAACACGAAAAAGTAATTTATGATCCTTACGCCTTCCGTTCTCCAAAATTAACCGATTTCGATCTACACCTTTTCGGGGAGGGGAACCATCATAGAATATACGAAAAATTAGGGGCGCACTCAACAGAAGTAGAAGGGGTTAAGGGAGTGTATTTCGCCGTATGGGCACCCAACGCCCGTAATGTGTCGGTTATAGGTGACTTCAATAGCTGGGATGGTAGAAACCATCAGATGAGAAAGAGAAATAACGCCGTCTGGGAACTATTCATACCGGAAATAGGCGTAGGCACAGCTTATAAATATGAAATTAAAAACTGGGAGGGGCATATATACGAAAAAACCGATCCTTACGGATTCGCGCAGGAGGTAAGGCCGAAAACCGCCTCTCTAGTAGTGGATTTAGACCAGTACGAATGGCACGATGATGATTGGATGGAGAAACGCCGTCACAGCGATCCTTTAACGCAACCAGTAGCGGTGTACGAAATGCACATAGGCTCTTGGTTACACGCTAGTTCGTCCGAAAAAACCCGGCTGCTCAAAGGAGAATCTGAGCCGGTACAGGTATCGGAATTAAATACTGGCGCTCGCTTTTTAAGTTATTACGAACTAGCCGAGAAACTGATTCCCTACGTCAAAGAGCTAGGCTATACTCATATCGAATTATTACCGGTTGCCGAGCATCCCTTCGATGGTTCTTGGGGCTATCAAGTTACTGGCTATTTTTCCCCCACATCCCGTTACGGCACGCCAGAAGACTTCATGTATTTTGTCGATCGATGCCACCAGGAGGGTTTAGGCGTTATCGTCGATTGGGTGCCAGGACATTTTCCTAAAGATGGTCACGGTTTAGCCTTCTTTGATGGTACACATCTTTACGAATACGCCGATCCCCGCAAGGGCGAACATAAGGAATGGGGTACATTAGTATTTAACTATGGTCGTAACGAGGTACGTAACTTCCTAGTCGCCAACGCTCTCTTCTGGTTTGATAAATATCACATCGACGGGATTCGCGTTGATGCAGTAGCTTCAATGTTGTATCTAGATTACTGCCGTAAACCTGGAGAATGGCTGACGAATAATTACGGAGGCAGAGAAAATTTAGACGCAGCCGACTTTTTACGCCAGGTTAATAGCGTTATCTTCAGCTATTTTCCCGGAATTCTGTCGATCGCGGAAGAGTCTACAGCCTGGCCGATGGTATCCTGGCCCACCTACGTCGGGGGTTTAGGCTTTAACCTCAAGTGGAATATGGGCTGGATGCACGATATGTTAGATTATTTTGGTATGGACCCCTGGTTCCGTCAGTTCCATCAGAATAATATTACCTTCAGCATCTGGTATAACCACAGTGAAAACTATATGCTCGCCCTATCTCACGATGAGATAGTACATGGTAAGAGCAATATGCTCGGAAAAATGCCCGGGGATGAATGGCAGAAATACGCTAACGTGCGCTGTTTGTTCACCTATATGTATACCCATCCAGGTAAGAAAACCATGTTCATGAGCATGGAATTCGGACAGTGGAGCGAGTGGAATGTTTGGAGCGATTTAGACTGGAATTTACTTCAGTACGAACCCCATCAGAAGCTGAAACGCTTTTTCACTGAGCTGAATGCTATGTATAAATCCGAGCCAGCTCTCTATACTCAAGATTTTCAGCGAGACGGATTCGAGTGGATCGACTGTAGCGATAATCGTCACAGCGTCGTCTCTTTTATTCGTTGGAGCAAAGATTGGCAGGATTTCGTAGTTGTCGTTTGTAATTTTACTCCCCAACCTCACAGTCATTACCGGGTAGGTGTGCCGAAACCGGGTTTCTATAAGGAGGTTTTTAACAGCGATTCCCGTCAGTATGGCGGTAGTAATATGGGTAATTTAGGCGGTAAATGGTCTGAGGAATGGTCTTATCAAGGTCGTCCCTATTCGATCGATCTCTGTCTACCGCCTCTGGCCGTTCTAATTATGAAATTAGATTCGGAAAAAAACGCTGAAGTTGTTGAGGATTGATGTGGTTTATAAGGGGTGAGAGCTTCTCACCTCTTAATAATTAAATTTTGATTTGTCAATCATTATTTAGCTTATGAAACTTATCGCTTTACTATTAGGAATAATAGCGCAAGCCAGCCCGATCGCTACCGATGTCAACGGGGTTGTTTCCCATCTTGTCGGCGTGATGGATACCACCGCTCAAGCGGCTACTAACCCGAAAGCCCCCAGCGTCAGAATGACTACCTGTAAAATAAATATAGAGGGGGGTAATGACTCCGTATATCTTTATCAAGAACAGGCTTTAATAAGCAAACTCAATCAACCCTATCGGCAAAGAATCTTAGAGATTAAACCGAGCCGTGATACTGTGGAATCGAGAAGTTATAAGTTAGTTAATGGCAGTAATTGGATCAACCTCTGTAATAAGCCCGATTCCCAAAGAGTCTTACGACCGGCGGATATAGGTGAGGCGGTGTGTAGCGTCTTTCTGCGTCCCATAGAGAACGGTTACAGGGGAGAAACTCCACCCCAGGGATGCCGCACCAACGCCAGGGGAGCCGTTAAGATTACCAATACCATTATCTTGCACTCCGAGGGTATGGATACATACGATCGAGGTTACGATAGTAAGGGTAATCAAGTTTGGGGCGCACAGGGCGAATCCTATCAATATCGGTGGCTAAAACAATAGAGCCGACTAATAATTAGGTTGCCCGTTAGCTTTCAAGTAGCCTTCTTGAATTAGAAAAGCTCTCAAAGATGCGGGGAAATTCGGATATTTGCCGACTACTCTATCACCTTGATATATATCCAACCCCCAATCAGAACTTTTATCGTAATTCTTTAACATAAATTGCCAGCCCTGCTCGTACTCACCTAGAATAATTTTTTCCGCCACATAACCAGCTAATATGCCATTAATTTCCCCTTGACTTTTTTTCGCTTCTTGAAAAGATTGATACATTCTATTTAGGGTTTCCCTCGACTTTTGCGGATATTGACGGGTAGTATTTTTAAATTTACCACCTTCAAAGTTATAAATTAATGTGGGTGGAAATGATCCAGCATAGGAGCTAAAAGTATAGAGAAACCCATTATCATAAGTTATAAATTCGTACTTACCATCTTTGTTTAAATCGACAAAATTACCACCTTCCCCGTCTAAATTTTCTAAATTAGTCTTCGTAAATTTATCCTTTTGCCAGGAGTAAATATTAAACGAGGTACAACAATGGGCACCGCCACTGAAAGTGGCGACGATTACCTCCGCCGTGCCGTTTTTATCTAAATCTAATAGCTGAACTCCTGCTGGGGCCAGGTAAGTAGAGTCTTTTTCCTCTAGATAAAGATGATCGTTATAATAAATTTTATAGTCGAAGTCATTTTGATACTCATTCTCTTTACTGGGTCTGGAGTTAATTACTACTTTGACCGCACCCGATTCGAGTGTTTTATTGTTCAACGTTCCTTTAGACTCTATCTCTAGTTTAGTTATAGCCGATACTGATAAGAGCGAAGACGTAATTATTAAAGGGATGATTAACAGAATAGAGGGTTTAAACATGATAAAAGTGACCAGATTTGGGGGAAATTTAACCACCGCCGACAATAGTAACGATTTCTAGCTTATCCCCAGGTTGCATGAGGGTATTCTCCCAGTATTGCCGGTGAAGTATCTCGCCGTTATACTCGACGGCGATTAAACGAGGATTTAAACCCAGAGATTCTAACAATTGGGGCAGGTTGATATTAGGGGGGCAACTTCGGGCTTCACCGTTAACTTGAAGTGTGATTTGGGACATATTATCTAGATAATCGAGATAGTAATTGACGGGTGATAGATTCGGGGTTATCGCTCTGCATGATAGCGCGAACTACTGCTACCTGTCGGGCACCGGCATCAATAACAGCATCTATATTATCTAAATCGATACCGCCGATGGCAAACCAGGGTATGGGAGAATGCTCTCGGGCATAGCGTACATAGTCTAAGCCTGTTTCCGCTTTACCTGGTTTGGTGGGGGTGGAATACACCGGGCCCACTCCAATATAATCGGCTCCTTCTTCTACAGCTTTCTCCATCTCGGAAGGGTTAGTAGTGGAGCGGCCGATAATTCTATTATCTCCCAATATTTCCCGGGCCGTGGCGATTGGTAAATCCTGCTGCCCTAAATGAATACCGTCGGCACCCACCGCCAGGGCGATGTCTATACGATCGTTAACGATAAATAGTGCAGAATAATGATGACAGAGATGACATAATTTCTCGGCGTTGGTGAAACGGATGACATCGTCGCTATTCTTATCACGATACTGCACCAACTTCAATCCCCCTCTGAGGGACGATTCTACCGTCTCCAATAAGTTATCGGTAACAGAAGTTACGAGATATAATCCGTAATCCCCCAGTGATGGGCGCAGATGAGTTTTCAATAGGGCGCTTTCTAAACTATAAACTTCGTAGCGTAACCCCTTAAACGCTTTGCCCATCTTGGCATCGTATAACTTAGCGTATTCTTCTATCACCCTGAGAGCTTCCTGCACCCGGCAGAGATTGGCTTGTAATAGAGCTTGTAGATTTTCTCGCCTTTCTTCTCCTGGATGCGTTAGCATCGTTCCAGGATCATCCGGCGTATTGCGCTCGGCTCTCAGTTCCTGCCGATGCCATCCTGCTACCTGTTGTCGCATCTGTTTACACTGATTAGCCAATACTCCATCGTTCAGTCCGAAACGACACCATTCTTCAACGATCCTTAATCCTTCCCTCGCCCTGTCTAAATTAGCATCCAGAATTCTTTTAATCGCTCTATCTTCTGCTTTCATGGAATCTTTTAAGTCACCGTTTCCGTAACATGATCTGATTAGTGGGAATCATCCCCTAGTATAGATAATACACGTTTATTAACGAGACCTTCTATGCGCTGTCTTGAGAAACTTTTCAGTTTAGCGATTACCTGTTTCAGTTTGTCCCCAGCTCTGCCTCTATTGACGGTAGCTGAGCGTGCCTCCGGCATCGGTTTAATATTAACACCGACGGTAGCTGAGCGTGCCTTCGGCAACGCACAAGCGCAAAGTATAGAGGATAAACAGGCTGAATTATTTCAGTTAGTGGAACAGGGCGGCAGGCAATTTAACGCTTCTCAATTTAAAGAGGGATTAACCACCTATCAACAAGCGCTGAAGATTCTCCGACAATTAACTGCTTTTATCGATGGAGAAAATCGTGCTAAGTTGAAAGCGTGGGAAGAGAGTATATTACGAAGTATAGGAATCGGTCATTATCGGCTGGGCGAGTATGACAATGCTATTAAAGCTTTTCAGGAATCCCTCGCTATTTCCCGAGGAATTAATAATGAAAATGGTGAGGTTTTAACTCTGAACGGTTTAGGTAATATTTATAATTTACTGGGAAGAAACCAAGACGCTTTAGCTTTTTACGAACAAGCGCTTAATCTTCTCAATAACATGTCTAAAAATGCTGATAAAGAAGCACGAATAGCGATTCGTAAAAACAAAAGTACGACTATTAATAATATAGGTAATATTTACATTAGTTTGGGACAGTATAATAAAGCTCTAGAGTATGTTATGAAATCTCTAGCCATATCGCAGGAATTAGAGGATCGTTCAGGAGAAAAAACTAATCTGAGCAACATAGGCATTATTTATACTAATTTAGGAGACATGAAAAAGGCTCTAGTCTATTTTGAAAAGTCTTTAGCCATCTCTCAAGAAATTAACGATTTAATTGGTCAGAGTATCACCTTAAATAATCTCGGACTTATTTACGGCAATATGGGCAATACTAGTAAAGCTCTAGATTATTACAATCAATCTTTACTAATCACGCGCAAGGCGGGAGATAAAAACGGTGAAAAGACGACGATCAATAATATTGGCTCCCTCTACGATAATTTAGGAGATTATAAAAAAGCATTAGAATATTACAAACAATCTCTGGCTATCTCTCGTGTGATCGGCGATAAGCCCGGGGAAAAAATCAGCTTGAATAATATCGGGAGTATTTATAATAAGCAAGGAGATTATAAAACCGCTTTAATCTATTATGAGGCGGCTTTAAATCTAGCTAAAGAACAAGAAGATAAACCCAGAGAAAGTATTACCCTCAATAATATAGCCAATACCTACGGTAAGATGGGAGATTATCAGTCTGCCCTTTCTTACTATCAGCAAGCACTAGAATTAATACGGTTAACGGAGGATAAAGCTAGCGAAAGCATTTCTTTAAATAATATCGGGACGGTTTACGTCAGTTTAGGCGATTATCAAACGGCTCTACAGTATTTTCAGCAGTCTTTACAGATTATAGAAACTCTGGGTCATAAACCTTTAACAGGTGTCAGTTTGAATAATATAGGCAATATCTACGATAAGTTAGGGAATTATCAAGAGGCTTTGCAATATTACGAGGAAGCTGTGAAAATTTTAGCCGAGGCTGGCGATCGCGCAAATCAAGGTAGTGCCCTCAATAATATGGGCACAGTTTATACTAGATTGGGCGAGTATAACCGGGCGCTGAAATATTATCAAGATGCTCTAAGTGTACAGACTTCCATAGGTAATCAAACAGAAGTCAGTAATATTTTAAATAATCTCGGTAATCTATCCCGCAATCAGGGCAACTATAAAAGCGCATTAGATTATTATACAAAAGCTCTGGCGATCGCCCAAAAAATCGGCAATCGTTACGGCGAGAATACCTTATTGGCTAATTTGGGGGAGACTTATCAACAGTTAGGAGAGAGTAATAAAGCCTTAGAATATTTTGATAAAGCTTTGAGCATCGCTAGTGATATAAACGATCGAGTGGGACAGGCTACTATCCTCAATAACTTCGGCATCGTTTACACCAGTTTGGGACAATATAGTAAAGCTTTAAAAGCTTATGAAAAATCCTTAAAAATCTCCCGCGAAATGGGCGAGCAATACGCGGTAGGTGTTAGCCTCAATAATATGGGTATAATCCATAATACTCTCGGACATAAAAAGGAAGCGTTAGATTACTATCAACAGGCTTTAGAATTACGGAAAAAAATCGGTGATAAAGCTGGTCTAAGTACTAGTTTGAATAATATAGGGTTTATCTATTTCGATCAGAAAAAATATGAAGAGGCTTTAAAATACTTTCAACAATCTCTAGAGCTAAATCACGAAATTGGTAATTTAGCATCTGAGGCAACGGTGACTAATAATATCGGTAATGTTTATGAAAATTTAGGTCAAAAAGAAAGAGCGATAGAATATTATGAAAAAGCTTTAAAAATAGCTCAAGCTACGGGAGATAAAGATACGGAGGCTAGAGCGATAAATAATATCGGTTATAGCTATTTTGATAAACAGGATTATCAAAAAACTCTCGAATACTTTCAGCAAGCATTAGCGATCAGTCGAGGTATAAAAAATCACGAATTAGAGGCAACCATACTGAATAATTTAGGTATAGTTTGGGAAAAACAAGGCTCGCCAGAATTAGCTGTATTCTTCTTCAAACAATCGGTGAATACCTATAAAAACAGCCGCAGGAATATCCGCAGTCTTTCCCAGGTACAACAGCAATCCTATGTAGACACAGTTTCTTATACCTATCGGCGCTTGGCGGATATATTACTACAACTCGATCGGGTCTTGGAAGCGCAGAGAGTTCTCGATTTGTTAAAAGTGCAAGAATTAGAGGATTATCTTAGTAACATCCGGGGTAATAACAACACCCAGAGCGGAATAGACAACCTACCAGGTGAAAATAAAATCCTCGATGAATATAACAAGCTACAGGAATTAGGTATAAAAATCGGTCAGGAATTGAGCCAATTGCGGAGGATTGGCGAGTCGCAACGCACCGAAGCACAAAAACGAAGGATAGAAGAATTAGTTAAGGAACAACAAAAACTAGTTAAACAGTACGTAGAATTTACCCGCCGCCCTGATATTGTCGGTTACACCAAGCAATTGAGCCGGACTGCCAAAGAGCAAAACCTCAGTTTAACGAGTCTGAGGAATCTATCGGATAACCTGAAACGTTTACAGAGCGATGCAGCCCTACTATATCCTCTCATTTTAGACGATCGCCTGGAATTAATTCTCGTCACTCCCGATTCGCCTCCACTGAGGCGCACGGTAAGCGTCAAGAAAAGCGATTTGAACCGGGTTATATTAGAGTTTCGTCAAGCTCTAACAGATCCGAATAAAGACGCGAAAACCTCTGGGAAAAAACTCTACGATTGGTTGATACAACCGTTAGAGAAAGATTTGCAGACGGCGGGGACAAAAACTTTAATCTACGCTCCCGATAGTCAACTGCGCTACGTACCTTTATCGGCTCTCTACGACGGTAAACAATGGTTGATCGAGCGTTACGCGGTAAATTATATCACCGCTGCCAGTTTGACCGATTTTAACACTCGGCCCCAACAAGATTTAAAAGTATTGGCTGGGGCTTTCAGTCAGGGTAAATATCAGGTGCGGGTAGGTAGCCGTCAATTCGATTTTAATGGCTTACCTTTCGCCAAGCTCGAAGTAGATAACCTGTCTACAGAAGTACCGAATACTACTAAATTATTGGATGGTCAGTTTAGTAAAGATAGCACGGTTTCCCAGTTAGATGATTATTCGGTGATCCATTTAGCGACTCACGCGGCTTTTGTCCCGGGTAGCCCCGATGATTCTTTTATATTATTCGGTAACGGCGATCGAGTGACCCTCTCGGAAGTTCAAGATACCTGGCTGATGACGAATGTGGATTTAGTGGTGTTGAGCGCTTGTGAGACGGGCGTGGGCGGAGAGTTGGGCAACGGGGAAGAAATCCTCGGTTTTGGTTATCTGATGCAGAATGCGGGGGCTAGGGCGACGATTACTTCTCTGTGGAGGGTAGACGATGGTGGTACTCAGTTACTGATGAATAATTTTTACAATTTTTTGGACGGGAAGAAATTATCTAAGGTGGAGGCGTTGAGGCAGGCGCAGATCAGTCTCATCAATGCTAATAAATCCGGGGTGGGTGATGCGCGGGGATTGGGAGTGCTAGCAACTAATATGAATGTCCCGGCAACGGTAGAGACTCGATTAGATCATCCCTACTATTGGGCTCCCTTCATTTTGATCGGCAACGGCTTGTAACCTGGGGGCTAAAAGTTCCTTAAACCTTAACCAAAGAGTCGAAAGATAAACTCTCGACTCTTCGTATTTACTAATTACTCGCTACCGGGGTTTGTTTTTCTTGGGCGAGGAATTTTTCTAACTCGTCTAGAGCTTCCGCGTCTACCTTCGTTTGCATCGGGCAGAATTTCGGGCCGCACATAGAGCAGAATTCGGCAGTTTTATAAATATCGGCGGGGAGGGTTTCGTCGTGGTATTCTTTCGCTCTTTCCGGGTCTAAAGATAACTCGAATTGACGATTCCAGTCGAAATTATAACGGGCGCGAGATAATTCATCGTCTCTGTCTCGTGCGCCGGGGCGGTGACGGGCGATGTCAGCGGCGTGGGCGGCGATTTTGTAGGCGATCAAGCCGTTACGTACATCCTCTGCATCTGGTAGGCCTAGATGCTCTTTCGGGGTGACATAGCAGAGCATGGCGGTTCCGTGCCAGCCCGCGATCGCTGCACCGATAGCTGAGGTAATATGATCGTAACCCGGGGCGATGTCGGTAACTAGGGGGCCAAGTACATAGAAGGGTGCTTCGCTACACTCCTCCATCTGTTTTTTAACATTGAATTCGATCTGATCGATCGGTACGTGTCCTGGCCCTTCTACCATCACCTGTACATCGTGTTCCCAAGCTCTGCGGGTTAATTGTCCCAGGGTTTTCAACTCGGCGAGTTGGGCGTTATCGGAAGCGTCGTGAGTACAGCCGGGGCGCAGCGAATCACCCAGGCTAAATGACACGTCGTATTTTTTAAAGATTTCGATTATTTCATCGAAATGAGTGTACAGAGGATTTTGTTTGTGATGGTGTAACATCCAGCGGGCGATAATGCCGCCGCCTCTGGACACAATACCGGTGAGACGGCTTTTCACTAGGGGCAAATGTTCGATTAAAATTCCCGCGTGAATCGTCATGTAATCTACGCCCTGTTGAGCGTGTTTTTCGATGATGTGGAGGAAATCCTCAGCCGTAAGTTTCTCGATACTACCGTGTACGCTTTCTAGTGCTTGATAGATGGGTACTGTACCGATGGGAACCGGAGAGGCGTTGATGATGGCGGTACGGATAGAATCTAAATCACCGCCGCCGGTGGATAAATCCATCACTGTATCGGCACCGTATTTAACGGCGAGTCTGAGTTTATCTAACTCCTCATCCATGTTAGAAGAATTGGGAGAAGCGCCTATATTAGCGTTGACTTTACACTTAGAAGCGATACCGATACACATCGGTTCGAGGTTGACGTGATTGATATTGGCAGGGATGATCATTCTGCCTCGGGCTACTTCTTCCCGGATTAACTCGGGAGGTAGGTTTTCTCTTTTAGCCACGTAGTGCATTTCTTCGGTGATAACTCCCTGACGTGCATAGTGCATCTGAGAGACGTTTTGCTGTCCGCGTCGCTTATTAACCCATTCTTGTCGCATAATTGTTTTTCCTTTGTAAACAGCTTCCCTACGCTGGTATTACCCAGTCTCAGGTTGTAAGGGTATTTCTCAGCCTGGCTCAACTCAGACACCCCTAGCTATAACGGTTAATTCTATCATTTCTAAGAGGCGGGGATGTGAATATGGAGGCGGGAGTTGGGAGTTAGGAGTTGGGAGTTGGGGATAGACTATTAGTATATATAAGTTTAGGGAATTGTTAATTTACTCTATAAATTTAAAAACGCCCTTATGAAATTTAAAGCTTACTGGCCCATTATCTGGTTTAGTTTTATCTTAATTTTTACTTTCTTTCCCCTAATGGTTTCTAGAGTGGGTAAAATTCTCAAGCGCACCAGTGGGTGTGTATACCGAGAGAGTAACGCTAATTACTTTCCGTCTACTGAGTCAGACTGTCAGGGGGATATATTGCAAGAAGATTTTTTAGAAACCCTGATAGATGGGGAAATGTGGTTACTGCTTACGGTTCCGATCGGTATACTAGCTACTATTTTATTAGTCTTAATACTGGGCATTGATTTTATCATTAAAAAGTTTAGAAAAACACGATAATTATGAATTACAAATATTTTCTAAATCTAGAGTAAATTGAGGTAAAACACTCTCTCCAGACAAGGTACAGGGAGAGGAGAGAATTTCGCTACTTTGCCCCGGTCTATATATTTCCACCGTTTTAGTTTTGGGAATTATCAACCACCCTAAATGTAAACCATTAGCTATATACTCTGCCATCTTCGCCCGGGTGGTTGCTAAATCATCGGTTTCGGAAACTAGCTCTATGACGAAATCGGGGCACAGGGGTAAAAACTTGTTTCGTTGTGCCAAAGATAAGCTTTCCCATCTCTCTAGGGTAATCCAACTCACATCAGGGGAGCGCTTAGCTCCATTCGGTAAATTAAAGCAGGTAGAAGAATCGAAGGCTTTCCCTAGATTGTAGCGACTGTTCCACTGCCAAAACTGTCCGGCCAACTCAAAATTACGATTGCCAGTTTCTCCTTCTGTAGGCGGCATAATGATTAATTCTCCTCGAGCGCTCAATTCAAAGTTTAAGTCAGGGTTGAGAGAGGATAGTTTCTCAAACACTTCATCAGTTACGGGCCAGCTTGGAGGGATTTCTAAACTGATATTGGACATATATCGTTACTGTGTCTCACTAGTAACATCTTAGCCGATCGTTGAGCAAGCAGAAATTATTAAAGTTATCATCTATCTTTTAGGGAATATATAGCGGTTTTTGCAGTGACTTCTTTTTAGTCTTTTAATGACATTATTAATAATTTCTTGGCGTGATTCATCATCAAGGCAATCAGAACTATCCTTAATAAGGTCTGATTCGACGTCATTATATGAATAATTTAATTGTTGGATAAGCATCAAATCTCTCTTAAAATCAATATTTAAATAATTCATGCTCTGCCAATCCTTTAATTTTATTTAAGACAAACTTTTGAGGATTTAACTTATTTATATTATCAATTGTCCAATAATTTCAAAAATAGGCAATAATAATTATCACCCTGACTTGGTGACACAACTCACATCAAAAATGGCGACAAATCTCATTTATTTAGATAACCAGGCTACTACCCCCCTAGATGCTCGGGTATTGGAGGCAATGTTACCCTACTTTACGGAACATTACGGCAACCCAGGCAGTATTAATCACGCCTATGGATGGCAGGCAGGGGCGGCAGTAAAACAAAGCAGGGAAATACTTGCGGGCGCGATTAACTGCTCCGATGAAGAAATCGTTTTTACCTCGGGGGCGACGGAAGCGAATAACCTTGCCATCAAAGGGGTAGCCGAGGCTTATTTTTCTAAGGGCAGACATATCATCACCGTCGCCACCGAACATAAAGCGGTGCTTGATCCCTGTAATTACTTGCGGAGCTTGGGTTTCGAGATAACTCTACTGCCGGTTCAACCCGACGGCTCGATCGATCTTAATCTCTTAGAAAACTCTCTCCGCCCTGATACGATTCTAGTTTCAGTGATGGCGGCTAATAATGAAATCGGTGTGCTTCATCCTTTAGAAGATATAGGCGCTATCTGTCGTAATCACGGCGTATTATTTCATAGCGATGGGGCGCAGGCGCTAGGTAAAATCCCCTTAGATGTGGAGCGGATGAAAATCGATTTACTATCGATTACGGCACATAAAATATACGGCCCTAAAGGTATCGGCGCTTTATATGTACGCGGGCGTAACCCTAGGGTAACTCTCGCCTCCCAAATTCAGGGAGGGGGACAGGAAAGGGGAATGAGGTCAGGCACTCTCTCACCACCGTTAATCGTCGGTTTTGCTAAAGCGGTAGAGATAGCTCTAGAATCGATGGCAACGGAAAGTCAGAGGCTCGAAGAATTGCGCCTGCGTCTCTGGACTAAAATAACTCAACTGAGCGGAATCCAGCTTAACGGTCATCCGACTCGGAGATTGCCAGGTAATCTCAATATTAGCATTGAGGGAGTGGATGGCTCGGCTTTACTATTGGGTTTACAGCCGGTAGTCGCCCTATCTTCTGGTTCGGCCTGTTCCTCTAATGATACTTCCCCCTCCCACGTTCTGAAAGCTTTGGGCCATTCCGATAAATTAGCCCGCGCCTCTTTACGTTTCGGGATAGGGCGTTTTAATACGGAGGAGGAGATCGATCGAACTGCCCGGGTAGTTATCGAGACTGTGTCAGCTTTAAGACGGCTGAAACCTGTAAAGGTTAGTTTTCGGGAGGGGGTATAACCTCAATGGCTTGCCCGCCTTCCTGGGGCGGGATTACCTCTAGGGGTTGGCTTTTCGGTTCGGGGATGGCTTCTATCACAGGATTTTTATCCGTCTGTTTCGTCCCTATGGGGCTCGTTGTTTCCTCTACCGGTAATTCTTTTGTAACAGGGGTTTCGGCTTGAAGAGGTTGCTTTTTAATCTCCTTTTCTGGTTCGGAAAGGGTTGAGCGAACCGAACTCGGTTCTGCTTTAGTATTAACTACTTTCCTTGCCGGTTGAATTTCCTTGGTGGGTAATTTACGACTCTGACATCTGGAATCAAGCCCGATTAAACATCTCACTTCCTCACGGGCTAGAGACACCCCTATTCCCGAGATAGAAATGAATAGGGCTAACAAAGTCAGGATATTTTTCATTAATAAACACTCCTCGATTGTCACCCCATCTATTCTAACTGAACCTATGGGGCTTCTCCGCCTATCCCACCGATGGCGGTATTATAAATCTCGGCGTTGGTGATATTGATATTTTTCATTTTTGCCCCTATGACATCAGCATCATAGATGATAGCGGAAGTCAGATTGGCATCGTTGAGATTAGCCAATCTCAAGGTAGCGTTGGAGAGGAATGTTTCCGATAAATTCGCCTCTGCTAGATTGGCTCCGGTTAAATCTGCGCCTTCGAGATTGGCTCCGGTTAAATCTGCACCTTCGAGATTAGCGTTTCTTAAATCGGCACCGATAAGATGGGCACCCCGTAAATCGGCACCTTTTAAATCGCATCTAGAACACTCGCCCGTCTCTAACAGTTGTTTAACTGCGGCGGAATTCTGGGCGACTACGGGGGAAGTCAAAAGAAAAGGTGTAATCAGAGCTAGACCAGCAATTAATAGATTTTTCATATCGTCTTACCTAATCAGTCTTCTTAGCTTAAGCATAGAAAAAATGATCAGGTATCAACCACCTCCGAGCGGGTTAATCCTTTTGTTATCGCTTTGTTTCTTTTGATTGCTCTTAAATTAGAACTAGGGAGGGGGTATTCTGTCCGCTACACCCCAAAGTTTTATCCGCGTTGCTATTCTATATCCCCAGCCATGATTGTCGATATAGCTTTCCGAGCGTTATCTTGAAACTCTCTGACATTAACGCGGCTCAAGAGAGCGATAGCGATTAACATCCCCACTGCTTGGCTGATGAAAACCAATCCGTAAGCGAGTACGGGTAAATCGAACAAGAATTTACCTATATTTAAGACTACGCCTCCTAATACCGTAGCTCCTCCTCGGGCTATAGCTTGAGCTAATCCCCAGGCACCGATAAAAGTCCCAGCGGTTTCGGCTGCCGTTAAATCCAACATTAAACTCGTGGCACCGGCGGTTATCATCCCCGAAGCCAGTCCGAAAAACAATAAACCGGATTTCAATAAACTTTGACTGCCAGCGAAACCAGCTATAATGATGAGCGCACAACAGAGGGCGATGAGTACACAGCCGATTTTCGTTGTTCTTTCTTTCCCTAGTCGCGGCAATACTAAAAAACTAGTGGAGGCGATACCTAAGAGCGTACCCGAACCGAAGAAGGCGTTCAATTTGGTAGTTTCAGAGATACACATTCCGAAAACCTCTCCGCCGTAGGGTTCTAACACCGCATCCTGCATGAAGAGGCTCAGTGTCATTACCAAAAGGAAAGCGAAGAATAAACCGGTTTGACGGCTCGCAGTTAAGACGCTTAAAGCTCGACGGAAAGTAATCTGATCTTCCCTGTTAGCAGTGATGGCGCGTTGATTGAAGCGGGAATATTTTCTCTCTACGCCGAAAGTAGCCACCAGACACAGGCCAAATACGATCGCCGGCATAATGATAAACACCGGGTTGATCGTCGCTTGTAGTTTGGCAATATCCGTTACCGCAGCAGTTTGAGCAGGATCGTAGGTAAGGATAGCGCTGCCGCAGATTTCGGGGGTATCAAGGAGACGGGAACTAACGATCGCACCGACTACAATCCCCACCATCAACATCGACCAGACAATTCCCACCAATTGAGAACGGTTATCCTCATCGGATATATCTACGAGCATAGCCGCGAAGGGTGTCGAGCTGGCGCTGAGGGTAAATCCGTAGAGGGCGAACATTAACCCCACCACCACAGTCCAAAAGTAAGTCATCGAACTCCATCCGTTTTGTTGAATGCTTAAACCCAATTGCCAGACGGTTTGAAGGGTGATGAAAGATAAACTCGTAAACAGAATAGCTCCTAGCCAGACGTAACCAGTGCGATGATACCCGAGAAGTTTTTTACTATCGGACATCTGCCCGAACCAAATACGCGCCGGGCTGACGAATTGGTGCATGGCGATAGCGAGGGCGGCGATAAAGGGAACCACTTTCAATTCATCGATCATTATGCGATTGATCACGCCCAAAGTGAGCAGGGACATTATTCCCAATCCCATTTGAAACAGCCCTAAACGGAACATCGTTAGTAACTTCAGTTTCGGATGCGTCGTTTTCGATGCAGACGCGTCTATTTTATTTATATCCATTTTAAAAGTTCGTCATATCACTGTTTCTATTTTGGGCCCACTGGTTGCTTATGGGGAAGGAGAACCAAAAGAAGATAGTCCACCGAACAAACCCCGTAATAAAGCGGGTAATTTCTCTCTCTGATTGATCGTATAGATACTGATGAGAGTTAACATAACCCCCGCCCATTGTAACCCGCTCAAATTTTCCCCCAGAAATAAATTTCCGAAACTCAGGGCGAAGACGGGAGTTAAAAAAGTCAACGCACTCAGGGAAGTGAGATTACCCCGACTCGCTAGATAAAAGAATATACCGTAGGCGATCGCACTGCCGAACAGGGTAGCATAACTCAACCCCAGCCATCCCCGTAAAGTAATATTCTGCCACTGATTCGATTCCCACAACAGCGAACTGAAAAGCAAGGGTAATCCCCCCCAAATCATATGCCAACCGGTAGCGACGATGGGATCGCTATACTTACACACGTATCGGATCATGACCGTACCCACCGCCATCGATAGAGAAGCGAGTAACATAAATAACTCACCGCTATTCCATAATTGATCCCAAGAAAAACTGATACTTAGACCATGACCACCGATTAGATCATAAAACCATTGATCCGGTAAACCGATCAAACTGATACCCAAAATCCCGAAACATAAGCCTATCCATCCCCACAAGCCGATTAACTCACCGAACAGCCAACTCGACATCAAAGCCACCGCCAGAGGTTGAGAATCGATGATTACCGAACCCAAACCCGCCCCAGTTCTGCTCAACCCCTGAGCCAGAAACCCCTGAAATAAAGTCCCGTCTATCAAGGAAAACAGAGAAATCCACAGCCAGGCTCGAAAACTTTTCGGACTTGGACGACGTAGCATTAAGCCTACAATTAAAACCACAATACCCGCAGGGATAAGGCGAACACTCGCCAGAAATAGGGGCGTAGTCGTATCCAGTACCCCCTTCATCGCTACCATCGACGTACCCCACAAGAAAAAAGGCGCGATTAGCAATAATGATGAAGCGAAATTAGAGGGTTTTTTGATTTCTTCTGTCATTGTGTCCTGAAGGATAGATGAATCGGTAATCCCCATTGTATACTTTTGTTAAGAGCAGGGTCACGAAAATACAAGGGGAATGGGGAATCGGGAGTCGGGAATCTTAGTTTAGCTTGATTATCGACTCCCTACTTCCCTCACTCTCAACGATCATTTTACGAACTAAGCTAGTATCACTATGAGTTTCCACCATTTGAGCCAAGAAGATATAGACAGGATTGTAGAGATGGCTTGGGAAGATAGAACACCTTTCGAGGCGATCGCCCTGCAATTCAATCTATCCGAGCCAGAAACGATCGCCTTGATGCGCCAGGAGATGAAACCCTCCAGTTTTAAAATGTGGCGGGAACGGGTATCCGGCAGGAAAACCAAGCATCAAAGTCAAAGAAATTTTTCTCAGGGACGGTTTAAATCTGCCAATCAGAAAACTTAACTTACAACAATAGATAGATAAATTATTCTCTAGAGTCTGACAATAATTACAGTAGTGAGAAAAGAGCAAAGAGAATTGAGCATTAATCCCTCACTACTCATTACTCGACCCTTACCGCTCATTAGTTATATAGAGTATTTCATAAAATGATCGTCAATCAAGTACAAAGAGGATGGGAGATTATCTATCATCGCGCTCACGCTCTATTAGCCGCACAAATAGCGGGACATTGGAATAGAAAAAAGGCTCCCACAAGGCTCTACGAAACTATCGCCGCTATTTCCCACCACGATGATCTAGAGAAAGAATGGGAAGGAGATCACCTTACCGATGCCGGTGCGCCAATGGATTTCACCCTAGGAAAAAACTCCGACGCGACAGCCCTGAAACTTTGGAAAAAACATATAGAAAACGCTCGCTATCGTGGTCGATGGGTGACACTATTAACGAGTTATCATTTAGTTTATCTCAATCAAGATAAATGGGAATCATCGAAAGAGTGGGGAGAATTTTTAAAAGAACAAATCAAATTACAAGAAAAGTGGCGGCAAGAATTAGGTATAGATAAAGACGAAGCAGAAAGAGCCTATCAGTTTATGGGCTGGTGCGATCGATTATCCCTAATCCTCGCTCAGAAGAAAATCCCCGACGCGGGTAGGGCATTAGAAATCACTTCTGGTATCGATGGCATCCGTTACGACTTGCGGGAGTTGAGTAAGGGTAAGCTAACGGTTGAGCCTTGGTGTTTCGAGGAAGAATTTACGGTGAATGTGGAAGCAATCTACTTAGAACAATTACAATTTAAAAGCAACGATGAACTCGTAGCCGCCTTAAAAACGGCTCCAATCGAGATATTAGAGTGGACATTCACCCCAGATAATGGTAAACAACGATCGCATCCTCCAATTAATCCCGAAAGCGAAACTGATAAGTTTTAAATCCTGGGAATCTGTTTACAGTCCAGAGGTGGTTAATATATTCCTCAGCGCCTCAGCAGAGGCAAGATATATTAACGATGGGGAATTAACGGCGATCGCCACTATTTACCCGCAGTTAGCGGAAGCTACAGCACAATCTCGTATATTAAAAGATAGAGCGGCGACGATCGTTCAAAGAGCCAGAGAGCAATTATTGAGTCAGTATCCTGGGATTACCTCCCCCGGGGGCGATTTGTATCCGGAGGAAAGATCTAACGCCTGTTGGCGTGACTTCTGGCACTACCTCCGCTGTATCAGTTATGCTGTAGCGGGACAACAAAAACTGTATATCTGCCCCGAAGGATTAGAAAATTTGCGCCTGCTCTATCTTGAATTGAACGTACCCTTTAAAGCGATGATCGCTGGGTTAGAAAATCTGCGAGTCTCAGCTTTACAAGAATTCCCAGAAAAAGAGCGAGATGATTTAGCTGCCTATTTTGAGGAATTGATCGTAGCCATGAAAACTTTTCTGAGCTAATGACGGTAATTATCGCCGGAGAGAGGAGCGGGGTAGGCAAAACCACAGTAACGTTAGCCCTTCTGGCTTTTTTAAGCCGTCAGGGTTATCGGGTACAATCCTTTAAAGTAGGCCCAGATTATATTGACCCGATGTTCCACACGAGAGTGACGGGCATCCCCTGCAGAAATCTCGATCCGATCCTAACTTCAGAAGCATACGTTCGGGATTGTTATGCCAGTCACTGTAATAAGGGTGATTTGAGCCTTATAGAGGGGGTGATGGGATTATTCGATGGGGTAAATTTTCCAGGCGTGCCCACTCCTTTGCCGGATTACGCCAGTACCGCCCACATCGCCCGTATCTTAAACTTACCCGTAATCCTCGTTATCGACTGTGGCAAACTCTCTACATCGGTGGCGGCGATCGTACAGGGGTACCGCAGTCTTGATCCTAATATAAATCTGATCGGGGTGATCCTCAATCGCGTCGGGAGCGATCGACACTTACACCTGCTGAAAACAGCCCTTTCTACGATAGATATGCCAGTTTTAGGCGTATTGCGCCGTCAAGAACTAACCATACCCGCCCGTCATTTGGGGCTGATACCCGGCGGGGAAATTCCAGAGATAGAGAAATTATTCGATCGGCTCGCCCATCTCGCCCGAGAGAGTTTCGACTGGCCGACAATTTTGCCTCATTTAAGAGTTAATAACCCATCAGGAATAACCGAACATTTTTCACCCCCGGGGAAAGTCAGAATAGGCATAGCTTACGATCGCTCATTTAACTTCTACTATCAAGATAATCTAGATATACTGCAGAAACTGGGAGCCGAATTGATCGCATGGAGTCCGTTAACAGATGAACGGCTACCGGAAAATCTGGGCGGATTGTATATAGGTGGAGGATTTCCTGAAATTTTCGCTCCCGAATTAAGCGCCAATCGCCCGCTAATAGAACAACTTAGAGGGGAAATCGACAGAGGTTTGCCAGTTTACGCCGAGTGCGGTGGGTTGATGTATTTATGTGACAATTTACAAGACTTTGACGGGAAAATCTGGCCAATGGCGGGGGTGATACCCAATACTGCCATCATGACTCGTCAATTAACCCTGGGCTATCGTCAAGCTCATCCGATAAGAAAAACGGAGTTATTAAATCCCGATTTTAGTCTCTGGGGGCACGAATTCCATTACTCCCGCCTCAAGTCTGTATCGGATTTTCCTCTTTACCGATTACACTCCCTCTCCAACCTTGTGCAAGAGGAAGGATGGGCGCGGGCAAGAGTACACGCTTCTTATTTACACCTTCACTTCGGGGGAGCCCCGGAGGTAGCCAAAAAATTTATCGACCGATGTGTTGTCAATTCCTCGATCGATGCGCTAACCTAAAAATAAATTGTTCTATAAGTGAGTCCGTTCAGGCAGTATAGGAGGTGATGCCCATGATAGAAAGTAGTAAAAACATGGGTCAATTGATTGGTAACAGCCGGCTGTGCGCCGGGGCAGTTCTCTAGACCCACCGTCTAACAAGTTTTAGGCTAGCTGGAGTTCCTTCCGGCAGTCAGGTACTAATCAAATGACCCAACTAGACCGCCCCCACTAGCTCTGTTAGTGGGGGCGGATAGTATTCGGGGAAGAACTTAATAAAGATTTTTCGCACAAAAATAAATTTCAGGCGCTATATTGGGATTAAGAAAATACACTAAACGAACCTGTTGAGCCAGAAAATTATAAAATTGTCAGCAAAACTTGATCGTGTGTATCTCCTAACCGATTAACCCGTGTATAATATAAAAAGGTCAGACTATAAATTTTGTAGTCCAATCTAAAGGTGTGAGGAAAAACAACAATGTCTAAATTATTCTGGAACTCTCTGCTAGTCAGCCCAGTTATCTTGGGAGCTACTCTAGCTGCATCCGTACAAGCAAGCGATTTTGATGGCAAGAAATTAGATACAGCTAATTCTTCTTTCAGTACAACAGAACTAGCGCAAGCTACAGAAAACAATCAATTATTAGATCAACTAGAACAATACGGC
This sequence comes from uncultured bacterium, assembly GCA_964623815.1. GTDB lineage: Bacteria > Cyanobacteriota > Cyanobacteriia > Cyanobacteriales > Microcystaceae > Chroococcopsis. The sequence goes on along the minus strand of CAZUVR010000037.1, from coordinate 14,407 downwards.
AGTGAAGGTCAGGTAAACACCAAAGACCAAGTTACCAGCGTCAACCAATTGAGAGACGTAGAGCCTACAGCCTGGGCGTATGAAGCATTAAGAAGTCTGGTAGAGCGCTACGGTTGTATCGTGGGTTATCCCGATCGTACCTTCCGGGGTAACAGAGCCATGACCCGTTGGGAATTCGCCGCTGGTTTAAACGCTTGTTTGAACACGATGGAACGCTTGATCCAAGATGGTGTGGCAGTACTTAAAGAAGACATCGACAAATTAAAACGGTTGATGGATGAATTCCAAGCAGAGCTAGCCGCTCTAGGTGCCCGGGTAGACAACTTAGAATCTCGCGTTTCCTTCTTAGAAAATCATCAATTCTCTACCACCACCAAACTATCGGGGGAAGTAATCATCGCTCTTACCGATTCTTGGGGTAACAACCGTGGTAATACTCAAGCCGCAGTTCAAGACCGCGTCCGTTTAAGCTTCAACACCAGCTTCACTGGTAAAGACAGGTTAGTAACTCGTCTTGCCGCCGGTAGTGCCATCCCATTCGGAATTAATCCCCTAGGTACAGCTACAACTCAAGACGGTGATCCCCTTGGTGTGCGCTTTAACGATCTGCAAAGCCCAACCCTCCGTCAAACCTTCAATCAAGCTCCCAGCACCGATAACCAAGTTTTCGTTGACTGGTTGGCATACTACGCACCTTTTGATTTTGGCTTCGTAAAAACCAACATCTACGTAGCTGGTTGGGGCGGTATCTGGAATGACTTCGTACCTACCAACTCACCATTCTTCAACGATTTCGGTGGTGGTAACGGTGCCCTATCTAACTTCGGCTCACAGAACCCCATTTATGACATCGGTTACGGTGGTGGTGGTGGTGTAGGTATCTCGTTGGGTGACTATGGCTTCCTCGGTTCCACCGGTTTATATTTCGGTTACTTATCCCCCACCGCTAATAACCCCACCCAAGGAAGTGGCTTCACCAACGGTGACTATGCGGCTTTGGTACAGTTGAACGCTAACCTCTTTAACACCGTCAGCGTTGGCTTAACCTACGTTAACTCCTACCTCGGCGCTGATACTCCTATCTTCCAAAATAACTCTGGTACCTCTCTGGCTAACTTATCTCAAAGCAACCTAACAACTGCCTACAACACTGGTAGCGTCGTAGGAGGTGGTAATCCCGCCAGCCAAACTTTACAGAACGGAACCCCTGCCTTTAACTTCAGACAGAAAGTTGTTAACGCCTACGGTATTTCCGCCTCTATGAATTTAGGCTTTGCCACCATCAGTGGCTACGGTACCTATGCAGCCGTCACCCTCTTAGGCGTGGATGACGCTGAAATTTGGACTTACGGTGGTGGTATCGCTTTCCCTGACTTCGGTAAAGAAGGTAGCGTCTTAGGTATCTTCGCAGGTGTTCAGCCTTATATCGGTGGTGTACCTACTAGCGTTACGGGTGTTCAATTCAACAATGCTAACCCAGTTCACGTAGAAGCTTTCTACAAATATCAACTCACCGATAACATTTCCGTCACCCCTGGTGTAGTCTGGTTATCCCAGCCTGAACAGTTAAAAAGTTCTGGCAACGAGTGGATCGGTACTATCCGTACTACATTCACCTTCTAAACAACTCGGATTGTCTTACATTTTGTAAAGAAAACCCTGTCCGCAGACAGGGTTTTATGATTATGTTAGAATATCCATGAGAATAAAAATCCAGTTTAAGTTCGTTGTCAGTATTAAACATTTAAGTATTGTTCAGCTTGCTTTCATAGAAATTTGATTCTCGACACATTTGAGTTGATGTTTGAGTCAAGGATACGTTTATGTCGATTTATGTAGGCAATCTCCCCTTTGAGGTTACCCAAGAAGATTTAGTAGAAGTTTTCACGGAATATGGCACAGTAAAAAGAGTACACTTTCCTATGGATAGGGAAACCGGCCGTCGTAGAGGTTTCGCATTCGTAGAGATGGAAACTAAAGTTGAAGAAAGCTCTGCAATTACAGCCTTAGACGGTGCAGAATGGATGGGACGCGAGTTAAAAGTTAATCAAGCCCGCGAACGAGAAAATAAAGGCGGGGGCGGCGGTTTCAACCGCGACAGAGGCGACAGAGGCGAGCGTAGTGACAGGGGCGAGCGTAGTGACAGGGGCGAACGCAGACATAGCCGTTTTTAACTCCACTGTTCAAGGTAGAATGTAAATTCTGACTATTATATTCGGGGGGTCAGCTTCCCGAATAAAATGTTATTGTTTTAATGAGGTTTAATTGTGGCTAAACGTCGGAATCTAAAGAAAGAGAAAGCAGAACGGAATCGAGCCTACGCTCGTCAGTTCCGTAGCTCCTCCACCAGGGCTAATACCAAAGGTAAAAAGTTCTTCGGTGGTCAGCGCAAATCGGAAGGCAATGATATGGCAGAATCCTAATTTCCGCCTTGGGGGGAACCCCGCCCCCCTATCTTTCCGCAACAGGCCAGGAGCCTGTTTCGCCCCGCTTAGCAAGCCAATCGAGAGCCGATGGGAGATCGCTCACCTCCCCGTCTAAAGTCGCCCCTAATAAAGCCGTCAAGATTTCTTTGTAGAGGGGGCCGGGTTTATAACCGAGGGCTTTTAAATCTTCCCCATCGAGAGGGGTTTTAACTTTAGACCAGCCCGTCAAATATTGCCAGATCGATTTCCTCAAAACGCGATTAGTCTTAGCAGCTATTAATATCAAGGCCGGTGTTTTGTAACCTTGCAAGATAAAAACTTTTTCGCTTATCTTAGTCGCGTCGGGTAAGTCCTTTTCTAATCGATATACGGCCCCGGCTAAACCCGAAAGACGATCGATACTATCTTTAGATAGATGCAAATTTTCGGCTATCCTAATCCAGTCTTTGGGGTTGACCGCAGTAATCAATAATTCCAATCGCAATAGCCAAGGTGGAGTGGTAGGTGTGAGGCAAACGAGCCAGCGGGAGAGATAGCGCAACTGCCACCTCAAGGCCCGATCGAGGGTGAGCTCCTTGTGCAAACAACGCAGGGCCCCTAGACTATTAAGTAAGTCCACCGCCGCTAACCAGTAATCTGCTTCCAGAATTGCTTTTAATTCCGCCCGCAGACGGGTTGTTAACGCCGGTGTCGGGTGGGAAGAGAGGCGGAGACGTTCGTAAACCCCTGATTCTATAGCATTCTCGATGTAAGAAACTGTCATCGGTTCTAGGAAAAAGCCTAAACGTACCCCGAATCTCACCGCCCGATAAATACGGGTGGGATCTTCGATAAAACTATTGGCGTGGAGTACCCGGATCGAGCGATCTCGCAGATCGAGAACCCCGCCGAAAAAATCTAATAATTCCCCTTCTTTCGGGGAAGTTAAACGCAGCGCCAGAGCATTGATAGTAAAATCACGACGGTAAAGATCCTGGCGGATGGAACTAACGGAAACTTGGGGATTAGCGGCCGGATAGGGATAAAACTCGGTTCTCGCCGTAGCAATATCTACCCATAAATCCCCTAAAATCGGATCATCGTGCCACAATAGAGCGGAAGTACGAAACTCGCCGTGTATATCCAAACGCGCGGAGGGGTAGAGAGCTTTTAATCGAGTCGCCAGTTCTACCCCAGCACCCACATCCGCCGCCCGCTCGAAACCATCCACCACTAAATCTATGTCCTGTAGCTGCACCGTTTCCGCATCTTTTGCGAGGAGCAAATCCCTCACCGCGCCCCCCACTAAATATAAATGCCAGCCAAAAGACGCGGCGATTTCTGTCGCCACCTCCAAAAGTCGCCAAAGAGCGGGGCCGAGACGCTGACTCAAAGAGGGAAGTAAGCAGGAGATCAAAGGCTCTACTACCTTCGCGCGATCGCTTTCCTGACCCAGTTTTCTTAGTATATCAGTACGGGTGACTATGCCTACCAGTTCCCCCGATTGCAGTACCGGTAAACGGCCGAGATCATAAGTGATCATTATCCGTTGAATTTCATCGATGGGGGTTTCGGGGGCGATGATTTTCGGATTCCTGGCCATGTAGCCCTTAACGGGGGCGTGACCCAAACCGTGATGTAAGGCGAGATCGAGGTCGCGGCGGGAGATAACGCCCACGAGCCGATCGGACTCATCTACCACCGACAAACCCGAATGTCCGTAACGTAAGAGGATTCTCAGGGCCTGTTCGATCGTCGTTTCCGGGCGAATAGTGCGTACCGGAGAAGACATCAACTCTCGTGCGGTAGTAACCGGCGGAATCTGCTCTTTTAATTCTTGTAACAACCGATTCAATACTTTTTCTGGCTCCACATCCCGGAAACTGACGCTCGCCGCCCCTTCGTGCCCACCGCCGTTATAGGGGGCGAACAGACGGGCGACATTGAGAAAGGGTGCCCGTACCCTGCCGATGACCGTGAGGCGGGTTTTTTCTCGCTTAGGATAGGCGTGTGCTAACAATAGGGCGGCGGCACCGCATAAATCTATCAATCGTTCCGCCACCGCCGATAAACCTGGGATGAAGTGATCGCCCCCGATCAGTACTGAAGCCACCGCGTAGCCCCTCACTGTCTCTATATTCAGTTCTTCCAGACATTGTTTCAATAAGTCCTGTAACTCGCTCGATAGGGGGGGTTGAGCGTAGCGGGCGATCGTCTCTACATTAGCCCCCTGAGTCATCAAATGAGCCAGCGCGTAAGCATCCCTATCCGTCGTGCCCCCGTAAGTTAACGAACCCGTATCGGCGTGAATACCCAAGCTCATCACGGTGGCTTCTACTGGGGTTAGGGCAATACCCCGCTCTTGTAGCATTTCCACGATGACAGTAGTAGTGGCTCCCACCGCTTCGATTCTTTTCCGGGTGGCTTTTATATCGCCCGTTGACTCTAAATGATGGTCGTAGACTTCTACAGTTATCCCAGGTAAGTCTAGCCACTGTTGAGCCTTGCCTAAACGCTGACGGTGTTGATTATCGACTACGATCAAACTTTTAATTTCTTCCGGGTTGACGCTACGCATTTCCATCAGTTTCAGTTCGTCCCGATACAGGGCGAGAAATTCTTTCACGCCCGGATGGGCACCCCCAGTTAAAACGATGCGGCCCGAGGGATGTAGGCGGCATAATCCCACCGCCGCGCCCAATGCGTCAAAATCAGCAACGAGATGACAGAGGATCAGGTACATAGGTTTGACAAAAGCGATTTAGAGTTTTCTCGTTCACAAGGTGCCGAAGTTTGCTAGTTTAACTAGGAGGACAATTTTATCGAGAATTGAGATCTAAAACCTCGTCTTAGAAGACGACTTTAAGATAATATATTGCGTAGGTTATTAACCTTGGCAACGCAGGCAACAAGAGTGCCAAATAATCATAGGCTATATATTAGGAGAATCTTAGGAGAATCATACAATGTCTATCATCTTTCAATTTTTCCTCGCGGCGCTGGTTTTATTTTCTTTCCTGATGGTTGTGGCCGTCCCCGTGGCCTATGCCTCTCCCCAAAACTGGGATCAATCTAAACCTCTGTTATACGTCGGTTCTGGCATCTGGATCATTCTGGTTCTAGCCGTCGGTATATTAAATTTCTTCGTTATTTAATTTCTGGCGGAGTTCGGATTATTTTTTATTGATGGGTGATTATGGCTGTTTTTGAAGGAACTTTTGCTGAGGATAGTAGTTTACTGCGGTTTGCGATCGTCATTGGTCGTTTCAATGATCTTGTCACCGATAAACTGCTCTCTGGATGCCAGGATTGTTTGAAGCGTCACGGTGTCAACGTCGATCCCAACGGTACTCAAGTCGATTATGTCTGGGTGCCAGGAAGTTTTGAAGTGCCATTAGTCGCCCGTCAGTTAGCTATTTCCGGACGCTACGACGCGATCATCTGTCTCGGTGCCATCATTCGCGGTCAGACTCCCCACTTCGATTATGTGGCGGCAGAAGCGGCTAAAGGCATCGCCGCTACGGGTATGCAGACCGGCGTACCCGTTATCTTCGGTATTCTCACCACCGACACCATGCAACAGGCTCTAGAAAGGGCGGGTATTAAAAGTAATCACGGCTGGGGTTACGCCCTCAACGCTCTGGAAATGGCTAGTTTGATGCGTCAGTTGCGCCAGGGCATGAAATTAACCTCTGTTGGTATTCCTACCCCCTCCTTACAAGGTGCTGGCACGAATAATTTTATTGATGTGCCAACACCTCTTGACAAACCCGAGGAGATGTGACAAGATTAGAAATGTCGCAAATCTGCGGGCATAGCTCAGTGGTAGAGCGTCACCTTGCCAAGGTGAATGTCGCGCGTTCGAATCGCGTTGCCCGCTTAAAAAAGATGAAGAAAAAAATAAAGAAGGAGTAAAGAAAAATACTACCGGAGAATAGGGTGTGTGATCATAGCGATAGAAAACCCTAGGGATTTTCGAGACTATACTATAAATTGCCATTTAATAAATTCCTTTGACTTGTGCGATCGCAAAAATATCATAAAATAGACCAAAATTCAGAATATCCCTGTCCTTGTCGCCGAAGGGGCAGACTGCAGCCTATCGTCTTAACGGAGGCGTTCGGGTGCGATCGTTGTCAGCAAATCTTCGTAGTACAGGAGAACGGAGAAACGATCGAGCAACTAGCGAGTCATTATCCGTACAAGAGAGTATGGAGATGGACGGGATTCCGCTGGGTATCTACGAACAGTCGTTTCGGTGAAGGGTTCGTGCCGATATTTTTAGGTATAACCCTATTACTACTAATCGTCTGGTTGCCATTGATGATCAACAGCCAATCTAGCATCAATGCGATATTCTGGGCGATACTAGCTATGCTATTAGTTATTTTGCCCGCCCTGATCTTTTGGTTGGCCTATCGGCGCTAAAGCCTATCTATGCTAGAAGATACCTCATCTCAAGAAACCCTGAAAGTAGCAATCATTGCTCACGAAGCCTTTTTGAAATTGGGTGACTATAACGGCACCCAACGAAATGAAGGCATTAAAGCCATGGCCAGAGCCGTCAGACAGAACTTTGACCAGATATTAGAAGCGAACACCCTAGATTTAGAAATGAGTCGAGAGACGGCTATCTCCGAACAGATGCTGAGATGGCTGAAATTGACACCTGAAAGGCTAGAAACCACTGCGGAGGTCTTAGAACAGCTTATAGAGGCTTCCGACCCGATCCAGAGGGTTATTAACGCCACCTATCAACTTAACCCATCTCAAACCTACTGTCAGAGGATGCCGCTGGGGGTAATAGGGTTGGTATACGAAGGTTTCCCCGAACTGGCTATCATAGCTGCTGGTTTCGCCCTCAAAAGCGGTAACAGTTTAATTTTAAGGGGGGGTAGTACCTCCAGTCATTCCGACACTATCATTGCCCAAATTTTACAGGTAGCCATAGAAGATGCTGGTTTACCGCCAGGGTGTGTGAATATCCTGGTCTCAGACGGGGAAACATCCCTAGAATCTTTACTGACTCAAGAATATTACGTTAATCTGATCCTACCCTACGGTCGTCCAGGTTTGATCGCCCAGGTGAGTCAGTTAGCCAGTATTCCCGTTCTCAGGGCGGCGATGGGAAACTGTTATCTGTATTGGTCTCCCAGCGGCGATTTAGAACTGGCTCGTCACATGATCGTGGATAGTCACTGCAGTATCCCCGATCCCGTCAACGCCGTAGAAAAAGTTCTCGTCAGCCCCCATCACAACTCTTCCACCTTACTGCGCCTGTTGAACAGTTTGCAGGATAAAGGTTTTAAATTAAAGGGGGATGAGATTCTCGTCAAGGAGTTTCCCGAACATTTAACCGTCGCCCCTCCTCAAGAATGGAATAAATCTTATCTGGATAAGGTAGTGGCTTTTAAAGTAGAGGATAGTTTATCATCGGCAATCGCCTGGATAAATCAATATAGTAGCGGCCACGCCGATTGTATAGTTACCGAATCCTATCGGGAAAGTCGCCAGTTCGCTCTAGAGATAGATAGCGCCCTGATTTACATTAACTCCTCTCCCCGTTTCTCCCGTAATCCGAAACAGGGGGAATCTTTATTTTTAGGTATTTCTAATCAGAAAGGTCAGCGACGGGGTTTGATCAGTTTAGAAACTTTTACCACTGTTAAGCAGGTCGTCCAAGGTTAAAAATATATATTGATTTTTCGGGGCGATGACCATAGTTCGTTAAAATATTGCTAGTCTTAACTCGCTATTCATCTATGCAACTTTCCCCTCAAGAAAAAGATAAGTTATTAATTTTTACCGCCGCACTGCTAGCAGAAAGACGCAAAAATCGAGGTTTGAAATTGAATTATCCCGAGGCAGTCGCCTACATTACCGCTAATATATTAGAGGGTGCCCGGGATGGCCGCACGGTAGCCGAATTAATGAGTTATGGCACCACTTTATTAAGTCGGGATGATGTAATGGAAGGAATTCCCGAAATGCTCGCGGAGGTTCAGGTAGAAGCAACTTTTCCTGACGGCACTAAATTAGTTACGGTTCATAATCCTATAGGTTAAAGTCATGATTCCAGGTGAATTGATAGTTAAAGACGGTCAGATAGAGTTAAATATAGGTAGAGAGGTTTTCAGTCTCTCCGTAGCCAATCGGGGCGATCGACCGATTCAAATAGGCTCTCATTTTCATTTCTACGAGGTGAATCCAGCTCTGGAATTCGATCGCGCTGCCACTAAAGGTATGCGTCTCAATATCCCGGCGGGTACGGCGGTGAGATTCGAGCCGGGGGATGAGAAAGAGGTGGAATTGGTAGCTTTAGCCGGTACTCAAGAGGTTTACGGTTTTAACAATTTAGTCGATGGGCCGGTTAAAGGGAAGAAGAAAAAGAAATCTTGAGGTAAGATATAAAGCTGACTTTCAGACCATTAATGCCGGTGAGTTATCCTACTTTTCTTCCCCAAATGGCAAGCCGATTAACGGAGTTGACCTCGATCGATCTACTGCAAAACCTACAACAAATCGAGTTAAGCACCTCCCTTACTTCGGAAACCATATCTACTACCTACGTCCGGCAGGGGGCGGGAAATATACCCTTATTGCTCCTGCACGGTTTTGATAGCTCGGTGTTAGAGTTCCGCCGTCTCATACCACTTTTGGCGCTGAGTCAGGAGGTTTGGAGTATGGACTTATTGGGTTTTGGCTTTACCGCCCGCTCCCGAGAGGTTGCCGTATCGCCCCAGAGTATCAAAACCCATCTCTATGAGTTTTGCCGAACCGTTATTAGAAAACCCGTCATTCTCGTAGGTGCTTCTATGGGCGGGGCGGTGGCTTTAGATTTTACTTTGAGCTATCCGGAGATGGTAGAAAAATTAGTCCTCATCGATAGCGCCGGTTTAGCTAACCCCCCTATCCTGGGTAAGTTTATGTTTTCTCCTCTGGATACCTGGGCGACTTCTTTTTTAGCCAATCCCCGTATCAGGCAGAATATCAGCCGCACCGCCTATTATGATAAGTCTTTGGCTAATACTGACGCTCAACTATGTGCTGCTCTACATTTAGAGTGCGAGAATTGGAGCCAATCCCTGATCAATTTTACCAAAAGCGGCGGTTACGGGGCATTTTTACCGAGGCTGGGGGGCATAAAACAGGAAACTTTGATTATTTGGGGGGAGAACGATCGTATTCTCGGCGTTAAGGATGCCACCAAATTTAAAAACGCTATCCCCCATAGTAAATTAGTTTGGATTCTTCAATGTGGTCATGTCCCCCATCTGGAAAAGCCGAAAGATACGGCTGAGGCGATCGAAGATTTTATCTCCTCAATAGTTTGGTAGTGCTTTTTAATAATTGACATATTTTACTTTAAAATGAGAATTGAAACGATATTGGGTCTTCAAATCTCTTAAAGCATTATGTATATCGACTTTGAGCCACTTTGAAACCTTTAAAAAAAAGTGACATTAATTTTTTAATTTTGACAATAATTCTTTAATGTACACCTAAATCCCTCATACATAGACTAATTTGTTAACCCAAACTGACGTTACATATCTAAATTCGATCGTACACTCTCAGCTCTGAAAATGAGTCGGGTTCAACCGACGGACGCGATGAGGTAGGGAATTAATTCCCTGCCTGACTATATACGAACGACGTGCTAAGCCCTAAACCTAAGTGGTTCCTAAACCCGCCTCTAATTTAGCTATCACGTCACTGACGTTGAAACTAGCCGCTTTCTGACGGGGCGGATATTCCGCAAAAGTAGCCATGAATTGCCCGACAAACACCTGCGCCGGTACTAAGATAAAAGCATGATCGAGTAACCAATCCCAGTAAGTATTAGAGGTAATATCAGCCCGCTCATAAGGGTCGGTTAACAAGTTAAAGATTTTAGGAACTCTCAGAACTACAAAAGGTTCCGCCCATACCTGTAAAGTCCCTGGACAACGTTGCTCCATAAAAATTATCTTCCAGTTTTCGTAACGTAATGCCGTTAAATCGCCGTCATCGGAGAAATAAAAGAACTCTTTACGGGGACTTTTCTCGGTTTTGCCCGTCCAATAGTCGAGCATATTGTAACCGTCTAGATGGATTTTAAAGTTTTTATCGCCCACCTGATGACCGCTTAATAATTTCGTCTTAATATCCGGTTCACCGGCTGCGGCTAATAGCGTCGGCAACCAATCTAAATGGCTGACAATGCCGTTATAGATTTGCCCGGGCGCTATTTTACCCGGCCACCGCACCATCGCTGGCACTCGATAGGCTCCCTCCCAGTTCGAGTTTTTCTCGTTGCGAAATGGAGTCATTCCCGCATCGGGCCATGAATTCATGTGCGGCCCGTTATCGGTACTGTACATGACGATCGTATCTTCAGTAATACTCAAATCATCGAGTAAAGTCAAAAGGTCTCCCACTTGTTTATCGTGATCGATCATGGTGTCATGATATTCACTCTGCCATCTTCCCGCCTGTCCCTTGCTTTCCGGTTTGGTGTGCGTGCGAAAGTGCATATGGGTACTATTAAACCAGACGAAGAAAGGCTCATCGGCGTTTTTAGCTTCGGTGATGAAGCGTTTTGTTTCGGCTAGAAACTCCTCGTCTACCGTTTCCATTCTTTTTCTCGTCAGCGGCCCGGTATTTTCTATTCTCTGCCCGCCGTTTCCATCGGCCCAACAGTGAAGCACACCCCGGGGGCCGTATCGACGGCGGAATTCCGGAAACTCATCCGCAGTTGGATAGTCGGGTAATTCTGGTTCTTCTTCAGCGTTGAGATGATAAAGATTGCCGAAGAATTCATCGAAGCCGTGCATGGTGGGTAAATGTTCGTCTCTGTCGCCGAAGTGGTTTTTACCGAATTGTCCGGTGCGATAACCGAGGGGTTTTAGTAATTCCGCTATAGTGGGATCTTCGGCTCTAAAACCGATTGCCGCCCCCGGTAAACCGACTTTACTCAACCCGGTACGGAAGACGCTCTGCCCGGTAATAAATGCAGCCCGTCCGGCGGTACAACTCTGTTCGCCGTAGTAGTGATTGAAGCGGATTCCCTCGTTGGCGATGCGATCGATATTCGGGGTTTTGTAACCCATCAATCCCCCAGTATAACAACTCAGATTGCTCTGACCAATATCGTCACCCCAGATAATAAGAATATTCGGTTTATTTTTTGGCATTGAGTTCATCTCCTGATTACTTTTATCTATGACTTTTGATGTGAGATCTGCGACTCGATCCCATCGCTCTAGTTTGCCTCTATTTGCCACTAACCTCAGCTAAAGATAATGATGTTTTAACTTTAGTTCGGCACTATTAATCTGTCTCGGTTTTATATTAAGCAACCTTAAAAAATAATAAGTTTTTTAAAGAAAATTGACGATGATTTAGAGCTTACCCTCCTGAAAGTAGCTGTTTTGCTTATCCTAGCAAAGGAGTTAAGCCAGGTTAATCAAAAAAACGCAACTTTGCTAAGATTTAGGTTGACATAACCAATCAAAAATAGCGCTTCAAAACTAGATCGACTCTAAGCTTACCTATCAATGTTGCCCCCTAAAATCTCTCTAAGTTGTGCCCATCCCCGATTTTGTCTCAACTACAGCAAGTTTAATGATTCTTTTACATTTCACAAAAATCTCTATCTTTTTGATGTGGATTGCTGGCAGTTAAGTCCGGGCAGATTTCAAGGACACTTAATAGAGTTCATAACCGATAACATTCAAATTGATCGACACTTCTATAATTCCTTAATGAAATTGGAAGGGGCACCTACGAAGAGTTGGTCATTCGGTATCCCTATTTATCCTTTATGTTGTTTACTGTTCGAGCAAAAATATCAATTAGAAACCGATTATATATTGATAGCACCCCCTCAAACCGGTTTTCAAATGGTGCAAAAGTCTACTTACGGGCTTTACGTAATATATTTAAGCGAAGATTGCTTATCGCGGATGTGTCAAACTTACGGGTTGCCAGAGCCTCAGCAATTGTTTCAAGATGGTTATACCCACTCCTCGGCTGTACTCTGCCAGCCCGAGAAATTAAAAATTTTGCGTAAATCGATCGAGAAGTTTTTTAATGAAGGACTGTTTTCGATTTTTGCAGGGACGGAACGAGCTTGGCTTTTTCCTTTTATAGTTAATCACCTAATTAATAGGCTGGCGGGGGAAATCGTTCCTCAGTTACTATACTTAATCGCTGAAGCCAAACAACTCCAGCCCAAAAAACTTGTCCTGAAGAGAACTGCGATTTTAAGCCAGGCTGAGGATTTTATGAAAACTTACTCGAAGGCTAATATTACGATCGACGATATTTGCCAGGCTACTTCGGTCAGTAAAAGAACTCTAGAATATATCTTCAAAGATTTTTACGGCACTTCGCCAAAAAGTTATTTGAAACAGATTCGCCTCAATCAATTCCGTCTGGCGTTAAAATCTCAAGCGGACGAAGGCGCAAAAATAAGCGACGTAGCCCGAGAATGGGGCTTTTGGCATTCCGGTCAATTAGCCCGGGATTATTATAATTTATTCGGCGAGCTACCTTCGCAAACCGTTAGATAAAAGCGATTCAAGAAAACGATTGTTTATCGATTCTGGCACCCGCCAAACGGGCATTATTAAGCTTTATATCCGTTATCTCGGCTCCCGTTAAATCCGCGTTGGTAAGATCGGCATTAGTGAAATTCGCCCCCGTTAAATTAGAGCTTGTTAAATTAGCTCCCGTCAAATTTGCCCCCGTTAAATTCGCTTTTCTTAAATCAGCTTTCTCGAAACTCGCACCGACCAAATCCGCCCCCGCAAAATTAGCATCCGTCAGAACCGCCCTGGAGAAATTCACACCTCGCAGACGCGCATCGGGTACATCCAAACTTTCTAATATCGCCCCTTGAAAATCTTGCCCGTCGAGCCAGAGACCATCCCGACTCAGAGTTTCGATCGCTATAATCCTCCCTATACTTCTTAATGCCCTCGCTTCTTTTGCATAAGATATGGTTTCCCACATTAGGGCGTGTTCTTGTCGTTTACTCTGTCCTCTTTCAAGGATATAAAGGATGGCGGCGGTGACGATACTGAAAGACTCTAAATTACCCACCGTTATCACCGAAAGAATATCGGCAAATTCACACTCGGGTGAATAATTCTTAGCCCTACACACTTCAAAACGATGAACCGTTCCCAGAAGGATTAGGGCACTCAAGGCCGCCACCAGGAGACGGAAGAAAAAGGAGCGATCGACCAAACGGAAAAACGGGTTGGCTTTTCGCTCCCTTTGTCGCTCGTACCAAGTTTTTTTGGGTCTCGCGGGCATCTTTCACCTCAATCTAATTACTTTAAGGTGGCCGCTCCGAAGAGTGAATTATTCTTGCGTGACCAGATGGCAACCGAGGCGTATTCGTCGGGGTTAAAATCACCTGGTAATATAAAACTTTGTCGTCCTTCCAGTCTCAGTACCGGCGAAACCATATAAAATCGCTCGTCTGTTTGCGATTCGTTTTTTAAATCCGTTGACCTCGACAGGACTACGAATAAATCGCTGTCTGGTTGGGTACGGAAATTAGAACCCAGCTCTATATATAGTCTGCCATTATCCGCACGTATCAGACGCACGTTACCCGATGTGCGTTCATTAATCGTTTCAAATCTTCCCTCTCTTAAAAGCTCGCTTTTATTGCCTATACTTATCAATACTTCTCGATCGTTTATCGGCTTTGCCTGAACTGCTTCTCGATTGATTAAAGGAAAAATCAACAGTACGGAACTCAGACTAAGGGCGATTAAAGATTTACTATTGTTTCTCATGTGAGTGTTAGGAAGTAATTCCAGAAATGAACAAACGCATTTGATGACGTTTCCTTTAATCTTAACAGGCTGATCCGGTCATAGCGATCTAGAAAACGCAAGTTTAGCAAAAGTTCAAAAAGCACACAAATCTTATTTTAAATTTTATTTAAACTACTAGATTAAATATCAACTTAATGATTGCTCAAATTTTTAATATTTTGTTAC
>CAZUVR010000036.1:0-40860 GCA_964623815.1 uncultured bacterium | reverse complement strand
GTTGGAGTTGGAATGATTTAGTTTGCTATCCCACAATCTTTTAATGCACAACCTTTCCTTGCCCGTCTACTTTTTCGTTTAAAACTTTAACATCTGTTTTCATTTCGGACACATCTTGTTGTATGCGGTCTAATTTCTCATTCATCTCCTTAAGAATTTCCGCTACGTCAACGCTGATAGTTAAAGGTGTCTGACTCATAACACTTTAGACTCGTCTAAATTATACGGAGGAGGTGGGATTTGAACCCACGAAGGCTGTTACCCCTTAGCGAATTTCGAGTCCGCCGCATTCAACCACTCTGCCACCCCTCCATCGGCAATAGCACAGATAATTAATATATCATATTTTTGCCCGATCGCCCGTCTCCGATCTAAAATAACCCTAGACTTCGGCTTAAAGAGGAAAGAGATGAAACATTTTTGGAATCTAGTATCGGGAGTATTCAGCTTTCAAGAAGAGCCTTTTATTAGAATTACTGACATACCGGACGGATTACAAGTAGCCTTATTAATAGTTTTTCTAGCTGGTTTATCTCTAGCCGTAGGTCAAAGTATCATCCTCTTCGTCAATCGGGTCAAGCCGGTTCGCTTTATCTTCAGCCTTTTAATCAGCGCCTTCCTCTACGCTTTCGGCTATTTTTTTCTAGTAGTCAGCACCTGGTTAATAGGCTTTCTACCAGGAGTGCAATTTTTATCCTTTAACAAATTACTGGAAGTATTCGGCATCAGTTATGTACCCCTATTATTTAGCTTTTTCGGAGCCATCCCCTATTTAGGACTACCGATACTCTCGGTACTATCGGTGTGGCACTTACTACAGATGGTAATCGGGCTCAAAGCGATCGTTTCCATTTCTACAGTAGCCGCTTTTATCAGGGTTGCCCTCGGTTGGCTAGTATTACAGATATTACAGCAAACGATCGGTCAACCAATCGCATATATCGGACGCTCGTTAGCCAGTCGTGTCGCTGGCGTGAACTTAGTCACTCGTAGGGACGAAATATTGCAACTATTGACCACTGGTATACAAAAAGCTCCTCAACCGGTTACATCGCCAGGGCAGCAGTCATTCGTAGAAAGCTCTCAATCCTACGACGAACCCATCTCCCCCTCATTCGTCATACCTTGGAAAGCAGCTTTAATATTATTGGCCATGGCTATCTTGGTGGTAGTGGTAGCCATATTCTTGCAACCCCTACAAACTTTTCTTTTTAGTTGGACTCAATCCTTACCCGAATACTTGAGATGGTTCTTCGACATAGTTTGGGTGGGTGTCATCGGCTTGGCTTTTGCGGGCCTGTTAGCCCCCCTAGAAACCTTAGGATGGTGGGCGGGCTGGTATAACGACGAAATCGAGACTCGTCTCGATACCGTGAGCGTCGCCGAACCGATCGAAAACCCTAAAAATATCTCCCGTTACGTTATTTATCTCGATGGTATCGGACAATCGGGGTCGAAATACCTACCCGACGTAGAACAATTTCTCGACGAACTCGCCCCCGCCTTACCGGAGAATATCGCCCTACTTCGGGGAGTGATGACCTATTCAGTTCTCAATAATTCCCTAGACAGCGACAGGCCCCTAGCTTTTTTGTGGCGTTTAGCCGATCGATTCCGCTTCACCAACCCGAGCAGCCTCTTGGGAATGTTGGTCAACATCCGCAATGTCTTGATCGTCTGTGTCTCTGCCGATCAGAGATACGGGCCGATTTACAATCAGGGGATTGCCCAGATCATGTATAACGCCCTGATGAATAACAGTTATCGTCGCGGTACACCCATCACCCTGATCGGCTACAGCGGCGGCGGACAAATGGCAGCGGCTTCCGCTCATTTCCTCAGACGTACCCTTAACTGTCCCATCGATGTAATTTCTCTCGCTGGCGTGATTAGCGGTAACTGTCACGTCTTAGAACTAGAACATTTATATCATTTAGTCGGTGATAAGGATAGTGTGGAAAGATTAGGGCCGATAATGTTTCCCGAAAGATGGAAGATATTCTATTTCTCCTTCTGGAATCGAGCTAAACGTCTCGGTAAGATTAGCATCGTATCACTCGGCCCAGTGGGGCATCAAGTACCGGGGGGTTTGATGGACCCCAACGCTTATTTAGAAGATGGGCGCAGTTATTTAGAACAGACTCTAGAGAAAATACAGCAAATACTCGACGGGGAATTCCAAGAAGCTCGCTCAGCCAAACAGAGAAAAGAAAGTAACTACGATCGCTATAAAGCCGCTCCCTATAACAATCCCGATTACTATCCCTTGAATCGGACGATCGATAACAGTTTATATCGTCCGATAGGCTCTTGGATGGGCAGATTGATACTACCCCTGAAAAACGAAAGAAAACAGGTGCGGGGGGCTTGGTTTGAAGTCCATCACGCTCCCGACGAGTTCCGTCATCTGATGGGAGAAAAAGTAAAATTACGCTGGGAGAATAGTCCGAGCGGGCATAAGTTCCTACAGAGCGTCACCAGAGACGTACATTTTTCTCCCGATGCCGAATATACTAGCGAATTCGGTGGCTTGATACATCCCGACAGATTGAATCACTGGCGGCAGGTTAACCCCTTAGAATCCCTGGCTGGTGCCCATCCCTTAGACGATATTATCGTCATGCTCGACCACCCTGTCATCGTCGAAGAAACTCAGAATAACGTTATCCTGCGTATCGCCAGCACTCCCGTAGAGATTACGGGGCGCTATTACGCTCTAGTTAGATTTATCCAACCGGCAGAGGCTGACGAGTACGAAGTAGCTCACTTTAATCCATCATCCCGCGATTTTGATGGCGCGAGGGAAAAAGTTAGATTACCCGGGCCCCTTGCCGATGAGAATAACTGTTATCCTTCGAGTTCAAAAGATTTACATCTGTCGCCCCCTAATGAGACGGGCTGGTATATCTACGGGGCACCCGACTCGGCGGGTAAATTCGTCGTACAGTCTCTAGCACCGCGTCATTTATTTAGATTGGGCCCCGATAGACAGATAAGTGGTAAGAGGGCCGGTTATCGTCATATCCGATCGTCGTGGAAGGATATAGAGGGCAGGAAAGGGCACACCGATTCTGTTCTTCTGAGTAATCAAATCTCGGATTTGGGTGAGGCGATCGCTCAGTGGCAGGAGGGAGAAAGGATGTTACTTTTGCACGTCTACGGGGGTATTGGTGGCGAGAAAAGGGAACCAGCAGCGGCGGGGCCGATTTTCTTCGGTCATTTCGCCTACGGTATCGCTCAGGTAGTGCGAGAACCCCTCTCTTCGGAGCTACGTTTCGATATTCGCTATTATCAAGTGTACACTCACAATACCGATGGATTGACAGCGGGGGTACTGCACTGGAGCCGGTATATGGGCGATCGTCAGTTCGGTTGGTCGGGTGTGCGTCCAGTGTGCGATTTAGTGATCGATTTTGACCCCCTGACCCGTTATTATGATTTCGGCAGGCGGCAACAATCTCCTTTAGATTTAATAATTATCAATCTGGAAATTATGACCGCTCGCTATCGTATCGGTGACGGTACTGGGGGGACTTATGTGGGCCCCGCTAATAATTGTTCCCAAGATTCCAATCAGGCGGTATTCGCCAGTTTGAGAGAGATGCAATGGGGATTGAGGAGAAATAAGGAGTGGGTTAAACGATGGCAACAGAATAACCCAGATGAAGATATATATTTCCGTCGTCTGTTGAGGTTAAAAAAAGCTTTGATGTTGGAGTTACAACCTTTCGGGGATTTAAGAAGCGATTGGGATAGAGATGATATTCACAATCTCGGCAGTACATTAGAAGATGCTCCCATCCGCAATTTAATTTTAGGCTTGAGTAGTTGGCGTACTATGTTCCCTCGATTGGCTAGTGATACGATCGTTAAAATCTTCCTCGATCAAGGTGCGGGTGTCTGGGAGTTGAGAACTACTCAAATCGGCGGTAATGACCCAGATATAGAGCCGATCGCACCCATGACTATTTAGGGGAGGTTTAACCACACCAGATGACGGTAGTAATTCGGTAGTAGTGGTCTTACAACTTCAACCGGTGGTAATCTGAAAGGGCCGCTACCGGTACGAAAACACTAAGTAAGATGGCTATAAAGCCCCCTCTCTAATAACGGTGGATTAACTTGATGGCTTAGTGCTATAAATTCTCAGGGTTTAAAACTCAACCAATCCACCACTAGTTTAATCATGCCGCCGATGATAATAACTATGACCCCACCGAAAGTAGTTCTGTTTAAAAATTCTTGATTACCCACTCGTTTCTCTAAGCCGGATGTTTTTTCGTCTAAAGCTTTTATATCGCCCCTGATTTCGGCTTGACCTACTTCTAGTTTATTGACTTTTTCTTCTAGTCGATCGACTTTGGTATCGAGTTTCTCAAGGCGTTGGTCTACCTTTTCAAAACGATCGTCCATCTTCTTGTCCATAGCGGTAAAACGATCGTCCATCTTCTTGTCCATAGCGGCAAAACGATCGTCCATCTTCTTGTCCAGATCGGCGAATAGCTCTTTGATGTCGTAGGTTACGATTATGGGTGTTTGGCTCATTCTTTTTTAACCCCGTTTCTGTATCGAGTTAATTATCTGATCATTATATATTATGTACCCGTTATAATTCGTGATAACTTGTCACTTGTATTTTAATACATCTTTATGGTTTCTCCTCTAACTACCGCTTTAAATAAAATCTTAAAATGGACTGAAGAAAATAACCCGAAATACCTAAAATATTTACAACCAGGTTTAACAAAAGAGGAAATCGACTTATATGAGAATGGCTTACTCTTTAAAAAGATGTTAACGATCGCCGAGTGTTACGAAAGGGGCATTTATGATAATAAATCTGGCGAAAAATACGATTATAATTTGGCGGTAAGTATTTGGCGTAAATACAATAGTAACTTGAAAAAATTTGCGTCAAGACTTGTACGATCGAGGAGGTGACTATTATTAGTATTGTCGATCGAGCTACCCCATTTTTGATAGAAACTTTACGGGAGGAATGGTGGGTAGCGAAAAAAGAGGCGGCTTGGGCGTTGGGAGAAATTAAAACCAGACAGCGGTGCCGGCATTGCTCGAAGCTTTAAGAGATAGGGATCAAAAGGTGAGACAGGCGGCTAGAGGGGCCCTTGTTAAGCTGGTAAGGACGTTTCCACATCTAGAAGATTCGCTCCCCTTTTAGCGATCTCCATTTTTTCAAAACATATCACGATATATCGAAATAAGGATTATACTGGAATCAGTCAACGAGGTATAACTTATGTTCAGATGTCACAGATCGCAATTCATGGTAGCGGCGGCCGTCGGTATACCGATAGAAGAAGCCCGAGCCGCCTACGTTTTCCTACACGCCCGACGCGGTTGCGGCGATAAGTTCAGCGGGAGAATGTTCGATTTCGGCGGCGATGAAAGCCCCCGAAGGGGAAGAGGCGATATTAAATTCTTGCTCTTGGAATTATTGTCAGAAGAACCGGCACACGGTTACGATCTGATCAAGAGGATGGAGAATCGTTATGGAGGTTTTCGTCGCCTCAGCCCCGGTTCCGTGTATCCCACCCTATCCCTGCTCGAAGATGGCGGCTTCGTAACGAGCGAAACCAGCGAGGGTAAGCGAGTTTACTCCATCACAGAAACGGGCAGACAATTACTCAGCGATCGTAATCAAGAAGGCAGACGAGACGCTCATGGAAATTTCAGCGGTAGAAGACCTCAAGAATTTCAAGATTTGCAACGGGCGGCGACGGATTTAATCGGGGCGGTAAATCAGGCTGCTCGGGAAGGTAATTCGGAAAGGATAAATCGAGTCCGTGAGTTATTAGAGCGGACGAAAAGGGAGATTTACGCCTTACTGGCACAAGAGTGATATTGTTATGGCTAGTGGGTATTAGCCACTAGCTGTTGATAGATAATTAATCTACCGCTATCATGACATCGGAAGATTTAACTACTGCATAAACTTGTTTACCTGCTGTTAATCCTAATTTTTCCGCTGAATCCTTAGTAATAATAGAAACTACTTCTACACCAGGAATGATTTCTATTATCACTTCTGTATTAACTGCGCCTATTTCTACGGATTTTATCGTACCTTTTAGGGCATTACGGGCACTAATTTGCATGAGATTTTCCTCAAAATAATGTTTAGGACAATGAATTAATTATCCATCAGTATTATTATATATTTTTTTGACATAACATTAATGCTTTACTCTTTTTTTACATATTTACATATAGGATTATTCAGTTAAATTAATTCTCACAAATCTTATTTTAAGAGAAGTAGTTTAAGAGGCTCTAAAAAAATTGCCCAAGGTAAAGGAGTATCTTTAATCTGTAGCCATTTTTCCTTATAGAGTTCTGCTTGTAAATGATAATCTTTTTGATGTGTCGATGGGCTATTCAATTTTAAATAAACAGTTACCCTGTGCGGCCCTTCAATAATATTGGCAAGCCAGCCAGGAAAAGTATTGATCCCACTTAAATCATCAACAAAACTAATTTGATGGGCACGAATACCGGTATAAGCTAAATTATCGGGAACAGCTTCTAAAGTTTGTAAGTTAATCCCCCAATCGATCGCGCTGATTTCTCCCTGATTAATCTTCGTGGCCCGGGAAAAGTTTTTACATCCGGTAATCTTAGCCAGGGGGAGACTATCGGGGCGTTCAAATATATCTATTTTCGAGCCGTTGCCGATGATACGCCCTTTATCCATGACCAGCAAATTTTTACAAACTCGATAAGCTTCATCCATATTATGGGTGACAAAAATCGCTACACCATCGTAGCCGGACAAACTTTTAATCATCTGCCGTTCTAACAGACTTCTCAATTGCGTATCCAAAGCGGAAAAAGGTTCATCTAATAATAGGGCTTCGGGACGACTCGCTAGAGCGCGGGCGATCGCTACCCTTTGTTGTTGCCCCCCCGATAATTGATGAGGATAACGCTTTTCCATACCGGGTAACTGCACTAATTCTAACTGAGCGGCTACCCTTTGCTTAATAACTTTCGGGTCTAACTTGCTCGAAAGCCCGAAGGCGATATTTTGAGCAACGGTGAGATGAGGGAAAAGGGCGTAATTTTGTACCACGTAGCCGATACGACGCTTACGGCTGGGGAGATTAATATTTTGAGACGAATCGTACAATACTCGCCCGTTCAGCACTATACGCCCCTTCGTCGGACTTTCCACCCCGGCGATCGCACGTAAGATCATGCTCTTCCCCGAACCAGATGCTCCTAATAATCCTAAAGTTTGGTGGGGAGAATTGAAAGCCGCAGTTAAGGAGAAGCCCGGTAAGTGCCGCTCTATATCCACAAATAAACCGCCCGCATTTTCCCTCTCGCTCTTTTCGGCAACGACAGCGAAATCCCTTCCTTCCCAAGGAGCGATCGGATCATCCGTATCATCAGAAGTCTCTGGGGAATTACCTTTTCCTCCCAATCCCCGCAGGCGTTGCCTCTGCCAGACATTAACGCCGATAATGCCGGATAGGGAAATCAACATGATGATCACCACCCACATCCAAGCCTCGTTCATCGCTCCCCCTTCAACGGCGAAATAAATAGCCATCGGAATCGTTTGTGTGCGGCCGGGGATATTACCAGCGAGCATTAAAGTGGCTCCGAATTCTCCTAAAGCGCGGGCGAAAGCGAGAGTCAAACCAGCTAAAACACCCGGAAGAGATAAAGGGAGGAGAATACGCCAGAAAATTTTCCCCTCCGATGCTCCCAGGGTGCGGGCTACTTGCAACAGATTCGGATCGACTTGCTCGAAAGCTCCTAAAGTCGTGCGGTACATGAGAGGGAAAGCCACCACTGTCGCCGTGATTACAGCAGCGTACCAAGTAAAGACTATACTAAAGTTAAAAGTCCCCAAGAATTGCCCTAAAGGGCCGTTTCTACCGAAGAGTAACAGTAGGATAAAACCCACCACCGTCGGGGGAAGAATCAGGGGGGCGACGAAAATCCCCTCGATTACCGATTTCCACCGCCCTTTATAGCCGAGCATCCAGTAGGCGACGGCAATACCCAGGAAAAAAATAACTACTACTGCCAAAGAAGCTGTTTTTAGGGAAATCCAGAGGGGGGAAAGATCTTGCATTTGTCTTATCGGGCTATGCCGAAGCCGAATTTTTCAAAGATTTTTTTCGCCGGTGCGGTTGTCAAGTAATCGACATAAGTTTTCGCCTTCCCCGAGTTTTTGCTGCTCTCTACTACCGCTATCGGATAAACTATGGGCGAGTGCAGGTTAGAAGCTGCGGTGGCTACCACTTTAACGCGATCGGAAATTTTCGCATCGGTGGCGTAAACTATTCCAGCATCGGCGTTACCGCTTTCTACGGAAGCGAGAACATTTCTGACGGAGTTACCGAAAACTAATTTCGGTCTAACTTGGTCTAGAATACCTAGCTTACTTAATACTTCCTCGCTATACTGTCCGACAGGAACGCTTCTCGGTTCGCCTACAGAAATTTTTTTAACATTGCTATCGGTTAGAGAGCGAAAATCTTTAATATTTAAAGTCGAATTTTTGGGCACGATTAAAACAAGCGTGTTGGTGAGGAGATTACGACGGGTGCCCTTATCTATCAAGCCTGCTTTTTGTAGGGCATCCATCTGTTTACTAGCTGCCGAGATGAAAACATCGGCGGGGGCACCCTGTTCAATCTGTTGTTGTAAGGCTCCTGAAGCCCCGAAGTTATAACTTACTTTAATAGATGGGTTGGCTTTCTCGAATTGAGGTTTGATTTCTTCTAAAGCATCCTTGAGACTGGCGGCGGCTGAAACAAGTATATTGGTTGTTTGTGCTGAGGTTGTAACTGGCTCTATTAGGTTGAGCGCCGTTAAAATAATCAGCGTTAGTATTAGGTAAGAAAGGAAACGGTTCCTGAACATATTTAGTAACCAATAAAATTGGTATGGTTAATAACCAGCTATTATATTACCAATTTTTTAGAAAAAAATACAACCTCAATACCTGTTGATAGGCTTAGAGTTCATAGAGATTCTAGCTCTTAATAGATAAGTGAGAGTAAGCAAGTTATTAATCATCTAGCTTTCACCTACTAAGTTGGTAATGAGTAGCAAAAGATACCGATTGTGGCGTAGTAAATATGGTGGTATAACTTGTGAGTCGGTAAATTTGTCATTGGCGATCGTTCCACCGAGAGTAAGATTCCCACTTGATATACAATAATTACCTAAGCAATATCGATCCATAAAACAAGGAACTTACCATGACACCCTCTTTAGCTAATTTTCTTTGGAGTCTAGTCCTCGGTGCTGTAATCGTCGTCATCCCCATCGCCGTAGGCCTAATTTTCATCAGCCAGAACGATAAAATCACCCGGACTTAATCGATGCCTGAGTCGGGAGTCGGGAGTCGGCAATCAAGCTCACTACTGACTGTCTCGACTCTTAACTCTTTAATTAAACTCTGCCCCTCCTAAGAGAGCATTTAACCGGTATTTAGCCAGATTAAAACTAGGCTCTATTTCTAAAGTTTTCCGATAGCAGACGATCGCCTGTTCTATCTGTCCCAATTGTTCTAGGGCGCTACCTCGATTGTACCAAGCTTGATAAAAATCTGGTTCTAATTCTAAAACCTTATCCCAACAGGATAAAGCTTCGCTCCATTTCTGTAACCCATATAAGGCACTGCCCTTAGCGTTAATAATCTGATAGTCATCCGGTTCTAATTCCAAAGCATTGCCGTAATTATCAAGAGCTTCCTCAAATCTTCCCAGCATCGCCAGAGCCGTGCCTCGATTGTGCCAGATGGCCGCCTCACGGGGATCTATTTTTAAAGCCTGCTCCCAACTGTCGATCGCTCCCTGCCAATCCGCTAAATCTGCTTGCTCCAAGCCTTTTTCAAACCATTCCTCTGCTGTTTGGGGCTGTTTCTCATTAACTGCGGTTTGAGCTAAATTATACTCTTGCAATAAAGCAGCCATAATATCATCGGGATTACTCCCCTCTAAACCGAATTGAGCCGCCATAGCCGAGGCTAACTCGGGGTTATCCTGTAAACGCCCGTACAACTCCTCAACGGTGAGAGTTTCCGTATTATCGCCCTCGGGGGTGGCTTGATAACTGTAGGATAATTCTTGTGGTTGAATGTCGTTACCGCTATCATCGAAGCCGTCGTATTCCCATATAAGCGTATCCGCGTCTCTGGTTAACATCTGCCGGGCGATACTATAGGAAGTTTCCCCCAATAACTCCAAACCTGGGAAAGATTGAGTCAATTCTCCCAGACGCATCATCCTCACAGCTAACTGTTGATTGATCGCCGCCGAAGCCTGTAATCTCTCGCCGAATTCCGTCAGCCACTCAACCCATTGACGGGGATTACCTCGATCGCCCAATTTCTCGAAAAACTTTGCTATTCTGCCTTCATGCCAGCCGTGTGCCACACCTTCCAATAATTGCATGAAGAGAAATTCATATTCCGTATCCGTCAGGGGGGGCGCTAACTCGCGTTGACTACTACTAGTTTTCACTCCTAGCAGACGGTTGAAAAAATTTTTGATGGCTTGCCAGATTTGCCCTAATAGTCCCTGCATTCAATCTTATCTTTCCTTATACACTACATTAGTTTAGCGATTAATGGTCTTCATCATCAAAAGCTACCGGTTTTAATACTGAGGCCAAATTTCTGTAATAATCTAATACATAAGTTGTAAACCTTTTTAAACATAGGGCGGTAGAGCCTTTCTCGGTTTACATAAGTTAACAAAAGAAGAAAGTTTAGCCATGAGTCAAATTTCTGGTGCTTCTGACGTACCCGATTTAGGTCGTCGTCAATTTATGAACCTCCTTACCTTCGGCACTATCACCGGAGTAGCGGCTGGGGCATTGTACCCCATCGTCAAATATTTCATCCCGCCTTCGAGCGGTAGTACCGGCGGCGGTGTGACGGCTAAAGACGCTCTCGGTAACGATGTTATTGTTAGCGAATTTCTCGCCAGTCATAACCCAGGCGATCGTACTCTAGCCCAAGGTCTAAAAGGAGATCCTACCTATATGGTAGTCACCGAAGATAAAACCCTGGCCAGCTACGGTATCAACGCCGTATGTACCCACTTAGGTTGTGTCGTACCCTGGAATGCGAGCGAAGAGAAATTCATGTGCCCCTGTCACGGCTCGCAGTACAACGCGGAAGGTAAAGTAGTCAGAGGCCCCGCGCCCCTATCTTTAGCCCTCGCTAAAGCCACCGTTACCGATAACGATAAACTAGTGTTCAGTCCCTGGACAGAAACTGACTTCCGTACCAACGAAGCACCCTGGTGGGCTTAACGAATTAATCTAGGCGAGATTGGAATTATATTAGACATACAGATGAGAACACTGAATTTACTAGCCATCCGTCAACTAAGTAGAAAAGTAGCGCGTTTATTGGCAGTGGTATCATTGGCCACCGCCTCGCTCTTTCTAGCTTCCGACGTAATCTATCCCCAAGCTGCGGCAGCATATCCCTTCTGGGCGCAACAAACCGCACCGGAAACCCCCAGAGAAGCCACAGGGCGCATAGTTTGCGCTAACTGCCACCTCGCCCAAAAACCCGCCGAGATCGAAATTCCCCAATCGGTTTTACCCGATAGCGTTTTTGAAGCGGTGGTTAAAATACCCTACGACCTCAACAGTCAACAAGTTTTAGGCGACGGCTCTAGAGGCGGCTTAAACGTCGGTGCCGTGTTAATGCTTCCCGAAGGATTCAAAATCGCACCGCCCGATCGCATTCCCGAAGAATTAAAAGAAAAAGTAGGTAGTCTCTATTACCAATCTTATAAAGAAGGTCAGGATAACGTGGTGATCGTCGGCCCCTTACCCGGAGATCAATATCAAGAAATCGTTTTCCCCGTTCTCTCACCAGACCCATCCAAAGACAAAAATATCCATTTCGGTAAATATTCGGTTCACTTAGGTGCTAACCGTGGCCGCGGTCAAGTGTATCCTACCGGTGAATCCAGCAATAATAACGCTTTCAAAGCTTCTGCTCCCGGCACCATCACCGCTATCAATAAAACCGAAGCAGGTGGCTACGAGGTAAGTATCTCGGGCAAAGATGGTAACGTCGCCACCGATACTATACCCGCAGGGCCGGAATTAATAGTATCCGAAGGTCAAGAGGTAGAAGCAGGCCAGTATTTAACCGCTAACCCTAACGTAGGCGGTTTCGGCCAGAAAGATACGGAAGTAGTTTTACAAAGCCCCACCCGTATCAAAGGATTAATGTTATTCCTCGCCGGTATCATGCTCTCGCAAATCTTCCTAGTCATTAAGAAGAAACAAATCGAGCGCGTTCAAGCCGCAGAAATGAACTTCTAATCTTTATATATAAATAATAGAAAAAGCAGGTGATTAACCTGCTTTTTTTTCGGTGATTACGGAGGGAAAGAGGGAATTAGGAGTTGGGGGTTAGGAATTGGGGGGAAACTATTAGCTGACAAAGCTTTTAGTAGGATTAATGTACATTGGTGATACAAAAGGTGCTGTGAGACATCGATAATCAGAATTTAGACCATTACCCCAATTCCCAATTCCTAACCCCTAATCCCCTAAGATTAAATATCCAAATCCTGCAGATTCAGACGGGTGCCGTAGGTTTCGATAAACTGACGGCGGGGGGCAACCCTATCACCCATCAGAATCGTAAATAACTCCTCGGCCTTAGCCGCGTCTTCTATCTCCACTTTCTTTAGAATCCGGGTTTCTGGGTTGAGTGTAGTAGTCCATAATTGTTCCGGCATCATCTCCCCTAAACCTTTGAAACGCTGAATCGTGTAGTTAGCGTTAGTGGGAAACTCCGAGATTTTCTGCTGTAACTCTCGATCGCTGTAACAATAGAAATAATTCTTCCCGCGCTCCACTTTATAGAGAGGAGGGCAGGCGATATATATGAAACCCTGTTCGAGTAAATTTTTCTGATACCGATAGAAGAAAGTCAGCAATAAAGTCCGGATATGCGCCCCATCCACGTCCGCATCGGTCATGATCACGATCCGATGATAACGTAATTGAGAGGGGTCAAAATCTTCGCCCTTGATACCCAAACCTAGCGCGGTGATTAACGCCTGTATCTCTGTATTTTTATAGATCTTAGCGTCGTCGGTTTTCTCAATATTGAGGATTTTACCCTTTAAAGGTAGGATAGCCTGAAATCTTCTATCTCTCCCCTGTTTCGCACTACCACCGGCGCTATCACCCTCTACGATAAAGATTTCTGATTTTTCCGGATCTCTTTCACTACAATCGGCTAACTTTCCAGGTAGGGGTGAAGATTCAAGAACCGATTTACGGCGGACTAAATCTCGCGCCCTCCTGGCTGCTTCTGCCGCTTTGAACGCCTGTACCGCTTTTTCGATAATAGTGTCGGCTACTTGGGGATTTAATTCTAGATATTCGTTCAATGTTTCCCCTACTAAGGAGTCAACGATTCCCCTAACTTCCGTATTACCTAATTTTGTCTTCGTCTGTCCCTCAAATTCTGGCTCGGGAACTTTAACGGAGATAACTGCGGTTAAACCTTCTCTAACATTTTCTCCGGCTAGATTAGGTTCGTTTTCTTTGATTTTGTTGCGCTTACGGGCGATATTATTTAATGTGCGGGTGAGAACGGTTTTTAGCCCTTCTAAATGGGTGCCTCCGTCTATGGTGCGTATATTGTTGGCGAAACCGAGAATATTATCGCTATAGGCATCGATACACCATTGAAAAGCGACTTCAATATTAATGTTATTTTTTTCGCCCGATACATAAATAATGTCTTTGTGGAGAGCTTCTTTTTCCCTACACATATAGGCGACATACTCTTTAATCCCCCCCTCATATAAATATGTCTCTTGATGCGGTTCACTCGGGCGATTATCGGTGAAGGTGATTTTAATACCCGCGTTTAAGTAGGCTAACTCTCTCAATCTCCCCGCTAAGGTGCTGTAATCAAATTCTATACCGCCAGTGAATATTTCTACATCCGGTAAGAAGGTGACAGAGGTGCCCTTACGATTTTCTTTCTGGGCTTCAACCATCAGCTCGGTGACGGCTACACCTCTTTTGTAGATTTGGGTGTGTTGTTTTTTTTCCCTCCAGACAGTGACTTCTAGTTTTTCCGATAGGGCGTTTACTACCGATATACCTACGCCGTGTAAGCCTCCCGAAACTTTATAGCCGCCGCCGCCGAATTTACCCCCGGCGTGTAAGACGGTTAATACTGTTTCTAGGGCTGATTTACCGGTGGCGGGGTGGATGTCGGTGGGGATACCCCGGCCATCGTCGGTGACTGTGACGGAACCATTACTATTAATATCTACTTCTATATGGGTACAATGTCCGGCTAGAGCTTCGTCGATCGAGTTGTCCACTACCTCATATACTAGATGGTGAAGTCCCCTCGGCCCGGTTGTGCCTATATACATCCCCGGCCGTTTCCTGACTGGTTCTAATCCTTCTAGTACCTGTATTTGTTCTGCACCGTAGTTAGTTGTCATATACTTCCCTAAAAACTGTCTTTTATCGTGGTTTGCACCAGCGATGACAAAATCTTCAAAAATTCTAACATAAAAGGTTTATTGGCGAGTTAAATGCGCTTTGAGAGAATTTTTAAATGGGGGGTTAATCCTTGTTGTAAAAACCTCTTTGAGCAATTTTAGAGTATTTTTGTTCTATTATAGCGAAAGATAGAAGTAAAAGGCTCGATCGCCCCGGTTACAATGGAAAGAGTAGTTAAAATCGGAGGTGCGATCGTGGAGGCGAAAACTTTATCGGATTGGGCGTACATAGCCGTTGACAAACACTTTCATAAAATTCTGGCTCATGAGGAGGGTGTACTCAAAGACGAAGACCCAGAAGAATTACATCAAATGCGCGTAGGTACGAGGCGTTTGCGGAGTGTTTTAGCGGGTTTCGCTCCGGCTTTAAAGTTACCAGATTCGGGCGATGATAAATCCGTGGGTAAGTTAGCGCGTACTTTAGGGCAGTTAAGAGATTTAGACGTTTTGAAAGAAGCTTTAATTACCGACTATCTGCCCAATTTACCAGGGGAGGAACAAAGATTTTTAGGGCAGGCTTTTAAATATTTAGAGCAGGAAAGGAAAAAAGTTTTAAAAATCGTTGATGATACCCTCAAAGGGCATAAATATATAAATTTAAAAAATGCTTTCAAGCACTGGCTAAATAAACCTCAGTACAGTCCGATGGGAGCGATCGATATAAAGGTGGTGTTACCAGATCTTTTATTACCTGAAGTCAGTAAATTTCTTCTCCATCAAGGTTGGCTGATCGGAGCTAATAGTCAATCTTTTTCTAAAGGAGAAGTGGAGGATATTTTAGCTCAAGAAGGTTATCACTTACACGAGCTAAGAAAAGAGGCTAAGCACACTCGCTATAATATGGAGTTATTCGCTCACTTTTATAATGAAGACTACGACGAGTATTTAAGCGACGTGAAAAAACTACAATCGGTGTTAGGTAATATTCAAGATAGCTCGGTTCTGGCAGATTTTTTAGAAAAAGTTTATGGGGAAGATATACGTAATAAAATGCCGACGTTGATAAGTATATTTCAGAATATCCATTATGAAAACTGGCAGAAATGGCAGGGGATTCAAGCTAAATATTTACGGGCAGAAACCCGCAAACGTTTTCATCAGGCTATACTTAACCATAATTTGATAGACTGAGATAAATTAAATCGGGCGGGTTTAGGGTATTTAAAGCTCTCAGGCGATAACACGCAATAAGTTTAATCCCGACTCCCAACTCCCGACTCCCAATTTCCAGATAATCCTATGGCCTTTTTCCGTCAGTATATCGCCCCCCTACTAACCCTAATCATCTTTTTAATCGCCCTGGTAGCCGTTAGTATTCGTATTTTCCTCCCCTCGGATCTATCGGCACCTGCACCGATCGAACCCCTGAGTATGATAGGCTTCTTTCTATAGGTGACTACTTACCCCACCTTTCCCGAAGG
This sequence comes from uncultured bacterium, assembly GCA_964623815.1. GTDB lineage: Bacteria > Cyanobacteriota > Cyanobacteriia > Cyanobacteriales > Microcystaceae > Chroococcopsis. The sequence goes on along the minus strand of CAZUVR010000036.1, from coordinate 24,887 downwards.
CTATCATCTCCGTAATGGCACCCGTAAAGACCTGGGTTTATTGATCGATTATTTAGAATATACCTATAGGGAATTGTTTCCCTGTCAATCTCAACTGGGCCATCTCGCAGATACAGCGAGAGCTTATTTTTCCTCGGAAACTCCCCTATGGTTCGTGGAAAAAGTCACTGGAGAGAGCATTGCCTGTTTATGGATGGGTAATGCTACAGACCAGACTAACGGCGAACAATACGGGCATATATTTTTAATTTATGTAAAGCCTGACGATCGTCGTCAGGGTATCGCCACTGCTTTAATTAAAATTGCCAAAATGTGGTCGGAGGGAAGAGGGCAAAAACAAATCGGCTTGCAGGTTTTTTTCGGCAATCAAAATGCTTTGCGGCTTTATGAAAATCTGGGTTTTCAACATCATTCCTTATTAATGATGAAACGGTTTTAATTTTCCAGCTACAAGGTTTTGGTATTCTGCGCATCGTTTTTAGCTTGAGCCGAAGCGAGGAATCGAAAATAATAACTTCATACGATGAACTCTCAACTTGGCAAAAAGCTATATGGTGATTAGATTTCCTGTTATTTCAATGCTTTTGGAAATTTTTCAATTGTGAAATTGTAGTTGGTGTAAAATAGGGAATATTCATTTAGGAGGTATTAGTGTTGCTTAAAAAGATACTACGTAATTTAGCAATGCGTTATGGGAAGTTTCGTTCTCTATATATAAAAATCTGTAAACCAATGGGAGAAGAATACGCGGAATTCTTACGCCGTCATGGAAATTTTCAGTCCATAGGAGATAAATGCAGTATACTTAGTAGTACAGTATTTACCGATCCTTATTTAGTGAAAATTGGTAATAACGTACACTTTTCGAGTTCTATTTTAATAGGACATGATGGTGTAATTGCGATGTTAAATGAAGCTTATAATCATAAATTAGATGCCGTAGGAAAAATAGAGATCAAGGATAACGTTTTTATTGGTTATCATGCTATTATCCTCCCCAATGTCACCATCGGTCCTAATAGTATCGTCGCAGCAGGAGCTGTCGTAACTAAAAATGTTAAAGAAGGAGAAATCGTAGCTGGTGTTCCAGCCCGCTGTATCGGTCGCGTAGAAGATCTGGTAGAAAAATTAAAGAAAGAAACTGAAGAACTTCCCTGGTATGATTTAATCAAACAGAGAGAAGGTGGCTATGATCCCATACTAGAACCAGAATTAATGAAGATGAGAGTAGAATATTTTTTTAATAAATAAAAATGTTTTCAATAGCCCACTTGTTAATAAGCTTGGTCTTTTGATGTCGCATTTTATCTCTACACAATACATAAAAATTAATGAGTCAATGAATAAAAAAATCTAATGATATTAAAGTAATAAAAGTAATTGCGACTAATAATAAAAAGTTTAGTAATTCATTAATATATTAATGAATATAGATTCAGTGTTAAAAAAATAATTACCCAGAATGCCTTAGATAGGGTAATCTAGACAATTATGTATGATGCAGATTATAACTCGATCGATAATTTAGAATCCGTTGACAGTCCTCTGGATCACTTGGACGATGAAGAAGCAGTGAGCTTACCAGATCCAGAGGAGATGTTAGAATTGCTCGCATCCGGAAGCGCCCCCCAGAGGATGATAGCAGCCCGCGCCTTTTGCGAAATTCAAGATGAGCGATCTATTCCTTTATTATTGGAGTTATTACGCGACGAGTGCCCCTTAATCCGCGTCAGCGTCGCTTACGCTCTCGGGAGAAACCCGAATCCAGGCGCGGTAGATTTATTGATCTCAGCTTTAGATAAGGATTGGAACGGCTACGTTAGAAAAGGGATAGTATGGACACTAGGCAACTGTAACGATCGCCGCGCCCTACATCCTCTTCTCCACGCCTTGAAAAACGATATTTCCGCCGTAAGGTTATGGGCGGCCAGCAGCCTAGCTCAGGTGGCTAAGTTACACTATGAGGATGTGGTGACGGTGATGCCTCCGTTGATCGAGAGTTTGAGACGAGATAATATGGCGGCAGTGAGGAGTAATTGCGCTTGGTCTATCGGTCAACTCTGTCGGGAATTACCTTCTAATGTGGTTTACGCTACCGCCGTCGATGCCCTCATCGAGGCTCTAGTTGAAGATGAAGATTTAGGAGTGAAAGAAGACGCAAAAGGAGCATTATTAAAGTTAGGTGATGCGCGAGGTTTACAAATGATAGAGGAATTAGAACTTGAAGGACTCATCTAACCGCCCGCTAATTATTGGTGTCAGCGGTGCATCCGGATTAATCTACGCGGTAAGGGCTTTGAAACATCTGCTCGCTGCCGATTATGCGATCGAGCTAGTGGCATCGAAGGCGAGTTATATGGTGTGGCAGGCGGAAGATAATATTCGTATGCCCCCAGAGCCGGACTTACAGGAAATTTTCTGGCGCAATCAGTGCGGGGTGATGGATGGGGGTAAGTTACGCTGTCATCGGGCGCAAGATGTGGGGGCGAATATTGCCAGTGGTTCTTATCGTACTCTGGGCATGGTGATTATTCCCTGTAGTATGAGTACGGTAGGTAAGTTGGCGGCGGGGTTGAGTTCGGATTTATTGGAGCGGGCTGCGGATGTGCAGATGAAGGAGGGTAAACCTCTGGTTATCGTGCCGAGGGAAACACCGTTTAGTCTGATTCACTTACGTAATCTGACCACTTTAGCGGAAGCGGGGGTGAGAATTGTCCCGGCGATTCCGGCTTGGTATCACCATCCGAAAACTATGGAGGATTTAGTCGATTTTGTCGTGGCGAGGACTTTGGATCAGTTGGATATTGATTGTGTGAAGATCGATCGTTGGGAGGGGCATTATTGACACTCCCCTGCCTAAAGGCGAGGGGATTCTTGGTTCATAGAGATTACTTGCTTAGACAGGATTGCTTCTGAAAAAGTAGAGGTATTCTCTCCCCAAGCGTTTATCGGGTCTAGCCCGAAAGTTGCGGTGTGACCCACCGTACTCAGCGCTTTCTTGAGAATGTTTATCCCACTATTTTCGTCCCTGTCGAGATTACAGCCACAGGCACAAACGTGGGTACGAGTAGACAAAGTTTTTCGGACTATTCGCCCACAGGACGAACACTCCTGACTCGTATATGCGGGCGGTACGGCGATGGTTATCTTGCCGAATTTACGCCCGAAATATTCTATCCATTCTCGGAACTGATACCATGCGGCATCGTTTATCGACTTAGCTAAACAATGATTTTTAACCAAGTTCTTAATCCTTAAATCTTCGTAGGCTATTACATCATTAGATATACACACGCACCTCGCCAACTTCACGGCGAAGTCTTTACGTTGCCTGCTTACTTTAAGGTGAGCTTTGGCTAATCTTTGCCTTGCCTTTTGACGGTTCTTGCTGCCCTTTTTCTTTTTAGAAAGTCTCCTCTGGAGTTTTTTTAATTTCTTCTCTGACTTTCTTAAGAATCGAGGATTATCAACTTTATTTCCTTTATGGTCTGTATAAAATGAGGCTAAACCTACATCTAACCCAATACATTGACCTGATGGGGTTACATCCTCTTTAACATCACAATCGAGTACGAATTGACAGTAATAACCATCGGCGCGTCTAATGAGCCTGACCCGTTTTATATCGGACTCTTTAAAATACCCTAAATCCCAGGTTCCCTTTAGCTTGAGAGTTCCGATGTTTTTCTTGTCGCTAAAATGGATGGTCTTAGGGTTGAGCAACTTCCATCCCGTTGTTTTATATTCAACGGAACGAGAGAACTTTTTAAATTGCGGGTATCCTTTTTTGCCTGGCACTTTCTTCTTGCAATTATCGAAGAACCTGGCGATAGAAGACCATGTTCTCTCAGCCGATGCTTGTCTAGCTTGAGAATTTAGTTCCCCCGCAAATTTAAAATCGTGAGCTAAAACTTTACAGTATGCGGATAGGTCGTATTTATTCACGCCTTTGTTATCCATCCAAAATCTAAGACATTTGTTTCGGATGAATTGACTGGCGCGAATAGCTTCATCTATCGCTTGATACTGTTTTGGTTTTGCCTCGACCTTAAATTCTAGAACGAACATTTACGCTGAGTGTACGAGCATAAACCTATTATAACATATTCACCCAAAGCCGCCCTAAAAGGGCAGGGCTTTAAACCCCATTTTTTGGTAACAAATTATTAAAGCGGGTGAGGGGAATCGAACCCCTATCATTAGCTTGGAAGGCTAGGGTTTTACCACTAAACTACACCCGCTTGCTTGAGACTTCAACTAGGATAGCACATACTCGAATAATGGACAAGTGACCCGAAAAATTCTCAGGTGTCTCTGACAAACAACTATCTCATACTAAATCCGCTTATAATACCCTTCTTTAGAGAGAAGTGACCAGTGACCAGTGGCGAGTGGCTAGTAGTTGGTCTGACTAACTTAGCACATACTTAAGTAAACGACAAGTAACCTAAAAAATTCAGTAGTGTGTCAGGGAAGACAAAACTTTAAAGGCAGTTTAAAGTTAAAAGAATATATCTTATGTATAGCGAGTAATTGCAGTCTATGAGACAGAGAGCGTTTTGGATTACGCTATTGGTAGGCTTTTGGTGTTGCCTATCCTCGGCGCTGTGGACACCAGAGGCGGCAGCCTTTACCGAAGAACAGAAGTTAATATTACAGTCGTGGCGGCTGGTAAATCAATCTTACTATGACGACACCTTTAATCATCAGAACTGGTGGGAAGTAAGACAGAAATTCATCAAACAACCTCTCAAGGATAAAGAACAGGCTTACGATACGATCGAAAAAATGTTAGCTACCCTTGATGAACCTTTCACCCGTTTACTACGCCCCGAACAATATCATAATCTACAGATCAGCACCACAGGGGAACTATCCGGGGTAGGATTACAGATCAACATCAACCCAGAAACTGGCAACTTAGAAGTAGTCGCCCCCCTCTCTGGCTCCCCCGCTGAAGTAGCTGGAATAAAAGCACGCGATCGTATCCTTTATATCGATAATGTAGATACGAAAAGTCTCACCCTCGACGAGGCGGCAGCGAAAATGCGCGGCCCCTCCGGCTCGAAAGTATCCCTGACGATTCTCTCCGAGGGCAAAACTCAAGAGAAAAAAGTCGAGTTAACCCGACAACGCATAGCTCTCAGCCCCGTCATAGCCGCTCTCGATAAAAGTCAGAAACTACCAATCGGCTACGTACGCCTCAATCAATTCAGCGCCAATGCGGCTAAAGAACTCAATCAAGCGGTGGCATCATTGAAAAAACAGGGCGCACAGGCATATATTCTCGATTTGCGTAACAATCCTGGCGGCCTGCTACAGTCGGGAATCGAAATCGCTCGGATGTGGCTCGATCGCGGTACGATCGTCTATACCGTTAACCGTGAAGGTATATCCGATAGTTTCACCGCCTCCGGTAACGCCTTAACCGATGCTCCTCTAGCCGTACTCGTAAACGGGGGCACCGCCTCCGCCAGCGAAATCCTCGCCGGTGCTTTACAAGATAATGGACGCGCCACCCTCATCGGTGAGAAAACCTTCGGTAAAGGTTTAATTCAATCCCTCTTTGAACTTCCCGACGGAGCAGGAATAGCGATTACCGTGGCCAAATACGAAACGCCCAATCACCACGACATCCATAAACTGGGTATCCTGCCCGATGAAGTCATCAGCCAAGATGCCATCACCTATCAACAGATAGGCTCGGAAGCGGATTCCCAATATCAAGCCGCCGTGCAGTATCTCACCAATCAGGGAGTATTAGCCCACGCTTCTTGATATTTCTATCCCAGCGGAGGGGCAGACGTGAGCTAAACCGCAACCCTCACATAGGGGTTTACGGGCTTTACATACTGCCCTACCGTGATAGATCAAACTAATCGAAAAAACTTCCCAATCTGGTTGGGGTAGCAAGCGCATCAGATCCCGTTCAATCTTGACGGGATCTGTGTTTTCTGTTAGTCCGAGTCTATTGCTGAGCCGTTTGACGTGAGTATCTACCGTTACCCCCTGGATGATATTGTAGGCGTGGGCTAACACCACGTTAGCTGTTTTTCGCGCCACTCCAGGTAAGGTGAGGAGTTTTTCCATCTCCCGGGGCACTTCTCCGGCGAATTCCGTCATGATTTTCTGACAAGCTCCCTGAATATTCTTGGCTTTGTTACGATAAAAACCAGTAGAGCGGATCAAGTTTTCTAGTTCGGTGCGATCGGCTTTCGCTAAACTATCTGCATCAGGAAATTGCTTGAAAAGTCCAGGTGTCACCATATTCACCCGCTCATCCGTGCATTGAGCCGATAAAATCGTCGCTACCAATAGTTGAACCGGTGTCTCGTAATTCAAACTACAGGTAGCGTCTGGATAAAAGCGCTTAAGTAATACTAAAATCTCTAAGGCGCGTTGTTTTTTAGAAGCCCATTTTCGGGTAATGTTCATCTAGGTTATTGGAATAATCCTTGAAATACCGCCAGATTAAATGTATCACGGACGATGAGGAAAACGCCTAAACTTAATAGCAGAACTAGCCCAGTTTGCATGATGCCTTCTTGAATCTTATTTGGTAAGGGCTTACCTAACAAACCTTCGATCAATAGAAATACTAATTGACCACCATCTAAAGCCGGTAAGGGCAGAATATTAATAATGGCTAAGTTAATGCTAATTAAAGCGGCGAATTGATAGAGATTACCCGCGTCTTTTTGGGCAATGGCTGCACCATACTCGACTATCTTCACCGGGCCTGCTACTTGTTGGGCATTTTCCTTAAAGTTACTCAGTAACTGCCAGAATCCTTTTACAGTTAGCTCGGTTATACGTTGGAATTCTTCCGCGCCCATAGCGAAGGCGTTACCTATATTGGCGGCACGATTGCGGGTTTGTACGCCGTTAGGGGCTAACATAACACCTATCTTGCCCTTGCCTTCGGATAACTCTGGTGTCACCTGTACCGATAGGGTTTCCTCTTGTCTTTTCAGTGTTAATTCAATCGGTTGCTCGGGTGAGTTTTGGATAGTTTCCCGTAAATTGATTAAAGCGTCGGAGGAGGCCCCCAGGGGCTGATTGTTTACCGATAAAACGATGTCTCCCGATTGGATGCCAGCCTTAGCCGCGATCGAGTTACTGTCTAATACTTGCGGTACTAATACGCCCGGTTGATAATTAATCTGGGGAAAGCCTACAGTAGCTGCTTGAGTGACTAAAAGTAAGTAGGCGAAGACTAGGTTCGCTATCACCCCAGCACTGATAACGATCGCCCTATCCAATACGGGACGATTTTTTAGTAGATTAGGATCGTCTGGAGCAATATTACTACTTTCTGGATCATCGTCTGGGAAACCTACGTAACCCCCTAAAGGAATGGCTCGCAGTGCGTATTCAGTCTCTTTGCCTTGATATTTGAGTAAAGAGGGGCCGAAACCGATGGAGAAGCGATTGACGTGAATATTCTGCCACCGGGCGGCGAAGAAATGCCCCAATTCATGGACTACTATTAAGATTGCTAAGACAGCGATTGCTGCTAATACTGGCATAGTTTATCGATTGCAATGGAACGAATTTTATCTATTCTAAGCGATCCCATCTAACTTGGACTAATTATCTAACTATTGAAGTAGCCGGAGCTATTTCTTTAGTTAAACGAAGCGATGGGTAAACTCATAAGTTAAATCTACCCTACCCTTCCTTAAAAATGCCGGATCTAGCCTCTCAGTCGTGTTACAGGTCATCAATATCACTAATTTTTGCCCTGGATAGGGATTAGATTCGTCGATAACGCTCTGGTATAAAGTCCCGTCTAACAAGCTTAAAATATGCTCAGTTTTCGTGTTACTTTGGGCTATTTCCCTACTTCTATCCTGAGCTAAATTATCAGCTTCATTGATAATTAAACAGATTTTCTCTAGATAGTTAGGGGGCATGAAATTCTCTACCGCTTCATGATCTAAGATGAATACCACGTATCCTAAAGGAATGAGTATTTCTTGCGCTATTGCCTGCGTCCAAGCGGTTTTACCTGTTCCTGGCACACCCTGTACCAGTACCGCTAATCGATGTTCCCTAAAGACAGCCTCTTGAACTTCGTCGCTGAAAGCTTGTATATCTTTAGGGAATGAATTGATCGAATAGGAGTTAGATAATTTCCCTACACGGATTTGATAACCGCTCACTAATACCGATAAGTTATAACTGGCTTTTTCTACTAACCTCGATATATCTTTAGCCCAGAGATTGTAATACACTTTTCCTCCCTGCCCTCCGTTGATGACGAGCCTCACCCCAGATTCTGCTTTCCAGAGAGCCGTTACCGTGCCTAATATTTCCAGTTTTTCCCAACTCCTGAACTGAGCGCTCGGATAGTAATAGGTGCGATCGTTAAAATTCTGAACGATCAAATCGGGTTTACCCAATAATTCCAGCACCTTAAACAGAATGATCTCTTCTAATCTATCCAGCGCGTAATTGATCGGGATGATCTCTCTATTCGATAGATTTTTTAAAGGGGTTTCCACATTTAATATTCTCAGGTCACGATTGTCGTATAGATCTATCTCCGGAGTTATATAATCCCAAAACTCATTGATTTCGTATTGAATATTCTCCGAAAAAACTCCTAATATATTCGCCCACCAACTGTAGTGATTTCTTCCTAAAATATCGGCAAAATCACTGACTAAATCTAAACTTTTATGAAAAACTTTTGAGCTATCGTTGATTAATAAGTTAAGAAAATAATCTAAATTGAATTCTCTATTTAACGGTCGCCAGCCACTGCCTAACAGACCCGGCTTATTGTTAGAGCTATTATCTTTCCAGTAGGACATACACCATTAAGATTGCTTGTGTAATATATTGTACTACACGAGATTTAGAAGTGTCTAATCAAAAAACATAAAGTTTTGTTACGAAAGTTGTTAAGCACTATTTCAAGTTAGGGGGAACCGGGGGGTAAAGGTAGAAAGAGCGATGGGCCTGTGGTAGACTGCAAACCGTAATAATAAGATAAACACGTAGGAGACAAGCTGAGTGTTAAGAGTCGCTGTTGTGGGTTCAGGGCCGGCCGGTTCATCGGCGGCGGAAACATTAGCTAAAGCAGGTATTGAAACCTATTTATTTGAAAGAAAGTTAGATAATGCCAAGCCTTGCGGCGGTGCGATTCCCCTCTGTATGGTGAGCGAATTCGAGTTACCCCCGGAGATAATCGATCGCCGGGTGAGAAAAATGAAAATGATCTCACCCTCTAACATCGAAGTAGACATCAACCTCGACAACCAAGAAGAATACATTGGTATGTGTCGGAGGGAAGTGTTAGACGGCTTCATGAGAGATAGAGCGGCTAAATTGGGCGCGAAGCTGATCAACGGCACCGTCTACGGAATGGACATCCCCACCAACGATAAAGACCCTTACACACTACACTACGCCGACCATTCTAACGGTAGCGCCCAGGGAGAAATGAAATCTCTCAAAGTAGATGTGGTAATCGGTGCCGACGGAGCTAATTCCAGAATCGCCAAAGCCATCGACGCGGGTGACTATAATTATGCGATCGCTTTCCAAGAGCGGATTCGTCTCCCCCAAGACAAAATGGCCTACTACGAAGACTTAGCGGAGATGTACGTCGGTAAAGATGTTTCCCCCGACTTCTACGCCTGGGTGTTCCCCAAATACGATCACGTAGCCGTAGGTACGGGCACGATGAAAGTCAATAAAGCCATCATCAAAGATTTACAAGCCGGTATCCGCGCCCGCGCCGCCCGTCGCTTAGAAGGTGGCGAAATCATCAAAGTGGAAGCTCATCCCATCCCCGAACATCCCCGCCCCCGTCGGGTAGTCGGTAGAGTCGCGCTGGTGGGAGATGCTGCCGGTACGGTTACGAAGTCTTCGGGAGAGGGTATCTACTTCGCCGCTAAATCGGCCCGGATGTGCGCGGAAACGATCGTCGAAGTAACTAACGGCGGTCAAAAAATCCCCAGCGAAGATGATCTCAAACTCTATATCAAGCGTTGGGATAAGAAATATGGCATGACCTATTTAGTCTTAGATATTCTGCAGAGAGTCTTCTACCGTACCGATGCGACTCGGGAGGCTTTCGTAGAAATGTGCGCCGATAAAGACGTACAAAAGATGACCTTCGACAGTTATCTCTACAAAACCGTAGTTCCGGCTAATCCCCTCGTACAGATGAAGATTACCGCTAAAACGATCGGTTCTTTACTGCGCGGTAACGCCTTAGCTCCTTAGTACCAGGCGCTCGGAACTAAATCATAGTAGCCAGCTTGTTGAGGTGGGTAAACGCCCGCCTCAACTTTTTTGATGATTTCGGGCCAGAGTTGCCGGAAGGTGGGGCTACGATCGATCGGGTGTAGTGTCCAGCCTTTGGGGTTAGCAGATGTGGCGCGATAGTAAGGAGTCTGTTGTAAACCTTTAGTTACCATCGTTTCCCAGGAGTCTAATTTACCCTTACCGGTGAAGATATTAAGCCAGGTTTTAAAATTGCCCGGCAGATTATTTAAGAAACTATTCTTATAGTTATTCTGCCAGAGGGGAGAGAGGGGGAGGAGGCGATCGAATCTCTCTTTTTTGACTAGATAAGCCCGAGAGCCGAAAGTATTATGAATGCAAAAACCATCGGGATGAAAATTATCGCAGGGATTTTGTATCATTTTTCCCTCAGCCGTTGGCGGCCCAGCAAAGGGGCGATAAAATATCATCTGCGCGTGTTTTTCCATTAACCTGATACCTTCTTCGATCCAAGTATAATTAGCTTCTTGATAAAGCATCATATCGCTATCGTAATGAACTACATAATCGCTCTGACAGGCTTCGATTTTAAAGATAGAGCCGAAGATCGGATAACCTTTGTAGTTATGGGTAGGTCTTATCGCCGAGCGGAAGTGTTTTAAATAAACCGATTTAATATAGTCGGGGTCGTAATTCATCTCTACAACGCGATCGATCACCCCCATATCTATCAATTTCCGGCAACACTCTTTCAACTCTGCCATCGTGCCGATACCCGGGCGATGAACTTTCTCACCACTTAAAGGTGCGGTATCTAGGGCGATAACTCTCTCCTGAAAGGGAAAATTACTCGCCCTGACCAGATGAGGGATGGTGTTCATCATGTACCAAGTATCGGTTCTCGCTGCAAAAAACCACAGTGAACAGCTAGGATAGGTCATCACCCGCACCTCTTCTTTTAAAAACGAGAATTATTTTACTCTAATTGAAATCCTTCGTCACGTAAAATGTGCGGGGATTGATGTCTTAGCCAATAGGATTGACGATATTTTTCGCATTGACCGACATTTATCCTATTTATCGGTTTTAATTTTTAACAATGTCAGAATAGGCTATCCTGGGAATAGTTAAACATTGAAACTGAGATATTCTGTATATCGTCTATTAATTCAGTAATTAGGAGTATTTTTTATGTCTAGTAATCCTATGGTAAATTACATTTCTTCTGTAATTTCTAGCCAGGATATTTGTCTAGAAATTCTTTCCCCACCTCAAAAAGATTCTAGATGGTATCAAGGACTATCTTTAGAAATCGATAGAGAAATCTTAGGTGGAAAAGTAATAGCGTATCAAATTCGTTGGTTTAATGGTGATTGGTCAACGTGGTTCGTCCCCGGAGTGAATGATATTGACCATAAATATAATCCGGTTCATAATACAATGAGGAGAATGTGGTCATATTTTGATGATCACGAACACAGATATATTATTTGTAAAGCTAAAAAGTCTCTCTCTATTTCCAAGACCTCTATTAATGATAATTCTATGTCTATTTCTAAGTCTCGTATCCAACAATTTTACGAAGAAACATTCATCCCTCAACTTCGGCGGTTGGAAAAAGACGGGACATTGTTTCCTTGGTTAGTCGAATTTCCTAGCTGTATAGGGTATCTAGAGTTAGGATCGTTACAATTAAATTCTGAATCCGAAGAATATCAACCGACCTTAGATTTTGTTAGAGTCAAACGCTTGCCCGCCAATATTCCTGTCAATGTACGTGATTCCTTTAACCATCATTACTTAACTTCTAAAACGCGATTAGTAAATATTTACGTGGTGAAAATGGATGTTGATGGAGAGGTCACTTATTCTATCCTCCTGATCGGATATGTCGATGACGGTTGGGATCAGGAAACGAAATTTCTAGAAGTTTACGATAGTCAAGGGGAAATAGTCGGTTCCTGTCGAGGTGTCTTGGATCTAGACTGTCCCATTAAGTGGCAAGATCGCGCTTTTACCATTGATGACTATGATTTTGGGTACGAAGAAATACAGATTTGGTCGGATAAAGATGTTGAGTATGTTGTACTTTAGGATTAAGTGGACTCTCATCACCGGTCACTCACCACTCTCTGTTATAAGTAGTTTTTAATAACAGGATTTATTATAAAATTAAAAACCTCCGTCACATGAGTGTGAGGAGGCCCCGTTAAAATTTAATTTTTATGGATTAACCCAGTAACTCCACGGCCCGTTGACTTAAAGCCGCCGATGTCAGACCGTTATAAGCCATCAACTGCCCGGCGGAGGCGGTAGTTTCGCCCCGTTTCCAGGCGAACACATCGCGCTTAGCGTTACTGCGTAGCATCACCGGCTCTAACATAGCGCTAGTTCCCCCGGTAACACCGATTAAAGCATCGCCACCGAAAAGACGCTCGAAATCTATATCGTTGAGGAAGTGATTATCAGCCTCGGAAGAAGCCTCAGACATCACATCACCCGGACGATATAGACGGCGGGGGCTGATAATGGCAACGATTCTTACACCGATTCCTTGAGCTGATAACTCTTTAGCCGCCTCAAACACTGGTAATAAAGTCATATCGCCGATGACAGCGAAAACAACTGTCTTACTGCCTTCGCTCTCGTGTAATATTACTCCCCCATCCTGTAAAGCCTGACGGGTTTGCTCGAAAGTGGTGTATACGGGCAGGGGTGATTTACTGGCGGTGATGGTGATACCCTTATTCTTCGTCCCTAAAGCCCACTCGTAACAAGCTTGAATACTATTGGCATCGCAGGGGAAGAGGGGGAAAACGTTCCCATTACGCATCATGGCTGCGAAATAGTTCTCGATTTCCGGGCGTTGGTGCGTCCAACCGTTACGCCCCTGCTCTAAAGCCCCGGCAGTGAATAGGGTAATCGTTGAGGGAGTCGGGCGGCGTAACTCAGCCATCGCCTGCGTTACCGTCTGCCAAATCGGTAAACCGTTGATGGCGAAGGATTCATAAGAACACCAGAGAGTACGCGCACCGAATAGGGCTAAACCTACGGCTAAACCTGCACAGGCATCCTCGCTCAGGGGTTCGTATACTTGCCCGCCCGGGCCTTGATAGTAAGTATCATCGGTGGTGGGGTGAATGATTTTTAAACCCACGTTGATGTTATTAATACCGCTCGCCGCGTTGCCATCAGCGTTAGTGACGAGGAAATTAGGATCATTTTTGCCCACATGAACGACTAGCTCACCCATCGCCGTAGTCGCTACTTTCTTATCTGCATTCACCGCATATTCGGTGAGGGGTAAAGTACCTAAATCCGGTAGGGGTAATTCTTTCTCGGTGACGACGTGACGGGATGCGGGGCCGCCGCCAGAGCGTTCAAAATTGGTGCGGACGATTTCCCATGCAGCCGGAGAAAGCGCCATCTCTTGTAAAGCTGCAACTATATAATCTTTCTCTAAACTATCTCCAGGATAAAGGTTATGAGAAGCAGCACCGCGTTTGTGTACTCCCGCGCCTTTAAGTTGTTTGATGATTAATACCGTTAAAGTGCCGCCGAGGGCTGACTTAGCGGCTTTGTCAGTGGCTTCTAATACTGCTTGAGTAAACGCTAATCTACCAGCGAAAGAAAATTTAGTGCTGTCTACATAATCACCGAGTTGACCAGCATCGTCGTAGTCTTTAGCGTTGATTAAAATTACTTCTTGGAAGCCGTTACCGCGCCAGTAGGCGAGCATTTCTTCGTTAGACTTGGTGGAAACCATACTATGGTGTTCCTGTGAGTAGCCATTCCATACCAATATGGGCAAGAAATTAGTGGCTTGGGGGTAAGCAGTGTGAAAGTGACCGAAACTGCTCATGATATAGGGTTCACCTAAACCACCGTCGCCTATAGTTACCGGGAATAATACACCGGGGTGTAATTTAGCCCCTGCCATAGCGAAGTGTTGCCCCTGTCCTAAGGGCCCGGCGGGGTTGAGCAATCCAGGTATCTGTCCGGAGAGGTGTCCTAATAATCCGTGCATCTCCCGGAATCTCTCCCCTAGTTGGGCTACGGTATTAATGCCCATGTCTTCTAAGGATCGATCGAGGAATACATTACTATAAAAGCCGGGGGCGTGGTGTCCCACTTCGGTCAAGATGTTTTTGTAGCCCAGCATCATTAAGGCGGCGATTACGTCCGCTACGCTGGCAAAGCCCCCCGGATGTCCCGATTCTTTCGTGGCGGTGGTCTGTAAGGTCAGGTAACGTAAGGCATCAGCGGCGAGCAAGGTTTGATAGACGGCTTTGGTGTCACTCGGATTGGCGATCGCTTTCTCTCCCTCTCCAATCACCGCCGATTTCCCGTATTTGTCGAAGTCTGGGAGGTCTTTACCGAAATATTTTATTCCTTGACAAAATGCAGGAATTGTGCTGGCAACTGTCATAAATTTCGTATACCTTTTGAGATATAAAAGCAAGTATTAGTAAATCTTACAGTTTAGCGGTAATCCCTCGATCGAGTCAGCCTATAGAGATGAATCGATAGAATCAATTGAGATAATCGAGAACCTCCTCTAAGCTCATAGTCAAGGCGGCGGCTATTTGTTCGGGAGTTAGACCGAGACTGAATAGCCGGGGTATGGCTTCGATTTGGGCTTGCTGTAGTCTATCGGCTCTTTGAGCTTCTATATCTGCTCTTTGAGCTTCTAACTCTGCTCTCTCGTTACCGATTAGGAGCAAGTTACCATCCTCATCCCACCATCTCAACCAGCGTTGATGTTGATTCTGATAGTTACCCTCCCATACTCCTAATTCGATACCTAACCCGTATATGGGGTAATGCCCCCTTTCGTTAGGCTCTAAAAGTTCGTAATGACGATTAATGTGATGATACATTTCTAAACGACCAGTTGCGATCTCAAAAATGCCATAATATGAGGCCCTGATAATTTGTTCGTACACCCAAAATTTACCAGGCTTTTTCCCCCCGGCCACACGAGCTAGGGGGGTTCTATCTCTCTCCTCGCTACCGTCGCCACTAGCGAACTCTAGAACGATGAGGGGCGAGATAAATTCCCGCCAGAAAACATAAGAACGCCTGATCTTACCATCTAATAAAGGCGGCACATCCGGTACATAAAACCAGTCGGGGGCCTCGGCTCCTCTTTCGGGAGGTTCGGTTTCTCGCCAATAAATGCCACAATCTTGACCTATGGCATACTGTCCATCTGGATGTACTCTTTTTAAAACGGACGATAAAGAATCGGTTAATAAAATACTCTGGGGATGTTCTTGAAAATTTTTCACGAAGGTTCCGTCAGATTCAGGTAGTTGAGTATGATCGGGAAATGGGGTCAGTAATTCCGATAGGTCAGAGGATTGGGTCATGATTTTAGTTCGGCTAATAAGGTGTTGACCAGATCATCGATCGCTACTTCCTGTGTCTTCTTCGTAGCTCTCTCTACTACTTCCACTTTACCCGATTTTAAAGACTTGCCCGTGACGATGCGATAGGGTATGCCGATTAAATCTGCGTCTTTGAATTTTACCCCGGCTCTCTCGTCTCGATCGTCCCACAGGGTATCTATCCTCGCAGCGTTCAAATCGTTATAAAGCTTTTCGGCTACCGTCATCTGCTCGGTGTCGGTAATATTGGGTACGACGATGATGGCGGTGTAGGGGGCGATCGTTTTCGGCCAGATAATGCCATCCTTATCGTAGGATTGCTCTACCGCCGACTGCGCTAATCTCGATACCCCTATCCCGTAACATCCCATACAGATAGGTGTCTCTTCGCCCGCCTCGTTAGTATAAACCGCGTTCATGGCCCGGGAGTATTTGTATCCGAGTTGGAAGATATGACCGACTTCGATACCCCTGGCGCTCTCTAGAGTTTGGTTCGGGTCATGGAGGGAACGATCGCCCGCTTTCGCCTTCCTTATATCTATAACCTTCCCGGGTAATTTAAACTCTTTGCCCCAGTTAGCCCCGACTACGTGATAATCTGTTTCACCCGCGCCGGTGACGAAGTTAGTTAAATCTTTTACGGTATTGTCAGCGATTCTGAGGAACTTAGGTTCTACATCTTTGGCTTTCTCGATATGATCATCGCTTAAATTAGGGGCGATATAGCCTAGGGGTAGGGACTTAGCCGCCCATTTTTCTTGAGCCGCCGTGTCGGGTACTCTCAAACTCAATACAGTAGCAGCGCCATAATCCGGAGCCAGTCTGACTAACTCATTCTGTAGTTTAACCTCGTTTACTTCTTGGTCGCCGCGAATATGCACCAATACTAAAACTAAGCGCCCATTATCATAAATAGCCTCATAGAGAACATTTTTAACTACTACGGTGGGAGAGCATTTTAAAAGCTTACAGAGCTTTTCTATGGTGTCGGTTTTAGGAGTTTCCCGTTTAGCGTATTCCGTAAAGGGAGAAGGGGTAACATCAGGAGGCAAAGAAACCGCTTTTTCCACGTTAGCCGCATACTTTTCATCGGCGGTGTATAGCACCTCATCCTCACCGGCATCGGCTAATACCATAAACTCCTGTGATGCCGAGCCACCGATCGCACCAGAATCCGCTTCTACCGCACGAAAAGCCAAACCGCAACGGCGGAAGATATTGCGATAGGCTATATCCATCGCGCTATAGGTTTTCTTTAAACATTCCTCATCGAGGTTAAAAGAGTAAGCATCCTTCATGATGAACTCCCGCCCACGCATCAAACCGAAACGGGGGCGGATTTCATCGCGGAATTTTGTTTGTATTTGGTAGAGATTAACCGGGAGTTGGCGGTAGGAGCGGATCATCTCCTTGGCGACGGTGGTGATAACTTCTTCGTGAGTCGGGCCTAATCCTAATTCCCGCTCTTGTCTATCCACTAGCGCGAACATAATTCCTTCCGCTTTCGTATAGGTATCCCAGCGCCCGGATTCCTTCCACAATTCCGAAGGTTGTAACTGTGGTAATAGACATTCTTGCGCCCCGGCAGCGTTCATTTCTTCCCGGACGATTTGGGATACTTTTTGCAGAACCCGCCACATTAAGGGTAAATACGCATAAAGGCCGCTACCGATGCGGCGAATGTACCCCGCACGTAAGAGTAATTTATGACTCGGGATTTCCGCATCGGCTGGATCTTCCCTCAGGGTAACAAATAGCATTTGAGATAATCGCATGGTTTTAATTCCTCGATCGGACGATCTTTAATTATCTCAACTTTCAACCATCACTTTTGCTATTTAGTCATCCTGCTTTTTTAATAAAGATTTATGACTGAAGATTTTTTTTGTGATAGGGTTCCCTGAAAATTATTTTTGTCACAAACATTAAGAGCAAACGTTTATCATGTCAGATTTATCACGTCGTCAGTTAATCCGTTATGGTGGTGGTTTTCTTGGTACTGGTCTAGCGGCTACCGTTTTAGGTTCTCGACTGTCTCAAGCCAACGCCAAGGATGCGGCCGCACTAGCTTCTAATTCTGTACAGGCACAGAAGAAAGACATCACCCCCGATGAAGCTCTAGTAGCTCTTATGGAGGGTAATCGACGCTTCGTCAATCAAAAAAAGCTTTCTCCTAATCGAGACTCAATCAGGATTAAAGAGGTAGCCGAGAGTCAAGCTCCCTTCGCCGCTATCTTGGGTTGTGCCGATTCCCGCGTACCCGCCGAGATCGTTTTCGACCAAGGTTTAGGGGATATTTTTGTCTGTCGTGTAGCTGGAAATATCGCTACCTCCGAAGAAATAGGGAGCCTAGAATTCGGTACGATGGTTTTGGGAGCGAAAATAATCCTCGTCATGGGTCATACCCGCTGTGGCGCGGTCAAGGCGACGATCGAGGGGGGACGTTTTCCAGGTCAGATAGGTCGCTTGATCGATGGTATTCAAGTGGGGGTTGATCGCGCCGAAAGTCAAGCCGGGCAGAGTAAACTGGAAAAAGCTATCAAGGCTAATGTAATGTACCAGGTGGAAAAATTATCTAAATCTACCGTATTGGGTGAGCTGATCGATAAAAAACAGTTAAAAATCGTCGGCGCTTATTACGACCTCGATAACGGCAAGGTTAATTTATTGGCCTAGCACTGGGTATGATTGTCTCTGTCTGGCGATCATCGAGCTACTAGTGGCAAATCTAAACAAAATCTTATAAGTAAATTCAACTAGACAAATATACTGAAATTTAGTATGGTTAAGGTATGGGCAGAAACTTTTAAACTTTCCCTCTAAAAGCAGCTTAAAGCAAACGTTAACAAGATAATATTCAGGGCTACGTAGTTATGAACAACAGTAACAATAATCTACCCAAAACTTACGTTAACGTGATGGAAGAGTTAGTCAGAGAAGAAATTCAACGACAGATAAGAATGTACTCTCGTCAGATAGGTCAATCCATAAATACGATCGAAGTCGCTACTTACGCATTAAATCGTCTACCCCCCCTTTACGCTTCCAGTGAGAAAGGTAAAAACCAACAGAAGATCAACGGACAGAAGAGATACCAAGACCAAATCAAGACTTCTGTACGTCAAGGTTTCGCGGCGGTTCATCGTGACCCCATCAGATCATCGGTTCCTCTAGTGGCCGCGACAGAAGCTAAATATCAACAAGCAGAATCGGCTTTACAAGAGTTAGAACAGTATTTAGAGATACAAGGACTGAACTATCAGAAACTATCTTGGCATAATTTAGTCGTGTCGGTGCAGAAAGCTATTCAGAAAGTCAACAGTAGTCGCCGCAATCAGGTTCATCAACTTAATACCTGTAACACTCTAGTTTATAATGACGAGGATTGTGAGCCTACTCAGGGTTCTTCTGTACGCCGGGTGGAAAAAAAGATAGATTGGAACGAGCGTTACGTATATCCCTCTAGCAATTCCGATCATTTCCTTTGAAATCCACATAATAACTTTTGTCATGCCCGCTCTACTTATTTAAGAAAATAGGTTTAGCATTAAAGACAGGGAAGACAAACGAGTACAATTGAATAATGCCCAGTAATATTTGTAATATCCTATTAATAGAGGATGAATTAGAGACAGTTAAACTCATCGAAAAACTGTTATCGGAAGCTCCTTTATATTCTCTAGGGCAAGATTTATCCTTCACTCTATCTAGCGTGAGCGATTTAGAGGATGCACTGGCTTTTTTAAGTACGAAAAATTTCGATGTGGTTTTATTGGATCTTGATACTCAGGAAGGGCAAGCATTGAGCGGTTTGATAAAACTGCGAGAGATGGAGCCACATCTATCTCTAATCGTCCATACCAAGACCGGTGATGAAAGTCTGATCGTCAAGGCTTTTCAGATGGGGGCCGATGGTTATATAGAAAGTCAGAATTTAGATAGTAAGTTATTAATTTATCAGATCAGAGTGGCGATCGAGCGTCAAGCTTATATTAAAAAGTTACAAGAACAACAACAGCAGAAACAACAGGAAAGGGAATTTATAGAATTAGAACATTTAATCAGTAATACCACCAGTATCACCGCTAGGATGTTCGGCTCGGAAACATTAAAAGAAAGTGTGCCAGATATTTTTCGTGAATTCGTGGTTTATTATGGCGATTTATTAGACATGGCCCTAGAGCAGAGAGTTTATAAAGTTGAATATAATCTATCGGAGCAATTGCGCTCTATGGCTGATAAATTAGGCTTTTTCAAAGCTAGTCCCAGAGACATAGTAGATATTCACACGACTAGTTTAAAAGAAAAGAATCAGAATGTTACCCTAGCTAAAGCTCAAGCTTACGTAACAGAAGGGCGGCTGATAGTTTTAGAATTGATGGGATATTTAGCATCATTTTATAGAAAATACTATATAGGTCTAAGTAATATTAACTTAGGAATCAAACTCAAATCATGAACAAATACATTTTAAAGCTGTACATAACGGGCAATTCGATTAAATCCCAAAGAGCGATCGCCAATATCTTTCGTATTTGCCGGGAAGAATTAAATAATCAATACAGTATAGAAATCATTGATGTATTGGAACAGCCTGATTTAGCCGAGCAGGAAAAAATCCTCGTCACCCCCACCCTCATCAAACAGCTACCCCTACCCTTACAGCGTATCATCGGCGATATGTCCAACACTCAGAAGGTATTATTAGGATTAGATCTAGTACCCCAGGATATAAATTAGAGTGTGGTACTTCTACCTAAGCAAGTGATAATAATAAAGGCAAGACCAAAAACAATTCCCTAAGAATGACTGAAGATAAAGACGTAGAATTTATTGAGAAGTTAGAAACAGGTATTCCCGGATTCGATTTTTTATCCCAGGGAGGATTACCGAAAGGGCGCTCAACCCTGATAGCAGGCACGGCAGGCAGTGCTAAAACCGTTTTCGCCTGTCAATTCTTAGTAGAAGGCATCAAGGAAGGAGAAAACGGAGTTTTCATAACTTTTGAAGAACCGCCTCAAGCACTGCGCCGCAACATGCGGGGTTTCGGTTGGAATATTCGCTCCTGGGAGGAAGATAGGAAATGGGCTTTCGTGGATGCTTCCCCACAACCTGGAGAAACGCCGATGGTGACAGGAGATTATGATTTAGGGGCACTCATCGCCCGCATAGAATTCGCCATCCGCAAGTATAACGCCAGGAGGGTTTCACTCGATTCTCTCGGGGCAATCTTCAGTCATTTATCCGATAGCGCTCAGGTGCGGAGCGATTTATTCCGTCTGGCTTCGGCCCTGCGGGAATTGGAGGTGACGGCGATTATGACGGCGGAGCGCACCCAGGAATACGGTGACATCAGCAGATACGGCGTGGAAGAATTCGTAGCGGATAACGTGGTGATTTTACGCAACGTCTTGGCGGATGAAAAGAGACGGCGCACGATCGAAATCTTAAAATATAGGGGCACCGACCATCAAAAAGGTGAATATCCCTTTACGATCATGCCTAATCAGGGTGTGGTGATCATACCTTTATCGGCTATAGAATTAGAGCAAAAATCATCAAACATTCGTATTACTTCTGGAAGCGAGGAATTAGATAGGATGTGCGGCGGCGGTTTCTTCCGGGATTCCGTGATACTGGTTTCTGGGGCCACCGGCACCGGTAAAACTTTAATGGTAACGGAATTCATGGCGGGGGGAGTGGCTAACGGGGAGCGTTGTTTGGTATTCGCCTTCGAGGAGAGTCGAGAACAATTATTCAGAAACGCTATCGGTTGGGGTGTGGACTTCCATCGCATGGAAAAGGAAGGCAAGCTCAAGGTAGTCTGTCGCTATCCGGAAACTACCGGCTTAGAAAATCATCTTATCAATATGAAAGATACGATCGATTCTTTCAAACCCAATCGCGTCGCCGTTGATAGTCTCTCGGCTTTAGAAAGAGTTTCCAATCTCAAAGGTTTCCGCGAATTTATCATCGGCCTGACTTCTTTTATCAAGCAGAAAGAAATCGGCGGGTTATTCACTTCTACCACCCCCACCCTACTCGGTGGCTCGTCGATTACGGAAGCCCATATATCGACGATTACCGACTCGATTATCCTACTGCGCTACGTGGAAATGTACGGCGAGATGCGGCGCGGGATTACGGTTTTAAAAATGCGCGGCTCTATGCACGATAAAGACATCCGGGAGTTTTCGATCGATAATCGGGGTATGCACATCGGTAAACCTTTCCGTAACGTGACGGGGATTTTAGCAGGCACACCGATGTACACTGGACAATCGGAGGTAGAGCGCTTGAGCGGCTTATTCGAGGAAAACAAATAGATTTTCCCCCAACTCCCAACTGAGCGGCGCACTCCCAATTCCCAACTCACACGTTAAAGCGGAATAACATCACATCCCCCTCCTGTACGATGTATTCCTTCCCCTCACTGCGTACTAATCCCTTCTCTTTCGCCGCCGTCATAGTACCGCACTCGACTAAATCTTTATAGGAGACAGTTTCAGCGCGGATAAATCCCCTCTCGAAATCGCTGTGAATCACTCCCGCTGCCTGCGGTGCTTTCATCCCAGCGTGAATCGTCCAAGCTCTGGTTTCTTGCGGCCCAGTGGTGAGATAGGTTCGTAATCCTAAGAGTTCGTAGGTGGCTTTAATTAGGGATTTTAAGCCGCCTTCTTTCACTCCCAAGGAAGCAAGAAAATCGAGTTTTTCTTCTTCCGATAGTTCGACTAATTCCGATTCTACTTGAGCGGAAACAATAACTACAAGAGCGTTTTCATCGCTCGCTATCTTACGCACACTTTCCACCCATTCATTACCGGTTGCTAAGTCTTCTTCCGATACGTTAGCCGCGTAGATAATCGGTTTTCTACTCAGTAGTCCTAAAGATTGTATTAGGGCTTCTTCTTCTTGCGCGAGAGTGACTTGGCGGGCTGATTTACCTTCGTCGAGGGCGGCTGAAATTTTTTCTAATACGACTACTTCGGCTTGAACTTCTTTACTATTTTTAGCCTGTTTGATCGCCCTTTCCAGGCGTTTTCTCACTTGTTCTAAGTCAGCTAAAACTAACTCTAAATTGATGGTTTCTATGTCTCGAACTGGATCTACGGAGCCGGATACGTGGATAATATCATCATCGTCAAAACATCTTACTACATGGACGATCGCATCTACTTCTCGGATATTGGCGAGAAATTTATTACCCAAACCTTCCCCCTGACTCGCTCCTTTCACTAATCCGGCTATGTCTACAAATTCAATCCGGGTGGGTACTATCTTTTCTGATTGGGAGATTTTCCCTAATACTTCTAGTCTCTCATCCGGTACGCTCACTACGCCTACATTGGGTTCGATCGTACAGAAGGGGAAGTTAGCCGCTTCCGCTTTGGCGTTGGCTACTAGGGCGTTAAAAAGGGTTGATTTGCCTACGTTGGGTAGTCCGACGATTCCTGCTCTTAGCATAATAATTTATATAGTGACACCGACTCTCTACTGTAACATTGTCGCCGATGGCATAATTGAAACTAGGAGAATTTATCCTCAAATAGTCCTCGGTGTGGTTATGAAAAAATTTCCCCTCCTCATTTTCCTTGCCTTATTTATATTACCGAGTTCTCCTGTAATGGCGGATTGTATCGACTGCTGGGTAAATCCAAAAACGGGAAAGTTAGAGCCTTTCGGAAGCAATCCACAACCGAGGACGAGAGGGGGCCAGTCTGTGGCGATTACGGTTTACGGCACAACTCGCTGTCCATTAACGATGAGGCTGATAGGGGAGTTGAAGGCTCAGAAGATAGCTTATCAGTTTCACGATCTCGATCGACAGGATTACCTGGAGGAATATTATCAACTGGTACGGCGCAATAATTTAACCGCAGATACGCGCATACCGAAAGTTTATTTTAAGGGCAGGTTTTTAACCCGTCCCTCGGTGGAGGAGATTAAAGCTCTTCGCTAGAGAAGACTTGGGAGCATTCCATTTTTGCAACGACTGGATCTTAATCATACCAAATCCGTTAACGAAAAACTACGTATCCGACCCGGCAGTGAATGAATTTAGTGCCTAATAGCTCAAGTCGGTTGAAACCGACTAAAAACCTTAAAATTTCAATCGGTTTCAACCGATTTTTGCTATGAGACCGTTATTTTAATCACGGTAGGGTCAGGTATCCCTTGCATAATTGGGATGCTCGCGAAGACTTCTTGTTTCTCACTATTATATTAATTAATAACTAATGTAAACTTGGGTAAATATGTAGCTGGCTCAGGAAGGAAAAAGGGGTAGGATGAAAATAAGGGTAAAAAAGGATAAATTTTGACGAGTCTAAAAAATTTATAAATATTCCCTTAATGAGTTGCTATGCTTTATTTGAATTATTTCCTGCTAAGTGAAAACACGTAGTTATTTACCCCTATTGGAGTGTAATAGCTCTATTTGAGCCTGGTAAATTAAAAAAAATGCAAACTTTAGTGAGAAATAAAGTTGATAAGTGAACGATACATATCTATTGTTTGCTGGTTTGAATCCTCATCAAAACCATCAAAGTCAATATCTTGACAAGTTAGAATGAAAATTCTGATCACGATCCCTCATTTTTATCAACCAAGTCTGAACCCTCGTTATAGTTCAAGGGATATTAATGTTTTCCCGAGATTAAAGGCTTTAACAGCTAATTTAACAGCCCTGCATCAACAGTTCGGTCAGAGTCAGGCAATGATCAATATCGGTGAAAAGTTAGCAGTTACCGCCAATCAATCCCAATCCCATCAGTTAGATATAGTCATCTGTACGACGGGTTCATATCATCTGATAGAAGAGTTAAACATTCCTCCTTATTACTATTACCATCGTCAAACTCAAGTACAATCTATGCAATTAGGGTTTGAATGTCAGGCGGTTTTAAGGGAAGAACTGGGCAATTATGATTATTACTGTTATTTAGAAGATGATCTGATCATTCACGATCCCTGGTTCTTTATCAAGCTGAATTGGTTTACTCAACATTTGGGTAATCAATGCGTGTTACAGCCGAATCGTTATGAGGCGGGGACGAAGGGAGAGATACTGAAAGCTTATATAGATGGAGATTTATTACCCAAAGTAACGGAACCTTTCCAAAATATTAACGAAAAAAAATTACTAAGAGGGGACATCTTAGGAACTTTCGTTACATTTAGTAGAACCTTAAATCCTCATTCGGGGTAACTGCTCAGAGCAAAAAGCAGGGCTTGTTGAGAATAGGTAAGCGACAAGCC
>CAZUVR010000035.1:11247-41290 GCA_964623815.1 uncultured bacterium | reverse complement strand
CGCCGATGAAAAGTTGGGCGGTACGCACGGGTCTAGTAAGCGATAATTTTTTAAGCGCCGAGGGAAAAATCGTCTTAGAAAAAGATCCCTATTTAGAATCACCGCTCACTGATTGGCTGATGCACTTTTATTTAAGCTTTGGGGATAAAGGGCTTACCAAACCACCAGAATTCGCTTCTCAATGGGGCGGTTGGTCTTATTTTGTATATGAATTCTTGCCCGAACATCGCAACTTTACAATCGAGGATTTAGTACAACATAGTGCCACCATTTTTGAAGGTGAAAACGAAAAAAACTTAAAGAAAAACTTGATGATGGTTTTGAAAGCTTACGCCGTACCCCCAAATAAAGACGAACTACCGCCGCTTACTGCCTGTAGGTTCATCACCGAATATGAGGGCAATTTTAGGAGCGGGGAGGCAAACTTACCCAATCTTTACCTCATCGGTTATTTCTTAGCTAAATTATGGCAGAGAGACTTCGGTAAAGACTCATCGGTAGTCACCTCCGACATTCTAGAGCAGAAAATGGGCTTAGCACCCGTTCTCGGTATAGAGAAAGAAGCTTTACAGGAATATTTAAACGGGCTGGAAACCCTCGCTTTGATCGAGCAAAGACGCACCGTATCGCCATCGCAGGTAATTTGCCGGTGGGATAATGCGATCGATCTATTGGAGAAAGCCTATGATTACTGAAGATTTACGCTTGCGCGAGGCTCTGCCACGGGATTCGCCGCACATTCTAGTCTGGGATAACCTGAACGAGTTCGAGTTACGCCAACTCGCCTATCGGGAAGATGCAGAGTGGGTTAGCTATCGTACCGATTTACTCGCTCGCGTCTCGCCGCAGAAAACCCATTATTTAAGCTTGCATCTATGGCTCGATCGAGAGCTAGATAGTATCAAAACTATTTGTGCGGAAACATCAAAGCCATTAGTCATACTTCAAGACCTCGATCGGCTGATTACTTACTTATCTATTCAGGGGACAGATTTTCTCTCTCCGTTCTGGCAAAAACTTTTTACTACCCGACACCTGAATAGTATTTTGTGGATTTTACTACCCAGTAGTTTAGTCCCGAATAATTGGTCGGAAAATCGAATTCAACGTATTTGATATAAGGTATATATTCATGCTTCTTCATCAATTAGTTACTATCAATCATGAGGCTTTAGTAGCCAATGCGGTTAGCTTCGAGCTGATGAATGATCCCGAGAAGAATTTACGATTGTGTGAGGGTTTCGTTTTCAATTATGAAGCCGATCCTAAAAAGTTAAATGCTTCTACGGTGGGTGTATTACATACCGTTAAACAAAGTTTCCAAAGCGGCGCACAGCCTAATATTCACCTAATGGTACAGGATTACGGGAAGGGGAAATCTCACTTCGGCTTGGCGATCGCTAATTTCTTCCAAAAACCCTCAGATAGTCCAGAAGTCCAGGGTATACTAAAACAGATAGAGTACGCCACCGGAAGCGATAACCCGATTTTAGAAAGTTTGAAAGCGTATAAAAAACAGGGACGTAATTTAGTTATCTGTCTGAGCGGTGATAAAACAATTAATCTGAAAAAACAGTTTTTAATAGCTTTGAAAAAGACGCTACAAGCAGAAGGGATAACGGAATCTCTCGGGCAGAAAATATGTGAATTACCTCTGCGGTATTTAGCAGAACTTAGCTTTGAGCAGAGGGAAAAAGCCGAAGCTTATTTAAACTCCATCGGCAATCCCGAAGGAGACTTAAATATGATTATGGAGTCATTAGGACAGGATAATTATCAGGTTATCCCCCGGGTGAAAGAAATCAGCCGTTTAATCTCGGGATACGCCCTCGATTTCGATGGTGATATAGATGTGGAAGAAATACTCAGCAACGTTATAACCAAGCTCTGCAACGGTGAAAACGCGCGTTTTCAAGGGGTGTTAATTCTCTTTGACGAATTATATAACTATTTACAGAATTGGTCTAACGATCCAGTTGGTGCGGGGGGCACCACCTTACAGGGAATAACCAATATATGCGAGAGATTTAAGGGCAAGATAGCTTTATTGAGTTTCAGTCAGAGAAGACTTAAAACCTACATGCCATTAAACTATGTGGAAGACTATAACCGTCTCAGCTCTCGTTTAGAATTACTGAATACGACCTACGAGCCTGCCGCCAGTTTGGAGTTAGTACTTAATAACCTATTGGTACAACAAGAGCAAAGCGCCGCTTGGCAGGAATTCGATCGAAGATGGCGCAATTATTTAACCACCCTGAATACGGAAATCCATCAAAATCGTACCGTGAGTTTCTATCAAAAACGGAATTGGGATGGAGCGAAATTTTTCAGGGAGGTAACTTTCGGCTGTTTTCCCCTACATCCATTGACGGTTTACCTACTCTGTAATTTAGATTTTACCCAGGGACGGACGGCGATTCAATTCGTGCAGACGGATGTGGCCGAATTCATTAAAGAGCAATCGGTTGAGGATAACGATCGTCCGAACTTCATCTACCCGGTAACATTGGTGGAGGCGTTTAAAGATAATTTCCAGGAAGCTAATTCTTCCAATTATTCAGATTACAGACAGGCCCAAGATTCCATAAAAGCTAGCGCAGATAAGGATGAAATAACGGTTTTACAGGCTCTATTCCTTTATTACGCCAGTGTCAGCGTTAGCAAATTGACCAAGCCCGCAGGCGAGGGACACGAAAAACTGCTCTCTTTATTAACCGGGATGTCCGATAGACGAGTCGCCTCGATTTTAAACAAACTAGAGAATGAGAGACAGGTTATATATTATAACCGGGCTGACAACGCCTATCGATTCTTTAGCGGCGGTGTCAGTATCAAAGATTTGCGGACGAGAATCGAACAGGAAATCAGCGGGAAAAAACCGGCTTTTTATAGAGTTCAAGAATACTGTCAACAAAATTTAACCTTACTCGGTGTAAGTTCACAGGTTACTCCGCAGAAATTCATCGAAGATAATAGGCTTAATGATACCGACTGGAAATTCAAATCTCAGGTTTATAGCGTTTCCGATTTTCGTAAGAGTCTTAACGGCCCGTTACCCCAAGGGGAAGAGGTGGGCATAGTAGCCTATGTCATTGCGGAAACGGGGGAGGAATTAAGCTCTTTAAAGAGGGAGATAAATCAATTACTCACGCCGGGCCCTGATGATCAAAAGTCTATCAAAAGTCGAGTCGCAGTAGCGATCGCTTCTAAACCGGCGGGGGAAATATGTAAATTATTATTCATGTTAGAAACCGCGAAGAAGAAGAGCGTCCAAGAGTTGGGGGCGGTGCTAACACAATTACAGAAACAGTTAGATGAGGAAATTAAGAGTAAAGTTAAAGAGCTTTTCAATGCCTGTGTTTACGATAGTTACCTCGGCGATAAAGTGACAGTGAGCGATAGATTAAACCCTGCCCGCGTCACGAGCGCAATTCTGCAAAACCTTTTCCACTCCGTCGCCCCGCAGGACAAAAACGATAAGATGGCCAGGAAAAGTACCAAAGGTGGGGAAATAATCAGCTATGTATGTAAACGACTAATTGAGGATAATTTACGCTCTCAACTTTTCCCACAACAAGCCTACAGAAATTTAATCGAACCCGTTTTTGTCAGATCATGGAGGTTAGTGACGCTACTGGATTCTAAATATGCCGTACAAGAGCCGAAACAGGTAAACGTTAAAGCCGCTTGGGATGAAATATCAAGATTAACCGCCTTACACGGGGAAGGGAAAATAACTCGAACTATAGAAATAGGTACGATATGGGAAGCACTTTCTGGCCCTCCCTACGGTTATAACGAGCATACTTTCACCTTATTATTTGTTGCCTGGCTGGTGTATCATCGTTCCGAAATATCAATTAAAGGCCCGATCAGCATCACTCAAAAAAATCAGGTTTCTATCGTCGAAAAGCCTCTTAAAGAGTGGATTAAGTCCGAAGAAACCATTTTTGATAAACCCAAAGATTTCGTTCAAAAGTGGATATTACACGAATCTAAGCCTAAATTAATCCGTTCTAAACCCCTTACCTGTCCAGATGTCCCCGACTTACTAAATTATGAACAAGCCCGTAAACTAATCGAGGATATTAACACTTATCTAGAAAAAAATCCCGATATAAATAAAGTCAATAATATCACTGAAAAACGGGATCAGCTATCTAGTGGAGTCAATAAAATAGAGCGCAAATTAGAAATCATCCATCAAGCTCAAAAATTAATAGGTCTTGAAGTTGAGAATCTAGATATTTCAGAACTTTCATCGATATGTGACTCCCTAAAAGAAAAGTTTGTCCCCTTCAAAGTGGATGAGATAACTATCACATTCCTGCCTGAAAAAGAAAAACTCAGGTTAGAAACTTTAGAGCTGGCTATCAAAAAGATAGAGGCAATTATTGATTACAAAGTTGGTGGAATAGACGCTATATCGAGGGAATCCGAATGTCGGGAGTATGAGATAGATATAGATCGGGCGCTCGATTCTATTCAATATCTCGATTATTTACCCCCTCGCTTTACCCAAAAATTAAAAGACGGCTTGAGGGTTATCAAAGCTAAATTAATTGGTATTCAAGAACGGGATAAGGTCGATAGCGCGTTACAAGAAGTGGAGAAACTTTATGGGCGACTTAGCTCCCTAGCTACACAGAGCGAGTATGCCGACACGGAAGGGGAAATAAAAGAATTTGCCGCAAGGTTGCCGGCTCTGGGGGACAGAGAAAGTTACCGAAATATCCTTCAGGATTTAAAATGCAAACAAGAATCATTGATGCAGAAAATAGCTGATTTGGAAGCAGAATCGGCTCAAGTTACCTCGTTGGCAACGGCGATACAACTCAATACAAAAATTCACCAAGATATTAATCGGTTCACGGATGAAAATAGTAAACGAAGATTAGACGAGATCGTTATCAGGCTCAGAGAGATAATTCTAAGATATGAGACTCAAGAGAAAGAGTCAGAACGAATTCACGATATTATTACCGCCGCCCAAAAACAATTACGGGAAACGGCAGAATCAAATAATATACCAGTAGTTTTATCAGCGTACTGTGATTTAACCGATCTCACATTCTCAGATGTAACCGCCAGTAAGGCCTTAAACGGCGAAGTAGGGGAGTTAGAAAAAATAAAATTTCAAGGTTATAAGAATGTATGTACGAAACTAGAAGAATTTTTTCAACAGTGTCAAAAGCCGATCGACCAAAGTTCTGACTATGAAAAGTACAGAAATTTTTTACATAGAGCTGAAGAATTAGTCAACAGCAACGAAGGTTTTGAAGATTTTCAAGCTTCCTTACAAGAAGCGAAAGAAAATTTAGAGAGACAGTATCAAGAATTCCAGAAATTAGGCGAAGATGAACAAAAAATCAATCTCATCCGTCAATCAAATATTCAGAATGCTAATAGCATATATATCTGTGAAGAAGAAATTATTAAAATTGAAGGGCTAAAACAACAGCTTCATTATCCGGATAGATACGCAGTGGAGATAGATAATTTACTGCAAAAATATCACCAGAATATCCATGAATATAAAAGTCGGCTTCAGGCTATAGAGGAACGATTAAGGACGATAACTGATATTAAGGATATAAATAAATTAAAACCGGAGTATGAGCGGCTAGACTTCATCTTTAAGGATTCTAGTGAGTACCCCCATTATCAACATCTGCGAACACTAATAGAGTCCGTAACCCAAGATTTAGAGATAGTCGTCCGCTGCGAAACTCTGGTTAAACAAAGTCGATCGATCGCCGAATGTACCTCCCTCATCACCACTATCGCGGGCGAAAAAGGAAATTTACACGCTCCAGAACGTTATCGGGATCAGATAGAGCAGTTAGAGGCAAAACTACGGGAAAAGATACAGGGCTATGTTTCAGAACTAAACAACTATGAGAATAATTTACCCACCGTCAGAACAGTGAAAGAAGCTGAAAAATTGCAACGCGACATTATCAGCCGGTCTAATTATTATAGAGAATCCGAAGAAGAAACCCGTTATGAGTTACTTTGTCAGGAAATAAACTCGCTAGTAACTCTCTTAAGTATCCTTTCTAATTCAAAAACTGATACCTTACAGTCTTGCCAAATTGAAAGGGAAAGGTTACAAAAATGGCGTTCCGAAGCCGGGGAGATCACACCCAGACTAGAATCCCGATTTAACGGAATTATCGCTCATCTAGACCAAACTCAAGAACAAATAGAAAACCACCAGAGAAATATGGCTTTACAATGGCTGGTTTATACTGAAGGTCAAGTTCACGGTTTACAGTTTACAGAAGCTATAGATAAACTCGATAAAGCTAATGAATTACTGGGAAAAATCAAAAAAGAACAAACTCAATATCAACGATACTTTTCAGTGGAGCAACAACAGAAGTTAGAGGAGATTATTAACGCTTGTTTGGAAATTCAAAATCAAGATAAAGAAAGCCAAATAATTACCTTATTCCAGGAATTACCGAGAGACAAAAGGCAGAGATTATTAGATAAACTTTCACAATACTTATTATCCGGTGGAGGGGGCTTCTAATGAATCAATCTATGGAACTCAAAGTTAAAGCTTTTCAAGATATACCTGTAAACCCGGATAGACCGATCGTACTCGATCCCTCGGGCAAATACCACATACCGCCGGGTTATATGCCTATCACCACGGAAATTCAATGGATGGAATCTTTCGGGGTTGATGACTCTCCCTGCTGGGTACAGGGTAAACGTCTCTGCGATTGGGCCCGAGAGTGGCTAAAGGCTTGGAATAAACTAGATAAAGTCGCTCACATCCTGATTGACCCACTTCTACGCTTACAGGATATTTTCGATGAGATACCGAGTCAGTGGAGTGAGGAACAACGCTTAGAAATAGCCCTAAAACTCAATACCTGCCCCGAAGATAATCCCGTAGCCCATTTATTAACTTATATCACCGGTCAATCAATCTGGCTCGAAGAACCATCTATAGAAAATTTAGCGGCTTGGCTGGCGCTCGACATCCCCCCTGAGTGGCAAGCTTTAGAAAAGCTGTGGCAGAATCAATTATCAACTCATGAATTGGGAAGTTATTATCAAACCGCCGATAAGTGGGAATTGTTACGGGCCTGGCTGGGTATGACGGCAACTCCCCCGAAAGATTTACCCCCCTATCCCCTGCCGATTCCGGAAAATATACGGGAGGAATTCGATCGCTATTGGCAAGAAGTGTTATATAAAACCCAAGGCCGAGCTTTATCTAGTTTAATCCCAGCCCAGGTAGCTGGGTTTGAGCGCATAGCCCGCGTCGCCTCTCAGGTGTTTCAAAATCGGCCCGCGTGGCTTGATAAATTACTGTTGCGGAAAATCATCCCCTATCTAACTTTAGAAGACAAAGAAGGTCTTAATCAAATCATACCCCCCGAAGTTCCTCCATTATTAGCACCCGATGCTAGGGCCGAAGACGCTTTAAAGTGGGTGACGGAAAGTTATTTTCCCTACCGCCGGTGGGAAACCCTTAGGGATAATTTACCCCCAGGAGAGAGGAAAAGCGATCGCGCCGCCGAAAGTTTCATAAACTGGATAGAGAGATGCGGGGAAGATTTGCCCGACGCTAAAAACATCTTCTCTCTTGGGAGTAAAGATAAGCCCATACTGTGGATAGTTATCGAGGGTTTGCAGTGGTGGGATCATCAAGACTTATTATCTCTACTAGCGCAAAACCGACGACTAGCCCTAGAAAACAATCTTAAACCTCACTTCCTCCTCTCGCCGATGGAGATAGAAGAATGGCCAATTTATCAGGAGGCGGATACCGATAGTCTCTGTCGGGATTTAAGAGCCGGGATACAGATACTGTATCGCCATGATATGGGAATATTTGCCGAATCGAGACGAAGCGCAGAAGGCTCTCAACAGCGGTATAAACTTAAGCACTGTCTTGAAGGTATCGCCAGAGATATAGAGTTTTATGCGGCGGAGTATATTCATCCTGAGAAACTACGGGTTATGATTACGGGCTATCCGAGCCAAAGAGATAATGACGAGTATTGCCCCGAGGAAATACTTTTTAGTACTTCAATATGGTGTCAATTCCTACCGCGTCAACCAGTGTTAGTATCTTGTAGAGGTGAAGGTGAAGCGAATAAGCTAGGTAAGTTAGAAATTACGATCGATAATCCCAATACTTTACCTTTAATCGATTTATACCTATGTATCGATGAATTAGCTCATTTTAAAACGGGTGTATATCTAGAAACGATAGTACCCGAAAATACTAAAGTAACCCTGACTTTGGATATTCCTAAACTCCCGAATTTACCTCACGATAATGAGAATGACATACTTAAATTAAATGGAGAATTAACTTTTAATTTTCCCGAGTCTGAATTAATTAAAGCCAAACTTACTGAAGATTCTGCAGTCAGAATCAAACAACTATTCGCCAGTAACCTTGACATAAGTGACTTTCTATGAGTAACAACGAATTAATTAAGGAAGTATTCGGCGACCTAAGTATCGATAAAAATCGCTTACCTTCGAGCGATTTAACCGCTGCCGGAGTACCGAGTTTCGTCGCCGAGTGGCTATTAGATAAAATCGTCCCCGGTACCGGGCCGCTCACTGCGGGAGAATTGGAAAAAATTAACGATTTTGTCAAGAAAGCCCTACCGAGGAAAGACGATCGTACTAAGATTATGTTCGATTTATCTCAGGGTAATACAAAAAAGCTAATCGCCTTACTGCGGGTGCGGATGAAGATGGATAGAGATGGTAAACTATACCCCGATCCCGTTGCGGAGATAAAAAGTTTAAATTTTGATAATTGTCGTATTTCTACCACTATAGTTGAACGTCATGAGATGTTATTACGTCAGGGAGTTTGGGGGAAAATAGAGCTAATAAAACTTCCAGATGATAGCTTAGAGGTAATTGATTTTGAACCTTTCCAATGCTCTCGCGTTAACATTTCAGCCTATGCCGAACTGAGGGAAAGATTCACATCCGAAGAGTGGAAAGATTTACTATTCTGCTCGATGGGATTTAATAGCCAACATCCCGACTACACGCAAGAGGCTAAAACCTGGGTATTAGCCCGATTGTTACCATTAGTGGAGCCTAACTTTCATGTTATGGAGTTAGCGCCAAAAGGTACGGGTAAGAGTTTCGTCTTTGAAAATATCAGCAGTAAAGTATCTTTAATCAGCGGCGGTAAAGTTACCCCAGCGAGATTATTTTTCGATGGAAAAACTAAAGAAGTGGGTTTATTGGGCTGTCATGATGTAGTAGTTTTAGACGAAGTGCAGAGCTTAACTTTCGATAATAGCGATGAAGTAATCGGCCCGTTAAAAAATTATCTCGCCAGTGGTCGTTACAATCGCGCCGGATTCGCGGACATTTCTAGCGATTGCTCTCTCGTGATGCTGGCTAATATCGAATTGAACGAACAATTGCGCCCCAAAAACGAAGATAATCTCATCCGCAATCTTCCGAAGTTTTTCGGGGAAACTGCGTTATTAGACCGTTTCGCTGGCATCATTCCAGGTTGGGAGATTCCCAAGTTTCAACGGCAGATGATAGCGGATGGAGTCGGTTTGAAGATGGATTTCTTCGGCGAGGTTTTATTATCATTGCGTCGGGAGAATCGCTTTTCATCTTACGCCCGGGAACATACCTATTTTGACAAGGGTGCTACTGTGCGCGATCAGAATGCTATTTTAAAATCGGCGGCGGGATTTTTAAAGCTTTTATATCCCCATTTACAGTTAACCCTTGAGGAATACGATCGAGATTGTTTACAACCGGCTTGCAGATTACGGCAATATATTCGTAATTGCCAGTACCACCTCGACGATGAATTCAGGCAGTTAGGAAAGGATATTTACGTCGAACCGAGATAAATTTTAATTTAATTAATCTCATTCCTCACCCCGCATAAAGCTGCGTAGGCGATACCGATCGCATCCACCGCATCATTAATAGGCATTTTTGTCAATCCAAATAAGTGCTTAATAACTTCCGATACTTCTTTCTTAGTCGCCCTACCGTTACCGAGATGACTCTTCCAACTAGCTTGATGTAAGAAAACTGGTTCCCTATCCCCATCTCGACAACTCACCAGACTTACTATCCCGAGAGCCTGTATTACACCACCAGCGGCTTTAATTTGTCGGTCAAAAAAAGGCATCTCGACGGCGATACCATCGGGGTGAAATTCTTTTACCAGGGTAATCAAATCACTTTCTATCTCTACGAGGCGTTTAGCAGTAGATAAACCCTTGGGGGTGACGATCGTACCGTAATCTAAGAGCAGGGGATTGGTAGAGCCGTTATCGCGCAGGATAGCCCATCCCATAATCGCCAGACCCGGATCTATACCTAACCAAGTTTTCATCGTTAATAGCTAAGATAATAAAGTAATCCTACATCATGGAGGGGACTAGGGCTTAATGGCTATCTTACGTTTAGAAGATGGAACGACTATTACCAAAGGTGAAGAAATCGCTGAGCGCTTAGCCGCTTTAAACGTACAGTTAAAAACTTGGTCAACCGGAGATAACCCCCGTATCCATGAACTACTCGCTCAACCGAGTTTATCGGAAGAAGAAAAAGAGGAAGTCTTAGGGGCGTTAGATCATTATTTTGAAGAGTTGCAAAGGGATTTAGGTTATCAATCCAGAGATTTAATCGTCTTACACCCTGGTATCCCTAATCTCGATACTCTGTTAGCCAAGTTTGAAAGTTGTCACACCCACGCCGATGACGAGGTGAGATATATCATCGATGGTGAGGGTGTCTTCGGCTTCGTCTGCCCCAATGGGAAACAAATAGAATTAACGGTACAAGCTCAAGAGTATATCAACGTACCTGCTAACTCCGAGCATTGGTTTCATCTAACCGAGAGCAAAAGGGTGAAGGCGGTACGCTATTTTAGTAATATGGAAGGTTGGACACCCTTATATACGGGTACACCTATTCGTTTTCAGGAGCCGGTTTTGAGTTAGGCTCGTCAGGTTGACATCGATCGCACATCCCGAAAAATTCTAGAGTATGAAAGTACACTTTAAAACCGTGAGACTGTTCCAGTTTATCTTCTAACTCGTGTACGGGACACTCGGTAAAAGTGATCGATTCACCGCAACTGATACAGGTGAGATGATGCTGATCCTGGTGGATGAGACTGTAAAGAGATTCACCGCTCGATAAAGTCCTCACCTGTACCGCTCCCTCTAACTTTAAAGCTTCCAAAGCTCGATATACCGTAGCCAGCCCGAGGTATTGCTGACGTTGATGTAATTCAGCGTACAATTCCTGAGCGGAGATAGCACGATTGAGACTTTTCAGTAAATGGAAAATTTTTTCTTGAGATCGGGTTCTTTGTGACTTCATAATAGAGTGGGAAACTCTTCACCTATATTTATTAAAACCTATGTCTGACCAATATCACTGTTCTATCTATGTTACTCTGCGTCCTTCGGTTCTCGACCCGGCCGGGACTGCTGTGCAATCGGGTCTGAAACAGTTAGGATATGATTCAATAGAAGGGGTACGCATCGGTAAGTACATTCAGCTCACTCTGTCGGCTAGGGATGAAAATGATGCCAGACAACAGCTAGATAAGATGTGTGATCAACTTCTCGCTAATCCAGTAATCGAAAATTATCGTTTTGATGTCAGCCGGGCGTAGGTGTAATATGAAATTTGGTGTAGTAGTTTTTCCAGGGTCAAACTGCGATCGAGATGTGCAAACCGTCACGCAGGGTATCTTCCATCAGCCTACCCGCATGGTGTGGCACGAGGATACGGACATCGATGATATTGATGTCATGGTAATCCCAGGGGGTTTCAGTTATGGCGATTATTTACGCTGCGGCGCTATAGCTCAATTTTCCCCGGTAATGCGGAGTATTAAAGCTCACGCCGACCAGGGTAAATACGTACTAGGAATCTGTAACGGGTTTCAAGTATTGACGGAGGCGGGTTTATTACCGGGGGCATTGATTAGAAATAGGGACTTACATTTCATCTGCGATCGACTACCTTTGAAGATAGAGAATAAATCATTACCCTGGACAAGAGAGTATGGCTCTCAAGATGTAATCACCTTACCAGTAGCTCACGGTGAAGGGCGTTATTATGCCGATGAAGACACTTTAAAATCTTTAAACGATAACGGGCAGATTGTCTTCCGTTACGCCTCGACAAAGGGGGAAATCGGCGAGGAATATAATCCGAATGGATCGATCAATAATATAGCGGGAATCGTTAACGAGCGCGGTAATATCTTGGGTATGATGCCCCATCCTGAGAGGGCTTGTGATCCACTATTAAGGGCGACGGATGGTAGTGCTTTATTTAAAGGTTTATTGAGCTATAAAAATATAAAACCCCATCTATCCGATAGGGTCACAAACGCTCAAAACATTCTGTAGGCTTATCTAAAACCTCTATGCTTTCAGTATGCGCTGAGGAAATAGGCGGGGTAAGTGATATTAAAGTCATAGGCTGTTGATTCTAATCACAGCACTTGTCTTAAGTAACCTGAGTTCGGGTTAAGATTTAGTTGCGGGGGCAGGAATTGGGAATGCGCCGCTCGGTTGGTAGTTAGGATTGATAAAGAAGGCCCGAAAACTCCTAGAAAAACCACCCCAATTCCGCGCCTCCTAAATCCGAACTCTTTTGAAACAGATACCAAGTGCTTAACCCAAGCTGACGTTAATCTAATTGGTGTCCCGTCAATTCAACGAAAATATCTTCTAGATTGGATTGACGGCACATCATCCCCGTGCGATCGCTCAAACTCCCCATATAGGCGTTAGCCTCTGCTAAAGTGGGGAAAAACTTATACTCGATCTTATCTTCTATCTGTTTGATCACCAGCCCCTCGCCGTACTTAGCGCGAAAATCCTTTAAAGTTCCCAATTCTATCAACTTCCCGGTTTCCATAATCCCTATCCTGCCCCGATCCTCGCAGAGAAATTCTACTTCTTCCATATAATGGGTAGTTAATAGTATAGTCATCCCTTGACGATTAAGGTCGCGGATTACTTCCCACAAACGGCGGCGATTTTGAGGATCTAAACCTACAGTAGGCTCATCTAAAAAGAGAATTTTCGGCTCGTGCAGTAAAGCCCTGGCTATCTGTAATCTCCGTTTCATCCCTCCCGATAAGGTTCGGGCTAACACATCTTTCCTGTCGGATAAACTCACGTAATCTAGCCACTGAGAGATTAATTTCTGTCTCTGTGGGTTCGGTATATGGTGCATCCTGCCGTGAAATTCCATGTTTTCCCACACGGTTAATTCTCCGTCGATGCTGATTTGTTGCAGAACTACGCCGATGTTTCGCTTTACTTGATCACGGTGACGGCGAATATCGTAACCGGCTACTGTAATTTTCCCCTGACTCGCTTCTGTGAGGGTAATGATCATTCTAATGGTAGTAGATTTTCCCGCACCGTTAGGGCCTAATAGACCGAAAATTTCGCCCGATTCGATCGAAAAAGATAGGTCATTGACTACGGGCACATTGTTATAAATTTTGTATACTTTTTCCAGGTCGATCGCGGCTACCATAAATTCTTGTTATAAAACTTTACTTACTACTATAACCGATCGCCAAAACTCTATTTAGTTAGAGATTGCACCACGCCACCATATTTTTTAGCCATTATTTCCGCCATCTCCTTAGAGACAAATTTATTAGCCCTCTCCATACCAGGCTGAAAAACGTTGGCAGTAGTGAGATAATGGCTGAAAACACCGACTTGTTTAGATACTATCCACATACGCTATTGGGACTCCGTAAATTTTTCCCCTTAGTATAAATCTCTCCCCACTCTTTTTTTAATAAGGTTTTTTGCAAAGACAATCTTTTCCCTATTTCTTCTAGGGTTAATCCTTCTTGGAGTAAACTAAAAATCTTTCTCTGTCGCTCTGTCAATTGTTCGCGGAAGATAATATACTGAGTCGGTGTGAGTCCAAAATTTTTATCGACACCTATTTCTAGCCAATCATTAACTAATGGACTACCATCATTCAAAGCGAAATTATTGGCATGATAAACTACCTTCTCTCTAATTCTATAAACGGTGTTTATCTCTATACCTGTTATTTTTGATATAGACTTGGCTGAGTATCCTTGCATGTGTAAATTCAGCCATTCTACAGCTATTAAACCTTCTATTTCGCCTAATTTTTTGACAAGATACGTTTCTAATTCTTCTTGAACTTTTAGGCGATTGACAGTTATTTCCTGATAGTTTTGGTTGTCTTGATATTGAGCAATAGCCTTAGTATCCACCAAGTTAAAAGAAGATTCATCCTCTTCATTGATGAAGGTATCGGGCACAACATTTATGGCTGTGCCTTTAGGAATGTTTTTAACTCCTTTTTTTATCTCCTTCTTGAAGTAATTAATTATCCTACCGATTAATATATTCTGGTTATTTATAGGACGAAGGCAATATTCTTCTAAATCGGTAAATAAAAGAGCATTACGCAGATTACTATTAGTGGTAATCGTGCCTATCCATTCCATCTGGCGGTTAATATATTGACTGGAGCAAAGTATTTCCTGTACTACTTCTTCGATAATTTCTCTGAGTACTTTTCTCGCCTCTTTATCGCTACTCATCCAATTACGGATGGTATTATTCACCAGGGGTATACGGGAGAGATTATCTATTAACCGATTATAGGCTTGAGGATAAGCTAACCCCCAATATGCTCTCTTAAATTTGTTATAGCGGTAATCGCATCCTTTTTTAAACTGTTCTAATTGGCTCGGAGATAAATTATCGAATATGCTAGGGTTTTTACCTAACAACCATTTAATCAGGGTTTCTATTTCCGTTTCAGTGAAAGAAGGGCTTTCCTGCTGAAGACGCTCGCGCCAAGCTAGTGCTAAATTTTCTCTGTTAGAGGGCATTCAGAAACTTTTATAGATGTGTTTGCTTTTTGGAGGTTCAGTCCGAGAAACGAAAGTCGATAAGTCTTTCGTTTCTTCGCTATCGCTCGCATCAAGCCACTTCGTCGGTGAAGCGGTTGGTGGGGACGAATTCAAAAGGGCCAGCGACTGAACCCCAGACTAGTTCATCAGTTTCGGGATCAAAGCCTCGATCGTAACTGATCAACTGATCGGGGCTGATTTCAAAGCTATTATCTAAGTAGGTTACTCTATCTTTCCTTACGACTATACACTGTTTACCGGGTTTGACGGTTCCTTTAAAGTTTTGACCTGTCCACTGGACTATCATGTCGCATCCATTCATCGGCTCTAGATCATCGGGAGTTAAGGATTTAAGTTTTTCCGGATTACGCGAACCTCCAAAAAATCTCGATTCTTCTTTGACTTTATAATTGATTAACTCGATACGATCCTCTACCAAGTGTAACTTTAAAACTCTGAGACGATAGGGAGAGCTTAACATAAAGTCATAAGCCTGCTCTAAGAAAAAGCTGAAGCCGCCGAGAAAATCCTGGGGCAGGGGGCGCATACAGACGCGGATGTGAGCGAAAAATGGGGGATTTGCGTAGGCTTGGGCTTGGTTACTGAAGTCACCAGCCATCCAGAGAGCCAGGGTTTTAATATCGGTAGAATGGGTCATAGATTTTTGAGCCGGAATAGGAGAAATTGATTAACTTGACTGTTCTGAAAGTTATCGTCACTAACTAGAATAAGGGAACGACTGCCATCCGGGAAACTAGGGCCGAGCGTCATGCCTTCTGAATTGTCTAAGTCTATTCCTAAATCTCCTAAATCTAAAAGTAAACGTTTTTGTAAAGGACGCACTTGTAAACCATCTAAATCACCTTTGAGAGTGTCTATTCTTGAGGTATCGGTGGAACTAGCATTGACTACTTGAAACAGTTTAACTCCAAATCCTGATAATCCAAATGTTCTTTCTAAACTGAGGAAGTATCCTTCTCTTTCTAAGGCTAATAACTCTACCAGACCATTGTATCTACTTTCAAGCGACTCATCTATTATATACAGGTTTTCCGAAACTGACACGGGCGGCCCGATCGGACTGATAACATAGTGTAGCATACGCACTCTGCGATTGAGTTGGGGATTTTTCTCCGGGTTATCTTGAATTAGGGCGTTTTCGGTGGCTGTAAATAGACGGAAAGGGTCATCTTTTAGTGTACTGGTGACTCCTAAGGTTAGGGGTTCAAAGCCGAGATTATCTTGTACTCCTTGAGGGGGTTTCTTCTCATCTTTATTAAAACTATATCTCGGCGGTAGCTCGACTGGAGAGATTAACTTACCGCCAGTATCGAATTCGGCTACAAAAGGGGGGATTTTTTGCGCTGTCGCTCCTTCACTGGAAATATAGAGGGTGTTGCGGGGGGAAAGGGCGATACCTTCCGGATCGATCGAGCCTGGTTTATATTTGTTTCCGTCTTCCCCTTTTAAGAAAGTTACATCTTCTATTTTGACGGAATCTAGCCGGGAATTTTCCGGGTTTATCTCGATGGCTACGGTGTAGAATCGGGCGGGTGATTTTTGAGAGCGATCGTCCGATAGTACGTAATAGCGGTTCGTGGTACGATCGTAAGTAATCGCCGAAAGTCCGCCTACGGCAGTGCCTTCATACTCGGTTTTCGGCAGTTGATACTCTCCTAAAAATTCTATCGATAAGGGAAGAAACATTCTCTCCTGTGCCATCACCCGAGGTGACAAGCCGCAAGCGCTCACCGTTAAGCAGAGGATAATACTCAGTATTACCGTTAAGATTCGGTGTTTTTCTGATTGACATAATAGATGCTGAATGCCCACTGAATAATTAGTCCCCTTATCTACTTGGTATAATTTTTAATTTTAAGTTTTAACGACCCAATGGGATAGAAGTTTATAGTACAGTCGATAGATGTATTTATATTTTGATAATAGCTCTTGTTGCTCCAGATTAAATTGCCAATCATGACCTACAGAACGGTATTGTATCAGGGATTCCCGCAAACTAGTTAGCCAGTTTTGCGAATTTACCGACCACCACCATTCTATACCGTCTTTCTCTTTTAATAAATTTATTAAGGACATCCTGAAAGATTTTAAAGATTCTGTAAATTCAGGATTATAGGCAGTTTTATGTTCAACATCTAAAGCAAAGCAGAGATCATAAAAATCTTCTAGAGAGAATTTTTCTGCTAGTTTACTGCTGATATTCAATACTTTACATAGCCATAGGTCAAGGGCTAAATCTTCTGATAAGCTATTGATGATTTTTTTGTCGAATAAAATCACTCCGTTATAGTCTCGATCGTGAGCCAGGGAAATATAAAAAAATTTCGTTGCCGCTGGAGTTAAGTTAGATTTAACAACTTTAATTTTTTCATCTATGGTACTGATAAATTTTTCCAGATTATAATCTTGAGTTAATAATGATTCCATTAGTACGTTTATCTTCTCTAATAGATAATGAGAATCAGAAAGCATAGAATTCGTTAACTCGATCACTTCATGCCATCTCGGATCGAGTGAATGCCAGGCTAAATTAGCTAATTCCCGCTCCCGCTCGGAATTATCAATAATACTAACTATTTTCCTAGCAATTAAGTACTCCTGAAATATGTAATGGGAAAAGGTAAATATACCCTTCGCTATTTCCCAAATAATGCCGCTATGCAGTTCGATCGATTTCAAGATATTTTCACAGTAAAGTAATAAGTCTTCTTTATTTAATTCTAGAGAACAATTACTGGCAAAATATTCTCTCGTAATATTTATAATATCCGATTTTTCAAATATATACTTTCCTTGTACGAAAGTTTTTTCCGCAATTGTAC
This sequence comes from uncultured bacterium, assembly GCA_964623815.1. Lineage (GTDB taxonomy): Bacteria > Cyanobacteriota > Cyanobacteriia > Cyanobacteriales > Microcystaceae > Chroococcopsis. The sequence continues at coordinate 23,518 of CAZUVR010000035.1, read as the reverse complement.
TTAAAATTTTAACCAGTTCGGACGATGATAAATTTTCATTAACACTATCTCTTTTGATTCCCCTAGATTCATCCCATTTAATCAGTAATATCCCTATAGCCTCTTCATATAACTTGTATAATTTACTAGGAAAATGATTATTGTCTTGAAATATTAAACATATTAAATTAAGTAGAATAGGTCTGTCTGCCAATTTTAAAATTGCTTGATGTTCTTTTAAACTTAATGATTCTAGTAGGAGTTTTTCTTGCTGAACGTCTCCGAATTCTGCAAAAGAAAACCATCGGTGTATATATTGTTCTATTTGCTCGTATTCAAAATCAGCTATTTCCACATAATCAAATCCAGAAAATATATAGTTATTGGACGCATTTCTACAAGTAATCACAATTTTGTTAAGAGGGAACTTATCAGCAAACTCCTGAATATGATTCACTAACAAATTACCATGTAAAACCTCATCTAACCCATCTAAAAATATAACAAATGCTCCCCTGTTAAATAATTCTTCGAGTTGTTCTCTAGAAATATTCAAACCGAGAAGCAAATTATATATGTAGTTCGATACAAGATTATCTCGGTCATCGATCGCGAATTTACTCAGACTTATGAGAGAGATAAATAGGGGTATATATTTACTCTTGTAGTTACCCTTTTGGTATTGTAGAGCTAAATATTTTAAGAGAGTAGTTTTCCCCGAACCAGGTTTACCCAGAATGACTACTTTTGAATGGCTGGTAACAAATTCTTCGGCGAGAACTGTCTTCGTTTTGCTGAATTTTACTTCTTCGACTTCTAACCACCGTTGACTACTCAAGGAAGTAGACACTTTTAAATCGCAATACATCTGCTGTACAGATAGAGGGCCGATGTTACCAGAAAAAGAACGCATTTGAGAACATTGTCTCTCAATTTCAACATACAGCTCGGAGAGTAGGTCATCGTTGAGTAAATTTTCTTCAGCTAGAGCGTCGCTAGTGTTAAGTTTTTCTGAACTGACTATATCCTGCCAATCTAAACCTAATTTAAAACAAAGCTCTATAAAAATAGTGTGACTGACATTTCTGCCGCTAACAAATTTCCAAACGGAATTGCGAGTCGATAGCCCGACTTCAGCGGCTAAATATTCGTGAGTCCATCCACTTTTTTGTATTGCCTGTTTAATCTTAATAATTCCCACATCTGAAGCTTTAAGCGAGCGTCTAGCCATATTGCAACTTATCAATAAATACGGGTAATATATGGGCTATATCAGAAGCTAAACTTACTTCTAATTGGTTAAATGTACGTTCTCGATCGCAGAAGAGACCAAGAACACCTAAAAAGTTTGATCCTGAACCGATAGGGATCAGCAAGAATGATTTAATTCCTTCCTTAGCCATCTGTTTAGATGTTGCGTTGGCTAGTTTTACCTTTTTAACATCCTCGACGGCGATGATTTCGCCTAACTTATATTGAGGTGAATATTTTTGTTCTAATCCCAATTCACTTAAAGATAGATGAGACAGGGAAGGATGGTGAGACTGTTTAGATTCCATAATTTCTAGTTTACCGGGATGATGAGCCGGGTAAATTAACGCCCGCTCCGTATCATAAAAATGACGAATTTTATCGAGAATCGTATTCATGCCTTCTCGGGTGATGGTTGGTCGATCGATCTGGGTCAATAGTCCAGTCAAGAATTTTTGCCGCCGCTGTTGTAAAGTAATCTGGGTTTCTAAAGTCTCCGCTCGCTGGGAAAGTTTCGTTATCTCTAGAATACGTTTTATACGTTGGCGCAAGACAAGCCAGTTAATCGGTTTGCTAACATAGTCTGTCGCTCCCACTTCAAAAGCGCGATTGATAAATTCCCTCTCATCTACGAAGGTAACGATCAATATGGTGACTTTTTCATCGATGGCGCGGATGTTAAGGCAACAGGTCAGTCCGTCTGTTTCTGGCATCATAGCGTCTAGAACTACTATATCAGGCTCGAAGGTTTTATATTTCAGGAAACATTCTCTGCCATCGCCCGCTGTTTCTACTATATAGCCTTCTCGTTCTAATGCTGATTTCAAGAATGCTCTCGTGGCAAGATCATCGTCTGCGATCAATATTCGATACGTTTGATGCCCAAAAGTGCACTCAGCTTCATTCATAGTCGGCTTCTGTTGTTGTTTCAACTTTACTATTGTATCTATGTCTAATACAGGCACTACTTCTTTAGCTATAGTTAAGCGCCTATATATATTAGAACATAAGTACCTTTTATTTGAAAGTAGACGTTGAGTAAACGTGAGCTTAAACGTCTCCCGATTACTATATATATAGGCTTAAAAATCCGCTCTAAGTCACGGAAATAATTATTATTGATATTTTTTTATTTCTCGAAATTAAAATTTCGAGAAAATCTACTCAGGAATTAATACGAATCAGCACATAAGTCTATCTAGAGCAACCTTTATTTTTTAGAAAAAGTTTGCTCTAGAAATGTTTTTATATTTTTTATTCATAAAGTTAATTTATCTATATAAGAAAGCTTATTATAGAAGCTCACTTATTATCAAGATAAAGAAATCAGGTTTAAAGCTTAGTAGATTAAGTATTTGCACTAAATAAAATATTTTTATGTTTTCGATTTTTAAATTATTTTGCTAGTTTATACTGAAATATTATAAAATTTAATATCATATTAATTAACAATAAAATATCCAAAAACAATTGATTTAATCAAAGATAAATAGTAATATAAAACCGTAGACTTTATTTGAGAAATTAAAACTATGAAATCCCAATCTCAAAAAGCAACTCTTGCTTATTTACTAGCTGGTGGTGCCGTTGCAAGTTCTTTTATCGCTGCCGAATCTGCAAACGCTCAATTTATAGGTGCTGATTCTCAATCTAGAGCTTCTGGTGCTATTACTAACGTTCTGTCTAACACAAACACTACTAACTTTGCTGCTGAAGTTGTATTCCCCGAAAAAGATTTCGCTCCTAGCGGTGCGTTGACCATGAATGTCACCTACTCGAGTGTTAACGGCGATCCAAGCCAAGTAGTGATTTCTAACGCGAACTTTAGCGCCTCTAATGCTACCTACTCCGCTTCTACGGTAGAAGCAGCTACCGCTCGTGCGATCGATTCAGCCGAAGGATTAACGCGTTTCGGTGACATTATCGGTATCGTTAAACAGTGGCAATCCGGTGGCTCTGCGGCTTTAGACTAATTATTAAGCGAGCCTGATTTATCTGGGGTTGCCAAAACTAAACTGACAGTACTTAACTCCACTATTCGAGAGTAACGAATTGAGAATACGATTGAAAAACTGGTAAATGGATTACCAGTTTTTTAGTCCTCTTTTACTATAAAACTTTTAGACCTTCCTAAAAAAATGAAGGTGCTATTTTCCAGATTTAGATTCCTAATTCTCTGCGGGCTAACAGCTTGGGGACTCTTATCAAATTTAGAAGTTAGCTCTGCTGGCGAATCGAGATTAGAAACTAAAGATGGATTTAACCATTTAATCTCTCAGACGGGCATTAATCAAACTCCTTTAAATCCCGTCCCTAGCAATATCCCTCAAATTCCCCCAATCCCTTCAATACAGAACGATAATAACGAACAGCAAAAACCAGAACCTAAGCCTATTTTAACCGAGGAAGAAAATCGTCATCTCCTAAAAACCTTGATGCGTAATTTATTGGATAATACCGCATCAAGATACCCCTTCGTCGTCAATACCACTGACGGACTGATCATCAAACCGCGTAACTTCCAACCTTTAAAATTTAGTTTCTACTCCAATCTCAATTTAGATCTAAATAAATTTGAAATAAATAACTCCAGTCAAAGTCAAAAATTCGATGATTTTTTACTCAAGTCTTTAAATATTTCCTATTACCCCAGCGACAGACAGTTCTATTGGGTATTAGAGGGTAATCGAGTAGTGATAGAAACCGAAGGATTTCATTTTAACGTGGGTTATCAGGGCAACGTGACACAGCAATCGATCTCACAAATAGCCCGAGTCTCTACTGTTTTTTTCGGTATGCAATCAGCGACAGGCCTCCCCAACAACTTTACGGATCTGGTGGGAGAGAAAAATTTCGATAACTTAAATATTATCAGTGCTGCCGCAGAATTCGTTTTACCGCCAGATGCCTCTCTCTCTAATAGGGTGAACTTCAACGTTAATATTACTCGTAGCGATGGCAATTTGGAGCGATACTTTATTCCCTCTTACGATATAAGACCTGCTGTTACGAGCGCTCCTCAAGGGGGTGGCTCTATTTTCGAGAATTTAGATGCCACTAATGCGCCGCTATTTTTACAAGGTTTTCCCACCGTCGATCTAAAACCTTTGCTCAATAATAATGTTAAGTTTCAAGTAGGCTCGATCGTACCGCGTGAAAATCTAGTGGCACTCGGTTTACATTTAGGAGATTTTTTCACTAAAAAAGACTTTTCTTTCACCCCTAATATGAGTTCTCAAGTGGGTATTAAAACCCTCCGCCTCAATCAAACAGATAACAATGATCTGGTGACACTTTTAGCCAATCCTTTTTTAAGTCAAGAACAAAGAGATCGGCATTATCTTAACTCTCTCATGTGGTACAACTTCGGTCAACAAAGCCCGGAAATTTTTACCACTAGGAGTGAGCCGACAAATGAGAATTGGTATCGGTATACTCTCACCTGGTCGCACAATAGAACTTTACTGAAATATGATCCAGAAAAAATTCAGATGACCTATGTTAATGTATTTTCCAATCCAGGTATTTCCATAACGGCATCGGGTTGGAGCCATACCGATTTAAAACAATCGGCTAACTCTACTTTAGGTCTAGCTTTAGGGGGGGTTTTCTCGCTCCTCAACCCGGATAATTTAAACGAAAGTCTCGATCGAGCTAAGGAAAAATATAGAAGTATGCAACCTTTAGCCACTCTCAATACTCAAGCTAACTCACAACAAAGACGGCAGATGAACCTGAGATTGAACGATACTTTAGAGTACGGTAGTAGTAACAGCAATCTGGCGCAAATTTCCGGTAGTTATACTTTTTCAGGTAACGTGTCCCCCGAGAGTTCTCTGTTATTACAATTGAGGTCGGGAATTTATCGTCGGAGCGTCCGGTTTATGGAACAGATTGTAGAGCCTTGGACTCCGGAAGTTCCACCCGTCTATATAGATTTTGTCAGACCGAGCGATTTCGGGCCTTTATATTTTGGGGGGATGAATTTTCCGACGCAATTAACAAAAATAGATTACCCGAAGACTATAAATGTTAGCTTTTTAAAAGTAACTACTACGGATGGGAAAGTTTTACTCGATCGAACTTTAGTTTTAGATCAGAACCTATCCACCCTATATACTCCCGTACCGATCGCAGGATTTGGTAAAAATTTCGACATAGATTTCGGCAGGATCAAATTAACTATGTTCCGCCAGAGGAAAATAGAAACTACCGCCTATACGGGCTATCTTTATCTACCTTCTCTGGAGTTTTCCCTTACTGGTAGCTCTAACAATTTTAGCTACGCTTTATCTACCGCAGTCTGGTTTAATTTATTTCCAGATTCTGCTCCGATGGTGGATCATAATATGGGTAGTGCTTCTAGTTTTGCTACCGAGGAAAAAACACTAGGAGCTGCCTTTAAATTCTCGATGAAATATGATTTTAATAATGTCTTTTTTAATGATAAAAAAGAATGGGATATGATTATTAATAATTCACCTTTCTTTACTGCCACTTATAATACTAATCCTAATGTAGTAGAAATATCTAGCTTATCGGTCGGCAACCTCTTTCAGCTAGTAAAAAAAGATTTTAATATAGTATTTTATCCCGTGTTTAGTTACTATCCTGAAATACTCAATCCAGGCGTTCAATCTAGTCGGTTGGGTGGTACGAGCGCTTTCTTTCTCTTAAGATTTTCCCATAGTACGGGGGTTAATTTTACTGGTTCCCTATCCCTCGATAATCCTCTGTCGATCGGCGGGGATAGTTTCTATCAGTTAGAGGCTACCTATGACGTTATCAATAGCCCTTCTTTAGGACTGTTGAAGCTCGGCCCCTATTATTCCAATTACATAACCGCCACTAGAGGCTTTGAAAGTCAGGTGAAAGATATTAATTACGGTTTAGTATTGCGCTATAACGATCCTAGTTCTGCTATTTCCGTTAACGGTCGTTTAGGGAAGGGAGAACATGGAATACGTGGCGAATTAAATATGGAAATTAAATTTTAGTATAACCGCCACTGGAGGCGGTTATAGGACAAGTTGATAGAGATTCCTAACTAGCGTAGTTAAGTAATGAAGCGTATCGATAATATTCTTCCGCCTGATCTTTGATCTCTAGTTCTACCAGTAATCGAGCCAGAGAACTATAAACCTCAGGGTGAGAGCGAGAGAGGCAGAGTGCTTGTAAATAATAAGAGATGGCATTCTCGGTGTGATTTGAATCCTCCGTTTCCTCATCTCTCTCGGCTTCAGCGACGGCTAAATCATGATAGAGTCTGCCTAGTTGATAGTAGCCCTCCCAAATATGGGGGCCTTCGGCATGGGCGGCGATGAAATTTTGTAGGAGTTCGATCGCTGCCGATGACTGCAAGCCTGCCACATTAGGGGGTTTAATATCTACCGAACCTCGCGCCCCATGCTGGCTCAGATAAGTATGCCACATCTGTCGATAGGCATCCTCCATCGCCCGCGCCATATTCCGGCCATCGAGTAGCTCCGACTCTAACATTCTGTCGCGCATAGTCAGACGGAGGGAGTTTAGGTCATCAGTATTGCGTGCCCAATAGATAGCTTTTTCCACGTATTCGGCCCGGGAAGTAGCAATAAAATCATCTAGCCCCAGAGTATGGAGGATGGTGGCACTCATTCGCTCCATTTTTCGCTCTCCTGCCAGAGTCAGGGTAGGTACTCCCATCCAGAGAGCTTCACAGGTAGTGGTACAGCCGGTGTAAGGCATAGAGTCGAGATGAATATCGACTTGATTGTAAAGATTAAAATGATCTTCCTCTTCTCCGAAGGCTCCATATAGGGAGATGCGCTGAGGCTCGATGCCCTTTTCGACGAAGGCCCTTTGAATTTTTCCCGCTATCGGTGAGCTATACACATCGCTACCGTGACATTTTAAAATTAATCGGGAGTTAGGCACCCCTTTCAGAATCTCTGCCCATAGCTCGAAGGTTGTGGGTGTGAGCTTACGAAAATGGTTGAAAGATGCGAAGGTGAATATACCGGTTTTGTTGTGGGGAAGGCTAGTCACTGGGGGGGCTTTGCTTTCCGGTTCAAAGCTTACGTAACAACGGGGTAATCGCCAGATATTCTCGCTCGTTACCTCTGATGTGTCTTGGGGATGGAGATAAGCATCGGTAATCCAATAATCGATCGTCGGTAAACCTGTAGTGGCAAAATAACCTAAATAGGTGGCTTGAATAGGGGCTGGTTTCATCCCTAATACCTCTAACCGATTATCGGCGGTGTGCCCCGCCAAGTCTACGAGTATGTCTATACCGTCTCTGCGGATCGATTCGGCCAGTTCCACATCGCTCATTTCCTGCGTATATCGCCAAGCATCGCAAATATCGATTATCTCCTCCGTTACTTTATCTGGTTTTTTTACCTCCCCATAACAGAAAACTTCTACTTGAGATCGATCGTGGTGTGCGAGAAGCTGTTTGATGAAGCGACTGACGGAATGTTGGCGGAAGTCTGGGGAGATATAACCGATGCGAAGGCGACGCTGAGGCTCTCTGTTCATCGGTGCGGCGTTGAGGAGGGGCAACCGTTTTTTCACTACCTGTTGCTCGTACCATAGTCGAGCCGAGTTAAATATTTCTTGCGGGGTGAAAGTATCCAGAGAACTTAAATTGAAGAGAAAACCTGAATGTAAATCGGCTATAGCCGGGTTAAGTTTTAAAGCTTCGTTGAAAAGACTTACCGAGTCACTCACCAATCCCTGCTCGGCGGCCAGATGGCCCAGGGTGGAATAGATGCCCGCGTTGTCCGGTTCGATTTCTAGGGCTTTTTGAAAACACTGTCTGGCTCGATCGAATTCTTCGGTTTTGTAGTAGACGTAACCGAGGCCTTTGAGCGCATCGATATAGTTCTCATCAATTTTCAAAACTTTATTGTAGGCTGCTATTGCTTGGGTATAATTTTTTAGTTCCTGCAGTACCCCCGCGAGATTAAAATAACCTAACAGACAATCGGAATCTAACTCTATCAACGATTGAAAACAGCTCCTCGCTTCTTCTAATTTGCGATCTTTAAATAAGGCCACCCCCGTATCGTTCAAGAATTCTCTCAGCCCTGGCAATAGCTCTAAATCTTTTTCTGGCAGCATAGCGGCGATAAAATCTACCTTCTCCCCTTGTTTCCAGAAAAATGCTAGATTAAATTTCGCTCCCTGATGATTTGGTTCTAACTCTAGTACCCTGGAAAATTCTGCGATCGCCTCTTCAATCTGCTTGTTTCTTTTGTAGATTAACCCTAACCGATAATGAGCTTTGCTATATTCCGGGTTGATATTGATAGCCCGTTGATAAAAGCTTTTTGCTGCCTGCCAGTCTTCTTCCTCTTCATAGAGATAGCCCAGATTATAGAGAGATTTAGCCTGTTGAGGTTGTACTTCTAAGGCTTTCAAGTACCATCGTTTCGACTGTTCCGGTTCGTTATCCTGTAGGGAAATGGTTCCCAGTAGGTGACAGATTTCCCCTGCTTCTTTAAGGTGGCCTATGTTGATTAGGGTATCGATTAATTTTTTGTCGAGACTATCGTAGTATTTCGCTTTCAGATTGGCTCGGAAATTACTAATACTGATAAGTAATTTTTCTACTTCCAGTAGTAATGATTCTAATTGTACTAGGGCGAGATTTTGTTTGATACTGGCGGTTAGATGATTTTTATCCTCTGTGGCGAACCGCCAGATCATTTCGTCGAGAAGGGTTTCGATCAGTAATAGCTGTTCTGGCGTTAAGTTTTCTTTGTTTATAACTGCTGATTGTTCCTGAGATACATAGGTTTTATCGGGTATCTCCACGCTTAAATATTCTGCCAAGCTCGCAATTTCTTTTGAGGGGTCGAGGCGGAGGTTTTTTTGATCTATAATCAAAGTTCGACTGAGGGGCGGTAGCCAATTCTCTTCACTGGTACGCCAAATCTTTAAGAATCTTTTAGCAAAGGACTTTTTCTCGTTTACATTGGTTAATATTTCTCGCGGATCTTCGTAAAGATAAACGCTCAGAGCTGAGCCTTCCTCAATTTTTTCTAAAGCCAGATCCGATAAATTAGAATACTGAATGATAACTGGCAGTGAAGTATTACCTAAAATGTTAAGATATATGTCTATTTCTTCGGTAACTTTACAATTAGTTTCTTTAACGGGTAAATTTCCAGATTTAGATAGTAAAAATACGCAGATATTGTTACAAATATTTCCTAAATTATAGGAATTTCCCCCACAAAAAATAATCATGATTATGTTTATACTCCCATATTCAAAAATATAGTTTAAGGGTAATTACTTAAAGTTGTTTCAATAGTTACTGATTTGACTTGACAACATTAATTATCAAACCCTGGTGATTCAATAGTAGCTGATTTTTAGACAGTTTAAATTAAATATATTTATACCACTTTTCGCTATCGTACTGTAAAAATATTGATATTTTATTAAAAACTTATCACTGATGACACGTCTATAGTATTATAGGTTCACACATATGCAGAGCTGGCTAAAAAACTATTTTTAGTTGAGTCCATTTTAATCCTAGACCCAATCCTGCTATCACAAGCTGTTTATAGACGATCGTAGTAAGTACGGTTTCATAGCGAATTTCGTTATGAACTCAAATCTTGCACCATTCTCAATAAAGGTTGTTGATAGAATCATAAACCCGATAGTGTTAGCTATAAGGCGGATAATTATTTCTATCCTTAGCTTACAAAATTTCTCATGAATTTAAAATAGTATTTTATAGATATACATATATGCTTTTTAACCTTCAAATTATCAATACGGAATTAGAATTTATCAAAATATCCCGACTTGGGCAGGCTTTAATACTACTTAAATCTCGGCTAAAAACTTTTGCTGAAAATGATAACTTTGAGAAAAATATGTCTTCGGCTTTCGGTGTTGGAGTCGATTTCGCCTCTTTGAAAGACCAATGGAAAAGAGAAAGTTTGGGCCATCTTCCCCCGATCGAGATCGTCTCAGATGATGTTCTTAAGGGGGCGCGGGGTGCCTATAGCCTGAGCGACGATACTATATATGTATCGGATGCTGTGGTAGAAAGTAATGATGTAAAAGTAGTTGCATCTCTGTTACTAGAGGAGTATGGTCACGCGCTGGATGGAATTTTAAATGAGGGGGATTCACCGGGGGATGAGGGGGCTATCTTCGCCTCTTTGGTGATGGGAGAGCAATTGAGTGAAACCGAATTCGGGTCATTGAAAACCGAGGATGATTCTGGAACGATCGTTTTCAACAGAAAAGAAATAAAAGTAGAGCTTCAGAATTTCACTGGCACCTCTGGGAATGATACCATTAACGGGACAGCGACGGATGATGTCATCGAAGGTTTAGCCGGGAACGATTCTCTCTCTGGATTAGGCGGCAGGGATAGGCTTGAGGGAGGGGAGGGTAACGATACTCTAAACTCTGGACTAGGAGCAAGCGAAACCGTTAACGGCGGTACAGGAAACGATCTGCTGATCGTAGATTATTCCCAAGGTGACATCGGCAGAGGGATGTATCTTTATGCCTATAATGACGTGGAAAGTTCATCATCGGGCAACGTTGAGCGTAGAAATAACAATAATGCTACTTTAGATTCTCTATCTTTTTCCGGAATTAACGTCTTTCAAATTACTGGCACGGCTAGTAACGACACGATTCAATCAGGGACAGGAAATGACACCATCAACGTAGGGGCGGGCAATGATAGTATCGACGCAGGGGCGGGCAATGACAGTATTAACGCAGGAGCTGGAGACGATAGCATCAACGCGGGGACAGGGGTTGATAGCATCGATGGCGGAACCGGAAATGATCGCTTAACTCTAGACCTCTCCCGTCAAACCGCTAATCTCAGTTTAACTCTAACGGGATTTAATCTTCCTGGTGTAGCCACAGTTAGTAATATCGAGAACTTCAACATTACTACTGGCTCTGGTAATGACAGTATCATACAAGCTTCCCTGATTAATAACCTAGTTTTCAGAGGTACGGATGATTTAACATCGGGTGCGGGTAACGATACTCTCAATCCAGGATTAGGAGTTCAAGATAGGGTAAACGGGGGAGAAGGCAATGACCTACTCATTATCGATTACTCCGTAGGAGATACCGGTAAGGGAATGTATTTAAACACTTCCATCGACGCTAAAGGAGCTTCTTCCGGATCTGCTTATCGTTACGATAATACCAATAACTTCCTCGATTACCTGTCATTTACTAGTATTAACCAGTTTCAAATCACCGGCACCGCCAGCAATGATACGATCGAGGGCAGCGCGGGCAATGACACCCTTATAGGGGGCGCGGGTAAAGATACTCTCAACAGCGGCGCGGGTAATGACAGTATTAACGCCAGCGCCGGAGATGACAGCATTAACGCTGGTAGGGGAGTCGATAGCGTCGATGGTGGTGCGGGGAGCGATCGCTTAACCTTAGACTTGGGCGATCAAACCACCAATCTGAGCCTGATCTTAGGAACGGGATTCACCGTAGCAGGTGTAGCCACGGTTAGCAATATTGAGAATTTCACCATCACCACGGGGAGCGGTAACGATAGCATCGCACAAGTCTCGTTAATCAATAACCTTGTCTTCCGGGGTACGGATAATCTCTCTGGGGGTGCGGGCAACGATACTCTTAATCCAGGATTGGGGGTAAACGAGACGGTGAGCGGCGGTGCTGGGGACGATTTACTTATCCTCGATTATTCCGCCGGCGATAGCGGCAGGGGAATGTATTTGAATACCTCCACCGATGCTAAAGGAGCCTCTTCCGGGTCTGCTTATCGTTACGATAATACCAATAACTTCCTCGATTATTTATCGTTTTCAAGTATCAACAGGTTTCAAATTACCGGTACGAGTAGTAATGATACGATCGAGGGCGGTATAGGTAACGACACCCTATCTGGTGGGGCAGGTAACGATACTTTAAACGGCGGGGCGGGGGATGACAGTATTAACGCCGGTGCCGGAGACGACAGCATCAACGCCGGCATCGGAATTGATAGCGTCGATGGGGGCGAGGGGAACGATCG
>CAZUVR010000035.1:0-11147 GCA_964623815.1 uncultured bacterium | reverse complement strand
GCATCAACGCCGGCATCGGAATTGATAGCGTCGATGGGGGCGAGGGGAACGATCGTCTTACCCTAGACTTCTCCAGTCAAACGGGCAATCTCAGCCTAGCTTTAGGAAAGGGTTTCAGCATTAACGGTATCGGCACCGTCAGTAATATCGAAAATTTCAATGTCACTACCGGTTGGGGAAATGACAGTATATTGCAATCGGCGTTAGTTAACGGTGTTTTGTTGCGGGGTGTGGACAATATCATCTCTGGGGCGGGCAACGACACCATCAACCCTGGATTGGGATTATACGACACCGTTAACGGTGGCATCGGGAATGATCTCCTCATTTTCGATTACTCGGCAGGAGATACGGGCCGGGGTATGTACCTCTCCGTATCCACCGACTCAGAAGGCTCATCCTCAGGCTATGTCTATCGCTCTAACAGTACCGGTAGCTATGTCGATTATGTTTCCTTCTCCAATATCAATAATTTTCAAGTTACGGGCACCCCTAATAACGATACCCTCGAAGGTGGGGCGGGGAATAACACCATCAACGGCGGGGCTGGAGACGATAGCATTAATGGCGACGACGGAGTTAATACCATCGATGGCGGTGCGGGAAACGATCGCGTAAACCTCAATTTATCGACGCAGACAGGTAACTTAAGCCTTACCCTGGGGACGGGATTCACCCTAGCCGGTGTAGCCACCATCAGCAATATCGAAAATTTCACCATCACCACGGGGAGCGGTAACGATAGCATCGCACAAGTCTCGTTAATCAATAACCTTGTCTTCCGGGGTACGGATAATCTCTCTGGGGGTGCGGGCAACGATACTCTTAATCCAGGATTGGGGGTAAACGAGACGGTGAGCGGCGGTGCTGGGGACGATTTACTTATCCTCGATTATTCCGCCGGCGATAGCGGCAGGGGAATGTATTTGAATACCTCCACCGATGCTAAAGGAGCCTCTTCCGGGTCTGCTTATCGTTACGATAATACCAATAACTTCCTCGATTATTTATCGTTTTCAAGTATCAACAGGTTTCAAATTACCGGTACGAGTAGTAATGATACGATCGAGGGCGGTATAGGTAACGACACCCTATCTGGTGGGGCAGGTAACGATACTTTAAACGGCGGGGCGGGGGATGACAGTATTAACGCCGGTGCCGGAGACGACAGCATCAACGCCGGCATCGGAATTGATAGCGTCGATGGGGGCGAGGGGAACGATCGCCTTACCCTCGACTTCTCCGGTCAAACGGGCAATCTCAGCCTAGCTTTAGGAACAGGTTTCACCATTAACGGTATCGGCAGCGTCAGCAATATCGAGAATTTCAATATCACCACTGGTTGGGGAAATGACAGTATATTGCAATCGACGTTAGTTAACGGTGTTTTATTGCGGGGCGCGGATAATATCATCTCTGGGGCGGGTAACGACACCATCAACCCCGGATTGGGATTATACGACACCGTTAACGGCGGCATCGGTAATGATCTCCTCATTCTCGATTACTCGGCAGGAGATACGGGCCGGGGTATGTACCTCTCCGTATCCACCGACTCAGAAGGCTCATCCTCAGGCTATGTCTATCGCTCTAACAGTACCGGTAGCTATGTCGATTATGTTTCCTTCTCCAATATCAATAATTTTCAAGTTACGGGCACCCCTAATAACGATACCCTCGAAGGTGGGGCGGGGAATAACACCATCAACGGCGGGGCTGGAGACGATAGCATTAACGGCGACGACGGAGTTAATACCATCGATGGCGGTGCGGGCAACGATCGCATAAGCCTCAATCTATCTTCTCAAACGGGCAACTTAAGCCTGACTTTAGGAACGGGATTCACCCTAGCCGGTGTCGCCACTATCAGCAATATCGAAAATTTCACCATCACGACAGGGACTGGTAATGACATTATCGTACAATCCGCTTTCGCCAATGGTACTCTGTTCAGGGGTGTGGATAATCTCTCTGGAGGTGCCGGTAACGATACCATCAACCCAGGATTAGGATTAAATGACACCGTTAACGGCGGCATTGGTAATGACTTACTTATCCTCGACTATTCGGCGGGAGATACGGGAAACGGACTGAATCTTTCTATTTATACTGACTCTGAAGGTTCCGCCTCAGGAAACGCATCGCGTAGGGATAGCACCAATAACAACTATTTGGATTATGTCTCTATTAGCGGGATCAATCAGTTTCAAGTCACGGGGACTACCGGTAATGATACTCTTGAAGGCGGCAGTAGTAGCGATACCATAAACGGCGGAGGGGGGAACGATCGCATCAATGGTGGTGCGGGTAATGATAGCCTCAGTGCTGGTGCCGGAGATGATACGATCGATGCTGGTACCGGTATAGACACCGTAGACGGCGGTGCCGATAATGATAGATTAACCCTCAACCTCTCAGGTCAAACCGCTAATTTAAACTTGAATTTAGGGAGTGGATTCGTCCTCACTGGTGTAGCCACCGTCAGCAATATCGAAAACTTTTACATCACCTCCGGGAGCGGTAATGACAGTATCCTACAGTCGCCTCTCGTCAACGGTAGTATCTCCCGGGGTAGTGATAGTATCTCCGGCGGCGCGGGTAACGATACCCTAGGGGGCGGTTTAGGCTACGATACCGTTAACGGTGATGTCGGTGAAGATATGCTCATCATCGATTACTCCGCCGGAGATACGGGTAGGGGGATGTATTTATACACCTCCACCGATAGAAAAGGTGGCTCATCTGGGGCGGCTTACCGTTACGACACCAACAATAATTTCTATCTGGATAATCTTTCCTTCTCCAGTATCAATACATTCCAGATTACAGGGACTACTAAGAATGACACCATCACCGGCGGCGGCGGTAACGATACGATCAACGGTAATGGGGGTTTAGATAATCTCGATGGCGGGGCGGGGGCCGATCGATTTGTCCTCGGTAATGCCTCCGGACAATTGTACGACGATAACAATAACACTACTGCTGGAACTACCGATTATGCTCGGATTACCGGATTCAACCCGACTCAAGACACGATTCAATTAAGGGGTAATACGGCTTATCGTCTCCTGGTTAATAACAATAATACGGAAATTTATATAGATAAGCCCGTCAGCAGCGAACCCGATGAATTGATCGGCATCGTCGAGGGAGTTATCAACCTCAATCTTAATTCCACCGTCTTTATTTACGCAGTATCAGGGAACGAATTCCAATTCAGCGCGGCTAATTTCAGCGTCAATGAAAATGGAGTTGCGATCGCCGCCGTGGTTATCACCCGCGCCGGGGCGAGTCAAACCGCCGCGAGCGTCACCGTTACCCCTATTAACAGTAGTGCCACAAGTCCCGATGATTATAACGGTAGTGCGATCGTGGTTAACTTCGCCGCTGGGGAAACGAGTAAAACCGTTAATATTCCTATAGTTGACGATAGCCTGGTGGAAGGTAATGAAACCATCAATCTCGCTCTCTCTAACCCCACCAGCGGGGCGAGTCTGGGCTTACAAAATACAGCTATCCTCACAATCGTCGATAACGATGTCGCGGTGCCAGATAACGCCGGTAATTCGATCGATACGGCCCGAGATATTAGTATCCTCAACGGTACGCAAAGCTTCAGTGATTTTCTCGACGCGGTGGATAGGAACGACTTCTATCGTTTTGAGCTGCTCAGGAACAGTACCTTTAACCTGACCCTCAACGGTTTGAGCGCCGATGCCAATATCGAATTACTCAACGGTGCGGGTGTGGTCATCGGGAGTTCCACCAATTCTGGGACGACGGCGGAAACCCTCAATCAAACCTTAAACGCGGGGGTTTATTATCTGCGGGCCCATCGCGTCACCGGTCAGACTAATTATAATCTCAGCGTCACCGCTACCCCTATAGTTACCCCCTTCGGCATTACGGGCCTTAGCCCCAATACCGGGAGTAATACCGGGCCCGTCACCGTCACGATTAAAGGTAATCGCTTTACCAATCTCGCCGCAGTCAGTATTATCGCCCCGAATAATACTACTCGTAACGCGACTAATACAGTTTGGCAGGATGAGAATACCCTTATCGCCACCTTTAATCTCGCTGGATTGAGCGCGGGTGCTTACGATGTCAGGGTAACAGATAGCACCGGCAACGCGACTCAAAACGATGTACTCAATATTATTTCCGCACCCGCCGGACAACTGGAAACATTCCTCAGCGTGCCGGGGGGGATGCGGCCTTTCTGGACTAGGGAGGCAACGATCACTTACCGCAATAACGGTAGTACGGATATTGCCGCGCCCCTATTAACCCTGAGTGCAGATAACGCGCTGTTTTTCTCCGATACCACCAACGATTTCACCGCCAGTACGATTCAATTCTTGGGTATCGGAGCGGGTAACGCCGGCACCCTGGCACCGGGAGAAACGGGCACCTATAAGATTAAATTCAAGCCCGCATCGAGTACCGTCACCAATATTAGATTCTCCCTAAACACCATCAAATCGGGCGAGACGATCGATTGGAATTCCCTCAGAGACGCAAGCCGTCCCCCCGAATTCGCTCTGGAGGTATGGAATGTCATCTTCAATAACTTCACCAGCTCGATCGGCAACCGCACGGATAATCATCAAGCTGCCCTTGGTGAGAACGCCACTTACCTCAGTCAACTCGGAGAATACGTCCGCGATGTAGCAGGGTTACTGAGCTTTGAACTGCAACAGGCGAGTAATAGTTTTCCTTTCCCCACCGTTGCCACGAGCGTAGACGCTACCGCCCCCACACCTGGATTATCCCTCGTTTTCGGACGGAGTTACCAACTATCCCTAACTGGGCGTTTAAGTTCTGGTATCTTCGGTAGGGGCTGGACGACTCCCTGGGATTCAATCACTACCGTGGATAACGATGGGAACGTTAGTATCGAGAGCGGCGATACCTCTCGTACTTTCTTCAGGAGAAGTGATGGAACCTACGGGGCATCTGAGGGCGATTATGGGATTCTGACCCTACAATCGGGAATCTATACCCTCAGGGAAAAGAACGGCACGGTTCGAGTTTTCCGGGGTGACGGGCGATTGAATTACGTCCAGGATAGCAATAGCAACAGGATCACCCTCGTCTATACCGGGACTCAACTCACTGCTCTGACTCATTCCAACGGCGATCGGTTTACCTTTACCTACAACGCTCAGGGCCGCCTCACATCCCTGACCGACCAAGCGGGCAGGGTGACTACCTACAGTTACGATACTGGGGGTGAGCGGTTATTAACTGTGACGGGCCCGACCGGCACCACAAGCTATACCTACGATAATAGTACGACCGGGGCCAATGCCTACGCCCTCCGCTCCACCACCTTCCCCGACGGCATCCAGAGTTCCTATAATTACGACGCTAACGGCCGTTTAACCCAAACCTCCCTAAATACGGGTGCCGAAACCGTTATCTATACCTACGACTCCGCAGGTGGAGTTACCGTCGGTAACGGTACGGGCAATAATTCCCGTCTCCTCTTTAACTCCCTCGGACAGACTCAACGATCCACCGACTCTCTGGGCAGACAGACGGAGTTCGGCTATGACGAGAAGGGTAATCTCACCACGGTTATCGCCCCCGATAATACCACATCTAATTTTATCTATGATAATCGGGGCAACCTCTTAACCAGTATTAATCCCCTGGGGCAACGGGTTGAATTTAACTACGAACCCCAATATAGTAATCTCGCCTCCGTTCGGGATGCTCGGGGCAACCTGATCGCCTACGCTTACAACAATCAAGGTAATTTGTCAAGCATTAATTATGCCGATGGTAGTAGGGAGAGCTTCACCTACGATACTCAGGGTAATATCACCGTATCGGTCAATCGTCGGGGTCAAGATATAGATTACACCTATGACAGCCGGGGATTGTTACTGACCAAGACCTATCCAGACGGCACGAGGGCCGCGTATACCTACGACGCGCGGGGCAATTTATTAACCGCCACCGATAGCGATAGTAATATTAGCTATACCTATGATACTGCCGATCGCCTAATCCGAGTAACCTACGGTTCGGGTCGCTTCCTTCAGTTTACCTACGATGGTGGTGGTCGTCGCACGAGAATGGTCGATCAGACGGGAGCGACGGTGAACTATCTCTACGACGCTGCAGGACGCATATCCGGACTGAGAGATGGCAACAACCAGAATATCGTCGCCTACATCTACGACGCGGCTGGTCGTTTGCTTAGAGAAGATAACGGCAACGGTACATATACTACCTATACCTATGATGCAGCCTCTCAATTGCGTGGGGTGTTCAATTATACCGCCGCGAACGCACTGAACTCACGATTCGAGTATACCTATGATAATTTGGGACGCAGGACGAGCGTATCGACCGTAGAAGGAATCACCACCTACACT
Organism: uncultured bacterium; assembly: GCA_964623815.1. Classification (GTDB taxonomy): domain Bacteria; phylum Cyanobacteriota; class Cyanobacteriia; order Cyanobacteriales; family Microcystaceae; genus Chroococcopsis. Next base: position 4,755 of record CAZUVR010000035.1, on the reverse strand, counting down.
TACGATGCAGCGGGGCAGTTAACCTCGGTGACGTTACCGAATAACCGCAGGATTCAATATTCATATGACGCGGCGGGAAATCGTATTTCCGTCACCGATAGCGGCGTGGCGAGCCAGTACAGCACCAATAACCTCAATCAATATACGAGCGTTGCTGGCACCACTTATACCTATGATCCCGATGGAAACCTGACCCGGAGAGTCCAGGGCGGACAAACCTGGAACTATACCTACGATATTGAGAACCGTCTCATCGGCGTGACTAACGGTAGTGATAGCTGGACTTACGAGTACGACGCACTCGGGAATCGTATAGCCAGCGTCCGGAACGGTCAGCGAAGCGAGTTTTTATTAGATCCCGCCGGTCAGGGTGATGTGGTGGGCGAGTACAGCGGTAGCGGTAGCCTCATAGCCCTTTACGTTCACGGTCTGGGACTAGTCAGCCGTAGCGACGGGGGCGGCAATAGTTATTACGATACTGATGCGATCGGTTCCGTGATCGGCTTGAGCGGATCGAGCGGCAGTTATGTCAACCGTTATAGTTACCTGCCTTTCGGAGAGAATCTGAGCAAGACCGAGACGGTTTCTAACCCCTTCGAGTACGCGGGGCAGTGGGGAGTAATGGAGGACGGGAACGGATTGAACTTCATGAGGGCGAGATTCTACGATCCCCAGACGGGGAGATTCACCGGGATCGATCCTTTGGGTATCGGGGCGGGAGATGCCAACCTCTATCGTTACTCCCTCAACAACCCCGTCAGCCACAACGATCCTACCGGACAGATTTTATTTGCCCCCATCCTCATCGGTGCCGGGATAGGTGCAGCGATGGATATTGGTACGCAGTTAATATTCAACGGGGGTAATTTCAGCGATATTAGTTGGGGTAGCGTAGCTATTTCAGCGGGGCTGGGGGCCCTTGGAGGCGGCATCGGTTCCGGTTCCCTTGTCAGACAGGCGGGGAAAGAGTGGTCGCACTGGATACCGAGCCGATTCAGCAATCCCAATAGTAAATATTATCAGGGATTACCGAGATGGTTAACCGAAAACGGCCTCAACGGTAATTTCGTCAGCCCGGTTCAACATGCCCTCAACGATCCCTTCCGTTACCGATTCATGCCGAGAGCGTGGAAAGATCTAAACCCAATCAATAATCCCTGGTTACGTCAATTTAACCGGATTCCCGATTGGCTAAAAGGCAGTTTTATAGGCGGGTTGCTAGGTTCGGCGGGTACGCAAGTCAGTAATTCTTTCGACCCCAACGATATTGTCGGCCCCGCAGGATACGGAACTCAAAAATATCTCACTCCTAACCAAACTTTCCCCTATACCGTCCGCTTTGAAAACCAACCCACGGCAACCGCACCCGCCGTATTCGTCACCATCACTCACCCCCTCGATACCGACCTCGACCTAAATACTTTCGAGCTGGGTGATTTTGGATTCGGCAATATATATATAGATGTACCCCAAGGATTAAAAGCTTACACCACCAGAGTAGACCTGACCCAAACCAAGGGTTACTTCGTCGATTTCCAAGCGGCCCTCAATACTACTAATCGTACAGTTACTTGGAGACTGACCACGACAGACCCCATAACTGGCGACTTCCCCGATGATGTTAACGCCGGTTTCTTACCCCCCAATAATGCCAGCAGGGATGGGGAGGGCTTCGTAGACTACAGTATCCGCCCCCTAGCCAATCTGCCCACCGGAACCGCGATCGATGCGAGAGCCAGTATTGTCTTCGACATCAACGCCCCCATTAACACCCCCACTTGGACGAATACAGTCGATGTGAGCGATCCTACCAGTAGCGTTACCGCTCTCCCAGCTTTCAGCACCAATCCTAACTTTACTGTTTCTTGGACGGGTTCCGATAACGGTAGCGGTATCGCCTCCTACGATGTCTACGTTTCCGTAAATGGTTCTGCCTATACCCTCTGGCTCGATGATACGGTTAATACTTCGGCAACCTATAACGGTCAAGTAGCCAGTACCTACGCTTTCTATAGCGTGGCCCGAGATAACGTTAATAACTTACAAACCCTTGCCACCTCCGCCCAAGCCACGACGACGGTGATCAATCTTCCTTCTCTCGCGGTCAACGATGTGACGGTGGTAGAAGGAAACGTTACATCGGCTATCTTTACAGTTACCCTCTCGGCTGCCAGTCTGCAAGCGATTACTGTTCAATATGGCACGGCTAACGGTACGGCCACGGGCGGTAGTGATTACACCGGAGTTACTACGACTACCTTAAGTTTCGCTCCTGGTGAAACTAGTAAAACCATTACGATTCCCATTCTTAACGACAATATCAACGAACCCAACGAAACCTTCACTTTTAATCTAACAACTCCCACTAACGCCACCATAGCCGATGCTCAAGGAATTGGGACTATTAGCGATACTTTGAGCGCGATCGTTACCACCACTCTACCCGCCCTGGTAGAAAATCTTGCTCTTGTAGACGGTGCCGGTAATATTAATGGTACGGGCAACGCGGGTAATAATATCATCACCGGTAACTCGGGCAATAACCGTTTAGACGGCGCAGGGGGAATCGACACCCTCATCGGCGGGGCGGGTGATGACACCTATATTATCGATACCACGACGGACACCCTCACCGAAGCCAGCGGCGGGGGTACGGATACGATCGAAACTAATCTAACCCTCAACCTTAACAACTACCTCAATATTGAAAATGTAACCCTCAGCGGCATCGCAGCCCTCAACGCTACCGGTAACGCGCTCAATAATCTTCTCACGGGTAACGGAGGTAATAACACACTCGACGGCGGAGCTGGTAACGATACCCTCAACGGCGGCGCGGGTGTGGATTCCCTCATCGGCGGCGTGGGGGATGATACCTATATAGTCGATACCACTACCGACACGGTAAGGGAACTGGCCAACGAGGGTACGGATACCATCAACGTTAACTATACTTTCAATCTGGCCACGCTCCCCAACTTTGAAAACCTCATCCTCTCGGGAGTGGCGGTTATCGACGGCACCGGCACGAGCGGCAATAACCTCATCATCGGTAACGGGGCCGCTAACCGACTCACTGGACTAGAAGGTGACGACACCATCGACGGCGGTGCGGGTGCGGATAACCTAGTCGGGGGTGCCGGTAACGATACCTACGGAGTTGATAGTCTGAGTGATGTCGTTACCGAAGTCGCGGGCGCCGGTACTGATACGATTCTAGCCAGTATCAATTACACCCTCGCCACCGCTAACGTCGAGAATCTAGCCCTCGCTGGCGGTGCTAATATCAACGCCACCGGGGACGCGAATAATAACGTCGTCACCGGCAATACCGGTAATAATCGCCTCGATGGTGGTGCCGGGATAGATACCCTCATCGGGGGCGCGGGTAACGATACCTACGTTATCGATACCACGGGCGATACTCTCACCGAGGCGGTTAACGGGGGCGTGGATACCATTGAAATCGCCCAAACCTTTGCCCTGACGAATTACGCCAACATCGAAAATCTATTACTGACGGGTACGACTAATATTAACGGTACGGGCAACACTCTAAATAACCTCCTCACGGGCAACAGCGGCAATAACACCCTCGATGGCGGTTTAGGAAACGATACCCTCAATGGCGGCCTCGGAGTCGATAACCTCATCGGCGGTTTAGGAAACGATACTTACATCCTCGAAGGCTTGACGGATACATTTACCGAAGCCGCAAACGCTGGCACCGATACCCTACAGATTAATCAAACCTATAATCTCTCCAGCGCCCCCAATATCGAAAACCTCACCCTAACTGGTACGGCTGCTCTCAACGGCACCGGTACGGCGGGTAATAACCTTCTCATCGGTAACAGCGGGGTTAACACTCTAACGGGTAACGAGGGCAACGATACCCTCGATGGCGGCGTGGGTAACGATAATCTCATTGGCGGTACCGGAGACGACACCTACATTGTCGATAGTTCCGGCGACGTGATCACGGAAGGCGCTAACGCAGGCACCGATACTGTCCAAGCCTCTTTTAACTTTACCTTAACCAACGCCAATCTCGAAAATCTCAGCCTTATCGGTATTGTTAATATCACCGCCACCGGGAATTCAGGCGTTAATAACCTTACCGGCAATAGCGGAAATAATCGCTTAAGCGGGGAGGGTGGTAACGATATTCTAGTCGGGGGCGCTGGTAACGATACTTTAATAGGTGGTGCGGGTAGCGATACTCTCACCGGCGGTGCGGGCCTCGATTCCTTCCTCTTTAACGGGCTGAGCGAAGGCGTGGACAGAATTAACGATTTTGTCCCGGCTGACGATACGATCAATGTATCTGCTGCTGGGTTTGGAGGAGGTTTGACGGCTAATAGCGTTTTAGCGATCGATCGGTTTACGATCGGTACTGCTGCCACCACGACTGACCATCGTTTTATCTATAATTCAACTACGGGGGCTTTACTGTTCGATGCCGATGGTAATCTTTCTGGTAGTAGTCAACAGCTTGCTACATTGGGGACAGGTTTAGCTATGACTAATGAGGATATTTTTATCCTTGCTTAACCGATTATCTGGCGGCTTTTTCATAACAATTCTCAACCAACCTGTTAACTATCGTGCCAGCTCGTGACTATTACCATGACATTGTACGTAATGCTCTTAAAAAAGATGGCTGGACAATCACCCACGATCCCTATCGACTCAAACTTATACGAGGTAAAAATCTATTCGTCGATCTCGAGGCGGAAAGATTAATTGCTGCTG
>CAZUVR010000034.1:0-45952 GCA_964623815.1 uncultured bacterium | reverse complement strand
AAAATAAGTAAAAGATGTCCTTTTTGTAAAACCACTCAATTTAATAAAAGAACAACTAAAGTTCCCGAATTTTTATGCCGTAGATGTTCTCAAGAATTTCATCAGCCGCTACAGGAAACACGAGATACCACAAATTATACAGCTATCTTTGGAAATAGTTTTATAAGTATAGAAAATATCCTAAGTATAGATGAATTAAATAAAGCTTGCTTCTCTAATTATAACAAACAGCTTTCAATGCAAGCAATTGATTTGAATATGTTGATGAACAAGATATTAAATAAATATCCTGAGGTAAGTAATTTATTAAATACTAGCATTAGTAGAAAAGAATTAGGACTAATTGAAGTCAATTCTCAAACTATTCCCAGTGTTCCATTAGATGACTACATAGCAGATTTAATCGATCTAAGAGAAAGCCAATTAAACTTAGGTTATCTCCGCCCAGGACAATCAAAATTTAGAAAACTGCTAGTAGAAAAATACGGCGATCGCTGTATGATTACGGGTTGTTCCGTTTTTGATGTAGTCGAAGCTTGCCACATCGTTCCCTATCGAGGAGAAAAGGATAATCACCCAGCAAATGGATTATTAATGAGAGCGGATTTACATATACTGTTTGACCGTAATCTTCTAGGTATCGAACCAGACTCTCTAAAAATAAATTTTCATCCGGCTGCATTAGAGAGCGAATATTGTCTTTGGGAGGAAACAATTTTGAACTGCGGTGATTTTAAACCGAATCAGATTGCACTAAGATGGAAATGGAGCCAGTTCCAAGCAAGGTTAAATGAGTAATTTATGTGTCTTGAAAATAGCTCTATTATTTACACGATCGCTCGTCTATTGGCTGCGGTGTAGGACAAGGTAAAATAGAGCTACCACCAAGAAAGCACTTTTTGTTATCTGACGAGCTCCGATTAACTGAATATAAAACCATGACCGAAGACAGATTAGACAGAATCGAGCGCATATTAGAAACAGCCGTGACCCTCTGCCAGCAGAACAGAGAGGACATAGCCAAATTGACCAACGATGCGAGAAATACTAATGCCCGACTAGATCGCCTATCGGAGAGACTAGAAAGCTACATAACCCAAACACGAGCCGATAGAGAAGAATTTCAAAATGAGATGAGAGGGATTAGAACCGAAGTAACGCGGATAGCTGAGTTTCTTTTCGGACAACGCCCAGAATAATCAACTAAACACCCGTCTCCTCATAGCGAGTTTATATGATAACCAACGAAAATCAGGATTATAACCAATTACCGACGATCACGAATGGTGCCCAGAAGTAAGGCCTACGACGATCGACATCCTCGATAAAATATAATTGGGTTTTGCGTATGGCTTCGGCTATGGTGGCCCCATCCCGTAACTCTTGATAGAATCGGGTCATGAATTCGGCAGTAGCTCGATCGTTAACGTGCCATAAACTGGCTATAGTAGTTCTCACCCTCGCTTGAGCAGCAACACCAGCTAACCCTAGCGCGGCGCGTCGATTTCCCTGGGCCGTCTCGCAGGCACTGAGAATTAATAAATCTATGCCGGCGTAATTATCCGGGCTGTTAATTCGTAAGATGCGATCGAACTCCCTTACTTTGATTCGTTTCCCCCATAGTAAAAGATAAGTTTCATCTGGATTAGAGCTGAATTCCCCGTGAGTAGCGATGTGAACAATCCCGAAATTAGCCGAGTCTATCTTCTGCTCTAATAAACCGGAGGTAAAGACTTGATTCAATAGCGGTTGGGTGAAACTATCGGCTAATTTTTGAATATCTTCTAACTCACTCGGTACATAAGGGAGCGGCTCGAATGTAATACCGTCTACTGTCTGCCCGTCACTAACCCCTGCGGTTAAAACCTTGATTTGTTTCTGTCGGGGCCGGGCATCGAATAGGATGCGATTGGGGATAAGAGCTATTGCATACTTTTGTATTAAATATTCCCCGCCGTCGTAGAGTACGGACATGGGAATATTTCTCAAACTGTCGTCAAGCACAAAAACGAGGGTTTTCAATTTTCCCTGCTGTCTCGACGCTTCTAATTCGCCTTCGATGGGTTTAATAATCCATTCATAGACTTTACCGGCTCCAAGTTTAACTTCTTCCGTTAAACGGGCTTGTCTGAGATAGTCTTGTAAATGTTTAATCGTCTCTTCTACTTCTCTATGTGGGATAGGGGTGGCTCGATGGGCTAGGGGTTGCCCCGGTAACTTGAAGATTACTTCTAAACGCTCTCCGAGAACTAGAGGGTAAATAAAAGCCGCTTGAGAGTCGATTTCCCCCACCACTGTCTCTAACTGTACTTCGGGGGCTAGAGAACATTGAAGGAAATTTTCTAATTCGGAAAGACGGAGGAAGTCGATTACATTTAGAGCTTGAGCGGGAAAGATTTCTCGATTAACCTGCGACAGATTATCCGTACTCAAAAGTAAATCCACGTACTCGCGGTAAAGAGGCTCTACAGAATCCCGAAAGGAAAATTGCACATCAGGATCGATCGTTAGTAAATCCTTACGCACCGATTCTAAGCTTTTACTGGCTCCTTCGTACATAGCGATCGCTTTTTCCTTATCCCCCGCCGCCTTCCATAATCTCCCTAACTGCCATTGCCATTGATAGGCTATCTGAGGTGATTGGGAAGGTTGAGCGAGCAGTAGGGCCGATGACGTGTAATCGATCGCTTGTTGTCGGCATTGTCCCGCCCCATAACAGACAACGGTGTTATTATCTCCTGGATTTCTCTCTAGCCACTGGGCGCGATACTCGTAAAATCTGCCTAAATTGCCTAGAGCATAGGATTCTAAATTTTGATTAGCAATACTTTTACTACTTTGATATACTTCCTGCAACTCTTTGTTAATCTCCCTCCATTTTGGCGGTTGATTATTAATTCCTGATAAACAAATTTGGCTTTTAATTAAGTTAATTTTGGCATAAATATTTAGTTTATTAATAGGTGAATTTACATCTAGAATCTCTGATGATAATTGATTTATTATGGTTTCGTATTGCTGTCGGTTTCTTAGCGTACCTTTGGTATCATTTCGCGCAGTTTCTAAGAGTAAATTTAACAGATTTATCTGAGCAGCTATTTTCGTGTTTTTTGATGGGCTGAGCGTAATCACATCCCTATATTGTTTTTCGGCTTGCTGATAAACTTCTCTAGCTTCTGTTGATATTTCCTCAGCAATGGCACAACTCCACGGCTGATAATCATAGCGGGGGAAAGCTTGACGATCCCTGATGAGATCCCCTCTAGAGCGTAAAGTGTTACCCAGACTCAAACGGGTAGCGGCTGAATTAGGATCGTCAGAAGTTAGAGCTAATTTTTCCAGGATCAGCATCGATTCTTCTAACCGACCGATCGATCGCATTACATTAGCCAGACTCCGCCAGGCCATAATTTGTAATGCGTTAGGATTCTGGTATTTTTCTTCTATCACCTCAACCGTTATATCTTGGCAACTATCGGTATTAAGGGTTAAAACCGATCGCAAATTAGCACAAGCCCGACTATTAAAACCCAATTGTTGTAAAGCCTCTGCCGTATAAATTTCAGTCCTAACTTTTGCTGGTATATCATTTAATCTATCCTCAAAAATCTGCCCCGCCTTCTGCCATCTTTCCAGAGCCGATTCTGCTTGACCTAAGTTCAACTCTACACGACCTAAATTAGTCAGTGTAATCCCTAAATTGCGCCAATCCTGGCGAGACTCAAATATATTAATTGCTTGTTGAAGATAATTAACCGCCGAGATGAAATTACCCGCACGATAATCAGACTCAGCGTATTCTACTAATTGTTTCGGGTCTTGAGAATGAACCTGAGCTAAAACCGGGGTAAGCCCCGTAACCACAAATAAAGTCAGAAGAAATAAAACTAGATACCTATATAAAATCCTCCTAATCATCAAAATTAACCTCCTCTGTGTTCTTTGTGTCTCTGTGGTTCCAAATCCCAGCACTTAGCGCCCAACCTTAAATTTTTGGGTTCATATATAAACCCTCCCCCCTCACTAACAGAATTCAAAGGTAGCCAATCCTCACCAATATCTCCTGAGAATAAACCCCCTGGATTATCGGCAATTCCTCCCCGCCCCAAATTATAAAAAGCTGATGCAGCTCCCCGATTAAAATCACAACCAGAGACGATTTTAATATCTACTGATTGTTGCGGTAGACTGACTAAACCCTGATTCGGATCTGTATTCGGGTTATTAATCGCTACTATCCCCGCTAATCCGAATTCTGAACTAGCGGTAATATCGCTTAGAATAGTCTCTGCTTCTCGAAAATTAATACCTAATATTCCTTCAGTATTAATAAAAATATTGCCGCCATTACCGAGAAAAGCATTGGCACTAATATCGCTATTCTCTGAGGGAATAGCCAGGATAAATCGACTATCGATTTTAATATTACCTCCGTCTCCTCCTGCTCCCGCAGTTCCCGCAGTGGTAGAAATATTACTACCATTCCGCAAAGCCAGAATATTATTTATGAACATCGTGATATTACCGCCAGTGTTACTAGCGGTTTGTCCGGTTATTTTTGCGTTATTCAAAGCTAAATTATTCGTATAAATATTGATATTTCCCCCTACGCCTATACCTAAGTTATCAACAGAAACGATCGCATTTTCCGATAAAAGCAAAAGCCCGGAATTGATAAATATATTGCCTCCGTTACCGAGAGCGTTAACCACCGTATCTGCAAATATACCTGTATTATTGCCAGAAGCGCTAAAGCTATCTTTTATCCTTAAGCTAATATCACCGGCGTTGCTGTTTCCCGATGTAGTTGTCCGGATTTGACTGCCTTGAGCGAGGTTGAGGTTATCCCCAGATATATTAATACTCCCCCCATTTCCGCCGGATGTACTGGCGGTAATTGTTGAATCCCTGAGATTTAAAGTCTTGCCAGTGAGGTTGATATTACCGGCGTTTCCAGCCCCGGTGGTATCTACAGTGATTTTACCCTCCCCCCTGATATTGATTGTTTCCGGTGCGCTGATGTTTATATCCCCTCCCCTGCCGCTAGAGGTGGTAGAAGCCGAGATAATCGCCGTGTCGGTAAAATCAATGTCTAAGTTAGGTTTATCGTTATCGGGTTGAAGGTTGAGAGTACCGGCTGGGGCTACCCCTTGCGTTTCGGCAAAAATGCCCAGTTTGCCGGTGAGATTGAGTCGAGACGCGTTGATGCTTATACTGCCACCGGTTTCGGTATTGGTAGAGGTGACGGTAGAAGTGGCGCTGATTTGTGCGTCTTTACCGATCGTCAGCTCCGCCGTAGTAATATTAATATCGCCTGGTTTACCGCCTCCGCTAGTTGCTACCGTTAATTGACTACTATCTGACAGTAGCACCGCTCGGGGCGCATTCACCGTAATCGTGCCACTATTACCACTCCCCTCGGTAAAAGCGGAAATGGAGGCAGAACTATCAAGTATAACTTCTGGGCTATTGATGGTAATGTTACCCGCTTTCCCCGCGCCCTGAGTTTGGGCAAATAGTCCGGTATCGGTGCCGGAGAGAGAAAGACGATCGCTTATATTTAAAGTAATATCACCAGCATTAAAATCAGTGGTTGTATTCACGCGTAATCTACCGCCGTCGCTCATATCTAATCTGTTAGCCCGGATGAGGATATTACCAGCGTTACCTTTACCTGCGGTTTCAGCCGAGATAAAGGCTCCATCACTAACCGAAAGAGTACCGGCGGTGATTTTAATTCCCTGACTGTTACCGGTAGCCCGAGAATTAACTGCGCTGAGGATGCTACTGCCAACCCCCTCACTATTCTTCCCGGCGAGAGTGATTTTATCGCTAGAAACTATATTGATAACTCCCGCATCCCCGAGGCCATCAGTAGCCGTGCTGATTCGCGCCCCATCTAAGACAGAAAGGGAGTTGGTGTTAATGGTGATTTCTCCGGCTAACCCCTCCGCCCCAAAAGCTGTTTCGCTAAAAATGCCGACACGGTTATTATCTTGCCCCTGCAGAGAAATATTATCTTGAGCGTTGATAACAATTAACCCGGCGTTTCCCTTCCAGGAAGTGGTGGAAACAATACTAGCTCTGCCGGTTAGAGAAAGAGAACCGGTATGAATCGATATAGTTCCCCCGTCGCCGTCGCTGTATGTCAGGGTACTTATGGTCGAACCATCTTTTAGGTTAAGAGAGGGCGTATTAATCTTAATCTCTCCGGGCATACCCTGAGCCATAATCGGCCCTTCGCTGGTAATGCGGGTAAAAAGTTCCTGCCGGGTAGCCTCGGGTGCTTCTAGAGTAATCCCATCCCGGGCGTTAATCGAGATTGTACCCGCTCTGCCTACTTGTTGCATTGCACCGGATTCAAGCATAAAGACGCTATTAGAGATACTGGCACCGTCTTTAAGAGTAAGAAAACCCGTATTAATGGTAATATCCCCCGAGTTTCCAGTGCCGCTAAAAGAGCCGCCGGTGAGTATGGCGCTCGCTCTATCTCTGCGGTTTCGCCCTGAAAGCTCGATCGACTCTCGGGCGTTAATATTAATATTGCCCCCGTTACCTGGCCCGGCTAACACCGAGGCGGTAATTCTTCCTCCGTCGCCCAGAAAAATAGAGCGGGCTTGAACTTCAATCCCTCCGCCGGAGCCGAAGAAAGCAGAAGTATCCACACTACCTTGAATATTTATATCCCCGGTGGCGTTGAGAGTAAGGGAGCCGCTATCTCTCGGCGGCCTCGACGTGGGTACATCGCGGGAGGTGTTGAGACTGCCGATAAATAAATCCACTCCCGAAACTTGTGTATTTCTCCCGTTAGCGAAGATAGTATCTTCCCTATCGGCCATGACGAAATTGCCTGCGCCATCTTTATCAACATCAGCCCTGATAGTGATAATGCCTTTACCAGAGGCTAAATTTAAACGATTATCTCTTAAATTTTCCAGAGTAATATTATTGCCCGCCCCGAGGACAATATTGGTATCTCCCGGTAATCTTTCTAAAGCCGATTCATAGACGGTAGCGGGAAAGATATTAATCACCTCGCTCACAGGTGAATTAAGAATGGTGCCGATTTGGGCATTATTCGGCCCGGATGTACTTCCCCCACCGCCGGAGTTATCACTGCCACTGGCGATGAGAATATTAGCAGAGTTTAGGGATAAAGTACCAGATAGGCCGTTAACTATCGCTGTATTCAAATTGCCTCTAAATATGAGGTGTTGTTTCCCAGAGATTTCCATCCTGCCCCCATCACCCGACTCGGCTCCTCCTGTAGCGGTGATAGTACCGTAGAATGCCGTTACTTCATCCGCCGACACTACCGCCCTGCCTCCGTTGCCGTTGACGATAGCATTCAGGTTGATGCTCACGTTATTACCTATATAGGTTCGTTTCCCGGATATTACCCCATCACTGCCGATAAAAACGCTGCCGCCCCCGTCATCGGCGGACACATCTATTTTGGCGTTGTTTAATAAGGCTACGGATTGAGAGCCGATTAACTCTATTCTGCCCCCCGAGGCCGTCATATTTCCGGTCATTCTCACATCGGCACCAGACAGACTCAGGGTTTGTCTAGAAGCTACTTTTAAATCCGCCGCGTTGGTAATCATCCCCTCCTGTCCTTGAAAACGCAGCCCTACCGGTTGCGGCACGTTAACCGTTAATAATGGGGGCGCGACGGGGTTTCTGGCACTATACTCGCTACCATCGGGGAAAATGAGAGCGCTAGCCGTAGTAACAAATAAAGAACCCCTTAAATCGAGTCGGGCATCGGGGCCGAAGAAAATACCATTAGGATTGATTAGGTATAGATTGGCGTTTCCTAATACTCCCAAAGTTCCTAAAATCGAGGAAGGGTTAACGCCTGTAACGCGGGTGAAAATATTAATAATGGATGCGGGGTTAGCGAAGTAGGCACCTCTACCCTCATTAATATTGAAATCTTCAAAGCTGTGAAAAAGATTACTACCGCGCACCGCACCGCCTTCTATGCGATCGCTTGTTATTCCGTTAATTTGTACATTTGGAATCACCAGGGAGCGATCTGCGCCGAGAGTATTATCGGGTACGATTTGCGCTTTTACAGAGCTAGAAATTAAACTAAAATATGCTATCAATCCAGCCAAGAATAATTGACTTTTTCTATTATTTGACTTTGTTAATTTTAATTTATTCATGTTTTTGTGACGAACAATGAGCTAAGTTTATTTTTATAAATTGTCTATCTAAACCATGTTGAAGCGAAGATAAATCATCAAATCGAGAATTTAAACCTATCCATTCATCGCTTAAATTTTCTGAGAATAAATCATCAGGGCTTACTTCTATCCCGCCCCTACCCAGATTATAAAAAGCAGTCGCACTGGTAGCCGCTACATCGCAACCTATAATTATTTCCGTATTCACTACCTGTTCTGATAAACCCGCTAACCCTTGATTAAGATCGGTGGTTGGGCTATTAATCGCCACGATTCCAGCTAAGCCAAACTGTGAACTAGCGGTAATATCACTATAATTCGTAGGTGTTTCTCTAAACTCAATTCCTAGAATTGCTTCAGAATTAATCAAAATATTGCCACCTTTACCGAGAAAAGCATTGGCACTAATATCACTATTTTCAGATGGAACGGCGAGGATAAATCTACTATCAATGTTAATATTGCCTCCATCACCACCCGCACCAGCAGTTCCTGCGGTCGCAGAAATTTGGCTATTATTTCTTAAGCGGAGGATATTGTCTATGTTAATAGAAATATTCCCTCCCCTATTACTGGAAGTTTGCCCAGTGATTGTGGCGTTATTGAGATTTAAATCTTTGCTGTAAATATCAATATTTCCACCGATTCCCCTCCCTAAATTATCAACGGAAACGGTAGCGCCTTCAGATAAGATAATCTGCCCAGAATTTATTAATATATTGCCCCCATTACCGATCGCGTTAACAGTTGTATCGGCAAATACGCCAGTATTATTTCCCGTAGCTATAAAACTATCTCTTATATTTAAAGTAATATTACCGGCATTAAAATCGGTAGCTGTATTGGTGCTGAATACACTACCGTTATTTAGCTCTAGCGTCCAGGCCGAGATAGAAATATTACCCCCATTACCTTTACCTGCGGTTTCAACAGAAACAACGGCTCCATCCACTAAGGAAAGGGAGGGAGTATTGATCGTAATTCCTCCTGCGTTTCCTACAGCGCTGGGATGGACTTGACTATAAAGACCTTTTCTACCTTCCCTATTGCTTCCCTGCAGAGTAACCCCATTACGCGCATTAATAACAATCGATCCAGCGTCACCCTCGCCTCGACTACTCGTGCTTATAGAGGCCTCACCTTTGAGAGAAAGAAAATCTGTATTAATCGTAATTTCTCCTGCATTTCCCTTACCTCCCACGATCACTTGGTTGGCAATAGAACTGACAGATGCTTCGCTGTGTCCCCCCTCTAGGGTAATGGCATCGGCGGCGGTAATAGAAACCGTTCCCCCATTCCCTGTCCCAGCAGTACTCGCAGCGATGAAACCTCCATCTTTAACCGAAAGAAAGCGGGTATCGATCGTAATAGTTCCTCCAGTTCCTCGCCCCCTGGCTAAAATACTGGTAGCGATCCTACTGCCAAAGTTTTGATTGCTTTCTCCCTCTAGGGTAATGGCATGGGTGGCGGTAATAGAAATCGCCCCACTATTTCCGGTTCCTTCTACTCCGGTGCCTATTAAGGCTCCATCCTTTAGGGAAAGGATACGAGTATTTAAGGTAATTCCCGCTGAATTGCCATTTGCTTCTCGATCGACCAAACTTTGAATTAAACTCTCAGCCCCTTTACTACTCCCGCCTGAAAGTTCGATAGAGTCAGCGGCAATAATCGAAATCGCTCCGGTATTCCCATCGCCTAAGGTACTTGTAACGATCGAAGCCCCATTTTTGATGTGTAGTGAGCGGGTTTCAATATTAATATCGCCTGCGTTTCCAATTGCCCCCTTGTCAACCAGACTACCGATCGCACTTCTTAAATTTGGCCTGGCTTCACCGGAGATTTCGATCGATTCCCGTGCCTTAATATTAATGGCTCCACCATTATTAACACCAGAGTAGTTACCCATACCTGGAACAAAAAAACTACGCCTGGTGCCATCCTGAACAATAACAGATTTACCCATCACGTTAATCGCACGAGCTTCAACTTCATCACCCGAGTTGAGTACAGAGGAATTAATTTGACCGCCATCGGTGATAACAACAGATTTACCCGTCGCATTAATTGCACCAGCTTCACCTTTGAAAATCGAATTATTGACGAGACCGGTGATCTTAACGTTATTGGTGGCGTTGAGATCGATCGAGCCGCTATTGAGTACCGGTGAAGTAGTAATAATATTGCCGATCGCCAAATTTGCCCCGGAAATCGTAATATTTCGCCCTGCAGTAAACATAATATCGGCAATATCATCCATGACGAAATCTCCTCTACCATTGCCATCGGCATCGGCCTTAAAAATGATAACTCCAAGACTTGGGGCTAAATCTAAGCGATCGTCGGTTAAATTTTGTAGAGTAATATTATTACTTGCCTGAAGGATAATATTACTCGGTAAGTCCTCTAACTCGAATTCATAAATAGTTGTCGGTGGTGTATCATCAATCTCGGCGAGGGGCATAGTGAGAATAGATGCTGCTAAATCGGGATTATTACCTGCAAATGTATCCGTTTCCTCCTCTTGGTCAGTACTTCCATCGGCGATAACAATATCCTTCGCATCTAATAATAAAGTTCCAGGCAAACCCTTACTCGCGCCGGCACTTACAATTCCTCGAAAGAGTAGATGTTCTTTACCAGATATCTCCACCTGCCCCCCATTGCCTAATCTTATTCCGCCCCTAACACTAATAGTTCCGTAGAATCCTGTTACCTCATCTGCCCGAATAACCACTCTGCCACCGTTGCCATTGATGAGAGCATCCGCATTGATAAAAACATTACTATCTATATAAGTTCGTTTCGCATTGGGAACCTGGCTCTGTCCTCCCTGAAAATCTCCGCCGATTAAAACGGTTCCACCACCATCGGGGGCGGAAACGTCAACCATAGCATTTTCTAACAGAGCGATCGATTCCGTTCCTAGTATTTCTACCCTTCCTCCTGGTGCGGTTATATTTCCCGTCATCGTCACGCGGGAGCCGGACAGACTTAGGGTTTGTCCGGAAGATACTGTTAAGTCAGCCGCATTGGTGATTATCCCCTCCTGTCCCTGAAAACGTAGCCCTACCGGTTGCGGCACGTTAACCGTTAATAAGGGGGGCGCGGCGGGATTTCTGGCGTTGTACTCGCTACCATCGGGAAAAATTAGAGCGCTAGCAGTAGTAGCAAATAAAGAACCCCTTAAATCGAGTCGGGCATCGGGGCCGAAGAAAATACCATTAGGATTAATAAGATAAAGATTAGCGTTTCCCAATACTCCCAAAGTTCCTAAAATCGATGAAGGGTTAACGCCAGTAACACGGGTGAAAATATTAGTTATAGATGCGGGGTTAGCGAAGTAGGCACCTCTCCCCTCATTGATATTGAAATCTTCAAAGCTGTGAAAGAGATTACTATCGCGCACCGCACCACCTTCAATGCGATCGCTGTTAATCCCGTTAATTTGTACATCGGGAACGACTAGGGAACGCTCCGCACCGAGACTATTATCGGGTATTATCTGCGCTTTTACAGGCTTATAAATTAGATAAACAGAGAAAAATAAGCCAGTAAAAACAATAGCTTTTAACGGTATTATCTGATTAATTTCTGGCGATATTTTTTTCACGATAATAATAAATTATTTTTTATAAATAAAGCAAAGCAAAAGGGAAATTCCTGTAGATAAAGCCGTGTAGCTTCTTTCAAACCAGCGAGGGCTTGCTCGATCGTTTCTCCTTGGTCTACTGTTCCAACTTCGGGACACTCAGCAATGTACATATCATCTTCCTTGTAGACAATAGCTGTAAAAATACGATTTCTCATAGTGTTTTATTCCCTAAAGCTTGCTTTAATTAGCATAACAGTGAGTCTAACCGAGGGGTGTAGAGAGAATGTTAATTTTAGCAACCTTAGCGAGTATCGCTATCACCGAAACCGATAGTCGACCCAACTTTCTATCAGTCCCGATGCCGACTACGGAAATCGTGCAACTTCCCCGCCCCGATGTTATTCCCCCTCGTCCTTTACCCCCTTTACCGGAAGACTCCCTACCACCGAAGCCGCCAGAAAAACCCCTTTCACCTCCAATCCCGCTAACACCTCCTATCGAACTTCCTAACGCCGAGGAAACTATTTTCGTCACCGAGTTTAAATTCATCGGTAACACCGCCTTTAGGTCGTCTGAGTTAGCCATTACTACGAAAGATTTAACGCGAAAATCTGTTTCCCTGTCGCGTCTGCTGCAGGTAGCTTCTGATGTGGCCCGTATCTACGCCGATGCCGGTTATGTCACTTCCGGGGCGATTATCTCTATTCCCGAAGCTACCAGAAAAAAAGGCAGGGGAGTCGTGGAAGTGGAAATCATCGAAGGGCAGTTAAGCGAGATACGGGTGATTCCCGCTAAAGGTTCCCGCTTAAAGCCCGCTTATATCCGTTCCCGTTTAGAATTAGCCGCCACGAAACCTTTAAATATTAATCGCCTTCAAGAGGCTTTACAATTATTGCAAATCGATCCAGTTATAGAGCGGGTATCTAGTTCTCTGATTGCCGGTTCACGTCCGGGAGAAAGTATTTTAGAAATCGAGATTACGGAAGCTGATACGTTTAGTTGGCAGTTAATCGCCGATAATTATCGTCCCCCTAGCATCGGTAGTTTTGAGCGAGGTACTCAAATTAGCGAGGCTAATCTAACGGGTTGGGGGGATAGAGTAGATGTTACCTATCTCAATACGGACGGCAGTAATCTGGTAGATTTTTCCTATAGGTTGCCAGTTAATCCTTACGATGGCACGATCGCTTTTACTTATTCCTACCAGGCCAATCAGGTAATCGAGGCACCTTTTAACGAGTTAGATATTGCCTCCTATTCCAGTACCTATGAAGTGCAATTCCGTCAGCCGGTTATCCGTAGCATCGACCAGAGAAGCCAATCCTATCAAGAATTAGCCTTCGGTATCACCGCTTTCTGGCAGGAGACACAATCTTTTGTATTAGGGCAGCCCTTCCCGCTTTCCTTCGGTGCCGATGACGATGGCCGGGCCCGCGTCTTCGCCCTGCGTTTTTTGACGGATTGGACGCGGCAGAGTGCTGATTCTGTTATTGCCCTACGCTCGGAGTTCAGCGTCGGCTTAGATTTTCTGGCTTCCACCATCAATGAGCAGATTCCGGGGGTTTATACTATCCCCGATAGTAAGTTTTTAACCTGGCGCGGTCAATTTCAGTGGGTGTATTTTTTCGCACCGGAAAACTTGTTTCTACTCAGGAGTAATATACAAATCGCTAACGACGCTCTTTTTCCCTCGGAACAGTTCGGTATAGGCGGCTTTAACAGCGTCAGGGGTTATGCTCAAGATGTTCTTGTAACTGATAACGGTTGGTTTGCTTCCGCCGAGGTGAGATTTCCAGTTTTGAAGATTGCAGCGATTCAAGGCACCCTACAACTGGCTCCTTTTCTCGATTTCGCCACTGGTTGGAATAGCGGGGGTAATCCTAACCCTAATCCTCAAACTCTAGCCGCGTTGGGTATGGGGTTATTGTTGCAGGGGGGCGATCGTTTTTCTGCCCGAGTCGATTTCGGTATCCCCCTAGTCGATATTAATCCGGATGGGGGCGATCGACCTACTAATACGATTCTCTTCTCGGTTCTGTTAAATTTATTCTGAAGGATATATAGTAATATTTATAGAATTTGGCCGTGATTACTCCTTCCTCTGATATAAAAATCAGCAAATTTTTAAGTTTGATTCTGCGTCATAAACCAGATGCGATCGATCTAGCTTTAGATGATAATGGCTGGGCTGATATAGATGAGTTAATTCAAAAAGCCAATTTACACGGCCCCAAATTAAGCCGGGAGGATATAGAGAGAGTCGTCGCTAACAACGATAAACAAAGATTCGCCCTCTCCCCTGATAAAACCAGAATCCGCGCTAATCAAGGGCACTCGTTAGAGATTAACTTAGAGTTGCCACATCAACAACCCCCGGAGATTCTCTATCACGGCACCGCCGACAGATTTTTATCATCTATCAAGGCTCGGGGTTTACTCCCGCTTAAGCGTCAGTACGTGCATCTCTCGCTCGATGAGGCGACGGCTTATAATGTGGGGAGAAGACACGGGAGAGCGATCGTACTTTCGATATTATCAGGTGCAATGTGGCGTGAGGGAATACCGTTTTATCTATCCGATAATGGAGTTTGGTTAGTAGAGACGGTGCCGCCCGAATTCATAGAATATAAATAAAATAAATTTAGGTTTAGTGCATCACTAATACTTTCAATACTATTTCTTATCGTTACATTTATTTACAGATTTCGACTTAACTTCTTTGTTAAAAGCCTAAACTTCGATTGTCATTATTGTAATTTGAGCCTGATAATAATCAAGTGGATAGAGTACTAAGATTAAGGAAAGTTTAAGATGTCATTTACCCTAATTAAAGGAGTTTTCAACCCTAAAAGTGGAATACCTGATGGTGACTCGGTAAGATTTTTAGCTGATGATGACACCCTATTCGACAAACTTGATGGACGAGTGGAGATTAAACCCGGAGGGGAAGTACAATTGCGCTATGAGGGCGTTGACGCTCTAGAAAAGGCGGCTAAACAACCTTTTTCCTCGGATGCCACAAAAAGAAATATAGAACTTTTAGGAGGTGATAGCAACGGTTTACCCGGTTTTATCCTATCTCAACAAGCGGATAGAAATGGTCGTCCTGTCTGTTTTGTATTCGTCGGGGAGCCGCTGGAGGATGACGGCGCGGATATTTTCATAACCCCGGATTTACTCGAAAAAAGTATTAACTATCAAATGTTGAAAGAGGGTTTCCTCTATCCAATGTTCTACGATACACTTTACAAGGAACTTCGTGATGTGATGACTGCGGCTACGGTAGAGGCTAGAAATGCAGGTAAAGGTATCTGGTCGGAGGACGCGTCTAATAAGGGTTTTATCGTTAAACCGCCGGTTGACAGAGCCGACTTGAAAGAGCTACTGCCGATTTTCCCCAAGCTCTGGCGGCGGTTAGAATCATTCTATAACCGTCCTTCTAACAAAAATAAACCTGTGCGAGACTTTGTTAAATCCTTGAGCGAAGGGAGCGATCGTTTATTCACTATCCCTGACCAAAGATCGATCAAATTCTCCACGGCTCTAGAGGTAGATGGAAATCAATTGAAACTGTTGTACAAACCGGAGGAAATGGTTTTCCGTCCTTAACCATAATATCAATCAAAATATTCCAAAGATAAACTCGCTGAGGTTGACCGTATCTAAGTTTAAAATTACTGCTGCCATAGCTCTACTTGTCTTTCTGAAAAAACTTTGGATTTAATTATAATTTTCCGATGCCACCCGAAACGATTTTAATGCCCCGGATAGTTGACGCAAGCGATCGCTCACCTCTAAATTGAACTCTTGAGCCTTTAAACTTGGAGGTAATTCGGATAGCAGTGCCGGGTTTCCCTGTAGCCATTCGTTGAGGGCGACACCTGACCAAGTACCTTGTTTTTCCCTGAAGCTATCTACTAAGCTTTTTAACTCGTGGATGTAATAGGATTCAAAACCGGCTGCTTCAAATATGGCGGAGCGCAAATACTCTTCAAAGGCATTAATATCGGTTTCCACTTCAAAGATGACCTCATTTTGGGGCGAGTCAGAGTTATCCCTATCTTTAAATTTAGAAGTTTTGCCGTTGATGCCCAATATCTCTAAGCGGCGTTGGACGTTGAATAATAATTCTGCGCCGTATTTAACGTATCTTTTGAGGACTTTAAAAGCCGGTTCATCGCCCTGGTAATAGTTGTCTAGAATTTCTATATCGATGCCGAGGTTTTTAATAATCTCGTTGCGGGTGTCGCTATCTACGGGGCCGCGAATCAGAGCCTCGGCTACCGGGCGGGCGAATCTTAAAAACAATACACTTAAACTATTCTCTAGTTTGAGTAGGTAGAAATTTTCGGAGTTTTCAATCAATCTCTCTTTTACCTGCTTACTGCCCCAGAGTAGCCCCGTCATGTAATCTACTAATTGCAGGGCTTCTTCTTGTAATTCTATGGCGAGTTGATTGGATATAGAGGCGAGGGCTTTGGTGGCTTCGGTGTAGAGGGTGTCACGCCAGATGAAATTAGCTTTGGCGCGATCGAATGTAGGGGCGGAAACTGCGGGGAATATAATATCTTTCTTTTCTAAGGCGGAGTGTCTAAATTTTTCGATTTCTTCTTTGACTAATTCTAGATAGCGGGCTTTGAATTTATTAATATTGGCTAGTCCGTTGTTACCTTCTATTCCCTCCTCTTGACTGACAAAGCTTTCATAAAAACCCGATAAGTCGGCTTTTATCTGCTCCCATTTTTCGTGCCACCATTGGCTAAAGAGTATACGCTGCTTTTCTTCTTCAAATCTTTTAGCTTCTTCGGGGTTTTCGGGGTAGTGTTTGCGGGTGAGGTTGTATATTTCTTCGGAGGTGTTTATAATTTTTGCGATCGATGTCTCGCATCTTTTCTTTAAGATATTGACTCTTTCGGTATTTATATAGTGAAAGATATTATCTTTAATAACGGGTATGCCTGTAGCGGTGGTTTTTAAAGTTTCTGCGTCTTCAATACCAGTGAGACTCTTTAATTTATTTTGAATATCTTCGGGATAACCTATCTCTAAGAGAGTTTGTTTCTCGGCTAATCCGTTGAGGACTAAATAGGCACCGGCTGAGCCAGAGGTAATGCGTCTCTCTGGCAGATTAGCTAGTTTTGACCAATTTTGTTTTGTCTCTGCTAGATGTTTTTGTAGGGCCTCTGGGGTAGCTTGGTCATCGATACGGCTGAGGAAGACGAAAAACTTATCGGCTACGGTGACGTTTTTATCTCCTTCTTCGGTGAATTTAATGATGTCTAATTCTCTCTCTCTGGGAGTGGTGAAGCGTTGCACGAGGATAACCGCGTCGCAATCCGATAGCATTTGTCGCGCTTCATCGAGGTGTTTAGCAAGCCCTGAATCTAAACCAGGTACATCGTAGAAAACAATTCCCTCAGCTTGGGCGAGTTTGTTGGTATATAGTCTCGCTTCTAATACGGCGTGGGCGTATCGCTCGTCAGCTGCGTATTTTTTTAGTTGTTCGCGGATGTCTTCTAAACGGGTGAAGGGGATGAATAGATTACCTTCGCTTCTGACGGCGTTGAGGGTACTTTCATTGAGTTTAATGGTTTTAAGATCTTCTTGAGCGTTGGCTTGTTTTAAATCTTCGATGAGTTGTGAAAATTGTGCTTCGGTTTTGGTTTGTACTTCTAGTCTTTGTTCCGACTCTAGGATTACTGAGTAAATTTGTGTGGTGGTGAAGGTACATCGTGCTGCTTTAGAGGGGAGTAACTCGCACTCTAACCAAGCGTTGATAAAGGTACTTTTCCCGGCTTTTTCTAAACCAACTACGGCGATACGAAATTCACGTTTTTTGAGTCTTTGTAACTGGCGGCGGGCTGGCTCGGTTTCTTCTTTAAGAATGTCTCTTAACTTTGCGGGGATTTCTACTTGTGGTAGTAGGGCTAGGTTGAGGGCGTGTCTCTGTACGTTTAAGGCTTCGCTCAGGCGGGTTTCGTAATACGATGAGGCGGTTTTCCAATCCATTCTTTGAGTCTCCTATCTTATGCGCGTACGAATTTCTCTAAGCCTGATAAGCCACCGAGGCAAGCTATCTTCTCTATTTTAAATTTACCTCGATCGGGTAACTTGCCTTTCAATGTATACCGCAAATTTATCGGCTTCTCTAATAAACTCCTACCGTCTTCTATCTTAATCCTTAGATAAACTTCTCTCGGACTGTCGGCTAAAATTGGCTCGTTAACTATTTCTAAATTTTCCTCATTTCTCGATGAGCCTGTTTTGGTATCACAGGTAAAATAATAGCTTCTGTCTATAATTTCTTTTAACATTTCTAAGTTTATATTATCTTCCTCTACTAGATTTAATTCTCTGACTGTGGAGGCGGATACGATGAGAGATAAAATTGCTGTAATCGGAGGTAGAGAAGGTTCGGGTTTACTTGAAACTTGCTCTTGAATTTGTTTTTTTGGCTTTCTTGCTTTCCCCTTTCTGTTTTTAAGGAACTGTTGAGAGCCGAAAATTCCTACTAAACTGACCGCCGCGATAATTATCCATTCCATAGGTTCGTTTTCATTCAACCAAAATTGTATTACGTTTTTTTTACCGTCTCTAAATAATCCAACTATAAATTCATTTTTTGAGAATATCGGGAACAGTTCATCTTTATAAAATATATCCATTAATTCGATAAATATGTCTTTATCTTCCTGGATATGAGCATTGCTTTTTATTCCAAGCTCATTACAAATACTGCGAGTTTTTTCTTGAATCTCCGATGTTTCCTCTTCGTTAATAATCTGAATAGTTTTGTATAAAAGCCCTCTTTGAGTTCCTCTAATTTCGGGATGCCCTCTAATTTCTTCGAGAACTTGCCGATAAATTTCTTTGAGCCTTGTATCCTGCACTTTAAACCTCTTCGCCAAATAAATTACCCAGATTACTAAAATGCTGTCTTAATTCTTGAGCTTTAATTTCTAGAGGTTGCCAGATGTTCTTAGTCTGTTCGTAATCGATCGTTAATTGTTGATTGGCTTTGTCGAGCCTTTCTCGATAGCGATCGATTACCTCTCCCTGAATTTTATCGACGTTTTTTTTAAGCTGTGCGATCTCTTGTAACAACCATTCCGATAGCTGTTTAACTATGACATTTTCCGAGGCTTTAGCTTGATAAGTCCAGTTACTCAATAAATCTTCTATTGTCGGTAGATTGGCATTATCGCTAGACCGGGTTTCATACCTAGTTTCGTAAAAAGTAGCTTTTCCTAAAAATAATTTCCACCATACCCTTTTCTGAACCGCAACTTCTACACTTTCACGCCACGTACCGGGTATTACCGCAAAGCCTGCCTGAAATTTGAAATAAATTTGAGGTTGAGTCACTATTTCCACCAATTGAGATTCAGGGAATTTTATAGCCAGAGTCGGGGCTATGTCATTCACACCCCTCTCTAGAGAATCTAAGTGACAGTGGAATAGTTCTGCTACTGCTTCGTGCATTCGATTTAATTCTCGCTGGGTGACTTTGTTTAAAACGTCTTCCATAATCAAACTCAAATGAATCGCTAACTCGTTCAATTCATAGTTAAGGTTTTTAAGTTTATTTTTTTCCTCTTCGGTTTTAGCTTCTACCTTCTTACCATTTTTGGCGATGGTGCTAGTATATCCCAGGCTAACTATCCTTCTTAAATTATTATCTAAAAGGTTAATGTTACGCTGGTTGGCTTTCTTTAAATATGTACCCTCTAATTGGACTTTTCCCGTCTCTATAGATTGAGCCACCGTTTCTAACACTTCGTTTATGGCTCGGCGTAACTCCTTCGACCAGTCATAGAGAGGGTACAATTTATCTCCTAAAATATTGTAAGGAGGTATTTTTTTCAATTCGCTAATTTGCTGTTGTAAACATAGAACAGGATCTTCGTCAGTTTTATCAGCTAAAAAATCTGTTATTTTACTATCTATTTTTTCAAAAGGTTCTCTTAACTTATCATCATTGAGTTTGAGAAATCTTTCTAAAGAAAATTTTATATCAGTAATCCTTTCGCATTCTCGTTCATACTCTTCTTGGGAACTATTGAGGATCGCTTTAGTTGTCTGTACCGCCCACTCTACTACCGCATTACCGGCCGTAATATTAAATCTATCTAGGATCTGGGGTATTACTAGCTGGGGGAAATGTTGATTAATGTGGTTCCTTAAAGAATCTCTCAACTCTTGCCCGTAAGCTTTTTTCCATAAAGATTCAGCCACTCTCAAACGATCGTGTATAGACCATTTCTCATGTCTTCTCGGCAAATCATCCAGTATTTTTTCATCGATGAGAAAATTAAAATTCTCATCAGCTTTCTTACAGGCGTTTAATCCTAGATTGGCTTTAGAGAATCTAACTCTCTCCCGTGAAGTCCAATCCTCTTGATTTTTCGGTAAATCGTCCAACACCTCTTGTAGAGTTTCTTCGCTCTCTCGTAGTTGTAAGCCCAATAGAGCGGGCCAGGTGCTTAACTGCATAACCTGTAAATTTTTAATATCCTCGGTATGCTCTTTCAGCCTATCCGTCAGCTCTCCTTTAATACTATTAACTGTTTTCTCAATAAATCTACGCTCCGTCTCGGGCCATTCCTTATCCTTACGAAACACATCGATTTTATTGAGGATAAATAACATCCTAGCCGGAGAGCCGCCCAAATCCTTAACCTGCTCTACCACTTCTTGTAACAGATTCCTCACCTTTTTTGGGTCAGTTTCTTCGCTATTATAAGTTACCAAACATAAAGCCTCCCGACACTGCCTGATGACGCTGGCGTTACCCTCATCCCCCACATAAGCCAAACCGGGTAAATCCATAATTTTCACCTTGGCACCCGGAGGTAATTGTAAATCGAAGTCTTTCAATAATCTAAAGGGATAAGTAATCAAAGACTGAGGACAGGCTAAATCCGGTTGCTCCTCCCGACTATCGATATAACTAATCATCACCTTATACAATCTAGAGCGGATTTCTTCCTCCGTAATATCGAGCCACTCGCCGCACTCCCACTGTGCCCCCGGTGTTTCGTAAATTTTCAGAGACTTACGCTCACCATACTCCACCGTCACCACCCCCGCGCTCATCTCGCTCACCGCCACCGGTACTATCTCCGCGCCGCAGAGTAAATTAACGAGGGTGCTTTTGCCGCTGCTAGTAGTACCGGTGGTGGCTATGGTTAAAGTGGGGTGATGTAGATCATGAATTAACCTTTCTAGCGCCACTTCTAACTTAGCGTTTAACTCTTCGATTTCCGGGCCGTATGTGTCGGGTAAGTGGCGGGCAATCTCCCCATAGAAGTTCTGCCAGTAGTTGGTGAGTAATTTGGCGTTGTCTTCAACCTGGGCGAAGATTTTATTAGGATTGTCGGTCATGATAAGCTTTTTGGAATCTTGTATATAAGTCTAATCAACTTTTAGAGGCTCGATTCCGGAAATTTTGTAAAATTTCCTCACCCCTTTTGCCCCCTAGTGTAGGTGTTCATAAAGCTAAAGTATCCTAGACTAAAAATTTTACATGAGCCAGATACCCTCAATCGGTAGTAATGTAAGGGTAGTTAACTTAGGGTAGATAAGCCAATGCCTATTAAAGGTTATTTAAACAAGGAACAGAAACAGAAACTCCAAAATGCTTTAATACAGGAGTCCCACCCTGAGAAGAGACAGAAAATTCTACGATTATTACAATTAAATGACGGTATTAATAACCGATAGTGGCTCAAGTGCCCGATACCCTCGATAGGGGAAGTCTGGCACCCTTGATGGAGGGATAGCGGGGGGCGTAAATGAACGGGGGTTAGCTTCTGTAGGATAAATATCATTAGCTATAATAATTATGCTCCCCCAATCCCAAAGCGTTAAGAAACTAGCTAAAAATGGCACTACAAATCTCGCTCTCTGACTCTATCGTCCAAGCTCTTCGTATACCAGAGCAGCGCATTGAGCAAGAATTGCGTCAGGAACTCGCCGTAGCTCTCTACGCACAAGACATTTTATCCTTTGGTAAGGCGAGAGAACTGGCCGAGATGGATAAATACGAATTCGGACAACTGCTATCTCGTCGCGCAGTGTTACGGCATTATAGTTCGGAAGAATTAGACGATGATATAAACTATGCTCGCAGTGAGTAATACTTCACCCATTCTCAACCTTGCTATCGTGGATAGGCTGGAAATCTTGCGAGGACAATTCGGCGAAATTTTGATTCCCGATGCCGTATTAAATGAACTCAAAGCAGGTGAAGACCGACCTGGCTCTCAAGCTATTCGTGAGGCAATTGTATCCGGATGGATTCAAACGCAAACACCCAGCAATGAATCTCTCATCCAGGTTTTGAAACAGACTCTCGACAGTGGCGAGGCGGAAGCTATCGCCCTTGCCATTGAGCTTAAAGCAGATTGGACGATACTCGATGAGCGCGACGGTAGAAAAATTGCGAAATCTTTGGGTTTGAAAGTGACGGGAATTCTCGGAATTTTGCTTCGAGCTAAACAGAAAAGCGAAATCGAATCTTTACAACCCATTATTGATGACCTTGTAAACAAAGCTGGATTTCGGATTGCACCAAAATTATTCGCTCAAATTATGGATATGTAAATGATGGTCATCTCTTCGATCTCAATCATACCCCGATAAAAGCCCGAGCTTATAGATTTTCCTCCCAAACATTCTAGAACTCCATTTCGGTTATCTGTTCGATCGCCCCATCACACCATCTTATCCAATCTTCCTCGTAGGCTATCCCCCTCTGCAAAACTATATACAACAACCTCTGCTGAGGTGACAGGCTTTCTTTACTGAGAAACTCCTGCTGCTCTTTTTCCCGCATTTCGATCGCCCTCTTCTCGTGTATCTGGCGGCGAAGGCGTAATTCTTTCAATATCACTTCCTTCGGCACCAAATAACCCCCCATCACCTTCACCAGCAACTCTTCTCTAATAGGAGTCGGTTCCGATGCTTCAGCGAGCCAGTTTAATAGTTCCTGTTTTCCCGTCTCGGTGACGGAATAGATTTTCTTATTGGGCCGCCCGTCTTGGGGTATTACCTCCACCGTAATCCATCCTTGCGCCTCCATGCGGCTCAATTCCCGATAAATCTGGGGAGTCGTGGCGCTCCAAAAACAATTAACGTACTCCTGAAAAGCCTGCCCTATATCGTAGCCGCTACAAGGTTCATTTAACAACAGGGTCAGGATTGTATGGGCTAGTGCCATTTTTTTCTCATCTATTGACATCTCTACTTATTATATTATAAGTTTAATATGTAACTAAACACATAGTGTTTATACACATATATGTAGGTACACCTATGAACCCGGCGAATATAAATTCTCCTCTCTCACGTCCTTTCGTACTCGCCTTATGCCTCGGCCTCACCACTTACGGCTATTACACCCTAACAGTCAGTCAACGCTCACAACCTATCGCCGCCGCCGTCAAAAAAGAAAAACCCCCTATCGTTGCCGTTAGCGCCCTCGGGAGACTGGAACCGAGGGGGGAAGTAATCCGAGTCTCGGTTTCTGGGGCGGCGGGAAGTACCAGGATCGATCGCCTGCTCGTCAAAGTCGGTGATAGGGTAAAAACAGGGCAGGTTATCGCTGTATTAGATAACTACCCCGTCAGAGCCACAGCCTTATTACAAGCACAAAAAGGGGTAGGAATTGCCAGAGCGAAGTTATCGCAAGTAAAGGCGGGGGCGAAACAGGGAGAGATAGAAGCTCAAAAAGCCACCATCGCCCGGCTACAAGCCCAATTGAACGCCGAAAGTATCGCCCGTCAGGCTACGGTAGAACGGATAGAACTCGAAGTCGGCAACGCTGAAAGCGATTATCAACGCTATCAATATCTGTATGAACAGGGGGCGATTTCTGCCAGTGAGCGCGATCGCTATCAACTGGCCTGGACAACGGCTCAGAAACGCCTACAGGAAGCGAAGGCGGCGCAACAACAAACCCGTAAAACCCTAACGGAACAAATACAGGAAGCCCGCTCTACCTTAAAACGCATCGCTGAAGTTCGCCCCGTAGATGTAGCGATCGCCCAACAAGAGTTAGCCAGTGCCGAGGCTTCCGTAAAGCAAGCACAGGCGGATTTAGATTTAAGTAGCGTCCGCTCTCCGGGCGATGGTCAAGTGTTGAAAGTTCACACCCGCCCTGGAGAGATTCTCGACCCTAAAGGTATCGTCGAATTAGGTGAAACCGCACAGATGTACGCGGTGGCTGAAGTTTACGAAAGCGACATCGACAGGGTGAAAATCGGTCAATCAGCTACCATGAACCTGCTCAACTCTGCTGGAACCCTATCGGGCAGGGTAGAAGAAATCGGCTTACTGGTGGGGAAAAAAGATGTATTAGATACTGACCCCACCGCAGACATAGACGCGAGGGTTGTGGAGGTGAGAATCCGCCTCGATCGAGCCAGTAGCCAAATCGCGGCCCCATTGAGTAACGCGTCGCTGAAAGTAAAAATCCCCGTTGAAAAGCCATGAATAAACTACCCGTCGCTTGGAAACAACTAAGCAAACAGAAAATGAAAACCCTGGTAGCGATCGCTGGCATCACCTTCGCAGATATGTTGATGTTCTTGCAACTAGGTATTAAAGACGCTTTATTTGATAGTGCCGTACAGTTTCATAAATCTTTGCGGGGGGAAATAGTTCTAGTCAGCAGACGCTATCAATCTCTAGTAGCCCTGAATAGATTCCCTGAGCGAAGATTGTATCAAGTGTCAGGATTCGCAGGAGTTCAATCCGTCACCCCCATCTATCTCGATCGCTCCGACTGGAAAAATCCCGAAAACGGTCAAACCTGGTCGATGTTCACCATCGGTTTCAATCCCCGCGAACAGGTGGTAAATTTAGAAGGCGTAGCGGAAAACCAGCAGGCTTTAACCTTTCCCGATGTGGTGCTGTTTGATCGCGGTTCCCGGAGCGAGTACGGGGCGATCGCGGCAGAACTGCAAGCGGGAAAAACCGTGACTACGGAGGTAGAAAATCGTCGGGTTCAAGCGGTGGGATTATTTAAACTCGGTACATCTTTCGGCATCAACGGCAATCTCATCACCAGCGACAGTAATTTCCTCCGTCTGATGAGGGGTAAACGGCAGAAATCAGCGATCGATGTCGGCTTAGTGAAATTAGAAACCGGGGCGGATAGGGAAGCGGTAGTGAGAAACTTACGAAAAAACCTACCAGACGATGTGAGGGTTTTAACGAAGGAAGGATTTATCGAACTGGAAAAGAATTATTGGGCTAATAGTACCCCCATCGGCTACACTTTCACCCTGGGGGCGATTATCGGTTTTATCGTCGGTGCGGTTATCGTCTATCAAATTCTTTACAGCGATGTGATCGATCATCTCTCGGAATACGCTACTTTAAAAGCGATCGGTTTTAAAAATCGTTATCTACTAAAAATAGTGTTTCAATCTGCTTTAATTCTAGCGGCGCTGGGCTTCTTACCCGGAATAGGTTTAGCTTCCTTCTTCTATGCCAATATGCGTGACGCTACCCTGTTACCGATCGCCATGACCGGTGAGAGAGCCTTATTAGTCTTTATCCTAACTGGTTCTATGTGTACGGTGTCAGCGGCGCTAGCTACCCGTAAACTGCAATCAGCCGATCCTGCGGAGGTGTTTTAAAATGTCAACAGCTATCGAGATTAGAGGACTTAATCACTTTTATGGTCAGGGGCGTTTGAAAAAACAAACTCTCTTTGATATTAACCTGATGATAGAAGCTGGGGAAATAGTGATTATGACCGGCCCCTCTGGTTCGGGAAAAACCACTTTATTGAGTTTGATGGGATGTTTGCGATCGGTGCAGAGTGGTAGTCTGAAAATATTGGGAACTCAACTCTACGGCGCGAGTGGTCAAAAGCAGATCGAAACCCGCCGCCACATCGGTTATATTTTCCAGGCTCATAATCTTCTCACCTTCCTCACCGCCGAAGAAAATGTTATCTTACCGACGGAATTAACCCACATCTCGCCGGGAGTTGCCCGTCAACGGGCGCGAGAAATGTTAAGGTTAGTGGGGCTGGGAGAGAGAATGAATTATTACCCCGATAATCTTTCTGGAGGGCAGAGGCAAAGGGTAGCGATCGCCCGCGCCCTGATCAACGAGCCGCGTATTATTCTCGCCGATGAACCTACCGCAGCCCTCGATAAACAATCGGGGCGTGATGTAGTGGAGTTGATCCGTAAACTGGCGCGAGAGAAAGGCTGTGCGATCGTTCTCGTTACCCACGATAATCGTATTTTAGATATTGCCGATCGTATTGTGGAGATGGAGGATGGTTATCTCACGCTACCTGAGGCGATAAACTCCGAACTCCCGTATCTAAGGGATACGCGAAACTATAGAGAGAGTGATTAGTGGCGAGTGACGAGTGAGCAAGCACTAGCCAACTTTACATTCGTTTAATAGTAAATCTGAAAGATTCTCCACAACATTAATACAATAGTATTTAAGAGTTGCGCTAAACTGGGTAGGAAGATAGAGATAAGAAACCGACTATGGTGACAGAAATCAAAGCGAGTACGCCGGAAGTAATTTATCCCGATCGAGATGGACTACCTATGTCTGATAATACCTTACAGTATCGTTGGATGACCGTGATTAAGCATAACCTCGATTGGTTGTTCTCTAAAGATGAGAATGTATTCGTCGCTGGGGATTTATTGTGGTATCCGGTGGAGGGAGATAATAAGACGCGGCAGGCTCCTGATGTTATGGTAGTATTCGGCAGGCCGAAAGGCGATCGAGGTTCTTATATGCAGTGGCGGGAAGATAATATACCGCCTCAGGTAGCTTTTGAAATTCTCTCCCCTGGTAACAGGCAAACGGAGATGAATAAAAAGTTACTATTTTACGAACGTTACGGGATAGAAGAATATTATATTTATGACCCGGATAAGAATGACCTCGGCGGTTGGTTAAGGCGGGATAATCGTTTAGAAGTGATCGATAATATCGAAGATTGGGTAAGCCCCCGCTTAGGCATCCGTTTTCTCTTAACCGAACCGGAATTACTTCTTTACTATCCAAACGGCGAACCTTTCACCTCTTATGTGGAAGTGCGTCAACGTTTGGAAGAGTCGCAATCGCAATTAGCACAGGAGAGGAGACGGGCAGAAGAGGCGGAAGCCGAGTTAGAACGACTTAAAGAGAAAATGCGCTCTTTGGGTATCGATGGCGATTCTCCCTAGCCCGATTCGGGTGAGATGTTGGGAAAGTAAAACATGAAAAGGTCATACTAAATCCGTTTATAAAACCATGTCTTACACGGGCGCGCAGCGTGCCTCCAGCATCGGGAATAGCGATTAGGGAGTAGGGACTCTTATTGAGGTGGACGATAAGGCCCGCGTAATAAATCAGCAATTTGCCAAATAAAGTTAGAAAGTTGATGATGATCTACCACTTCTATTCCTCCTCCGATTTCTTTAAAAACTCGTGGTTCAACTTTGAACTAACCCCCAATCCTGGTAAGTGATTCGGCAATAACCGCCCTTCTTTTAAGTTTAATCCAGAGAAAGGATCATCGATAAGATTAAGATGACTATCTAAATCCAGATAATCGGCGTAGGGGGCTAGATGACACATCGCGGTATTGGCGAGGCTACTATCGGAATAACAACCGAACATAATTTTTAGATTACAAGCCCCGGCGATGTGAATCATCCGCATCACCTCGCTCAAACCCCCGGCTTTCATCAGTTTGATATTAATACCGTGAATGTAAGGCGTGAGACGGGGAATATCCTTACTGCTGAAACAACTTTCATCGACGAATAAAGGTAAGGGCGATCGCTGATACAATACCTCTAAATCCTTCTCTCTACCCACCTCTAAAGGTTGTTCCACGTATATCACGCCCTGATTCGCCAACCACTCGCACATCTCGATACTTTCTTTTAAGTTCCATCCCCCGTTAGCATCTACCGTTAAGGGTATATGGGGCACTAAAGATTTTATCCCGAGCAACATCTCCTTATCCGCTTCTATGCCCTCGGGTGAACCCAACTTCAGTTTTAATATTTTAAAATGCGCTATTTCTAACCACTTCCGCACCCGCTCCTGTGCCGCCTGAGGGGAACTAATACCGATCGTAACCGATACCGGCACGATGCGATTAATATCCAGCCCCCACAACTGCCACAGGGGTAATCCCGCCCGTTTCCCGAGCCAATCGTGTAACGCCACATCGATACCCGCCCTCGTACTAGAAGATACTGACTCGCTCAATAAAACCCTTTCTATCTCCTGACGGTTTAAAGGATGCAACTTTTCTAATCGGGGCGCGAGGCGGGTTAATTCATCGATGATAACCGCCGTATTCTTCTCGGCTTCGGATACGATCGAAAATGCTGCCGCCTCTCCCCATCCCGTAATCTCATCCGCGCTAACCTTCACCCAAACATTTGTATTCTCTGCAGTTACTCCCCTACTAATCTTTAAGGCGTAAAGTTTATGAACGGTAAAAGTTTCCCAAGTTAGCTGCATGATCTCAATTACGGGTTTTCAATAACAGTTAACTATTATCGCCGCAAACTAGGCGCAACCCTCGACGAATTCCACTTGAGGTAATTGCCCGGCCCGCCAGCGAGTAACTTTTTTCCCATCGGTTTCAAAGATGATGCGATAATTCTTATCTGTCGCATCCTTGGGCACGTAAATTAGATAATGTCCTCCCTTCAGATACTTATGGGGTATAACCTGAATGCGCTCGCCGTAGAGAGATTTAATCTTACTCTCGCTATCACCCACTTTCGCCCCGCTGATGGTAGTAAATTTCGAGTCAGTTACGTCGATGCGATTGATACGCCCGTTATTAACCATAAAAGCCAAACCCTTCAAATTAGCAGGCGGATAATAAAAAGTGCAGCTATCATCGAGACGGCTATTCTCCCGGGTGAGCTTAACACTTGCCGCTTCCGACGCTTGTTTTACCGTCATACCCACCCGTATCGGGCCGACGGCGCTGATAGATACTTTTGAGTTTGCCGAGAGCTTATTTCCATCCGCCCTGACGTTGACGGGAAAAATATTGAAAGCGCAAACTATGAAAGTTATGGAGAGTAATTTCTTGAACATTCCGAAGGTTAATATCTACTCATCTCACTAGACTAGCAAATTCTTCTCCCCCTTCAGAATCATATTTTTAATCATTAGAGCAGTTGCCGGAGCCAGTAATACCCCATTTCGATAATGCCCAGTAGCGAGGAGAACATTATCGTAATACGGATGAGTTTCGATTACCGGTGCCGATTTATTTTCGGGCCTGGGCCTTTTCCCCCACCATGTACGTTCTATAGTACCCCGTGCCAAACCCGGACACCAATCGATCGCCATTCGTCGCACCTCTTCTAATAATCCTGTCTCTGGATGTACCCGCCCGTCTGCGTCAGGAAACTCTACGGTAGCCCCCACCCAGTAGCGTGAATCCCCCAGAGGTACTATATGCACATCTTCACCCGTGATTACTGGGGCGAAAGACTCCGGCTCTAAGGGAGCGGGTAATTTAATCTCTAAAGCCTGACCTAAAACCGGACGTATGGAAATATTATTATCACTCAAAGCGGTAGACCCCAAACCCGCAGAGATTACCAACCAATCGAATTCATAAACCCCATCGCCGGCTATTACCCTTTTTTCCCCGCTTTTAATCTCCGCCCTAATTCCAAATCGACAATTAAGCCCATTTTTAAGCGCTCCCGCCACCAGAGCCGCACAGAGTTGCCCTGGATGTATTTGTCTATCTTCGGGAGAGTAAACCGCACCGGTGACGCGGGGATTACTTACTTGAGGACAGAAACGGTGTAGCGTAGCCAGATCCCATAATTCGAGCTTAAACCCCTGCTTGGCACGAATTTCAACTAATTTTTCCCATCCTTCTTCATCATCCGTTCTCAACATTACTATACCTTGGCGATTCTCAGTTATGGGAAGGTCAGTAAGCGATCGCAATTCTGGGATTAAAGTTTGATAGCGTTGTAAACTATTCTCTCTTAATTTCCACGCCCTACCCTTAGTCTTATGACTGATTATCCCCATGAGTACACCTAGAGCGGCGGAAGTCGAGCCGCTCCCGGGAGAATCGGCATCTATTAGGGTAACTTTAAAATCCTTAATTAGACTTAGTTCGTAGGCGATACAGGCTCCGATAATCCCCGCGCCGATAATCACTACTTTAGTGCGGGAGTTGGGAGTCGGGAGTTGAGAGTTGGGGAAAAAATTGTCTTTATCTAAAGGTTTGGACGGCATTACCGAGGTAGTCAAAAGTCGGGAGTCTTTAAAAAGATTTAAAAACCCCCACCAGAAAGATGAGGGTTGAGAAAATCTAGCTAGGAATAATCTTTAAGAAGGCATCGAAATCTCTTAACGCCTCTTGATACTGATTAACGGCGGCTAAGGAGTCTCTGTCTTTAGCGGCTGCGTCAATACGTTCAAAATGGACGAAGAGATTTTTAGCTAATTGGCGGGCTTGGTCTTGATCTTTAGGTAGTAAACTACGGGAAAGACCAGTCATATTCTGACGTAAGCTACCGAGGGGCCCGTGAATAAAGGTGCGGGTGTCTACCCAGTTTTTGGATTGAATCAATTCGGCTAATTCGCTCATTTGCTGTCTCGCTGCTTCGATAGGCTGAACATACACCTGTAACTGTTCAATCTTCTGCGGGCTGTAAGTAGTCGGTATGCTGGCTTCTGGCGTACCGCAACTGACTAGGAAGGTGGTCACTAAAACTAAGATGAGAGATAGTATCGATCGAATACGTGGCATTGGTTTATGTTAACGATTGAATGCACTCATAGATTACTACTGATTGTCTCAGTATTGAGAACTTTTTGAAAGTGGTTAGTCTCA
Organism: uncultured bacterium; assembly: GCA_964623815.1. Lineage (GTDB taxonomy): Bacteria > Cyanobacteriota > Cyanobacteriia > Cyanobacteriales > Microcystaceae > Chroococcopsis. The sequence continues at coordinate 15,294 of CAZUVR010000034.1, read as the reverse complement.
GTATCCAGTGAGAGGACAAAAAGTTAATAATCATTAAGAATTAAGCAAGGTTACGGATTTCTTCCCAAAAGTAACCTTTTTGTACAATATATAGCAAATTAAACAGAGAGGTTTCGTTCTGTGGTTCCTTTACGCGATAATAACCCTACCGCTATCACCCCCTATGTCACCTATACGCTCATAGTCGTCAATATCGCCGTCTTCATTTACGAGTTAACCCTATCCCAATCTGGATTAGACGAATTCTTTCAGCTTTTCGCCGTCGTGCCGCGACAGTTGAGCCTATCTTTTTCCGGCTATCCCGTCGGGCAACCTGTACCGGAATATTTGACCTTATTCACTTCCCAATTCTTACACGGCGGTTTCCTCCACGTAGCCGGTAATATGCTCTTTCTCTGGATCTTCGGTAATAATGTGGAGGATAAACTTGGTCACGTCAAATTCCTAATTTTTTATCTCGCCTGCGGAGCTTTAGCCGCCCTGACGCAATGGTACTTCTCCCCCGGTTCTAATATACCCTCTCTCGGTGCCAGTGGTGCGATCGCTGGTGTCATGGGCGCTTACATTCTCCGTTTTCCTCAAGCTGAAGTTTTAACCCTTATCCCCCTCGGTTTCTTCTTCTGGACATTTCGGGTGCCAGCCTTCTTCTTCCTCGGTTTCTGGTTTCTACAACAGGCTTTTTACGGTGTCGCCAATCTCAGTATCACCACTAATATCGGGATGGAAAGCGGCGGTATCGCTTACTGGGCACACGCCGGCGGCTTTGTCTTCGGCGCTATCCTTGGCCCCCTCCTCGGCCTCCTCAGCGATCGCAATTGAAAATTTATTGATAAATATTCTCAAGAATATTGACAAATATTTTTAATAAGCCTATATTGATTTATAGTGTTCTCCTCTATAGGAAGGATCGAAAGATGGAACCGGATGGCAGTCTCTAAAAACGGTATCCATTTTTTTTTTCGGATTTTTACTAGAGATAAACCGAAAACTCACGATCGGCTAAACTAGAAGAACGAAATAAAAAGATAATCTTAAAATATGCGGACGAATGATTATGATGTGATAGTTATCGGTTCTGGGATCGGCGGCCTGGTCACGGCAACCCAACTAGCGGCTAAGGGAGCCAAAGTTTTAGTCTTAGAAAGATATATCATTCCTGGAGGCAGTGCTGGATACTTCGAGAGGAAAGGCTATCGTTTCGACGTGGGAGCCTCAATGATATTCGGCTTCGGCAAGAAAGGAACCACCAACCTACTTACCCGTGCCCTATCTGCCGTCAATATGGATATAGAAACAATTCCTGACCCAGTACAAATTCATTATCACCTACCTGGCGGACTGGATTTGAAAGTACACAGAGAATATGAGAAGTTTTTGCAAGAACTGATCTCCTTTTTTCCTCACGAGGCGGAAGGGATTAGAGCATTTTATGACGAATGCTGGCGGGTGTTTAACTGTCTCAACGCGATGGAATTACTATCCCTCGAAGAAATTGGTTATCTGATGCGCGTATTTTTCGCTCATCCTGGCGCTTGTCTGGGCTTGGTGAAGTATTTACCACAAAATGCGGGAGACGTGGCAAGAAGATACATTAAAGACCCAAATCTCTTAAAGTTTATCGATATGGAGTGCTATTGTTGGTCGGTAGTGCCTGCCGATAAAACCCCCATGATTAACGCTGGCATGGTATTCAGCGATCGTCATTACGGCGGGATCAACTATCCTAAAGGTGGAGTGGGGAAAATAGCCCAAAAATTAGCCGATGGTTTAGAGAAAGCCGGGAGCGAAATCAAATATAAAGCCAGAGTGAGCGAAATCCTCACCGAAGGGGGTAAAGCGGTAGGCGTAAGACTAGCTACGGGAGAAGAATATTTTGCCAAGAGAATCGTGTCTAACGCGACGCGCTGGGATACCTTCGAGAAATTATTACCCGCCGACAGTATGCCCACCCGAGAGCAGAAATGGCAACAACGTTATCAAAAATCCCCCAGCTTCTTGAGCTTACATTTAGGGGTTAAAGCCGAAGTGCTACCCCCAGGCACCGAATGCCATCACATCATCTTAGAAGATTGGGCTAATATGGAAGTCGAACAAGGCACTATATTTGTCTCCATACCCACATTACTCGATCCCAGTCTCGCGCCCGAAGGTTATCATATCCTCCACACTTTCACGCCGAGTTCGATCGAACAGTGGCAGAATTTAGACAGCAAAGAGTACGAGAAAAGAAAAGAAACCGCTGCTGGAAACCTGATCGATCGATTAGAGAAGATTTTCCCAGGCCTCTCCGCCTCCCTTGATTACATGGAAGTGGGCACGGCCCGAACTCACAGACGCTTCCTCGGGCGCGAAGATGGCACTTACGGCCCCATACCGCGTCATAAATTATTAGGTTTATTGGGAATGCCCTTTAACCGTACAGCAGTGAAGAACCTTTACTGTGTTGGTGATAGCACCTTCCCCGGACAAGGGTTAAACGCCGTCGCCTTTTCTGGTTTCGCCTGCGGTCACAGAATCGCTGTAGATTTAGGTTTACCGTCTCAGTAAATTTTCTCTCATTATTACTATGAAAATCTATCATAATAAATATGTGGGAGATCGTTAACCCTTGGCGTTAACAATCTATAAATATATGGAAAACGCTCCGAAATCACACCAATTAGAAACTTCTTTAATTAGTTTAATTTATCATCAGGGAGATAATTCTAATTTACTGTCAGTAATGGCAGAGACTATAGGTAAACATTTACAAGCAAACGCCTGCATCGTTCTAACCGAGCTACAGAATTATTCTCTATCCTGTACAGGATTTTGGAGTATAAAAGATAACTTATCGATTCTTGTCGAGAATTTATTGGGTTTGGAAACTATTGACTCTATTTACCTGAGTAATGAGCCGTTGATAGTTTCTGAAGTACCAGAATTAGGTGAGGGACTGGCGATGAAGTTAGATACTCAGGGTAGAAATACCAGTATTCTATTAGTTTTTGCTGAGGGTAAGAATTTTTGGAGTGATGATAAACGACTCATCTTTCGCTCGGCGGGCTATTTAGTAGCCATCGCTCTGACTACCCAAGCTCAAGCCGATGTGTTGACTAACGTTCAGTTTAATCCAGTCAATAGGAATATGAACGCTCAGAACAGTCCTCTGGTAGAGCGTCTGCGTAAATTGATGCGACAACAGTTCGAGCAACAACGTCAGCTCAACGAGATGAAGGATGATATTATTGCCGCTGTGAGCGATCGCGCCCGTAACCCCTTGGCTACGTTGAAAATGGCTATCGATGCCCTCAGCGATAATCAAAGAAACTTACCCCCTAAATCCCAAGAGAATTACTGGAGGATTATCAAGCACGAGTGGAATACTCTCAATGATTTAATTAATAATATAGTGACGTTAAAACAGTTAAAAGCTCAGGAGTTAACCGTTAGCCTGCAAAAGGTAAATCTTTTAGATTTAGTAGTTAGGGTCAGTGAAGTTTTTGTCCAGGAATGGCAGGAGGATAGCAGAAAAGGTTTAGAATTATTAATCGAAGATAATCTATCTTCTAACGCTCATGAAATAGAAACAGATCCGCAACATTTAGGTAAAATTATCCATGAACTTTTGAGTAATGCGGGTAAATTTTCAAGAAAAGAGACGAAAGTTTCTTTAATCTTATCTGAGATCTTAATAGAAGAAAGTAAATTAATAGAGATAAAAATAAAGAATACAGGATTGGGAATTAATAAGGAAGAAAAGATACAAATATTTCAACCATTCCGGCGCGGAGTGGGAGTGACAGATCAGGCGATCGCTGGTACTGGGATAGGCTTAGCTCTGGTAAAGGGATTGGTGGAGTTACTCAATGGAAGGGTTAAGGTAAGCACCGAAGTTATAGAAGGCAGCGCTTATCATTTGAACACTTTTAGTGTAATTTTACCGGGATTGAATGATAATTTATAGAGTAGTTATTATTTCATTCTTTATGTCTCGTCGTCGATTTTTAACCCTACTCTCAGCCATTCTCTTAATATTAACGAGTTGGTTTAACCCTGAAGCAGCTTACGCTCTCGGGGGTAAACAACCCGAATTAAATCAACCCGCTCCCGAGTTCAGTTTACCCACCAATACTGGGGACGGTAACGTGTCATTAAGCGATTATCGGGGTAAATGGATAGTTCTATATTTTTACCCCAAAGACTTTACCCCGGGATGCACCTTAGAAGCCCAACGCTTTCAGAAAGACTTACCGAAATACATCGCTAAAAACGCGCAAATCTTAGGGGTAAGTGCTGACGATATAGATTCTCACGCTGAATTTTGCGACGCGGAGGGTTTAAAATTTCCCCTACTAGCGGACACCGACGGCGCAGTAAGTAAAGCTTACGGCTCTTGGATGGGTTTCGTCTCTCTGCGCCACACCTATATTATTGATCCCGAGGGCATCCTCAGGGAAAAATTCTTAGGTGTTCAGCCCGCCATCCACAGTCAGGAAGTTTTAGCCCGTCTGGGAGAATTACAGGCTAACTCTTGATAGGGGAGTTGGGAATTAGGAATTAGCGATTTTTATCCCCAAAATCCCTACTTACCCGGTAAGATGGGCAATCGGGGAGATTTTTTAGTATTCGTACTTCCCTGAGGCGATAACTTGGGCGGTAAGGAAGATAAACAGGGAATAAAAGCTAGCTCATCAGCCACTATTTCCACCTGCGGTAAATCGAGATTAATAGCGTTAGAATTAGGGGGGACGGGTAAATCAAAGCTATGATAAGAGTTGGTTGCTGTATCCTCTAACTCAATCGTGATAACACCTGAGTTAACAGCCTCCTGTATGATTGCCTCCCGTTTCCGTTTTTCTAATTCTTTAACTAAAAAAGGTTCTATTTGAGTCGTGAGTAATTCCTGTAATCGTGCTTTATGATTATCTAAATCGGGTTTTGGGGAAAATAGAGGCTCGAGTAGGGATAAGACGGTTAACTGTTGAGTTACCTGCCAACCTTCCCCCAATAAATCCGACATGACATCGCTACTGAGGCGAATCTCCCAATTACCAGGGCCGAGATAGGTATAGGGAATCACCATGATTAAACCCTGCTCGTTACTGCGACGGTGATAAACAGATCGATCGCTCTGATAGGATTGACCGGTATAGCCTTCGTAAGTGATGCAGAGTTCCACATCTTTCTGACTATAATCGGACTCGGCGACGATACGATATTTCCCCTCTTTTAAAGTATGATGAGCGTCGAGCGGTAGCCAGTCCCGCTCGCCTTCTTTCTGAATGAGAAATTTCATACTATTAGCTAAAAAGTATCTCTTAACTCAACAGAGACGCGATCGTCTTAAACTTTGTGCCTGATCTTTTCCAGAAGAGCGCCGTCGGTTAACAATTCTTCTTGAGAGAGGCCCACTTGTTCTTGAGTCTCCATCCACTTCAATTGAACTGTACGATTCTCGGCTTCGCTATCGCCAATGATGAGACAGACTCTCGTTCCACTGCGATCGGCCCTTTTAAACTGTTTACCGAAGGCGCTGCTGCTGAGATCCAATTCTACCCGCAAACCGCGATAACGCAATTTCTGAGCCAGGATTAAACTTTGTGCTTCCGCTTTTTCCCCCTTAGAAACCACATACACATCTGGAGCCGAATCCGGTTGAGCTTGTCGTTGCTGTAATAATAATATCAATCTTTCAAGACCGATCGCCCAACCCACTGCACCGGTTGCTGGCCCGCCCAACTCGCTAACCAAGCCGTCATAACGCCCGCCGCCGCAAACGGTAGCCTGTGCCCCTAAATCCAAAGATTGAATCTCGAAAGCCGTGTGTGTGTAATAATCCAAACCCCTCACCAAACAGGGGTTGAGTTCGTATTCGATCCCCAAATCTGTTAAGATTGCCCGCACCCCGTCAAAATGTTTGCGGGAATCAGGCCCGAGATGATCTAAGATACTGGGGGCAGAGCGACAGATTTCCTGTGTTTTAGCGTCTTTACTATCCAGGATACGGAGAGGATTTCTCGTTAACCTATCTTGAGAATCCGGGTCTAGATCGCTTTTATAGGGAGTGAGATAATCTATTAAAGCCTGTCGGTAGCGTTGTCTATCTTCTCCGTTGCCCACCGAATTGAGATAGAGGGTTAATTTTTGTAAGCCCAGAGCTTGTAATATATCGTTAGCCAGGGCGATAACTTCCACATCACCCCGGGGGTCATAAGTTCCTAATAACTCCACACCTAATTGATGGAATTGTCTTTGACGGCCCGCTTGAGGTCTTTCGTAACGGAACATCGGGCCGATGTACCAGAGACGCTGGACACCACCGGAGGCGGCGAGATTGTGTTCTATGTAGGCTCGCACCACACCCGCTGTACCTTCAGGGCGGAGGGTGAGCGATCGATCTCCCCTATCCACAAAAGTATACATCTCCTTACCCACTACATCGGTAGCCTCACCGATACCCCTTTCAAACAGAGAAGTCGTCTCGAAAAGGGGGGAACGAATTTCTCGATACATGGACTTATGGAGGATGTCCCTCGCTATATTCTCGACGAATTGCCAGTAACCCACCTCGGCGGGTAATATATCTCTCGTGCCTCTGCTTGCCTGTATTGCGCCCATTGTATCCGTGTAAGTTTCAGTAATAGCAAGTCTTCCGCCTGTCTTCAGACTTGCTTTATCATATCAAAATCCTCAACTGCTTCAGGATTTATTCGCCACCGTATCTACAGAGGAGGGGGTGCCCCCCTTTGTTGGCTATTCTATAAACTACCTTACTCGTTTTCGACGGATAGTTTTTATCTTTGCTGGCTTGAGTTTCTGGGGCGAAGGTCATCAATCCCAAACCTTCTGGAGTTTTGTAGACTATTTGCAAATTTCCTTTCGGGGTGAGCATAAATTGTTGTGCGCCCGGTAAAATGCTCAGAAATTTAGCTTCTAATTTCATCTTCGGTTCGGGGCAAGCCATACGGGTAGATGCAAGATTTTTATTGATGGTGAGGCTATGCTCTTTGACCTGATAGCCTCCAGTGAAACGATTACATCCCGATGACCCACTGATACGGTCTTTGGCAAAACCGGTGGTAATCGCGGTATCGCCTATCGGGAGAGATTCCGTCCAAGAAATTAACTTCCACATCGTACCATCTAATGACGCGGTTGGAGTAGCGGCGATCGCTCCCTGACCGATGCCAACAGCTCCGAAAGCGAAGGCTAAGATTAAATTCACGATTTTTGCGGGATTTCTAGTCATAAGGGTTTAGTTTTCAATCGTATATTCCTATTATTGCTGATGAGAGCGATCGTTATTACTCGATGGAAAGGGTAATGAGATTGGAACAAAGGGTAGACGCCTCGAAAATCGCCCGAACGAAAATTAAGATACTTTTATAGGCAGTCGTCGGATCAAGAAATATTTAACGGGAAAATTACTAGAATGGAAATGGTAGCACACCCTTATGTGCCGGTTCCCATTTAGCTATCGATTTTTTTTCTTATGCAGACAGTAGAACCCCAACCTACCTCAAGCCTCATGGATGCTCCCAAGAAAGGCTTACCCGTCACCATCATCACAGGTTTCTTAGGTAGCGGTAAAACCACCCTACTCAATCATATCCTCAGCAATCAGCAGGGACTGAAAACGGCGGTCTTGGTTAACGAATTTGGAGAAATCGGTATCGATAACGAATTGATCATCTCCGCCGATGAAAGTATGGTAGAACTCAACAACGGTTGTATTTGCTGCACCATCAATGAAGATCTAGTTCAGGCAGTATATAAAGTATTAGAAAGACCAGAAAAAATAGATTATTTAGTGGTAGAAACTACCGGACTCGCCGACCCTTTACCAGTTGCCCTCACCTTCTTAGGTACGGAATTAAGGGAGATGACGCGATTAGATTCGATCGTCACCCTGGTAGATTGTGCTAATTTCAGTCTCGATCTCTTCAATTCCCAAGCGGCCCAAAGTCAGATAACTTACGGTGATATTATAGTTCTAAATAAAACCGACCTAGTCGATGAAGCCGATGTAGATAGATTAGAAGTGAGAATTAGGGATATGAAAGAGTCGGCCCGAATCTTACGAACATCGAAATCTCAAGTCCCCTTACCTTTAATATTAAGTGTAGGGCTATTCGAGTCCGATAAATATTTCGGTCAGGAAGAACATCACGACCACGACCACGATGCCGAAGGCACGCAGAGCGCCCACGATCACGATCATCATAACTGTGAACACGATCACGATGCTGAAGGCACGCGGAGCGCCCACGATCATCATAACTGCGGACACGATCACGACCACGACCATCATCACCATCACCATTCCAATCATTTAGAAGTAGATGGATTTACCTCTCTATCCTTCGCCAGCGATAAACCTTTTAATATTCGCAAATTCCAATATTTTCTCGATAATCAATTGACGGAAAATATCTTCCGGGCTAAAGGGATTCTGTGGTTTGATGAAAGTCCGAAACGTCACATATTTCATCTGAGCGGGAAACGTTTCACCCTAGAAGATGATGAGTGGAAGGGCGAGAAGAAAAATCAATTAGTTTTGATCGGTCAGAATTTAGACCATGATACTCTTAAAAAACAGATTGAAAACTGTCTCTGTCTTTCTAGCAACAATAGAGGTAAAGGGTTTGGCAGATAGCAAGTTCAAAACCTGGCAATAAACTAGAAAATATTATCCGTTCCACAAGAGATAAATTTTGTGGAACTTACTATTATGTACTATTATGTGAATTTCTAATCATACCCATAGCAAACTCCTCTGTGTTATCTGTGTCTCTGTGGTGAATAAATTGAAAATAAACTGCAATCACACCAAAGATAATTAGTATCAAGAAAAATCTTTATGTAGATGTTAAAATTTTCAATATCTCATAAGTTACAACCAAGCGCGATCCAATAAAGATACCCATCTAAAAATGAACCTACTTACTAATTTACTTTCCCCCAAAGCCAAAGCAGAAACTGAAACCACAGGATTACCGACACCAAAAAAGAGTAACAGACGGGGAATCGAAATTAAATCGAACCCCGAAATAGAAATCATGAGACAATCGGGCCGTATCGTCGCTACCGTACTCAAAGAAATCTCGCAAATAGTCAAACCCGGTATGACAACCGCCGATTTAGACGCTTACGCCGAAAGCAGAATCAGGGAAATGGGAGCAACCCCTAGCTTTAAAGGTTATTATGGTTTCCCGGGTTCCATCTGCGCCTCCATCAATAACGAAGTAGTTCACGGTATACCTAATAAGAAAAAAGTTATCAGAAACGGAGACGTGTTAAAAGTAGACACGGGCGCTTTCTATCAAGGTTATCACGGTGACTCGTGTATAACGATCGCTGTAGGCACCGTAACACCGAAAGCCGCCAAACTGATCGAAGTAGCCGAAAAAGCACTATATAAGGGTATCGCCCAGGTGAAAGCGGGTAACTATCTCCTCGATATAGCTGGTGCCATCGAAGACTATGTAAAAGCTAACGGCTTTAAAGTAGTGGAAGACTTCACAGGGCATGGAGTCGGGAGAAAATTACATGAGGAGCCAGCGGTGTTCAACTTCCGCACCAACTCATTACCCAACGTGAAATTAAAAGCCGGTATGACGCTGGCGATAGAACCAATTTTAAACGCTGGTTCCAAACATACCCGCACCCTTAAAGATAAATGGACGGTGGTAACAATGGATAATACTTTATCAGCGCAATTCGAGCATACTGTATTAGTAACCGCAACTGGTTATGAAATACTCACCGATCGAACCTCACTATAAACCATGTCCACAGTCTCTTTACTCCGCGCCCGCGACTACGAGCCATCTATCCTAGTGGAAAATCTCAAAACCCTCTTAGCCCCCCTAGGCGGAATGACGGCGATAGTCAAATCGGGAGACAGGGTATTATTAAAACCCAATCTGCTCACCGGCTCCCGCCCGGGGGCCGAATGTGTCACCCGCCCCGAATTAGTCTACTGTGTCGCCCTCCTAGTGAAAGAGGCGGGGGGTGAACCATTTATAGGAGATAGCCCGGCTTTCGGCAGTGCCTCCGGAGTTGCGAAAGCTAACGGATATTTACCCTGGTTGGAAAAAATTAACCTGCCCGTAGTCGAGTTTACTGGGCAGAAATATCAAACCGTATCTGATAGTTTTAATCATCTGCGTCTCTCGAAAGAGGCTATGTCCGCCGACGTGGTGATTAATTTACCTAAGGTTAAATCTCACGTACAACTAACGCTCACCCTGGGGGTGAAAAATCTCTTCGGTTGCGTGCCTGGTAAGATGAAAGCTTGGTGGCACATGGAAGCGGGGAAATCGAGCGCCCGTTTCGGCGAGATGTTGGTGGAAACCGCCCAGGCGATAGATCCAGATTTAACTATAGTCGATGGTATCATCGGCCATGAGGGCAACGGCCCTAGTGGTGGCAAACCGAGACGATTGGGGGTGTTAGGCGCGTCGCCCGATGTCTTTGCGCTCGATCGTGCTATGGTTTCCCTATTAGGAGGGGACGATTTACCCATCCCCACCATCTCAGCTCAAAACCGTCTCGGCTATGGAAAAGCCCTCGATGAAATAAATTTTCCCCTCCGCACTCCCTGGGAATTGGCGGTAGAAGATTGGTTATATCCTGATAATATAATGCCGATCGATTTCGGTTTACCCCGCGTGGTTCGCTCGACCTTTAAACATCTTTATATTCAATGGATCAAAGAGCGATTACAATCATATTCGGTTAAATAGAATACATCAAAACTTTTGTATTCATCATAAGCTCAGGATAAGACATAAAGTCAATATCACCCTCCGATTGCGAAAAAGGAAAGCCTAAAACCCAACTGCTTCAGGATTTTAGACATTTCCTTTTTACTTATTGATAATTAACTATCCGGGCGAATCCTTTCGCATCTAAACTAGCACCACCCACTAAAGCGCCATCTATCTCCGGTTGTGCCATGATCTCATCGATATTATCCGGTTTAACTGAGCCCCCGTATTGAATCGTTACATTCCGATTCTTTAATTGATCACGGATCAAGCCAATAACGCGATTAGCTTCACTCGCTTCGCAGGTATCCCCGGTACCGATCGCCCAGATCGGCTCGTAGGCTATGATCAGATTACCCTGATCTACATTCACCAACCCTTTCTGCACTTGCTTGATAATTATCTCTTCTGTTTGGCCTGCGTCTCTCTGGGCTTTACTTTCTCCGACGCAGAGAATCGGGGTTAGTCCATGACTCTGAGCCGCCAATACCCTTAAATTAGCTGTCTCATCCGTCTCACCGAAATATTGACGGCGCTCGCTATGACCGATGATTACGTAATTCACCCCGATTTCATAAAGCATCGGCCCGGAAATTTCTCCCGTGTAGGCCCCGGCTTTCTCCCAGTGAATATTTTGTGCGCCTAAACGGATAAAGCTACCGTGAAGTATTTTCGACAGCACGGGCAGATTCGTAAACGGGGCGCAGAGGATAACTTCTCTATCTTCCGGAGTATTGTCTAAAAGTGACTTAAATACTTGTATAAACTCTAAGGCTTCCGCTTGAGTTTTATACATTTTCCAATTACCAGCGATAACAACTTTAGGCACTGTTTGATATATCTCTAATGAACTTTAATATAATTGCAACCTACACTGTAAGACTTTTCGCTCCCCTAATCAACCCCATCGATGACTTGATTCTGTAGGAGGAATAACTGTTTAATACCCGACTCGGCCAGGTCTAAAATTTGATTTAATTGTTGTCGGCTAAAGCTATCGGCTTCCGCAGTACCCTGTACCTCGATCAAATTCATATCGCCCCGCATGACGACATTAAAATCGATTTCGGCGCGGGTATCTTCGGTATAGTTTAAATCTAAATAAGGCTTACCCTCGATCAATCCTACCGAGACAGCCGCCACCTGAGAAACCAGGGGAGACTTTTCTAATTCCCCAGTAGAGAGAAGTTTTTTCACCGCCAAACTCAACGCTACATAACCCCCGGTGATGGCGGTGGTGCGTGTGCCCGCGTCGGCTTGAATTACATCTGTGTCCACGATGATAGTTCTTTCGCCTAGAATTTGAAAATCTAAACAGGAGCGGAGACTACGCCCTATCAACCTTTGAATCTCCTGGGTTCTACCCGATAAACTCATCAACTCTCTCTGTTGTCTCTGGTGTGTCGCCTGGGGTAACATTCGATATTCTGCCGTTAGCCAGCCCTTACCGCTATTGAATAGGAATTTGGGTACACCGGGCTGTACGGCTACGTTACATAATACTTTTGTATCACCAAAACAGGCTAAAACGGAGCCAGGAGAATAGCGGGTGTATTCGGGTTCAAAGCGAACCGAGCGTAATTGAGTAGGCGTGCGATCGTCAGGACGTTGCCAGGACATGGTTTAATCTCTGTAAAATCTCTCGGCAATTTTATCACCCTTTGGTTTGTAACTTCCTTACTAATTCCCGAAAAGGTTGCCAGTCGTCATCCTTGGTGATGGATTCCCACACCGCTTCTATTACCGGTCTCAGTAACGCCGTTTTCGGGTTATATTTTTGCAGTGTATTACCCACGTTTACCCTCTTTTCGGGTGGTAAATCAGTTAGCACTTTATGATATAGCGATCGCCAGTTACTCCAATTTCCTGAGGGTAATTCTGCATTTTCTAGGATTAAATTTTGATTTTGCCACCACCCTTGATTAAAACTTTCCGTCAGAGAGCTGAAAAAATCATGATAACCTATTTTTGTCTCTTCTAATAAATCTATTGTTGTTTCTACTAATCTTAAACATTCAGGATCAAAATAATTATCTATTCCCAATTTTGTCAAAATCAATTGATAGTAATGGTTAAGATACTGAGTTTGAAAACTATCTAGAATTTTGTTTAATTCCAGAAAAGGAATTACCATTGCTAAAGGTGCCTGTAACATTTCCAGATTGAGACGGCAGATGTAGGCTTGATTACCGTAGCTATAACGCCCGCCGTAATCAAAATAAGCAGAAGTAAAGTTAGGGTCATAAGTGGGAATGAAAGCATAGGGGCCGTAGTCAAAGCTTTCCCCAGTAATAGACATATTATCAGTATTGAGAACCCCGTGACAGAACCCCGCCGCCATCCATTGAGCGACTAACTTGGCTACCCTTTCCACCAAACAAGCATAAAAGTTGATGTATTTATCTTCCCCCTCGCTCACTTCGGGATAGTAATAAGTGATGACATGATCTAATAATTTAGTAATTAAATCCGGTCTTTTTATATGATGTAAGCGTTCAAAAGTACCGAAGCGAATGTGAGAGCAACTAAAACGGATCATAACCGATGAGCGAGTCGGGGAAGGTTCATCACCACGCCAGAGGGATTCCCCCGTTTCTACCAAACTCAAACAGCGAGAAGTGTTAACACCCAAGGAGTGGAGAGCTTCGGCGGCTAATACTTCGCGCACACCGCCTTTGAGGGTTAACCGGCCGTCAGCGGTGCGAGAATAGGGAGTGCGCCCCGAGCCTTTTGTCCCGAAATCATATAAATTTCCATCTATACCCCTTACCTGTCCGTAGAGAAAACCCCTGCCATCGCCTAAAAAAGGATTGTATTCCCCGAATTGATAACCGTGATAGCGTAGGGCTAGAAACGGGGTAACGCTTTCAAACTTGCCGAAAGCCTCGATAAAATGTTCATCCTTTACCGACTCGGGAGATAAACCCAGTAGGGGTAATAAGGCATCGTTGCGGAAACGGAGGATATGAGTCGGGAAGCTGGCGGCCTTAACTTCGTCGTAATAGTCGGGGCCTAAACTATACATCGCCGGTTCATAGTCGAAGTTGAGGAAGGGATTAGCCAGGGTAGAGGTCATGGGAAGTTAAACTATAAAGTGATAAAGACTATAGAACACCGATGCCAGATTCTATTATGTATCAAGAGGATTATTTTGTAGTCCTCCAACCCGACCAACCCGAACAATTTTTGACACCCGAGGAATTATTGGTGAAATTACAAGAGGTGATTGAAAATCGTCTCGACACCCTACCGCGAGAGTTGGAGCGTTTCGATAATACAGAAAAACAAGCGTCTTACCTGAGAGATAATTTCTGTCAGATAGATTTAAAAGACGGTGATTATCTTCAATGGTACGTTACCAGACTGGAAAAATAATTTTACCCCAGGGCTAGATTGAGTTCTTGGTTACAGCAGTTTTCAAATCCTTTAACCATGAATGCCAAGATTTCTGTCCCCCACTCCCAACTCCCGATTCCCGATTCCCGATTCCCGCAGTAAGATAAAACCATTAGATCAGAAATAGTGTAGAAGATGTACGAGCAACCTCCCAAACAACCCACCTCACCCGAAGTTAAAGACTTACCGGAGATAATGTTTCCCCCGAAACCTAACCTTTATCCCCCCGTTAACGTTGAACCTGCTCCAGAGAGCGTTAAGGTGGTTGAGAGACTGAGCGCTATACTCTCCCCCTATTTTATCGTTCTCGTAGGTTTATTCTTGTATGATCGCAATTTCTTCCTCGGTGTTATCCTTATCATCACTGGTATTCTCGCCATCCTCGGTATCCGCCTAGAGAATATTAAATCGGCCGTCGCCGAAGTGAAAAAGTTTTTCGGTGTCTAAAACTAGCTCATAATCGAATTTAGCCTTGTATAGCCCACTTGTTCCGAACCCCTCTCCCGAAGCTCGATTACTCTTATACTGTACGAGCGTGAGGATAGCCGAATCGATAGCCTCTCAGGTACAATTCCTACTTCAGCAAGAAATTGACTGGGATTATCTGTTAACCCTGGCCAATAAACATCGCTTCCTTCCCCTGCTGTACCGGGGCTTGAAGGAAATATATTCCGGTGCGCTACCCCTGGCGATCGCTTCTACTTTAAAAATCAGCTTTCTAGAAAATACGAAGAAAAATCTCATCCTCAATACCGAACTCCTGCGGCTACTTGCGTTTTTCGAGGCGGAAGGTATCTCGGTTATACCCTATAAAGGAACCGTCCTAGCGGCATCTATTCATTCAATCAATAGATATTTAGGACTATAACATCATGAGCCAATCACCGATAACCGTAACCTACGACATTAAAGAGCTATTCGATAATCTGCAAAAGAATATAAACGATCGCTTTGATAAAGTCGATCAACGCCTTGACAAGCTTGAGGAGAAAGTGACGACTCTTGAGATAGGACAAGCCGAAATCAAGGGCGAGATAAAAGCATTGGACGAAAGGTTAACGGGAGAGATAAAAACCCTTAACGAGAAAGTATCGGGGCTTTCAACCCGTGTGGGTAATCAAGAATTTCTCAATAGAACCACCTT
>CAZUVR010000033.1:0-49481 GCA_964623815.1 uncultured bacterium | reverse complement strand
TATAATACACAAACATGGTTTTTTGTCAATTAAATTTAGATGCGTTTACCCTGGGATAAGATTGAGTGGAAAGACGCAGAGAAAGACCAAACGATCGCTCATTATTTTGGTGATATAAAACACAAAACTAACAAGATGGGTAAAGTAGTCTTTTTCGATGCCTATCCCCTGGCTAATCCGAGTGATAAAAATGGCGGTTTAGCAATGGATATGGCTAATAATATCTGGTCTTGGGAAGGAAACTCGATCGATTACAACCCTAACCCCAACCCCTTTCTCTCATTAAAACAACCTACCTTCTTCATCGGCCTTCGGTTAGCGAGTAATTGTCAAGATCAGTCTGTTCTAGAAAAAGTTAAAGGTTGGTTAGCTCAAGGCTTGAAAGCTGGAGTCGGTTCCCAAATCAATACGGGTTACGGCGAACTTATTGAAGCTGGTAAAAAGATAAACTCAGATCTAGAATTTTATCAACTAGAATTCAGTCTCGAAGGGCAATTAATTCACGGTCATCAAAAGTTTACCCAATGGTCTTGGAATGATAAACGTAGTGAGTGGCAAATGCGCGGTGTTGCCGTCGCTGAAGTCCGCCCTACAGCTTTCAAATCGATGATGAGATATTGGTTTCGCGTGCTTGCATCGGGGGTTTTAAATCTTGATGATGTACGAAAAATAGAAGCTAAAATTTTTGGGGGCATCAATCCGGCAAGAGAATACGGCTATCTAACAGTGAAAATTATCGATGGTCGAGTTAAACAAAAAGAACCGCGCCCTAATGCTCAAGGCAAAAATGATCCTTGCGGTGAACAAAGCGGTACTCTAGTTTTAGCTTTGTCCCCAGAAACGCCAGATCATAAAAAAGAAGCAGTCAAAAGTTTGGCCAAACATTTAACATGGTTTTTAGTTAATATGGGCGGTATCGGGCAAGGTGCTAGAAGACCCATGTATTCTCGGCAAAACCGGCCTAATGCTCCCTGGTTTCGTGGTTCAACTTTTTATATAGATAGCGATGAACAATTTTGGGCCGAGCCGAGTGATATTAAGAGCGCCAAAACTCAATTCAGGCAGAAACTGGAAGCTTTTTATAAGGCTTTGGGTCAAATTAGCGGGAAGACTATCGACCCAAATAATTTAAAGAATACTGGGCAACCATCTCAAAAAGATTGGCGAGAAGTTGCCGATAGTAATTGTCGTATTTTCGTTTGTAGCGGCAAAGAACAAAACGGCAAACCTTACGCTTTAAGTGTTCTTCATTCTCCCCAATTAAAGGTTAATGGTAACTATGATGGTTTCTTGTGCGGTAAAGTACAGGGTGGTGTTAAACCTTCTCCCGTCTGGATTGCTGATTTGGGTGATTATCAAATCCTTACCGTATTCGCTGCTACTGCTGACCCAAGACAGAGATATATCAGGCAATTACAAGAGGGTACGGGGCGAGACAAATTCGCTCAAATTTTCCCCTTTAACTAACTAATTGCTTCTAGTTGAATAGTCAGATTTTCATCTGGCGCATCAGTAAATTTTATCTATTGTAGGATATACCTTCCTCAAGGTATATCTATATTTTAGGGATGAATGCAATTTACGATCCCTTGCCCTAAAATTAATGAAAGTCCATCATTAACGCTCTTAAAAGATGTTGTGCAAAATCGCTAATTTTCGATGACAGATACAAATACACCCATGTACTCTCTGTTAATCACGGTTAATAAATTTAAAATATTAGTCTAACAAAAATGCTGAAAAAATCTTTGTTTCCTACTATCCTCTTGCTCGCAGCCATGATGCTCGGTGCCTGCTCTGGTTTCAATAGCAACCCCGAATCACAAAATCCCAACTCGGATGACTATAAACGGGAAAGTCCACAAGATGAACGTTACAACAATAACGAGGGGGATGATGAGGGTAAGGAGCGAGTCCGAAAAAATAATAAGAGCAAGGATGATGATGACGAGGACAAACGTGATCAAGGAGGGAGCGATCGCAAGGATAAGGATCAAGACGACGATTAAAGCTAGTGCCTTGAAAACTTTAATGTCTCGCTTCCCCTATCTCTACTGAGGAGGGAAGCTCGTTCACATTCTTATAAAGTTGCGCCTACATAAAAATTGCCGTTGACTTGAAAGCACAATTCTTTTCCAGGCATCTCCAGGATCGATCGCTTTTCCCACAACTGCGCCGCATCTTCAACTGATTGACACTGAACGATTAAATTACCGTGAAGGAACTTGACAGAAAGGTTACTGGCCCGGACTCCTACTTGGTGTATCCAGGATAAAAGTGAGCGATCGGCGGGAGTAAGTTCAAACATATAACGTGCATTTCGGTGAAATAGGGATAAGAATATTAACCCTTAAGTAAAAAAAATTAACTGTTCGTTTTGTAACTATATAAATAATTAGATATATATAAATAAATTTATAGAAAAAATATTTGCATAAATAAAACTTATTTAATATACTAAACTCAATTTTATATTTATTTTGCATTGTCTTTTATCTATCTTTTTGCCATCCGTTGCATAACTTTCTGGTAAAAGCTGTATATTATGCAACGAAATGTAAATAAGACTTGGATTATGTAATGGATTGGGTTATTGTATAAACAGATACAGATTGACGGAGGAAGTTATGAGCCAAAGAGTTACCATTGCTGTACCAGATGAACTATTTGAAAGACTTCAACCCGTTAAAAATCGCTTCAATATTTCTGCAATATGCCAGGAGGCATTAGATATGATAGTTACCCGCGAAGAACTCAAAGCCCAAGTCACCGGAGAAAATAATTTAGTAGAACGCTTGCAAGCCGAAAAGAAAGTATTACTAAATACGGTACGCCAAGAAGGTTTTGAATTAGGGATCAGATCGAGTTCAAAACTTACCTATAAAGAGTTCCGTCATTTTGAAAGAGTTGCACCTTTAGCCGCATCCCTAGATGATGAAGTGTTGGAATACCTCTGGAATTATTTAGATCTGAAAAATTATCCCCAAGAAGCGCGGTTACACGACCCCGATTTTTCTTATCTGTTAGATGTGGATGCTCAAAGTCGCGTTACCTTTGCTCAAGGTTGGCTAGACGGTGTTCTTTCGGTTTGGCAAACACTGAAAGAGCAAGTAGAACAGCAGTAATAACGATAACCTGTCACGATTAAACCATCAGCATCAGGGCATTAACTGGCTGAAAATGTCCTGATGTTTTCGGATCATATCTATGATACCTTTCAGCCGAATTTTTCACTAGAAAAATCTCTGTAATAATGCCGCCGTCTCCCTGCCGGTGTTTTCCCAGGTAAATTTTTCCGCCTGGTGTAAACCGAGACGGGAAAAGTTCGATCGCGCTGACCCATCCTCGGCTATCATTTCCATAGCTGACGTAATCTGAGCCGTCTCGTAAGGATTAACCAATATCCCCGCCTCCCCCACTACTTCTGGCAGAGAAGAGAGATTAGAAGTAATTACCGGGGTGCCGCAAGCCATAGCCTCTAAAACTGGCAAGCCAAAACCCTCCCAGAGCGAAGGATATACCAAAGCTAAAGCTTGATTGATATAACGGGGTAAATCTTCATAACTCACGTAATTCAAAAACTTCACCCTCGACTCTATCCCCAATTCTTTTGCCTGTTGCTGTAAAGCTGGGGTAAATCGCCGGTCGAAGGCACCGATAAAAATTAATTCGTAATCACCCCCCTTAGACATCTGTGAGAAGCTAGCGATGAGACGGGAAAGATTTTTATGGGGGTCATAGCGTCCCAAGTATAGGAAGTAGGGAAGAGTGGGAAGAGAGAGGGGGAAAAAATGAGAGCGATCGTATCCCAGAAGAATCGAAGATATTTTCTCTTTTGCTACCTCGAAATACTTAATTAAATCCTGCCGGGTAGATTCGGAAATACAGATGATATGTTCCGCCCCTTCTAAAACTTTCGGTAGGTAATATCGACAGTAGAAAGTTAAGGGAGAAAATTTAGGAAACCGCAGGGGAATTAAATCATATACGGTCACTATATAACGAGTTTTAGCCGTTAAAGGTGCTTCTGGGATTGGAGAGAATAATAAAGATGCTTTTAACTCCCGATAGATTTTCGGTAATTCTAACTCCGTCCAGAATAAGCGCTTGATATTAGCCTTCGTGCCTCCCTCTTGAGTTAAATTATCGGGGACATTATAGGATTTAAAGTCCCTATGGGTTTGAGAGGTTAATAAAGTGGGTGAGAGAGTTTTTAAGTAAGGAAACAGGTTTCTCGTGTAGGTTGTGATGCCTGTATGTTTTTGACCGAGGAAAGACAGGTTAATTAATAGGGACATGGTTGTAGTGGCTCTAGGTGCTAGTGGCTAGCAGTAGAAGGGATTAAGAAAGGGATTGATAGGCGGCGAGAGTTAAGAGAGCGGTTTTCTGCCAGGAGAATTGTTTTGCTCGGGCGTAACCTTGAGTTATCAAGTTATCTCGGAATGAGTTATCGCTGATGACTTTAAAAATCGCTTCCGCTAATTCTAGGTTATCTTCGGGATTGATTAATAGGGCCGCATCGCCCGCCACTTCCGGTAAAGAAGAGGTATTAGAGGTAATTACCGGACATCCTAATGTCATCGCTTCTAAAACGGGTAAGCCGAAGCCTTCATATATAGATGGATAAACGAATACTGCCGCCCTTCGATAAAACCCCGCTACCGCAGAATCTGATAAGTAATTGAGATGATAGATAGAGTCGCAGAAGGGAGATTGATTTATGGCTTGAAAAATCGGTTCGTATAACCAGCCTTTCTGCCCTATCAGTACCAGGTTATGGGGGATTTTATATCGGGTTTTCAGGTAATTGAAAGCTTCTATCAGGGTGGTTATATTTTTACGCGGTTCGATCGTGCCCACGAATAATATATACGGTTGCCCGAAATCATAATTACTATCTGGCCTGGTTTCGGAAAGAGAGTAACCGGCGTAACGGCCGGCTAGGGGGGTAACGTGAATTAATTTCTCTTCCACTCCTAAATACTCGATAATATCCCGCTTGGTGCTTTCGGAATTGGCGATGATTAAATCAGTCCAACGTAGACACTCTTTTATTCTCTGGGTATAAGTCCTGACGATATTACTAACGAATTCGGGATATTTAATAAATGTCACGTCGTGGATAGTCATGACTTTACGGGCCCTGGGATGGGGATAGACTACGTGATCGGTGCCGTGTACAATATCGGGATTGTGGAAATATCTGGCATAGTATCCAATCATCGGATTAGGAAATCTCGTTAATAGATGGGAGATGGTTACGGGTATGGGTAAACGATTTATCTGGGGGAAAGCTTTTAATTTCTCCGGTGTCTCCCGATTATTCTGCAGCCAATTCTTTACCGAGGGTTGATAGGTAATTCCTAGCTCGAAGTTATGCTCGGATTGTAATTTATCTAACTCCCGTATTAACTCCCAGGCGTATAAACCTACGCCGCTCGGTTTATCTCTAATCGCCGTCGCATCAATGGAGATTTTTAACATTCCTACTCAATAAACTCTTACAATACATTAGTATTCCTCTGAATTTAGCCAGGGAGAATCCGGGTTTAACCGGCAGGATGATTAAAGCAGTGAATATCATCCGGAGAAAACGCCCGTAGAGTATCCAGAAAGGCGTGTGTTTCTCCAGACTCAGAAGATAACTATAAATATTCTGAGTTAGCCTTAAGTAGCCGTATCGTAGGGTAATGGAAGAGGGATTGTGTATCACTTTTATCCTATCCGTCATCGCTACCACATAGCCCTGAGCTGCATAACGCCGACAGAAATCGAAATCCTCACAGTAGAGAAAATAATCCGGGTCGAAATGAGGGGGGGCCGAGAAATGACTCAGGTTAATTATCAAACTACATCCCGTTACCCATTCCACTACTTTATAAGACTCGCCCCCATAATCTAAGCCCGTCTTCATCGATAAAATCTCGCCGTTAGCCCGATTAAAATATCCCCAGCCAAACCATAAACTACCATCCTCTTCATAGACTTCGCTACCGAGTATGGCTATATGTGGATTTTGAGTTAAAAATTCCGCCGCCGAAGTGAGGGAATCGGGTAATAGATAGGCATCGGGATTAAGCAACCATATCAAGGCTCGCGGGTTTTCCTGGTAAATTCGATCGATCCCCAAATTACAAGCTTTGCCGAAACCTATATTACCCCCTGAGTCAATTATCTTCACCCAAGAAGTTTGCAGGTTATCGATACCTTCGTCCTCGGGAGAGTTATTGATTATTAGTAATTCGTAATCTCCTTTTTCTGGTAAGGAAGCGATTAACTTCTCGATCAAGCCGGACGAGTTATAGTTAACCGTTAAGAAATAGAACATATATTTCAATCAAGTTTATCTAACGGACATATCTTATACTTTTCTAAGCTGGTGGCGAATTTCTCACACTTGCTCTCTTCTACCGCTAGATTTTCCTTAGCCAACTCTGTTTTTAAGTTAAGGAGAGTTTCGGCAGATTTAGTATTCTCGTCCGTCTTGATTATATACAGGTTGGTTTCTGGGGTTCGATCGATATACATCTCGGCATTCGCCCGCATTTTCGTCCCCTCACTCACCCCCGTATTTCCTTTGAGTCTGACAAAACGGGTAGATTCGGGGAAATAGGGCACCATGTAAGAAGTTGGATCGCCGCTGTGAAATACGATCGTCGCTTCATCATATTTTTTTAACCACTGAGTATCGATGCCGAAATAATTATCTGACCAAGCTGTTCGCCACCAATCTAAAGGTTTTACGGTAATCATGATTAAGGTGAATAAACTTAGGGAAATTATCATCACCGGCCGCTTACGGGGATATATATAAGCCACTATTAAAACTAAAAGTACCGGCGTGAGTAATTCTATAACGATCAGATAACGGTAGATGGAAAATAGTTTCAGCCATAGTAGGTAAGCAGTTACATAAAACGATACCAGGAAGAAGAGGATTTCCGGCTCGATAATCCGGTTGGGGCTAGGTGATGATTTGGAAAACCATCGGTACGCCAGGAAACCGAATAGAGCCAGGATGAATATATACGCCAGCGCTACACGTATATCTCTGAATTTAACTTCCGCGACCAGGGTTTGTTCTTGGGCGAAGTAAAAGGGATAAAAGAGCGTTTGGTAAATATCTTTAGGGAGGAAGCGTAAATCTTGAAAATTCCGATCGCTCTCGATATAAGGAGACTTAAAAATACTGTTGAAAAACGGGAATAGGGGATTGCCGAAATTCATCCACATCAGCACCAGCCAGTAACCGGCGGTACAGGCAAAACCTGAAGCCATACTGACGATTAGAGCCGATAGATTCCTTATTTTGTCCGGCAACTTACCTGGTATGAAATTTATGGCGACTAGCAAACTGATACTGTAAAGGGCGGTGGTGAGTTTTAACCCGGTGCCCAACCCCAATAATAAACCCGCGCCTAAAATCGGTTTTATTTCTCTGGTTCTTTTCTTCTTTATCTGCCGGATAATAATCCATAATCCAGCGAAGACGAAAACGCTCGTAGTGCTATCGCCTATATTCGTACCTAACTCAGATATATACGCCGCCCCCCCGATTCCGGTGATGGCGGCGAAAAAACTCAGCATCTGCCTATATTTCTCCGATAGGTTCTCTAGCGAGGTGTAAAGGATTTGATGGACGAGCCAGATATTTAAACCGTGAAAACCTCCCAGGAAAAATCCGAAGACCAGGGGCGGAATTTTCAGCCAATGGGTGGAAATGAAAAAGGGAACGTCTATTAAGGGATTGAAGAAAGTTTGAATTTGAGCGGGTAGTACATCGTATTTAAACCTACCCTCCAGCAACATATAGGGGTTATAAAAATGATAATTCCGTAAGTCCCAACTGGCATCCTGTCCCAAAATTACCGATATGATCCCCAGCAGTAAGAAATAGACGATCGCCCATACCACCGACTGCGGCCACCTCTTTATTTTTAACGCCTTCATATATACCCCATAAAGATTATTAGACCTTGTTATCATGTTTTGCCCTACTTCACAAGTTGAATATAAGGGAAACTTTTTCTGATAGAATACGTCATTCTGGCTTTGATATTATCTTCGCTACTTTATACATAAACTCTATATTTTTTCCCTATATGACCTCAACAAGATGGCGTGCCCTATGGACTAAAGCTTATCTGAAAAACTGCTTGGTAATTTTAGCGATCGCCCTTATCGGTCTTTCTAGCGTCGGTGATTACGGTATTACCTGGGATGAACCGATCGAAGTGGAGATGGTGCAATGGAATCTCAATTACATCCGCACCGGTAAGCCGATCGAACGGGACTCCCAATACTACGGTTTTTATTTTAATTACGTCTCCCAACTCATCTATGAAGCGGGGGAAGAACTAAAGGGTAAATTTTCCCCTGGCAGTACGGATGAACCTGCTCATATCACCACCGATAAACAGCGTTGGGTCTACCGTATGTGGAAACACACCCGGACTAAACACGTAGTTACTTTCCTCTTTTCCCTGATCGCCTACGCCGCCGTCATCGGTATCGTCTCGATCCTAGCCGGTGAAAGATATGCCTCTCTCGGAGCCGTAATACTCGCTTTGTTTCCTGGTTTCTGGGGGCACAGTTTTTTTAACCCCAAAGATATACCCTTCGCTACTATGTTTACCCTCGCCACTTTCGGGGGTGCGAAATTATTAAATATCTATTTTTCCGCCGATTTATCAACAGTATCACTGGGTAAAAATAAACCCACTCTAGCTTCATTTATTTTCGGTATTTTGGTAGGTTTAGTAACAGGAATTCGAGTAGGCGGCTTTTTTCTGCTATCATTCATTATTATGGCCCATCTCGTGGCAAAACCAGATATTAAAACTGTAACCCTTACAGTGAGAAGGTTCTGGAAATTTTACCTGCTGATAATCATCGGATGGGGGCTGACTACTTACACAATTTATCCCTCGGCCTGGGGTAATCCGGTGGGGTGGTTTATCGGGGCGTTAACTACCATGTCCAATTACAGCCTCTGGAATAACGATGTTTTATTCGACGGGCAATATATACCGGGTCGAGAGCTTCCCTGGTACTATCTACCACGACTAATTTCGATTACGGTGCCAGTATTGTTTCAAGTGGCGTTCGTAGGAGGTACGATCGCTATCCTAATACGCTATAAAGATTTAACCCCGACTCAGAGAGGTTGCGCCGTCTTAACGCTGTTACAAGTCTTGGTGCTGCCATTACTGGCTATAGTTAGAGGCTCGACCATGTATGACGGTATGCGGCATTTTCTCTTCATCTTACCAGCGATGGCGGCGATCGCTACTACCGCCGGGATCTGGTTGTACGAACAACTACCCCGAAAACCGAAAGCCGTTAAACTATTTTTCCTCACTGTATTGGTGGTAAATTTGGGAGCGATCGTTTATGACATGGTGAGTTTACACCCGTATCAATACGCTTACTTTAATCGAGCCTACGGGGGCTTAGCCAAAGCGGCCGAGCAACAAGAAACCGATTATTGGGGGTTGAGTTTAAGGGAGGCGACCGAGTGGTTGAATAAGAATGGGGAACCGAATTCTACTCTACTTTTAGCCGGCCCCGGATTCGGGTATGAAATGTACGCCGATCCGAATTTAAAGATCAAAATGATTCATAGAGATGATTACCAATGGGGTAGGGCACCCAAGCCCGATTATTATATGGGCATTCGCCGTTATGACTACTATAAGGCTTTCCCCGAATGTCCGATCGTTCATGCCGTCAACCGACAGGGAACCTCGCTGGCGATCATCAGGAAATGTCGGCAGAATTAAACCTAATTCGTCATGTTTATACATGAGTGTTAAATTTTCATTAACCAAAAATGATTTCTAAAAATAAATTCCCCTGAATTATATATTTATCTACAAAATATTATGAAAACAAAAATTGCCCTGGATCTTATATTTATCCTCATTTGCGCTATTATTTTATTTCCCTCCATCTTCCTAACTAACTTTTCTTCCTGGTCTTCTGATGAATACGTTCAAGCATCTGAAATTTACAGAAATATGGGTTTATTGGGGTTATGGCAACGTTTATCTGGATGGAGTCCGAGACCTTTATCAGACTCGGTTCTATTTATATATTATCGAATAGTAGATAATACTAAACAGCTTTGGGTGGGAAAATTTTTATATATTTTGTGGGGCTTACTATTTTTCTCACTGTTCACGGGTTTTAAAAGTTTGTTTATCAACACAACTGATGAAAAAGCTAGAAAAACAGATGAGGGCATTCAAATAGAGCGATCAAATAATATATATATAAAGTTTATTTTACCTCTATTATTAAGCTCAGTAGTGTTTATATATTTTCTTTTCATAGAAAAACCGAGTCAAATATTTTATTGGCCTGCGGGTGCCGCCCCGTATATTTTAACTTTAGCGGCGATAGTATTAACTATCTGTCATCTATTAATAATATCTAATAATGATAGAATATCTAATTTAGATGCGTTGAATTTAGTCTTTTTTGGGATACTAGCGGCTTGGTCTAGCGAGGTAGGGGCAGTATACACAATACTCCTGAGCCTGGGTATCATGCTCCTGCTCATTGCCTTCAATATTAAATTTGTAAATAAATTATTGCCCTTGCCTCCCTGGAATAAAAGCAGTAAGATTAAAGTGATAACCGCTATCTCTACACTACTAACCTTATCTTTTGTGGTTATATTCATTCTGAAGAAGAATCGAATAGGTACACCAGAGCTAAACTCAGTATCTTCTTCCATCGATGGCAATCTTAACGCTAGTTTTTTGGCGGCGTTAAAAAGAATCATTAGCGAAACATTTTTACTGAACAATACCTCTTTTGTTATCAATTCAACTTTATTATCTTTGTTTTATGCCCTATTCATTAAAATATCCTTATTATTGGTAATAATACTTATATTTTTTCGAGGTCAATTATTGATAAGTAAGTATCAAAGATTTATCGCTGGTGTGCTTATTCTGATATTACAGATAAATAATTTTGTAATGCTTGTGGGAGTTTACTATCAATTCGGTGAATTATGTTGTGATAGACATTTACATTTAAGATCTATTTCAACTGGATTAAGCATAGTACTTTTAGGTATAATAATTTATTCTAAAGTAAGCTTAATGCGAACCTTTATAGAAAAAGAAACAGTAACAAAATTTGCATTTGCTTCAGTCTTAACATTACTACTTATGTTGTTATGGAACCTACAAGGTGTAGCTATAATCAGCGACCTGAAAAATTCAAACTTGATCGCAGCTATTAATAATGCTAATTGGCGCGAGAATATAAACAATCGAAAAGAGCGTGCAAAGTATATCAACGCCCATCCCACGGAGTACGTGATGAATATGGTAATGAAACCCGGCACTTACAACTACGACATTAACTCCGTGGATTGGTATCCTAAAGGCTATATGTCTTTTTTCGGGAAAAAAGAGTTAGTGGTTTGTCCCACCACTATTGCCGTCTCTAAAGCCACTATCCCCGCTCAAAAACGACCCTATATTCCTGAAATATCTTTCAAACCCTCAAGCAGGGGTTTAACGGTAGGTTTTATCGATATGGTGAATCAATCTGGGCAAAGTCTCCAAACGATAGCCAAAAATACTCCCGTTACGATTTCCGGCTGGGCCGCGTCCGATAGAAATAGCAAGCCCGCCGATCGAATTCTCATCACCACTGCTGATAGAAAGATAATGGCCACCGCAGAGGTGAATTTATCCCGCCCCGACGTGGCTCAAGCGTTAAAGATACAAAATACCGATCGTTTCGGCTGGAAAACGACAATCGATCTTTCTCACATTGCCGACGAGCGAATCACCTTACAGGCTTGGGCATACGATGCCTCAACAAAAGAAGCCAAACCGCTCAATAATACCTATGAATTAATAGTTAAATCAGATATGGAGCAATGTCGGATATAATTTCGTCATCTTGAACTGATAAACAAGAAACAGATTACTAACGATCGAGTCTAAGAAAAGCAAGGGGGTGGTTTAATAAAAATAATGTTTCTCCGTCCACCCCGGGATCAGAAAAAACCTTAACAGCCACTGCGGAAAAAATGTTCGATCAGTTAACTAGTTTCTCCCCTATTTCCCTCACGAACTATCGATTAGCGGTGTTAATACCATGTAGGAATGAAGGATTGACCATCGCTGAGGTAGTGAAAGAATTCCGCGCCGAATTACCCACTGCCGAAATCTACGTTTATAACAATCGCTCCACCGATGATACTGTGGAACAGGCTTTGAAAGCCGGTGCGATCGTGCGACAGGAAACACTGCCGGGTAAGGGTAACGTGGTAAGAAGAATGTTCGCCGATATAGAAGCTGATATATATATTCTCATCGACGGCGACGGTACTTATGAAATTGCTGCGGTGAGACGCTTGATCGATCGTCTGATCGCGGAAAGATTGGATATGGTAGTCGGTGCGAGAAAAGCGATAGAAACGGCTACGGGAGCTTACAGGCCAGGTCACAAATTCGGTAATCTATTTCTGACCGGATTCGTCAAGTTATTATTCAAGGCGAAATTAGTAGATATGCTCTCTGGGTATCGGGTGTTTTCCCGCCGATTCGTTAAATCTTTTCCTGCCCTATCTAACGGCTTCGAGACGGAGACGGAATTGACCATTCACACACTCGAATTAAAAATTCCTTTCGCGGAAGAACCTATTTTGTACGGTGAGCGTCCCGAAGGTTCGGAAAGTAAATTGAAGACTTTCAGAGACGGGTGGCGCGTGTTGGGAACGGCAATTTTATTGTTTAAAGAGATCAGACCTTTTTTATTTTTTAGTTTAGTGGGTTTGGGATTGGCTGCGATTGCAATACTGCTGACCATTCCTTTATTTATTACCTATGTGGAAACCGGATTGGTGCCGAGATTTCCGACGGCCATTTTAGCCGCTTCGATCATGCTCTTAGCTTTTTTAAGTCTTACTTGCGGCATGATTTTAGATTCCGTGGCTAGAGGGAGGAGAGAGATAAAACGAATGTCTTATCTGTCCTATCCTTTAACTTATAAATAACACTATCTACGCTTTTTTTAGAAAATTTCATCTCCTATACTTTAAAATTAACTATAATGTAATATGGTTAAAACAAAAATATTAATAATACAGAAAAAGAAAAAATCCTATTTGACATAGTTTACTCTTGACATATTGCTATGGATAGCCTAATCGTTGATGGTAGTATTTTTCACTAAAATCTACCTTAAAGGCGACTTACGCGGTACCGGTAGACCTGGTATACCTAAAAACAGACAAACCAACTTATTATTATTTTTAAGATAATGACGCTAGAAAATCACAGAGGAATTATTACGGCAGATGGCGCATCACAGGATACAAAACAAATAGCGCTCATAATTGCTGGAATGCACAGAAGTGGAACTTCGGCACTTACCAGAGTTCTTAACCTTATGGGGGTGGCCCTACCGGATAATCTAATACCGCCCGCCGAAGATAACGTGAGAGGATTTTGGGAGTCGGAAACCATCAAACAAATTCACGACGATATTTTAGAATCTGCAGGTTCTTGCTGGCAAGATATTTCTGAGTTTCCCCCCGCTTGGTTCGCTTCTCTTACGGCGCAAAAGTATGAAGATAAAATCATACAGATTTTAAAAACAGATCTATCGGACTTACCCTTATACGCCATCAAAGATCCTCGTATTTGCCGTCTTATTCCCCTCTGGCTCAATATACTGAATAAGTTATCCACCGAAGTACGTTTTATCATCCCCCTCAGGCACCCCTTAGAAATAGCCGCATCTCTAAAGAAAAGGCACGGATTCGACACAAATAGATCCCTATTGCTCTGGTTGGGGCATTTTCTAGACGCAGAGAAAAATACGAGGGATCAAATACGTTGTTTCGTCACCTACGAACAGTTATTAGCATCCTGGCAGACGTTGATAGTCCGTTTAGAAACGGAACTTAAGATAGTATTTCCCCGCCGTTCTCACTTAGCGACTTTAGAAATCGAGCAGTTCTTATCTCACGGACTCCGGCATCATAACGTACCGTATGACGATTTATTCTCCCGCTCCGATATTGTCTGTTGGATAAATGAAGCTTTCACTTGGGGCCTTGCTGCTAGTAGGGGTGAATCGGTTTCTCCGGAAATATTAGATAATATCAGGGAAGCTTGGAAGGAGGCCGATAAAATCTATGCCCCTCTAGTTATTCACTATGATTTACTACAGAAGCAACACAGCGATTTCGCCCGGCAGCACTCCCTGATAGTAGAGCAATACCAACAGGGTAAATCTCAAATCGAGCAACTGGAAACGCAATTAAATAATTATCAGGCCGAATGCGATCAAACTAGAGCAGAGTTAGCTAATTTTCAGGCTCAATTAGAACATACCCGTTCCGAGTCGGCGCACTTTCAGGCTCAATTAGAACATACCCGTTCCGAGTCGGCGCACTTTCAGGCTCAATTAGAACATACCCGTTCCGAGTCGGCGCACTTTCAGGCATTATCAGAGCAAGTAGGAGCGGAATTAACTCAGCTTCGCCATCAACTAGAGCATACACAGGGGGAATTAAGCCACACTCAAGCTCAACTGGAAAACACCCGCGCCGAGTTAACTTTGGCTCGAACCCTATCGGAGCAAACAGCGGTAGAATTAACTCAAGTGCGGCTTGAACTGGACAATACTCGCAACCAGCTAACCGAAGCCAAGGCGGAAGGGGAGCAGCAAGAAGTGGAGTTAGACCAGATTCGGGCGCAACTCGAAGATACACAAGTCAAATTAACCCAACAGGAAGACCTGCAAGCGCAGTTAGCGAGAGCGCAGGCCGAACGCGAGCAACTTAAATCAGAATTAACCCGGACTCAAGAACAGTTAAAACATTCTCAAGCTCAATTAGCTTCTAGCGACACTGAAGCTAAACGGGTCAAGTCGGAATTAGCTCAAGCTCATCAGCAGTTACATCAAAGTTATCAAGAATGGGAACAGGCTCAAAATCAATTAGAGCAAGCTCTATACAGTTGGGAAAGGGCGCACCTTATTATTGAAGCGATGGAAAGCAGTAAGTTTTGGCAACTGCGTCAAAAATGGTTCAAAATTAAACCCTTACTGGGCTTGAAAGTTAAATAGTCTCTATCTTGTCAATAAACCGATAATTGAATTATGCAAGAATTTAGAATAATCTCCCCTTTAAGAAGACAACTAAAACTTACAGAGTTGCAAGCTAAATTATTAGAAAAACAGGAAAGTATAGAGAATATTTATCTACGAGAAACCAAGGTTGGATCGGAAACTTCCCTACCTAAATCTATCAATAAACTAACGAATATTCTCCAATCTATTAACCCGCTATATCGATCGAGGGAGTTAGATAATGCGCCAACAGCAGAAATGCAAAAATCGATCGCCCTAATCAGAGATAGCGGTTTATTCGATATAGAATACTACTCGCAACAAAAACCCGATAGCAAAAATAGCGAACTAGATCCGATTCTCCATTATCTCGAAGAGGGAGCCTGGCAGGGATTGAACCCTCATCCTCTCTTCGATACCGCCTATTATCTACAACAGAAACCCGAACTGTTTACTGAAGGAATCAATCCTCTCGTTCACTATCTCGATAAAAATTACTCGAAAAAATTCAACCCCCATCCTCTATTCCAAACCGCCTACTATTTAGAGAACAATCCTGATTTGATCGCAGTAGATGTCAATCCTCTGATTCACTACGTTCAATATGGAGTCTGGGAAGAAAGAAACCCCCATCCCCTATTTGACACGCGATATTATTTAGAGCAGAATCTGGATATAGCGCGATCGCATATTAACCCCCTCATACATTATCTTTATCATGGAGCCTGGGAAAAAAGAAACCCCCACCCCTTATTCGATAGTCAATATTATTTAGAAAAAAATCCCGACGTAGCCAGAGCAAAAATCAATCCGCTGGTTCATTATCTTCTCTTCGGAGTATCGCAGAAGCGCAACCCCCACCCTTTATTCGATGGTCAATATTATTTAGAAGAGAATCCCGATGTAGCAGCTTCCAATGTTAACCCCCTAGTTCATTATCTTCTCTTCGGGGCCTGGGAAAAAAGAAACCCCCATCCCCTATTCGATGTAGCTTATTACTTAGAAAAGAATCCTCATTTAATCGCTTCGGGGAGAGAGCCTTTAAGTCACTATCTTCGCCAAGGTGCTTCCGATGGAGATATGGCCTGGTCGGCAGAAAAGTTGCGTTTTATTTTGGACGAAAGAAGCTTGAAAGAAAAATACGAAATCGAGATTCTCTTAACGGGCCTTGCTAGTGATAATTTTACCCGCTCACCGTTCCCATCCCCGAGAATTGGCGTTTATTGCAGCAGCAAGGGCAATTATTTCATGGCAGAAATTGCCGATTTGATCGCCGCAGCCTGTAACCGTGCGGGTGCGGAAACGATTCGCCTCAATGAAAAAGATTTCGAGTCGAAGGATACCGACTACAACATCGTCGTCGCACCCCATGAATTTTTTTATCTCGAAGAAGGTCAGATTTGGGCGGCAGACAACCACTGGCTATCTAACACCGTTATGATTAATGTAGAGCAACCTCAAACGGCCTGGTTCTCCAAAAGCCTTTACTTTTTGAAACGGGCGGCTTTGGTATTCGACATTAATATCAAAACAGCTACTTTCTTGACCAAAATTGGCATACCGGCTTATTTTTTACCATTGGGATATTTAGATGACTACGAGCCGTTTTCTTTCCGTCCTCAACGTCCGGACTTACTCGTCTTAAAAAGTATCCCGCGCAGGATTTGGGAGGGTGTAGATAGTTTAGATGTGGATTGGGAGCAACGGCCGTTAGATTTACTCTTTGTCGGTCATTTGAGCGATCGCAGGAAAATATTTTTCTCCGAGAATGCCCCCTGGTTAAATAATCATAAATGTTTCCTCCATATCCCTCCTCTAAACGGGCCGTTTTTACAGGGGCGAGGAAACGCTCTGACGACCGAAGCTTTTACCGGTTTAAGTCAACGTAGTAAAATATTACTGAACATACATCAGAGCAATTTAGATTATTTCGAGTGGCACCGCCTAGTTTTTTACGGATTATGGCAAAAAACTCTGGTTTTAACTGAAACCTGCCATCAAATCCCCGGGCTGATACCGGGAGAACATTATCTTCAATGTGAATTAGAAGATATGCAATCTAAGATTAATTGGTTATTAAATACGGAAAAAGGTAGGGAAGAGGCGAAGAGGATTCGGAGCGCTGGCTATGAATTTTTAAAAACCTGTTTGAATCTAGAAAAAATTACGGGTAGGGTATTAAATTTAATTCAAAAAAATCTCAACCGCGCCCAGGCTTAAATATTAATTTTCACCCAGGGATGGCTGGCTTTAATATCAGCGACTATTTCCTTTATATTAGGAATAGCGCTGAGCTGAGTCACTGATTGGCGATGCACTCTGTACCGACCTAAAATTTCTGGCACGAGAACACCATAAAAATTTTTTTCCACGAACTTACAACAAAGGTCGTAATCTTCCCAGCCGTAGAATTTCATATAAGAATAGCCGCCCACTTCTTTGAGAGAGCTTTTACGAATCAGAGCCATTGTATCTATATAAGTTCTTTGAGCCAGTACCTCCACGTCCCATACTTCGTTACCCATAATTCCTGTTTCTTCCCCGAATCTTTCAATCATGGGATAAGCCATAGAGGCGGAATCTTCTTCGAGAGCTTGCAAACATCTTTCCAGACAACGGGGATAAAGTAGATTATCCGCATCGAGCATGAAAACAAAAGGTGTTTTGGCCATACTAATCGCTGTATTTCGGGGTGCGGAAGGCCCGCCGCTATTTTCTAGATGCTGAAGTAATAAAACGTTATTCAAGCGTTTACTTCTATTCTCGCACCAAGATAGAGCTATATTAAGTGAATCGTCTTTGGAACAGTCATCGACGATAATTAAATCCAATAAATCGAGCGTTTGAGCGTGGACGGATTCTAAGGTTCTCATAACGTAGCTGGCATAGTTGTAAAGACTAATACAAACCGTTACCTGGCTTTCTTCCGTTCCTATTTTTTCAAAAACTACGCGGTGGGGTTTAGTTTGAATCATGATCTAAGGCTGAATTATTGCTCTCATTCTATACGGTTAACCCGCTCTTGACTAATCTCTGCGCGTTAATGGTCATTCAAAAAACATTGGCTCTAGGTTTATGCTGAAATCTACTTTCCGTAGAGTTAGATTTCGATTATAAAAAGGATCATTCCTTAATAATCTCTTCCAGCGCTTTTGCAAATACTTTGCTTCACACATCAATCTAGCTCTTTTATTACGGCTGATAATATCATCCCCTCTACTTTTAGATTCGTAATGATAGAGGATAACATGAGGAAGCCACACATTATAATAGCCTTTTTCTATTATTTTAAAACAGAGATCCACGTCATTAAAACTAACCGCTAATCTTTCCTCAAAACCTCCTATTTCCTCGAAAACTTCCCGCCGGCACATTAAACAAGCGGCTGTAACGGCCGCATAATTATTCATCGTTTTCAATCTATTAAAATACCCTGCGTGACCGTAGGGGAAATCTTTATGAGCGTGGCCAGCAGAACCTAAAGTCCCCCCTAAAACACCAGCGTGCTGTATGGTGTCATCTTGATAGAGAAGTAAAGCGCCGACGGCACCGATAGTAGAGCGTTGGGCCTGCTCGACCATCGCATCCAACCAATCGGGGGTTACTACCTCCGTGTCATTATTTAAAAACAGCAAATATTTTCCCCTGGCCTGAGAGACGGCGAAGTTATTTAGGTAAGAGTAATTAAAGGCCACATCGACGACAAAACGTCTTACCCTATCGGTTTCTTTGCGCTCCCATTTTTCGATAACGCCCAGTGAATAAGCGTCAGTCGTACCGTTATCGATCAGGATTACCTCAAAGTTAGGATAAAGGGTTTTATTAAAAACAGATGCTAAACAGTTATCGAGTAACGTCCCTAAATTTTTTGTGGGAATGATTATACTTACTAAATCGTACTCTTTAATAAAATATCTCACCTGGTAATACTGTCGATCGTCCCCCTGAATTACTACCCCTTCCTCTCCCCGTCTAGATATAGTTTCTTCGAGGGCTTTTTTCCCGGCTAAATAGGCATCCTGTACAGTCTCAGGCGATGAATTGTGATCATAGGTCTTCCGGTGGCAGAGAATATTAGGTACGTGAAATATTTTTCCTGTCTTCTCCGTTAGTCTCAACAGCAGGTCATATTCTTCCCCTCCCTCGAAAGCCTTTCTGAAACCTCCTATCTCGTCTATGAGATTCTTCCTATATATTCCCAAGTAGCCTGTGTACATGAAAGATAGGAATAAATCTGGACTCCAATCGGGCTTGAAGAAAGGATGAGATAGATTACCATTTTCGTCTATCCTATCCTCATCGGAATAGATCATATCGGCTTCAGGGTGGCTGTTGAGTACAACCGCTATCTCGTATAGGGCGTGAGGAGTTAAGAGGACATTCGGAGGCAGGAGGGCGACGAAATCACCGCCGGCTATTTCTAACGCCGAATTATATAGGATGGTACGATCGCCATATGCCTCTCGATAAACTACTTTAATTTGAGGATTTTGTGAGGAATATTCCGCCAAAATTTGGTGAATATAATCCTCGGGAGAACAATTAAGGGCGATACATAATTCCCAGTGGGGATAAACCTGAGATAAAACAGAATTTATTCCTTCCCGTAATAAATTCCCGTCGGGATTCAAAATCGCTAAGATCAAGCTGAACACTGGTCGGTATGGCAGGGTGTCGGCCTTAATTTTCATTAACTCTAAAGCCGAAATTCCCGGGTAATATTTATTTAACCATTGCTGATATTCGGGGTCGGTACTTTTAGGAATTTCTTCCCTGTCGGGAGGATTATTAAATTCTGGTAAGTCATAATTGAGCTGAAAAATTTCTTTTTCGATCTCTAATGGGGGAAATGTATCGGGCCAACTATTGACAGTTGCATCTAAATAGTGTAGTAAACTATTGCTCGATGAGTTAACCGGTTCTAAATATCGTTGACGATAATAATTATTATCGAAGAGGGGATGGGGGTTAAATCCCGTATCTGCCCCACCTTTTATGAAATGAACCAGAGGATTGAGGGGGGCTAAGCCTCGATCGCTCATCTGAGCTAGATAATAATCCGTATTGAATAAAGGGTGCGGGTCGCGTTTATGCTTGAATCCGATGGTGAGATAATGAACCAGGGGATTCATATTTAAACTGATGATCTCGGGATTTTGTTCTATGTAAAAAGAAGTATCGAAGAGGGGATGGGGATCGTGACCGGGGGAGGTACTGAAAAGCAGATAATGTTCTAATGGCTCAAGAGGTGAGTTTCCGTCCTTTAAACAACGAGCGCGATAATAATCAGCATCGAATAAACCACTATCCCGAATCAATCCCGCCGCTTCCGTTTGAGTTAACTGACGTTGATGATGGCTTGCAGACAGCTCGCTCTCTTCCGTTTTTCTTGGAGAGGAAGGGACGATGATCCGAGGCAGGGCCGACTTTAATATCCTACTCTCCAATTGGGACTGAACCGAGATTAAAAAATCCGAACGATCGCTTAACCGTTGTTTCCTCGATATTAGCTCTGAGAGCCATGACTCGGACACCATTTAAAACCTCTCTATCGATCGGTGTGTTAGAAATACTCCGTAATCAATAAGGAATCAGCAGAGTTAGCTGATTCCCGTCAGTCTATTTAATATTCAATTTATAGACATTATTGAGGGGTAAAGCTTCTTTGGTGGAAGCATCATAGGCCCAAGCGATTAGGGATACTTGCTCGGTGGTGATTTGAGCAGGGTCGATCTTAACGTTCCAGCCCGACTTTTTCAACTCATCTTTCTTTAGGGCTTTAGCCACGTCTGGACGATCTACATTAACGGGCGCGGTGGCGATAACTTGTTTATCGGCGGTGGTAATGATGATCAAGTCGGCAGGTTTACCGCTATTGGGTACTACGGCCCATCCACTGAGGGTTAGGGGGGTATTTTTAGCCACTGTCTGCTCGAGCTTATTAGAACCGTTGATAGTGTCGATAAAACCTATCTGTCCTTCCTTGGGAGCTACTTTAAAAGATACTTCCGCAGGATTGAATTCGGAAGGGCTTGTCGGGGCGGGGGAGGAGGCTACGGAGGGGCTTTCGGTGGGGCTGGCCTCGGTTGTGGTTGCCGTTTGCTCGGTCGGGGCCGGATTTGTCGCATCGGGGGTGGAAGTGGTGCTAGTGCAAGCGGCCAGGGAAATTACAGCCAGAGAGAGAATTAATGTTTTTAAAGTTTTCATAGTTCTACTTATTGATAAATCTTGGAAATTATCTATAACTTTACTTTTCGCAATCATTATATCAAATTGTGATAATCATGTAATAAATAAAAATTATATTTATTTAATCTTTAATCAGCCTAATAAATTTATCCCGATACCCTCTAATAAATTCTTGATACTTTGTTGTACTTTTAGGGGGCTATATTTTTCGATACTATCGAGGGAGTTTTGAGCGAGCTTTTCCCACAATTTCTGCTCGTGATAAAGCTCGATAACCGCCCTAGCCAAAGCATCTTCATCCTCGCCGATCAAAACATCCTGTCTATCAACGAGTCCCATTCCTTCGGCTCCGATACTAGTAGTAACCGTAGGCAAACCATAAGATAAACTATGCCCAATTTTCCCTTTCATACCGGCACCGAACCTGAGCGGGGCCACGAATACTCGATGAGAAAGGAAATAAGGCTCCACATCTTCCACATAGCCCGTGACCTTGACTCGATCGCTAGCCAGTTCCCGTACTTCTTCCTTCAAATTACTCCCCAAGAGGGTAACGTGAATTTCTGGGTGAGATTGCCAGATAATCGGCATTATGTCCAAACATAACCACCTAACAGCATCGATATTGGGAGGGTGATTGTAGCTACCGATAAATAATATACCAGACCGTTTTTCAAAAGGAGGTAAATCGCAACTAACTGGATAGTGAATATTGGGAATAACGTGAACATTATTAACACCTTCGTACTGTAGAGTTTTCTGTTCCACATCGGTAACTACCGTAGTTGCATCGGCTTTTCGGGCGAAATTTACCTCTAACTTTCGATACGTTTCCCAAGACCAATCCGTATTTTGATAAGAGGAGTCGAGAAATTCTTGTTGTCGTTTGAGGCGGAGGAAATGTAGGTCGATCGTATCGTAAATAATCGGAGCTTTGGAATAGTAGCGGATCAGCTCCATATACTTATCGCACAACTCGGGACGGCACAACCACACTCCATCCACTAGGGGCAATCGTTTCACCAATTGCTCTTTCAGATCCGGTTGTTGGGGGGTGCAGTAAACTACTTCTATACCCATCTGTTGCAAAGTCGATGTATAGGGTTCTTCGGGATACCCGTTATCGGGTAGGAAAATAACGGAGTAGCCGAGAGCGAGAAATATTTTGAGGATGCCCATCAATCTCACACAGCCTGACTCCCGATCGTACAAAGGTACGTAGGAATCGATCACCAATATTTTCTTCTCGCCTTGTAATCTTCTGGCCGCTTTCGGAACCGATTTAGGATCGTTAATAAAATGTCGGGCGAGAGTATCGCGCCATTTAGCTTCAAACTTGTGATAGTTTACCACTTGATACTGTTTAACCCCGGCGGATAGACTCGTACCGGAAGTGATGCCCTCGTAGTGAACCACCGCTGACTGGGGTTGATACAGAACCTTATAACCCAAATCGCGCAAGCCGAAACACAAATCGGTGTCTTCGTAATAGGCGGGCATGAACTCGCAAGCGAAGCCGCCGTACCTCTGGAAAATATCCCGCCGTACCAGTAAACTCGCCCCGCTACAATAATCCACCGCCCTAACGTAATTATATTCTGGCTCAGCGGGGCTATCGTTACGCCCGTAGTTCCACCCAGAAGCATCGCGCCAGATAATACCCCCGGCTTCCTGTAACTTACCGTTGGGATAGATTAACTTAGAACCGACAGCGGCGATCGAGTCATTGCTACCAATGAGAGCGAGTAAACTTTCCAGACAATTAGAGAGGAGCTTGGTATCATTATTGAGAAAATATAAATATTGACCTTGAGCTACTTCGGCACCCCGGTTACAGGAAGCGATAAAACCGCTATTTTGGGAATTTCTCAGCACTTTAATCCCAGATACCAATTTCAGCCCTGTCGATGTTTCGTCTTGAGAACAATCATCGACAACGATAACTTCAAAGTCCACATCGGCGCTGATATTCTCGCGCAGGGAAACGAGACAGTTAAAGGTGTAGAGGAAATTATTATAAACAGGGATGATAATCGAAACCGAGGGAGAGGTGGTAGTGTTGAGCGTTAGGGGGCGGGGTTGCTCAAGGGTAATCGTCTGTTGAATTTCTTCGTCTAAAGTAGTGATCACTTTACCCGTCAGTACCTTTACCAACTTACGTTTAGTTCTGAACAAAGCTACTTTCAGCCCCTGTTCTTGAAAAGTGAAGAGAAATTTTTTAACAGCTTGTTTAGCTTTCAAAATGATTAACACGGTTGACTCCTATTCATTGATGGGTAAATTAAGAGAACGTTTCACCTTGAACCAAGCCTTACGGGCCTTCCAGAATTTGCTGGTTTCCATAGCTTCGATTCTCGATTTGGCACAGAAGAGAGATTGCTCCATATTGAAATAATCCTGTTGAGTTCTCTGCAATTCCTTTTTTAATTCTCGAACCTCATTCTCTAGCTCTTGCATCTGGGTAACGGCCCGCTCAAGTTGCACTCGCGTATCTTCGCGCTCTTTTTCTACCGATAGGACTTTGGTACGATAGATTTCCTGCTTGATGGACTGGGGCAATTCCCCGTAACAGGGATGAGTGAGGATCTTTGTCAGAAAACGATCGTCGTCTAAAATCAGTTCCCCCGATTCGATATTCTTGAGGGTTTGTTGGCCCGGATGAACCCGGAAGTAGGATAATTTTTCATCGATAAAACCGATTTTGTAGGTCGTCATGATCCGTAGCCACATATCCACGTCTATCAACTGACAGAGGCTATTGTCGAACAAACCTACCTTATCGAAAACCTCTTTCCTGATCAGTACCGTACTCGGCTCACCGATTTTATTCAGGGGATGGGACATCAGATTGCGATCGTTAAGCAGGGCCTCGCCAGGTTGAATCGGTTGTAAATCGCTCCAAGATCGATGCAGGCCGGTGGCGTGTTGGTATACGGACATACATTTCTCCTCATCTTCGGCACCTTGAGAGAGGATCAGGCCGCGAGGTGAAAAAACCATACCTATCTCTTTATCTTTCTCGGCTAGATTCACCATCGCTTCCACACAATCGGGGCGTAGCAGATCATCCTGAAACAGAAATTTAATGTATTGTCCCTTCGACATGGATATACAGAAATTCCAGTTATTGACGATACCCAAGCGGTGATGAGTGAGGATTCTAAACTCGAAAGGGGACTTTTCCTGAAAACGTCTGGCTATTTTAAGAGTATCATCCTTCGAGCCATCGTCAGAAATAATAATCTCTATATGGGGGTAGGTTTGTGCGAGCGCGGTTGATAATGTTTCTTCTAAAAATTTTTCACCCTGATAGGTAGGAATCGTTAAACTAACCAGCGGGCCTTTATTCATAAAAATATCAATATTAAGTAATTATAAATTTATCAAACTCTGTACCTATTCATGCTTTTATATTTTTTCTGGTGTTTTTGACGGACTCGAATTACAAACGATGGGGGGCTAAAAGGTTATTTCATATTGATAAACTTTTTAATTTTAAACCAAGCTTTTCTAAATCTACCAATCCCCTCACTCTCTGCTACTTGTACTTGTATCTCGCGGGCGAGTTGCTCTTGAGCATTTTCCGTTCTGCCTCTATGATCTTGGACGGACTCTATTTCTTGCTCTAAATTCTGCCCCCCGAATAATTTCAATTCCCTTTCCACAACGCGACTCGTCACCCATTCTCGCAGGAGAGAGTCCTTATCTTTGAAGTGATTACGATCGCTGTTCAGGTTTATCTCACCCACCGGCTCCGTTTCATAGGGAATATCCGATATTTGGTTTAAATGTTCGTATAATTCAAATGTTTCGGGAAAATATTCATTTATTAAAGCGAGTCGATGCTGACTGATTTGCTTATTGATTAAAGATTCGTCGTAAAGATTTTCAACGTTATCCAAACCGAAAGCGAATTTATGTTCGATCCCTTTAATTAATAACTCGGGAGCGACAGCGATCGTATTTAAATTATATAACAGACACTTATCTTTATTATTATTATAAAAATCTAGGAGCGCCCGATTGTAACTAGCCCAAAGCTCGATGGCGAATTCGGGTTTATCGACGAAAATTTCATCGCCGAGACTGCCGCGACGATAGAGGGAATCTATCACCTCCCAAGGAGAACGATGAATGAAGATAAAGCGAGCCTGGGGCAGTAATTCCGCCCAAAAATCTAAAAAAAGAGTTGTGCGGGGGTCTTTCCAACCCCAAACCGGTAGGGCTTGATTGTTCTCTATCAAATCTCGGGCTTGCCCGATAAAGTGTTCGGGCACTGCCATTTTTTTCTCTAGAGTCCAGCCTTCTTTGGCAATACCCCGCTCGATCAGTATCTTCTCATGAAAGCCGACAAAATCCATATTTTCAAAATAGCCTTTGAGATTAGCCCGATTGGCAGACATCAGCTCGCGCCCGATATTAACCCCCGCGCTTTGTAATAGCGAAGCTGTGAGGGAAGTTCCCGAGCGGTGCATCCCAGTAATGATCAGAGTAGGATATTGTCCAGATATATTCGACATAGTATGACCTTCGTTAAATCCCGATATTATCAGGCCGTTACCCTAGAACTATTTTGAATCATAGATGTATTAGATTCGACTTGAAAATCGACTATACAAGTTCCCAATAACTCCTCTTCCGGTTGCACTCTGAACATTACCGCATCTATACAACGATGTAAATACACTTCCTCATCGTTCACCAAACCTAGTACACCGTTGTTTAAAAAATAAGCGCCGGGAAATAAAGAACAGACGAATTTAAACTCTATATTTAAAGATGTACCGGCGGGGATGTAATCGATCGGATGGAAGATGGTATGAGAGGCCGCTCCCCCCAGCTCGAAGCCGCTAATAGTTTTGATCAGCATTCCGCATCTAACTCCGTAGGCGGGTTCCGTAAAATCCACCGTATAAGTATATATATATTCTTCACCCCGGATCAAATTATTAACCCGTTTTCCTTCGAGGGTGGTGATGCGTGGGTCGATAATTTCCGCACCCCGAGGTATGTATTTGATCGTGCTTTTGGGTACCAGATTCGGGTCATAAAAAGGGTCATTTCTTTTCTGACAAAAATCGGGAATTTTTTCCGTAGTTTCTGTTGTTAGCGGAGATGCGATCGGGGTTATAGGCTGTTGAAAATTACGAATTTCTTCCCTTAATTGTTTGACCCGATCTGCGGGGGAATACAGTAACTTATGGTATTTGGCTACGACCAATTTTGGGGCACCAGCGAGTAAAATTTCGCCGCTATCCACTAAAATAGACCAGTTACACATTTCCACCACGGAAGCGGCTGAATGAGATACGAACAAAATCGTTTTCCCCGCATCTTGAAAAGATTTAATCCGGGAAAAACACTTGCGTTGAAAAGCCTCATCACCCACCGATAGGGCTTCATCGACGATGAGTATATCTGGTTCTGCGTTAATAGCCACCGCGAAAGCTAAACGGACGAACATCCCACTAGAGTAAGTTTTAACGGGTTGGTCGATAAACTCTCCTATGTCGGCGAAACTAACTATATCATCGAACTTAGTTGCTATTTCTTCCTGTTGTAAACCCAAGAGCCTGCCGTTAAAAAACACATTTTGCCGTCCGGTGAATTCGGGATTAAAACCGCTACCCAACTCTAACAAAGCGGAGATTTTTCCATTAACATTAACTTCTCCCTGGGTCGGCGTTAACGTACCTACGATCACTTGTAATAGAGTACTTTTCCCCGAACCGTTGCGACCGACAATTCCTAATGTTTCGCCCCGATAGATCTTTAAATTTATTTCTTTTAAAGCCCAAAATTCTTTGGCATTAATTTTGCCTGGAAGTAAAATTTCTTTTAATCTATCAACAGGATGACCGTACTGTTTAAAACATTTAGAGACATTCTTTAAATCAATTACAACCTCTTGAGTCATACTGTGCCTGGAGCTGTAAGCCGAATTTATTATTACGGACGGTTACGTTAACTTATCCAGTAAACTTACCAATAATAGTTACTAAAGTCAAGTTAAAGGACATCGGCGAAACCGCTTCGTAACTTTTTATAGATCCAGAAACCTAAACAGAATATGATAACGGAATTGACGGAAGTTACCAACCATTCGCGCCAGTGAATTAATTCCCCAGTAATTACCAGATCACGATATACCTCAGATATAGCAGTCATGGGGTTGAGCCAATTCACTAAAAAGCGGAATTTTTCTGGTACCGAGGTAACGGGATAGATGATCGGTGTCAGGTAAAACCAGAGGTTCAAGATGACGCTCAGGGTTTGGGTTACGTCGCGCAGGAATACCGTGAGGGCGGCGACTATGTAACCTATGCCAGCCGTAAATAGTAGTTGCGGGAGCCAGATCAGCGGCAATAAAGCTAACGTAACCTGTAACTTATGGGTTATCAGGGCGACGAAGACGATTAGCGCCCCCAAACCGAAGGCACTTTCTATGAAACTGGACATTACTGGGATTAAAGGCAGTAAAGCTAGGGGGAAAACAACTTTCTTGACCAGATTGGGCTGGTTGACTACCGAACCGGCAGCACCGAGTAATCCGGTAGAAAAAGCGATCCAGGGTAAAAATCCGGCAAATAACCATAGTCCGAAAGTTAAGCTGCTATCGCTCGGCAATCCCTTCAGCACGAGTTTGACCTTGAGGACGATCGAGAAAACGTACACGTAGATCAACAACTGTGATAATTGATTGAGCAGGGGCCAGATATTACCCAATACGGAGCCTTTATAGCGTGCGTCCAGATCCCGCCGCACCAAAGTCCTCAGTAAATCTAGCTTAGTCCACCAGATCGGATCTATTTTTAACCGCTCGCGAATATTTCCCATCATCGGATTTAACACCGCACCTACTCCTCACCGCAAATATTGCCTACTAGCATATTACTTTTTACCGCGTTTAGGTCAAAAACCCGTGATTGAATCTATCTTTAGTGTTAAGATTTTTTCTTTAACATGGGAGCGGCCTGTAAGAGCTTCTGAGTATAGGAATGTTGGGGGGAGTCGAAAATATCCGCCGTATTACCCATCTCTACTATTTTACCCCCTGTCATCACCGCCACCCGATCGCACAAATACCGGGCTAACCACAAATCGTGAGTGATGAACAGATAGGTTAAATTAAAATCGGCTTTCAACTCTAACATCAAATCCAGTACCTGACTCTGAATACTGGCATCCAACATACTCACTGGTTCGTCACAGATAACGAACTTGGGGCGGGTAATTAGAGCGCGGGCTATACCTACTCTCTGTTGTTGCCCCCCCGATAACTGTTTCGGGTATCTCCCGTAAAACCTATCTACCGGGGATAATCCCACCCTGGCTAACATTTCTTTCACCCGCTCGGAAGCCTCCTGTTTCGTGGCTAGTCCGTGAATGAGCAGAGCATCGGCGATACTATCCCCTATAGTCATCAGGGGATTGAGGGAAGCGGAGGGATCTTGAAAGATCATCTGTATTGATTTACGGCGCAGACGCATTTGAGAGACGCTCAAACTGGTCAACTCCTCGCCCAAAAATTCTACTTTACCCTCGGTAGGGGGTATTAAACCCAATATAGTCCTCGATAAAGTGCTTTTGCCACAACCGGACTCGCCCACCAAACCGAAAATCTCCCCCTCATCGAGGTGAAAGCTAATATCGTCTACAGCTTTGATTACTTTCTTTGGCTTTCTGAGAATCTGTTCGAGAAAATTTCCCTCTAGGCTGTAGTATTGCTTGACTCCACTTACCTTTAAAACCGGGGCCGATTTGAGAGCCGGCTGTAATTTTTCCTTCCTGACTTGAACGTGAAAGGCGGAAGCCAGGAGGGAACGAGTATACTCGTGAGTCGGATGGGAAAACACCTCCCCCGCCAGCCCCGATTCTACGATATTACCCTCGTACATCACCACTACGCGATCGCAATATTCACCAATCAGCGCCAAATCGT
Organism: uncultured bacterium; assembly: GCA_964623815.1. Taxonomy (GTDB): domain Bacteria; phylum Cyanobacteriota; class Cyanobacteriia; order Cyanobacteriales; family Microcystaceae; genus Chroococcopsis. The sequence goes on along the minus strand of CAZUVR010000033.1, from coordinate 20,239 downwards.
GAGAGATTAACAATAACCCCATATTATCTTCATTACAGAGACGGGTTAACTCCCTCAATATCTCCTGAGCCACCGTCACGTCTAAACTAGTAGTCGGCTCGTCGGCTATGATCAAACGGGGCTTTAAAAGTAATGCCAGAGCCATCGCCACCCGCTGCCGCATCCCGCCGCTGAATTCGTGGGCGTACTGTCCCCAGCGATTGGGGGGTATCTTCACTTTCTCTAAAACCTCTCCTGCTATTTCCTGAGCCTGTCGGCGCGAGAGATGGGGTTGATGGGCTAGGAGGGTTTCCAAACAATGCTCCCCGATGGTCATCACGGGATTGAGGCGCGTCATCGGATCTTGAAACACTAGCCCCACCGCTTCCCCCCGGAATTTCCGCCATTGATGGGGGGTAAAATTCAAGACCGAGCGGCCTTCGTAGATTATATTCCCTTCAATACAGGTTGAAGGCGGTAACAGCCCTAATATCGCCTTCCCGATAGTGGATTTACCGCAGCCCGACTCTCCCACTAGTCCCAATTTTTCCCCGCCGTCAAGAGTAAAACTGACTTCCTTGACCGCCGGGGAGGGGGCTGAGGGATAGATTATGCTTAAATCAGCGATTGTTAACATAGCTTACTCTTCATTTCTTTCCGATTTTAGTAAAATTTGGCAGTACTGAATCATCTGTTCTACCCTGTCCCTCACTCCTTTCAGCCTCCCTTTCCTAATGGCTTCCCCCTTCGCCGAACTCAAAAATAGCCAATCTGTTTCTAATAACCTCCACGCCCGGTATAGTTCTGTCTGTACGGGTCGCCATTGATTAGCCTGTATACCAGATAACTCGTCTCCTGTCAATAGTAAAATTCGGGATGTAAAGACCGATCGTACCCCGTGAAAATCGGTGTTATCAAGAGGAAACTGAGCAGAAGACAGAGAAGCAGAAAATTTGTAAAGTGCGGAATACAAATTTTCATATGCTTGGTGATAAGATAGCGGTAACATTCCTTACAAATTGCGCTAGAATTTGTTAATAAACATTAACTTGTAGAGAGCGTCAAGACAAGAGTACTTCTGTCTGAGCGAAATATTAAATAAAGTCTGTGCTTTAAACTCCGCAACCGGTTTCAATGCTGTCATGGTAAGCAATTGGAGCTTATATCGTGCTAGATCCTGCCATCCTTCATCCCCTTCGCTAAATCCAATTTATGAACACTACCGTCATAGCTACCACCCCATCAGCCAGCCTCTCCCCGAAAGATTTTAGCGTTGACATACCCGAGTGGCTGAGTCAATGTTTGATAACCCACCAATCCCAGCCCGATAACCAGGAGGCGGATTTAATCTGTAGAGCTTTCAACTTCGCCTATCTACTCCACGAAGGACAGTACAGAAAATCGGGGGAACCCTATATAGCCCATCCGATAGCGGTGGCAGGTTTATTGAGAGATTTGGGCGGTGATAAAGAGATGATCGCCGCCGGTTTTCTACACGATATAGTAGAGGACACCGATACGACAGCCGAACAGTTAGAAAATCTCTTCGGCGTGGGGGTGAGGAGATTGGTAGAGGGAGTCACCAAACTATCGAAATTTAACTTCTCTAGTAAAAAAGAACGACAGGCGGAGAATTTCCGGCGGATGTTTCTGGCGATGGCCAAAGACATCCGGGTGATAGTGGTGAAATTGGCCGATCGCCTGCATAATATGAGAACCTTAGAACATCTAGGCCAGGAACAGCAGCAACGCATAGCTCTAGAAACGAGGGAGATATTCGCCCCCCTAGCGAACCGATTGGGGATAGGTCGCTTTAAATGGGAATTGGAAGATTTATGCTTTAAGTATTTAGAACCAGAGGCATACAAGAGCGTACAATCCTTGGTGGCGGAGAAGCGGATCGATCGGGAAGCCCGGCTCGAACAGGTAAGCGCGATCTTAAAGGAGCGTCTCACAGGTATCGGCGTTAAGGTGATGGAAATTCAAGGCAGACCGAAGCATCTTTACGGGATATATCATAAGATGCAGAAACAGCAGAAGAAATTCGACGAAATCTATGATATAGCCGCCGTCAGGGTAATAGTGGACACGAAAGAAGAGTGTTATCGTTCCCTGGCGATCGTACACGATGCCTTCAAACCCATACCAGGCAGATTCAAAGACTATATCGGCCTGCCCAAACCGAATCGTTACCAATCCCTACATACTAGTGTAGTAGGACTGAACGCCCGGCCCTTAGAAGTACAGATACGTACTGAAGAGATGCACCACATAGCCGAATACGGGATTGCCGCCCACTGGAAATACAAAGAGAGTGGTTCCAGTGCTACCATCTCCTCGAAAGAAGAGAAATTCACCTGGTTGAGACAGTTACTCGACTGGCAGAACGATCTCAAAGACGCGCAGGAATACATCGAAAACCTGCGCGATAACCTCTTTGAAGACGATGTGTATGTTTTCACTCCATTGGGGGAAGTCATCGCGCTCACTCGCGGTGCAACTCCCGTAGACTTCGCCTATCACATCCATACGGAAGTGGGGAACCAGATGAAAGGAGTAAGGATTAACGGCCGTTGGTCGGTCTTGGATACTCCCTTACAAAATGGGGACATAGTAGAAATTGTCACCAGCAAGAATAGTCACCCCAGTTTAGACTGGTTAAATTTCGTCGTCACCCCCAGCGCCCGTCATAGGATTAGACAGTGGTACAAGAAATCGAAGCGGGAAGAGAACATACTGCGGGGTAGGGATCTATTAGAAAAAGAACTCGGTAAGACGGGACTAGAGGCGCTGTTAAAATCCGAGAGAATGCAAACTGTAGCGAAGCAGTGCAACTATCAAGGAGTAGAAGATTTACTCGCGGCTCTCGGTTACGGTGAATTGACCCTCAATCAAATAGTCAATCGACTGCGGGAAACTGTAAAAACCCAACAGGTGCAAGCGAACCCCTCCATACTCTTACCATCCCACAATACGATAAAACCCTCGTCGTCGCCCGGCACGACTCAGCACCACTCCCCCATCGCGGGAGTAGAAGGATTGATGTATCGCATAGCTCGATGTTGTAGCGCCCTCCCAGGAGAATCGATCATCGGCGTGGTGACTCGGGGGGCGGAAGGTATATCCATACACCGCCAAGGCTGTCCGAACGTGGAGAACGTGCCCGGTGAGCGCCTGATCCCGGTAAGCTGGAATCCTATAGAAGACAACGGACGTTATCAAACCTATTCGATCGATATTCAGATAGAAGTGATCGATCGCGTCGGGGTGATGAAAGATATACTTTCGAGATTGAGCGACTTAAACATCAACGTTACCAGCGCGGGAGTGAAAACCGGTTTCGGCAAACCGGCGCTGATTTCCTTAAGTATCGACATTAGGGATCACGATCAGTACGAACGATGTATACAGAAGATCAAGCTCATGAGCGACGTGTTAAATATACGTCGCGTCAGTGAAATGCAGGGAGATTAGCAACTACTAGCCACTGGTCACTTATTCTATCCCGAAGATAAAGCCAGGCAGAAAATTAGTAGGGTAAGGGTGATCGTTTTGACAAAATAGCTGGGTATCTTAAGAATTAAGGAGTCGAAAGGAAAGGTTAACGCTCGTGACAGTAACACCGCTAAATTATCGGACGATTATCGGCACCCGACTGGATGCCACCAATTACACCGATGCTTGCAATAGAATACAAGCCTGGGTTAATTCCGGTTTATCCTGCTACGTGGTAGCCGCTAACGTTCATGTGGTAATGAGTGGTTATTGGAAGAGTGCCTATCGTCGTCTCATCAATAACGCAAGTTTAGTCACTCCGGATGGAATGCCTCTAGTATGGGCGCTACGTCTACTGGGCATAAAACAACAAACTCGCGTCTATGGGCCTGATCTAATGTTAGCATGGTGCGATCGAGCCTCCCGAACCGGTATCCCAATATATCTTTACGGAGGCACACCCACCACACTCGATAAATTACAAGAGAATTTAAAAAAACGATTTCCCGATTTAATCATAGCCGGTAGCTATTCACCGCCTTTCCGCCCCCTGACTGGGGAACAAGAAGCTCTAGACCGAGAAAGAATCCATAAAAGCGGCGCGAAGGTGGTACTAGTAGCCTTGGGCTGTCCCAAACAGGAAGAATGGATGAGTAGACAGCAGGGATACTTAAACGCCGTGATGATCGGTGTCGGGGCGGCCTTCCGCTTCCACTCCGGCGAAGTCTCCCAGGCCCCCCGCTGGATGATGGGGATGGGTTTAGAGTGGCTGTACCGTTTGTGTTCCGAACCCGGACGGCTCTGGCAACGCTATATAATCAACAATCCCTGCTTTTTAATACTCTTCGCCTGGCAATTAGTACAGGAAATATCGATGAGATCGATCGGCAAAAAAAAAGCCTACTCCTGAGGAGGGCTTCAGAGCCGCGATAAACATTTAATTACCACGGAAAATATCGACAAAATTACTTAAACCTAAAAGAGTTCCTATCGGAGATACGATGGTATTGATCGTATCCGTTACCTGGGTGAGAGTATTACGATTAACTATGATCACATCGTTATCCTGTAGAGTCGGGTTATTCTGACTGATATTATTACTAAAATCAACATTCAGAGAGTATTTGCTTACCGTACCGTTGGGATTAAGACGAATGAGATCGACTATTGATTCTCTCGCCCTACGCTTATCAAAACCTCCAGCCGTTAATAAAGCCTGATTTAAGGGAGTATTAGGCGGAACCTCCACCGTACCCGGTTTGATTACTTCTCCCACCACATTAACCCGGATACTATTGGGGGCGAAACTTGCCGTGGCGAGAGTTCGCACATCATCCGGAGGTATATCGGTGGCGGTGGGAATAGAAATACTATCCCCTTCTTGTAGGATAATATCTTCTTCTATATTGCCCGTTTGCACGAGACTCCACAGATCGACGTTAATATTCTGCTGAGTGCCATCGCGGTTGAAGCGGGTTATCGTAATATTGCGAATATCTGCCAGGGGTTTAATACCCCCCGCTGTACGCAAGGCTAAAGTTAATCGCGGTGGTTGTATCTTGCCCGTATTGTTACTAGTGGCAGCTGTACCCGTAGCGAGATTGGGGTTAATTCGATAGGCTCCAGGGCGATTAATTTCTCCCACCACCGTCACGTTAATATCTTGGGTGGATTGTATGCCGAAGTTGGCAACAGCTAATTGACGGGTTTCGGCTATATCGACGCTGGTTTTAGTCGGGATAAAAATAGTATCTCCGTCCCTGAGACTTGCATCTTGACCTAGATTGGCGTTCTGTAACACCTCCCAGAGGTTTAAATTCCAGACTTTTTCTTGATCGCCGACTTTCCTCCGCAGTTCGACTCTTCTTATATCCGCCACGGTGGTGATGCCCCCCGCCTGCCGGATCAGATCCGTAACCAGGGGATATTTTTGACCGTCGGATACGGGCAGGGTGTAGGTACCTGGGCTATTAATTTCACCCGCTATGGCCAGTTGTAGAGGACGGGGGGATAATACCGAGACGGTAACGATCGGACGTTTTAAATATTGAGCGTAACGCTGTGAGAGGTTGTTGCTCAAGGCGTTTACTGTTAGTCCTTGAATTTTGAGCAATCCCAGCAGGGGAAGGGTAATGGTGCCATCGGGTAAAATCAAAAACTCACCGCTAAAATCGGGAACTTGATAGACGTTAACCCGGATGCGATCGCCTGGACCTAAAGTATAGGCCGTTTCCGTAGATAGGGTTGGATTGAGTTCCGAAGGGTTAAAAGTGGATTGGCTCAGCGCCGGTAAACCTGAAGGATTATAGAGAAGTAATAAGCCTATAATGGCTATGGCACCCTTTGAGATCCTTTCCTTCATATATCCTCACACTCACTCGTCGTTCTTATTATCCAAGACTAGTATAATCTCACCGTCGTTAAAATAGACAACTCAACACATAATCTAGCGCTACAGCAATCAGAAAGAAGTTGCCATACTACTAAATTAATTACTTATATTGTCTATTTTCATGCCTGCCATATTGTAAATAATGTAATTGCGGGTCCATACCGGCTTCTGCTACATCGGGATGAAGTTTGAGATAAACTTCACCGTTAAAATCGGCAGGTAGTTCAGTTGGAGATTCTTCTTGATTTAAGTTTTTTTTCTTCGAGGCATCTTCAAGAATTTTTCGACTCCGTTCGCCAAATAAGGATACAAAATCTAAATATTCTTCATCGAGATTAATATGATTAATCCTATTAGGAACAATTTCTTCATTAGCTATATTAACGATTGTTCTATGATAAGTTGTCCCGAGAGATTGGAGAGAAGATAATGGTGTATAGTATACACAGTTTTCAAAAAAGTAATGGGTGACTTGGCTATGACGAGTTCTTGTTTTATCTGTTTGAAAAGAGCCACCGTGAAGAAGATTAGATGCCCAGATTAATGCTTGTCCTTTTCGAGGGTAAAAATATTCTTTTTTTAAATTATATGTTGAACAAAGTGAATTCCAGAGCAAATCATAATCATGATAATTTATATAAGGATTATTGGGATCAGGAACTTTATTAAGATGTTCATTTATATAGATAGGAAGTTTATGAGATTTTGGAACATAAAATAACGGACCATTAGAATCATCTATGTCTTCAAAAGCGACCCAAACTCCACACATATATCTCTCAGGAATTGAGTTAAAATGTACCGCATCTGAATGAATAGATTGCTCAGTTCCTACAGGAAAATTTAAAGTTTGAAAAGGAATTGGTTTTCGCCCATAAAGATTTTCTAAAAGTTTAGTAATCTTTGAATTAACGGCAATTTTTTTAACTGACTCGCTGAACTTCCAAGCGTCTTGAATTCTAGGATTATTTCCCTTGTCAACACCACTCCAATCATATTTATCTACTAATTCTCTTTGAATACAATCAACTATCTCATCAAAATTTGCATCAGGAAAATCTAAAATTGCATAACCATTTTCGTTCAAATCTTTTGCTATCCTGAGTGTTTCTTGGTCAAAATACTTATCGGTAAAAATCATCTCAAAAAATGGACTTTCTACCCAGGGAACATTAGGTAGGGGATTTTGCCAAGTAAAATTCTTATTGGTCATAAACTCTAAATATAAATGTTTAATAGCATTGTTTTTCAAATTTAAAGAATATCATATTAGAGTCTTGCTGACTAGAGGTAAATAGAAAGATTGTGCGACGAGCGGCAAATAAAATAAGACTAACTAGGCACAGTTTTCATTGATATTTCTTATCAATAAATGGTGTCTGAGTGGCAACCCCATACTATTGGTTAACAAAGGGAAGCCCTATCTATTTAACCATAAGGGATGAATTAGGGACAATTTGCACAGATAAGGATTTTGAAACCTTATTTTCCTAGAAGGGGACCAGGCTATAGCACCTTGGCAGTTAACATCGATCTTGGTCATGACATTATATAGAGGTGTTGCTAGGCAGGCAAGCAACCGAAGCAATAAGACATCGTATCCACTACTACACAAAAATAGTGTATGTTAAAAATGAAAAGAAAATGAAAACCGATTTACCCTATGACAGCAACTAAGCCTCAACTGCTTGATAGTTCGTCCCTTCCATCCTACCAGGCTAAGACGGTACCTAATTTTTGGGCTATATTCAGTTCCACATTCATCACGATTTTTCTGGCGGAAGTGGGCGATAAAACTCAACTGGCCACTTTGTTGATGAGCGCTCAATCTAACTCCCCTTGGGTAGTTTTCGCTGGTGCGGCCTGTGCGTTAATCGCCACGAGTTTATTAGGCGTGATGATAGGCTATTGGATTGCCAGGCGGCTATCGCCCCAAGCTCTTAATATCGGGGTAGCGGTTTTAATGTTAGTGATTGCGGGCTTATTACTAGGCGATGTTATAGGGGGTTGATATGGATTGGCAATTATTCGGTTTAACTTTCATCACCGTATTCTTAGCGGAAATAGGCGATAAGAGCCAACTGGCCGCGATCGCTTTAGGGGGTAGTTCTGGTTCACCGAAGGCGGTACTTTTAGGCTCGGTAGTGGCCTTAATCCTCGCCAGCTTCCTCGGTGTCATCGCCGGGGGCAGTCTGGGGCAATTGTTGCCGACGCGCTTTCTCAAAGCTATCGCCGCGATCGGCTTCGCCGTCATGGCACTCAAATTATTAATGGAAGAGCCAGATTAACTGGCCTAAAAATAAAAAAAAACTTAAGCTTACTGAAAATGGTCATCGTGAACAATGACCCGATATTTATCATGAGAAATTAAGTTTTAATAAAGCCCGTAGACTTCTACTAAGTATTGTTTCAGGGATCATAGTCTAGGCCGGATAGAATATTACTCACAAGTTTTATCTTGATGATGAAAGCTTAACAAAGTCATTTGTTGGGCGAAACTGACATTATATATGTGAGAGAAAGTGAAATGTCTTATACAATTCCTGATAGTTGTTATAGTTGCGGAAGCTGTCAACCTCAATGCCCCACCGGGGCAATTCAAAGTCAAGATCAACAGTATTGGATAGAACCTGGTTTATGCAATAACTGCGAGGGGTATGCGGAAGAACCTATCTGCGTCGTTGACTGTCCGATTAGCTGTCCCGCACCCTTAGAAGCGAAAAAAGGTAGATATAAAGCTTTAGAATATTACCCCACCAGTCCGGAATTATTCGCCAACGGCAAAAATAACCCCTTCGCCTCATCGATGATGGTGTGGGAGGCTTGTAATTTATTGACTGGAGCCACCACCATACCCTGGCAAACCGATAGTGACGGTAAATTTTATTATGAGCGGGAGGTGAAAGGAGGAACGGGATTACTACGGTTTCATATTGGGAATGATTTCTATTCATCCGCAAGCGGATTGCTCGACGCGACCAAAGGTAAAGAATTTATAGATAATATAGACATTCGTTCAGCCTGTTTACATTTAATTTATGCCGCCTACGCTACGGGTTTAGATAAACCCTGGGAACAGGAATTCATCATCAACGACCAGCAAATAGAGAAATATTTAGGCCTCGATAAAAGAAAGGATCTGAGCAAACCCCAAAAACTCACCCTGATAAAAACTCTGGTACAACAGCCCTGTCAATTATTAATTACGGTAGATTGGCCTCAGCAGGGGCGAGTTTGTGCCCTATCCATACCACAAGATAGACTATGGCATTTATTGGAAATTAAACACCATTTTCAAACCGACGATCGAGGTTACAAACATCTCATCGGCATGACCTTTAAAATCAGAGCGGGTAATTGGGCGAGGTACTTTTTAAACAAACATAATTACCGGCAACACACAGCTTTCTATCAATACGGTTGCCTGCCCCAATATTTATTAACCACCACAATGAGTATGTGGCAACAGCATCAAGGGGCGGTAAAAATGATGCTTTGGTTATTATTTAAAACCAAGATGGGCAGTAAACAATGTATAACCGTACCCACTTTATTGAGGGTGGCGTATGGAGAAGAGAAGATAATCCAATGTAACGCTCAGAGGGAGCAACGGAAGAGAATCATCAAAGCTTTCGAGAGCGATTTAGAAGTTTTGCACCATTACGGCATCAAGGCGGTTTTCGATCCCGTCACCTACGGCCCGGAGATACAACCCTTCTGGAGCAAGCTCGGTAGTATTCCCGACGATGCGGACGATGCCGTTGATTTTTGGATTAAAGACGGCTCTCAAGATCATAGTTTAACCGATGCCAGCCCGAGGGGGAAATGGAAATTATTGATGAAAGCGAGAATTTTGTATTTTGAATTACCGAGCGATTGGGAACAGCAATTACAGAAACTGGAGAAGAAAAAACAGCAGAGGATCAATCGCAAAACCCCGAGGAGAAAGTTAGTACAGTTAACATCGGAACAGATATTAGAGGCGAGGAAACGCCGGGGTATAACTCAGAGAGAATTAGCCAATCTTACAGGAAAGAGTCAGAGCTGGGTTAGAGATTTAGAACAGGGACGCTTTAGCCCGAAGCCGGAAGATCAAAATTTATTGAAAAAGATATTAGGCTTAGGCTGAATCGATATTCGCACGACTAATCATAAAAATTAGCCAGAGTCCGTGTTATGATGAATGTATTCAAACAAAACATGAGGCGAATATGCGGCTGAAAAGGTGGGAATCCCCTCGCCGTCAGGGACGAAACGACAAGGGTAAAGGCGGTTCTGCAAGACAGAGACAGATCAAAAAACAGTTTAAGATGCTGAGCAAAAAATTAAAAGACGGCGAAAGCCGTGAAACAAGAGAGAGGCTGATACCTCTCTTTTTTAATGGCTCACTGAACCGGCGATGCTTATTTCAATTTGAATATTTTAGTTTGAATTTTACTCAGCGATCGCTCGATCCACAATTTCTTTACCCGCCAATAATCCAAACCCTCTATATTGGCAGGAAACTTGTCTCTCATATCGAAAAAGTCATTAATATCCACTAAAATTTTCTCCAATCGCGGCAACAGAGAAGGGGGGCGATAAATATCAAAAAAACTCTCATTGAGGGCGGGGGAAGAAAAATTATCAATAGCCATTAAAATCCTCTCCACATCGTACTGACAAGAATAAACGCCTATCTTCTCACAATTGATACCAGGGTCTAAATAATCGGCCAGAGCGTGATTGACGCTAGAAAACACCCGACAACCACAAGCTAAAGCCTCCAGAGGTGGCAAGCCGAAACCCTCCGTCAAACCGCTAACGCGCCAATATTGAGCCGAGTCATAGAGATAAACCTTGCTGCGGTTGAATAAGTCTGCTAAATCCTCAACGAAACCGTCTAACACTTGTACGCGGCAACGAGAGCGCAAAGCCGGCACTAACTGCCCCAGGAGATAACTCGAAGACTTACGCGCCTGCACTAATACATCTATATCTCTCTCTTGATTTAAACAACGGAATTCATCGCCGATGCGGTTAGGTAGATAATAAATCGGGGCGTTAGAAGATTTTTCACCCCAATAACCCATAGTATTACGACTGACCGTAACGATCGGTACGTGGGAAGGTAACGAAAAACTGTAACCGCTACTGTGAGCGTGGTAGATGAGATTATAGTCTTTCAGTTTTCTTGCCAACTTCGGAACATCGAAACCCCAACTTAAAACAAAAATACTATCTTGTAAATTATCGCTCCCGAGCAATTCGGGCAAGAAAGGGTGAGAGCTTTCCTTCTGACGATAGGTGACTATCTCGCACCAGCAGAGCTGACTCGCTAACTCGAAGGTTTTTAGTTCCGCCCAAAGCCCGCCGCCGCCGTATTTTCTGGTCGTTCCAGGCAGTAAAAAATATAGCTTTCTCATATTCAAGTTTTTTATTTTGTCAAGTTGTATTTACAATTTGTAAATGAGTTGATATACTTAGTAGCATAATAAATCTTACAACTCAGAATCAATATATTAACTATCTCCTATTGACGTTGAGTTCTCCTACAACAGCAAAAATCTCGGTAGCAAGCCGGGTTTTTTTTTGTCTTACTTCTCTCCTCTAGCTAGAGTTATAATTTTTTTCTAGATATAGGGAACTATAGAAGTGTATCCCCAATCAGAGATGAATCCCTTGAAATAAGGAGTCGATCGTGTCCACCCACAAAATCCTAGTCATTGACGATAGTAAAGTTATCCGAATGCACGTCCGCGATATGTTGCCAGAGGGTAACTTTGAAGTTCTAGAAGCTAAAGATGGTTTAGAAGGATACAATCTAATCCGTTCAGAGAATCCTAATTTAATCATGTTAGATTTTCTTCTGCCAAAAATGAGTGGCTGGGAGGTTTATCAAGAAATCCAAAAGGAGAACCGCCTGAGGAGCATTCCCCTAGTCCTCATGTCCGGCAGGAAAGAAGAAGTAGTGGAAAAGCTACCCGAACCATTTGAATATTTTGCCTTTATAGAAAAACCCTTTGACCAAAAACAATTAGTCCAAGCGATTAAAGACGCGATGGCTAAAGCTAAGAAACAGCCTAAACTAGCGGAGGTGAGCGTATCTGCCGCCTCAGGCGGGGGAGAAATCGAAGCATTAAAAGCGCAAATGGCACAAATGCAGGCGGAAATGGAACAGATGAAACGGCAAATTTCTCAACTCGTAAACTTTATCAAGAAAAAATTAATGTGAGATAGTAACTTTTCCATAGATAGCATAAGGATGACCGGTTAAATAAGCCCACATTTGGTCGCCTCGGGAGAAATGCCACCATTCCCCCCGATGACGGGAAAACCCTGCTAATGTCATGATACGGGCTAATAGTTGCCGGTTCTGATGATACCGTTGCTCGACGGGATCGTTACTGTCAAGATAATAATCGGGTAAAGAGCGATCGGAAACTTCATCGATTTCTCCACCCATCGCCACTGGTTTACCGGACTCATCCACCAAGGTAATATCGAGGGCGGCCCCCGTACTATGAGGGGGCGGAGTCAGGGGATCATCACTCGGTATCGCCCAGATAGTATAAACCTTTTCCCATAATTGTTCTGCTGGTAAAGAGAGGGTAGCGGCCAGCTTTTGAAAAGTGTACTCGACCATAAAAGCCTGTACGGAGACGGGGCGATAAGCGTCGAAGATGAGGATACCCCAGCCGGGGCGCTCTCGTTCTAAATACGATCGAGCTTCCAAAAGAGATTGAAGAACGCCTTGCCTGAGATAATAGGGGGAGTGATTACCGTAGGGGGCACCTAATTTCTGGTAGGGATGGGGAGTCATCACCACGAATTTTTCTGAGTCGATAGGGAGGAGCGGTTCACCGCACTCTTCGATCGGTATCTGTTGATAAGGCTTCATCAAAAGAGTAAATAGAAGGGAAAATATAGCCAAATGTAGCACCCAGAAGAGAAAAAAATTCCCACTAGTTTTCAATTTACTCAATAGGGTTAAAATTTAAGAAGACACTTAGATATTAATCGAACCTTTGTCAGAAGCACCCCAACTACCGCCGATTTCTCATCTGTCTCCCTATCCCGGTCTATCGCTGAATACGGAGAAATGGTTTGAGTATCCCGTTCAGGTTTATCCCCATCATACTGACTACGCTGGGATAGTCTGGCACGGCACTTATTTAACTTGGCTGGAAGAGGCTAGGGTCGAGTATTTAAAAACTATCGGTGTTAACTTCGCTGATTTGGTCAGTTTGGGTTGCGATTTACCAGTGGTAGAATTGTCCATCCGCTACCATCGCTCTTTAAAACTAGGTCAGGAAGCGATTTTGAAAACCCGTCTCGACGAGATCAAGGGCGTGAGGCTGAATTGGGAATACAAACTCGAAGCCGCCGAGGAGCCAACCATATATATATCGGCACAAGTTACCCTGGTGGCGATCGATCGGGAACAGGGTAAGATAATGCGTTCCTTACCTCCTGCCGTCAAAGAAATTTTCAGCAAACTTCGACCCGGTTAACCGGGACCGGGAACTAATCCTATCCTCCCCTCATCCATTTCTGACATAAGCAACTCTAGGGCTTCATAATCCACGTCAGAAATATACCCCATACTTGTTAACAGATCGTTGATCCCGTTTTCTATCTCTGGTGTTAGCTTGCGACAATGTAGGGCCTTCTCTACTAATTGGCGTATGGTAAGGGAGCTTTTCACGATTTCAAAGGATTTTGACGAAATTTAATTAAAACATGAAATTTTCGTAGCTTGCTTTACACTTTTTTACAAAAAAAGATATACAATACTAAACTATCATCCTTCATTAAGGAGGCTACCCGAAAAGTAGGTCCTTGATGTAAAAACACTATTACTCCTGTACAGTATGTAGCGGATGAGACTCCAAAGGTAACAATCTTGAGTTTAACCTATTCTAGGGGTTGGATAAAATGAGGTAAAGATTAAAAAAAGATTAATCTTTGTCCAAAAACAAGAAAAGGGTTACAAAAAGATCTCAAAACTGCATAGTTAGGACATAATAGCAATAACAACAACAAACTATAAATCTAGAACGTAAGTATTAAGGGGAAAGGCAATGAGAAATAAAGCATTAAGCTCTCAAATAGTAACTTTTGAACCTGCCGGATACATAACAGCAGCTAACATCAACAACTTCCAAGAGAAACTGACTTTAGCAGTTAAATCCTCGGAATTCAGAACATTTTTAGTGGATATGAGTAAAGTAGAATTTTTAGATAGCGCGGGTTTAATGGCTTTAGTCAATGCCTTCAGATTAGCCCAAAGTCTGGGAAAATCCTTTAACATCTGCACCATACCCGCGAGCGTCAAAATTATCTTTGAACTAACCCAGTTAGACAGAGTTTTGAACATATACGAAAGCCGGGAAGAGTTTGAAATATCTGAGAGTCAACCCGTAGCCGCTTAGGAAGATCTTCCGTTACCAGTTTTTACCCCCTGCTTAGGTATATTAGAAAAAGCGCGTAAACAGAGGTGAGAAAAGGTGACGATAAAGGTTTCCGAACTACTGACATCAGAGATTTTCAAGCCAGCACGTTATTTAGGTAACGAAACTGGTGCCAGACACAAAGACTGGGAATCAAGCCGAGTAAGATGGGTTTTAACCTACCCCGAAGTATATGAAGTGGGAGCGTCTAACCTAGGTCATATCCTTCTCTACAACATAATAAACGCCCAACCTCGCCAGCTTTGCGATCGAACCTATTTACCAGCACCAGATCTAGCCACCAAGCTCAAACAAACGCATACACCCTTATTTGCTCTAGAGTCCAGACGCTGCCTTACGGACTTTGATATTTTAGGGTTCAGCCTCAGTTATGAGTTAGGAGCGACCAACATTTTAGAAATGCTCGATCTTGCCCGCATACCGCTTACTTGGCAAGAAAGAGAAGGTGGCAATTACCCCTTGATTTTCGCGGGGGGACAGACAGCCACATCGAATCCTGAACCTTATGCAGAATTTTTTGACTTTATCGCTCTCGGAGACGGAGAGGAGCTTTTACCAGAAATCGGTTTAATTTTAGAAGAAGGTAAGAAAGCAGGAGCAGACAGAGAAAGCCTACTCTTAGACTTAGCACAGGTGCCGGGGGTATACGTGCCCCGGTTTTATAAAACCCTCGGCTCTGCGGTGGTGCCCGCACATCCAGACGTGCCGAAAAGAATCCTCAGGAGGGTAGCCACACCCATCCCCGCCTATTCTATCGGACTGGTGCCCTATATAGAAACGGTACACGATCGCTTGGTGGTAGAAATCCGACGGGGTTGTACACGAGGTTGTAGATTCTGCCAACCAGGAATGTTAACGCGCCCGGCGAGGGATGTAGAACCGGAAGCGGTGATAGAATCGATCGAACAGGGTATGAGAGCCACCGGCTATAACGAATTTTCACTTCTCTCCCTGAGTTGCTCCGATTATCTCGCCCTGCCTGCAGTAGGCATGGAAATAAAAAACCGTCTCAAGGATGAAAATATATCTCTATCCCTACCGAGCCAGAGAGTCGATCGATTCGATGAGAATATAGCCAATATCATCGGCGGTAATCGTCAATCTGGGTTAACCTTCGCCCCCGAAGCCGGTACCCAGAGATTGAGAGACGTGATCAATAAAGGATTAACCAACGAAGAATTATTGAGAGGGATTAAAACCGCCGTCGAGCAGGGCTGGGATAAGGTTAAATTGTATTTTATGATCGGTTTACCCGGCGAAACCGACGCTGATGTAATCGGTATAGCGGAGACTATACGCTGGTTGCGGCGCGAATGTAGATTACCCAAGCGCAAGCCTCTAGATTTTACCCTGACTATTTCTAATTTTACCCCCAAACCCCACACCCCCTTTCAATGGCACTCCGTATCGACGAGCGAATTTCTGCGGAAACAGGAGCTATTGAAAGCCGAATTTAGGGGCATGAGAGGCGTAAAGGTGAACTATACCGACGTGCGTATCTCGGCGATGGAAGATTTTATCGGCAGGGGCGACAGGAGTTTATCCGCCGTCGTGCGCCGCGCTTGGGAGTTGGGCGCTGGGATGGATGCCTGGTGGGAAAATGCCGACAAAGCTCACGACGCTTGGGAGCAGGCGATTAATGAGATGGGACTGAGTTGGAAATACCGTCAAGTAGAGTCGGGAGAATGGAATCTCTTTGACTGTGCCGAGAACAACCCGTTAGAGCATCCCCTACCCTGGGATCATTTGGATACAGGTATCGATAAAAATTGGCTCAAAGCCGACTTAGAACGCGCTCTCGCCGCCGCTACCGTACCGGATTGTTCTTTTGAAGGTTGTTCTCATTGCGGAGTGTGTAGCGTCGATTTCGGTCATAACGTGGTGATCCCGCCGCCGCCGATTCCGAGTTTCGCCGGACATTTTCAGCCAGATGCCAATCGTCTGCAACGCTTCCGGGTGAGGTTCGGCAAACAGGGTGAGATGGCTCTGGTGAGTCACTTGGATTTGGTGAGGTTGTTCGATCGTATTGTCCGCCGCGCCGCCCTACCCATATCTTTTACCGGGGGATTCCATCCAGGGCCGAGGATTTCGATCGCCAACGCCCTACCCCTAGGGGCCACGAGTAGCGGTGAAATCGTCGATTTCGAGTTAAAGGAAAAAATGGAGTTAGAAGAGTTCAAAGCTAGATTAGCGACTCACTTGCCCCCCGAGTTACCTTTACTGGGAGTAGAAGAGATCGATATAAAAGCCGAGGCGGCGACTCGTTTGTTAGAGCGGGCGCAATATTATATAGAGGTAAGTAGCGATGAGCCAGTGGAGTTGTCTCAATGGCAAAAATGGTGTGAGGAAATTTTAACCAGATCAGAAATACTATTTGAGAAGACCACGAAATCTGGTAAGAAGGTAGTCATCAATCTGAGAGAGCAATTGTATGAATTATCTTTAGAGCCGACATCAATTCGCAGGAGAAAAGAAGAGGATGGCGTTACCTTAAGTTATTGGGGTAGTTGTCGTAACGATGGTACACTGTTACAACCAGATCACCTGATCTATATGCTGGAGGAAGTCACCGGGCGGAAGTTTGGGTTACTACATATTCACCGGCAACAGATGGCGTTAGCCGATTCCGTCTAATACTAAATCCGCAAAGGATAGTAACCTTTTACAAACGGGGGAGTAGGGAGTAGGCAGTCGGGAGTCGAAATAAATATCCCCGATTCCCGACTCCCGACTCCCAATTCCCAGTCTTCATAAGTAGTCTTTGACAACAGGATTTAGTATAAAAGGGGAATGGAAAAGATCGCTCAGTGGTAGAATGACGATCAATACAGCGATCGCTATAATACAGATAGAGTATGACGAGGCCGATCGGAATTGACCTATTCGCGGGAGCGGGCGGTCTGAGCTTAGGCTTTGAACAAGCGGGCTTCGATATTGTCGCTTCCGTAGACATCGATCCTATACACTGCGCCACCCATAAGTTTAATTTTCCCCACTGTACTACTATCTGTCGGAGTGTAGTTGACTTAACGGGCGCTCAATTACGCGGACTTGCCGGGCTTGGTCGTCGTGACATCGATATAGTCATAGGTGGTCCGCCTTGCCAAGGGTTTTCTCTAATGGGCAAGAGGGCGCTCGACGATCCCAGGAATCAGCTCGTTTATCATTACATGAGACTGGTAAGAGAACTGAAGCCCAAATATTTCGTTTTTGAAAATGTCAAGGGTTTGACGGTAGGGAAACATCGACATTTTTTACAAGAGATTATCGAGGCCTTTCAAGGGGGCGGTTATAATGTGGTCACGGATTATAAAGTGCTTAACGCGGTCGATTACGGAGTACCTCAAGATCGTCGCCGTTTATTCCTGCTAGGGGCGAAACAGGGTTTACCTTTACCCGCCTATCCTCAACCTTTAAAAGCGAAGACAACGGTATGGTCGGCCATAGGGGATATTCCCAACGCGGAATTATTTCCCGAACTCTGGCGGCGCGACTGGACGGAAATTGAGTATGGCAAGTCTTCAAGCTACGCTGCCATATTACGCGGCGTTGAGGAAGATCCGGAGAACTTCGGTTATCCTCGTCGGTGTGACGGGAAATTGCTGACATCTTCCCTATTAACGGCTCACACTCCCGCCTCCCGTTGCCGGTTCGCCAAAACCCCCCCCGATGAAGTGGAACCGATCAGCAGATTCAAAAAACTGGCGAAAGACGGTATTTGTAATACTTTGCGTGCAGGAACCGCGAGCGATCGCGGGGCTTATACCTCGCCTCGTCCCATCCATCCCCTTTATCCCCGCGTGATTACGGTTCGGGAAGGGGCGCGGTTACACTCTTATCCTGACTGGTTTCGTTTTCACGTCACCAAGTGGCACGGATTCCGCCAGATAGGTAATAGCGTACCGCCTTTACTCGCCCGGGCCGTAGGGGCGGAAATATTGAAAGCCTTGGGAGAGAAACCGGATCAGCCCGGTCTTATTCTAGATCTCGGTGAGGTGGAACTGATCTCTAGTTCTATGTCGGTTGCGGCTACCTGGTTCGGGGTATCGAGCAGGGTAATCGCTCCCCGCATATCGGTGACAGATGACTAGCCACTGGTTAACAAATTAGTCTATGTATGAGGAATGGGGGTTAGGAATGCGCCGCTCGGTTAGGAATTGAGAATAGCAATTAGGGATTACTTCTATTACCCCGACTCCCAACTGAGCGGCGCACTCCCGACTCCCAACTCCTAACTCCCAACTCCCAACTCCCAACTCCCAACTCCAATTTCCTTGATAGTATCGCTAATTATTTTCCCCGCGTCTTCTATTTCCCTAGCGGTAGTAAACTTGCCGATACCAATACGCAATGAGCCTTCAATTAGATTTTCAGGTAGCCCCATAGCCCTCAGAACATGAGAAGGCGCTTCCACTCCAGATGAACAGGCGGCACCCCGAGAAATAGCGACTCGATCGCGGATTCTAGCAATTATCGCGCTGTTGGGTATACCGGGGATGGAAATATGTAAATTACCAGCTAGACGATTATTAATATCACCGTTGACTACCAAACCGGGTATTTTCTCTCTCCATAATTCCTGTAATCTATCCCTGAGACGGGCTATCTGGGTTTCATCTTCTGCCATTTCTAATAGGCGCAACCGACAAGCCTCTCCAAAAGCAACTATACCAGGAACGTTGAGAGTACCGGATCTCATGCCCCGCTCTTGTCCACCTCCGAAGATCAAAGGCAGTAAACTATACCCTTTTTTTACGGCTAATGCGCCGATGCCTTTGGGGGCATATATTTTGTGTCCGGAAATCGCCAGATAGGTAATACCCCAATTCTGGAAATCTAGGGGAATTTTTCCCGCCGCTTGGGAGGCATCGCAGAGGAAAGGCACGTTATAGGTTTGCGCGATCGCACTGATTTTCTCTATCGGGTAAATGTTGCCGATTTCGTTGTTGGCTGCCATGACGCAGACGAGGGAGGGATTTTGTTTACAAACGCGATCGATCTCGGTTACATCTATCTGCCCGTTGCCGTTAACACCTATATATATAATCTCGGCCGAGCCTTGTTTTGCGATGGCTGAGCAAGTATCCAAGACGGCTTTATGTTCGATCGTGGTGACAGCGATACGGGGTAAGCCGGAACCTTTATAGGAGTTGACCACACCCTGAATCACCAGATTTATACTTTCGGTAGCGCCGGAGGTGAAGATAATTTCTTTAGCTGAGGCGTTTATCAGTCGGGCGATATGGGCGCGAGAACTGTTAACGGCTTTTTCGGCTATGTCTCCATAGATGTGATCCACACTCCCGGGGTTGCCGAAATCAACGGTTAGATATTGCATCATCAGTTGGGCTACTCTCGGATCTACCGGGGTGGTGGCGTGATAATCAAGGTAAATGGGGGTGTCAGACACGATCGTTTTTTAATTACTTCTGCAATTCGGGGTAGTTTAGCATATATAAGCCATTGGTCTGATGTTTTGTCTCAATCCTAAGATCACGATCGCTACCCATACCATCAGGCAAGAATGATAAAATTGAATGAAATATTAACCTGACTAAAGCTTATGCTACAAACCCTTAAAGGTATTTATGAGAATGGGCAAATACAGCTTAGCGAGCTACCAGAAAATGTGAGCGATCGCTCTCAAGTTCTCGTGACGTTTCTGGACGGGGGTAAAATCGATGTGGCCAAGTTAAGGGAACTGATAGAAAGGCTAGAGACGGTGGCGGGTATCGAGCAGGGTTTTGAGCAGTTGAACTCGGGTCAAACGAGATCGATCGGCGATTTCGTCGAAGAAATGCAAAAAAAGTATGAGATTCAGGGTTGAAATTACTCCTGTTGCCGAGGCTCAGATTGAAGGAGCCTATCGCTGGTATCGAGAGGTTAATCGAGCGTTTGCCGATCGTTGGTTTAGAGAACT
>CAZUVR010000032.1:0-49530 GCA_964623815.1 uncultured bacterium | reverse complement strand
ATATCCTTTTTTATCTTATTTGTATTATACGTCATTTAAACACTAAACAGCTTATCAAAATTTTTAGTAATTTATGGTTTCCTAGCGAGCCAATTAGTTTTATACCTTGAAGTTTTTTGTCATATAAGCCCCTTAATTTTTTTCTATAAAAACAATACAATGTTATTTAAAATTTTTACAAAAATTAAACTTATTGATGTCAATAAATTTGATTTTTTAAAAAATACTTAAAGCTCAAAATTACCTAAGTACAGGACAAAAATCGTAATGCCTGAAGAAATTCATTATGTTTCAAGTCTAAATCAGTAACAATTGAACGTAAATAATCGAAGCCATAACGAAAAATACTCTTAGCAAGTCTTCCATGTTTCTTGAGCTTAAGTGGATGATGCTGATGGAGCCATTCTCCTATTTTAATAGCCCACACTAAAGCCAAACTCATCAACGCTAGTAATTTACTTAATCGTTCTGGTCTTTGAAAATGAGTAGATTCCAGGCAGAAACCCATAGTTTTGAACATTCCAAACAGAGTTTCAATTCCCCAACGCTCATTCTTAGTCAGAAATGATGGTCGCCGGAGAATCATTTGAGAACAGGATTTAGTATAACATCTGCCAAGAAACAAAGAAACAGAGCGGGTTGGGACAATAATTATCTTCTCAAAGTTTTAAGCAGATAAGTTTATTTGTCTCTCAAACCAATTTATTTAATTTCAGTTTAAATTTAGTAATATTGAGATATTTTTGTTATGTATATTTTATCAAAAAATCTACATTAATTACTCATATTTTATCTTTTCAGCCTGGCCATGATTTTAGACCCTTCCAATAAACTAGATTTAGATGTTACAAACCATTTTAGGCTCATCAAATGCTTTTGTAATTACAGAAGACAGCGATTATATGAGTTTACCCTGGCTGTTGCTGACACAGAATTTTTGGATTTATATAAGACAGTAATTCATAGTAAATGTCATTATGCCATAGGTAAAGAAACTGTTCAAACTAATCATATTGAAAGATTAAATAATCCTCTCCGACAGAGAATTTCTAGATTGGTCAGACAGAGTCTATCGTTCTCAAAAAAAATGGATAATCATATCGGGGCTATCTGGTATTTTATACACAACTATAAAGCCCAATTAGCAAAGCATTAAGCCCCATCACTACTATCGAACACCACCTATAATCATTCTTCTTGTGGGTTGTGCCGGGCGGTCAATCCTGTAATATATATATGTCTGCGGTTGAGAAGGTTTGGTACTCGGGCGGGAGTAACCCGTATTAGCAGTACAAGAGTTTCGGTAGCGATCGTACTAATGAACAAACTCTCTAAATTTCAATGGGGACTATTAACTGTTTTTCTTTTCTCCTTAATCTTACGGTTTTGGAATTTGAGTCAATTCAACGAATTAGTCTTCGATGAAATCTATTATGCCGTTTATAGTAACAACTATTTAATCGGTAAACAGTTTTTTCAATCCCATCCGCCCCTGAGTCAATATCTAATCGCTTTTGGCATCTGGGTAGGCTCACACTTCCCCGCCAATCCCGAGACAATGAATACTCTAACCGGCTCCCTGCGCTCTACTTTTAGCTATCGCTGGTTAAACGCTCTCTCCGGTTCCTTCATCCCCATAATTATCGCCGGCATCGCCTACGAATTAACTTTAAGGAGGAGCTACGCTTTAATAGCGGCTTTTTTAATATCCCTAGATGGTTTATTTTTAGTTGAATCCCGCTATGCACTTAATAATATATATTTGATTATCTTTGGCTTACTGGCTCAGTTATGTTTTTTGACTGCTTTAAGAAGAGAAAATAAATTACCTTGGTATTTATTATCGGGCGTTGCTTTCGGTGCTTGCTTTAATATTAAATGGAACGGGTTAGGATTTTTGCTGGGTTTATTTCTACTTATATGCTTTGCTTACCTGCGTAAAATTATCGATAAATGGACTGGGAGAGATTATGAATATAATTCTCTCTGGTACTGGTTAACCGTTATTAAACCTTATTATCTTTTACTGAGTTTAATTGTTGTCCCTGGAGTGGTTTATTCTCTCTTATGGATTCCCCATTTATACTTAATACCTCAATATAATTTCTGGGAAGTTCACAGAGAAATTTTATCTTTTCACCAACGCATTAAAGGTAATACTCCCGATGTACATCCTTATTGTTCACCTTGGTATAGCTGGTTAATCATGTGGCGACCGATCGCATATTATTATAAAACAGCCACCGAAAATAATATCAAGCTTATCTATGATGTCCACGCGATGGGCAATCCTATTCTCTGGTGGTTATCTACCGGGGCTATCATCATCCTCATCCTCACCACCATCTCCTCTTTATTTACCCGTAAATTCTTCCTTGACCGAACCGATATAGGTTTTTATCTCATCTGTAATTACGTGGCTAACCTCCTACCCTGGTTAAAAATCACCCGATGTACCTTCCTCTATCACTATATGCCCTCTTATATTTTTTCCATACTGGGGTTAGCATGGATTCTCGATTACTGCCTGCAGAGTCACCATAATTATCTAAAAATTTTTAGTAAAACAGCCTTAGTTTGTATCCTTATCGCTTTTATTTACTGGCTCCCGGTATATCTAGGTATACCCCTTTCAACAGGCGATTTTTATCGGAGACTATTTCTACCAAGTTGGATCTAGTATGAAATAATAAAAAAGTGACGTTAAGGATAGGAATGATGAGCAAAAAACGTGTATTGTCGGGAGTTCAACCTACGGGTAATTTACATTTAGGTAATTATTTAGGAGCGATTCGTAATTGGGTAGAAATTCAACCAGAGTACGATAATTATTTCTGCGTCGTGGATTTACACGCTATTACCGTACCCCATAACCCCGCTACTTTAGCACAGGATACATTAACGATCGCTGCCCTATATTTAGCCTGTGGAATCGACCTAAATTATTCCACTATCTTCGTACAATCCCACGTTAAAGCTCATACAGAATTAACCTGGTTACTGAACTGTATTACCCCTCTCAATTGGCTCACAGACATGATCCAATTCAAAGAAAAAGCGGTGAAACAGGGAGAAAACGTCGGGGTAGGTTTACTCGATTATCCCGTATTGATGGCCGCCGATATACTCTTATATGATGCCGATAAAGTACCGGTGGGCGAAGATCAAAAACAGCATCTAGAATTAACGCGGGATATTGCCGTCAGGATAAATCACCTCTTCGGTAAAAAAGATGAGAAAATTTTAAAACTACCAGAACCCATGATTCGTAAAGAAGGAGCGAGGGTAATGAGCTTAACCGATGGTAGAAGTAAAATGTCAAAATCTGACCCGTCCGAGGGGAGCCGGATTAATATCTTAGATAGAGCCGATACGATCGCTCAAAAAATCAAACGCTGCAAAACTGATCCTATCAAAGGTTTGACCTTCGACGATCCCGAACGTCCTGAGTGTAATAATCTCCTCACCCTCTATAGCCTAATGTCCGGGAAAACGAAGGAAGCCGTAGCCGTAGAGTGTCAGGATATGGGCTGGGGACAATTCAAACCCCTATTAACCGAGACAACTATCGCTGCCTTAAAACCCATACAGGAAAAATATCATCAGATCATGGACGATCGCACCTACTTAGGGAAAATTCTCGCATCTGGAACCGAAAAAGCGTCTGCTACCGCCAATCAAACTCTCAACCGAGTTAAAAATGCGATGGGTTATCTGCCTCCTTTCTAGTTTCCCAGGAGTCGTCATTGCCGATTGCCGACTCCGAAATACCTATTTCTATAAATTGACAAAAAAAATTGACAAAAATCTTAAAATAATATAATAATGTATTCAACAAATTTCCCCGTAGTAGGAAATTCACTAAATAGGCAAATTCATAGACGAAAATTTCTAAAATAAATCATAATGTTTGCCTGAATGCAGAATATGGTCAAGACTTCTTATTCGTATTTTTAAAAATCGTTTACACTAAATAGTTAAAAATAATTTACACATGAGTACACGTTTACGCCAAGCCATACAAAATAGAGAATTCGTAATTACCGCCGAAATCACTCCGCCTAAAGGAGTAAATACGAAGCACCTGATAGAATTGGGATCGAAGCTGAGGAATCGAGTACACGCAGTTAATATTACCGATGGTAGTCGTGCGGTGATGCAAATGTCATCGATCGCCGCCTCCACGATTCTACTACGACAGGGAGTAGAACCGATCTGCCAGATGACCTGTAGAGATCGTAACGTTATCGGGTTACAGTCGGACTTACTAGGTGCATACGCCCTAGGAATTCGTAATATATTAGCGTTAACGGGAGACCCTGTAAAAGCGGGAGATTATCCTACAGCTAAATCCGTATTCGAGCTAGAATCGGTGCGCCTCCTGAAACTGATAGATAAAATGAATAACGGTCTTGACCAAAACGAGAAACCCTTACCAGACGGGGGATTCAATCTATTCGTAGGGGCTGCTGTAGATCCTCAATCTGATAGTTGGTCAGGATTACAGAAACGCTTTGAACAGAAAGTAGCCGCCGGGGCGCAATTTTTTCAGAGTCAGATGGTCACAGATTTTGAAAGATTGGATAAATTCATGAACCAGATAGCATCAAGCGCCAATAAACCGATTTTAGCAGGGATATTCCTGCTGAAGTCCGCTAAAAACGCTTTATTCATCAAGAAAAACGTCCCTGGGGTGCACATACCCGACGAGATTATCGAGAGATTGAAAAAAGCCCCCGAACCTTTAGAAGAGGGAATGAAGATAGCCGCAGAACAAATTCAACTCGCCCGGCAGATGTGTCAGGGTGTACACATCATGGCGATTAAAAAAGAGGAGCTAGTACCGCAAATACTCGACTTAGCTGGGATTAAACCGATCGATGACACCCTGTCTTTTGACACTAACGGACGAAGAGCCATACAATCGATAAGCTTCCCTCATATTGTCAAAAATGAATACGGAACTTAAAGAGGATCGACAATTACCCGGCGCTAGTAACGGTTGTGGAGCTGGTAAGCCAAAATTACTCACCTTCGGTATCGCCCCCACGGGCATTATCTCCATAGGTGTAGTGCCGATGGGGATTTTGTCGATAGGGGTGGTGCCGATGGGAGTCGTGTCTTTAGGACTGGTATCGATGGGAACTATCACCGCCGGATTAGTATCGATGGGGTTACTAACCTTCGGTAGCGTGACGATGGGATTGGTGCAACCCCAGATGTCGGCTCCTGAAACTCAAATGCAGCAGGACAATCATCAACACCATCATCATCACTAGTCACAAAACTTCGTATAGTCCGGAAAAATTAGAGGTACTGAGGATGATAAGTTAAAAAAGGCATTCTCGTAACTTGAACCGATATGACTGACACTCCTTACCTACTCCGCGCCGCTAAAGGCGAAATATTAGAACGTCCTCCCGTTTGGATGATGCGACAGGCTGGGCGTTATATGAAAGTGTACCGCGATCTGCGCGATAAGTACCCCAGTTTCCGCGAGCGTTCCGAAAATCCAGATTTAGCCATAGAAATCTCCCTTCAACCCTGGCGGGCCTTTCAACCTGATGGGGTGATCATGTTCTCTGATATTCTCACCCCCTTAGCTGGTATCGGTATCCCCTTCGATATTATAGAAAGTAAGGGCCCGATTATCGAACCCGCTATCCGCACTAAAGAGCAGGTAGATAATCTTTACCCTCTCAATCCCGATGAATCCCTACCTTTTATCAAAACGATTTTAAAAACCCTCCGTCAAGAAGTGGGCAATCAGTCCACCGTTTTAGGTTTTGTCGGCGCACCCTGGACACTAGCCGCCTACGCCGTAGAGGGAAAAGGCTCTAAAACCTACTCAGTGATCAAAAGTATGGCTTTTTCCGAGCCTTCTATCCTGCACCAATTTTTAGATAAACTGGCCGATATGATAGCTACCTACGTCCGTTATCAAATCGATTGCGGGGCGCAAGTAGTGCAAATGTTCGACTCTTGGGCAGGTGAGATGAGTCCCCAAGATTACGATGTTTTTGCCCTACCTTATCAACAGAAAGTAGTTCGTTTGGTCAAAGAAACTCACCCCGATACCCCATTAATTCTATATATAAGCGGTAGTGCTGGAGTCTTAGAGAGAATGGGTAAATCTGGTGTAGATATTGTCAGCGTTGATTGGACGGTAGACATGGCGGAGGCGAGACATAGATTAGGAAAACAGATGAAGGTACAGGGGAATATTGACCCTGGTGTTTTATTTGGCTCTCAAGATTTTATTAAAGAAAGAATCCTTGATACTGTTCGTAAAGCAGGTATTGGTGGGCATATTCTCAACTTAGGTCATGGCGTATTGGTAGGTACACCCGAAGACAATGTACGCTTCTTCTTCGAGACTGCTAAACAAGTTGATAAGTTGTTAAGTGTTCCTGTTTAATCGTTGAGATAAGGGGAAAGAGTTTTTATCTTTTTCCTTATTATCACCACAGAGGAACAGAGAACAGAGAGGGGTTATGAAGAGGGTTTTTATCACGGGGATTAGTGGTTGTATCGGTCATTATGTGGTGGAAGAATTAATCCACCATACTGACCACGAGTTATATTTACTGGTGAGGAATCCCGATAGATTGAGGTTCAATTACCAGAATAATTCCCGTATTCATATTCTTTTAGGGGATATGGAAGGAATCGAGAAACATCGAGATATTCTGAAAACTATAAATGTCGCCATACTCATCGCCACTAGTTGGGGAGGAGTAGAGGAAAGTTACTTGATTAATGTAACTAAAACGCTAGAACTAATAAGCTATCTCGATGAAAATTTCTGTGAACAGATTATCTATTTCTCTACCGCCAGTATCTTAAATCGTAATAATGAACCGCTCAAGGAAGCCAGAGAGTTAGGGACAAATTATATCAGGACAAAGGCTATAGGTTATAGTGAGTTATCCAACCTTTCTATCTTTCCAAAAATTACCGCTCTTTATCCTACTTTCGTCCTTGGCGGTGATGGAGTTGATAAACCCTATTCTCATATTTACGGCGGCTTGCCCGATGTTATTAAATATATCGGTTTAGTCCGTTGGTTTAAAGCCGATGGTAGTTTTCATTTCATCCACGCTCAAGATATAGCTCAGGTGGTTAGATATTTAGTCGATAATCCTCCCCCCGATAGGAAAATAGTTTTAGGTAATAAAGCCACTACCGTAAATGAGGCGGTAGAGCAGTTTTGTCAGTATTTAGGCAAAAAAATTTATTTCCGTATTCCTCTGTCTATAACTTTGGCTAATTTCTTTATCAAGGTATTTAATTTACAGATGGAAGCTTGGGATAGATTCTCTCTGGAGTATCGCCATTTTACCCATAAGAAGACCTATACCCCCGCCGATTTCGGTTTGAGGAATTATTGCTCTACCATCGATGATGTGCTGTCTCTCCGAGGGATTAAAAGGGGTGGGAGTCGGGAGTCAGGAGTCGAGAGTCGCAAACTTTGATTATCAAATATTGCAGGTTTTTGGAGACGATTAAAATTGATTTTTTAATCCTGTGAGAGAGTTGGCTTCTTCTTCTGGGGTTAATCCCTTACTTTGAATCAAAACACCGAAGCCGCCCAAGCCGGTAGGAGCGATTAATTGGTGTAGAGCATCGCGCCGGTTGATTACGGTTTGAAAATCGTAACCGCCGCCAGATAACTCGGCTAATCTTTCGCCCAACCCCAGCGCCATTAGAAACAGCCCCTGTTGTGTATAGCCTAGGGTAGTTAAACCGTTTTCTTCACCTCGCTTTTCTAGGGCGGTGAAGTTGACGTGAGTGGTTATATCTTGATTACCTATGTAGATATAGGGATTGTCGTGATGTTGATGTTGGTAATAACACTTTAGAGTCCCTTTATATCTTTGGGGATGATAATATTTATGAGCAGGATAACCATAATCTATGGTTATTATGTAACCTCGATCGAGCTTTTTACTCACCGTCTCTATCCATCTTAAGGCCTCTAAATTTACTTCGGTGGTATAGCCTTCTAAGTATTCCGGGGCACTAATATCTAAGTCTAATAGCTGAAAATAACTGGCTAGAGCGGGGGTAGATAAATTACCCGTCGTTTCTTTAAAAGGTTCGCCTATAGTTACGTATATTTCTTTTAGCTCTCCCTTTTCTTTAATAACTTTATGTACTGGAAAAGCATCTATTAGTTCATTGCTAAAGATACATCCCTTGAGGGATTTATTTTCAATATCAGTCCAATTTTTCCAAGATATATTTACCCCTTTATCTATATGGGCTTGCAATTTTTCCTTTTGTTTTTCTCTCAGTCTTGGTGATTGTTCGATAATAATATATTCTAGAGTCTGGTAAAAATGGGCGTAATTACTTTCTAAGTAATTGAGGATGTCTTCAGCTAGATAACCATTACCCGCACCAATCTCTACCAATTGAAAAGACTCTTGTAGTATTTCTGCTATTTCTACAAATTGTTGAGCTAGTAATTCGCCAAAATCGGAACCTAGAGAAGAAGAAGTGAAAAAATCACCCTGATTGCCGATCTCAACTTTACCCGAAGTGTAATAACCTTGTTGGGGATGGTAGAGAACGAGATTCATGTATTGAGCGAAAGTAATTCTCTCATCCCATGATCTCCGGATCGTTTTGGTGATGATTTCTTCTAATTCCCTATTATTCATCTGCTTGATTTGTCTAAATGTGCGATCGTAATTTTAGAAAAATAAAAGTAAATATATGAATTAATAACACTATATTTTAAAGAAAATCGCTTAATATTTCATCTGGTTCATCCTCAGTATCTTCTTCTTCCTCCGTTTGGACAGCCAAAGGCAATTGAGGAGGTAAGACTCTTTTTTCTAAAATACACACTCGCAAATCGAGACTGTTAAACTTTTCTTGAGCAATACTAAGAGTTTGTACTTTCTGACTCAACTGTTGTAATTGTTGTTTAAGCTGGGTCAATTCCGGATTAGAATCGTTGATGGTAGTCAGATATTGCTCGATCGCGTCTCTAATGACCTCACTGACGGTAGAGTCTTTAGTATAGGCTAAGTGTTCTAATTGCCGCAACCATTGAAGAGGGATAACAGTAGCAACCGGTGTCTCTGGACTACTCATGAATATTATTTACAAAATACTTGACAATATATTTAAGCATACAGGATGAACGATCGCTCACAGGGTTACGGATTGAGTTTACACACCAGTAGCGGCGAATTGGGGTTAGCCATCAGCGACTTTCAAGGGCCGCCCCGCTGTCAGACATGGAATTTACAAAAAGAGTTATCTAATTATCTCCATCAATATCTATGCGACTTTCTCGCCCCGCAAACTTGGCACGATATAGATTTTTTAGCCGTAGCCATCGGGCCGGGAAGTTTCACCAGTATCCGCCTCGGTGTGGTGACGGCACGGATTTTAGCTCAACAGTTAAACCTTCCCCTTTATGGTATTTCTACTTTAGCCGCTTTCGCCTGGTCAAAGCGGGAGGCGGAAAGTCGCTATCTAGCCATACAAATGCCCGCCACGAGAGGCAAATTATCTGTAGGTATTTATGAGGTGAATGAGGAGAAAATAGAAACCTATTTACCTGATAAAGTTATGGAGGCGGGGAAATGGGAAGAATTGTTAGAGACTCTCCCTGTAGATTACACGCTCTTATATACTCCGCAACTTTTAGGAATTAACTCTCTAGAAATATTAAGCCTCGCTCATAAGGAGAAAGAAAAAGGCAAAATCTCCAATTGGCAGGAAGTTTTACCTTTTTACGGAATGACGATGGGATAGGATTCCCAAACGGGGAAGTGATTCTTCCCTAGCATGAAGAGTGACTTGTTTAAGGGGTGTTGAATTATCCATACTTGGTATTTCTTGAGCTAGAAAAAAAGAAAGAACAGCCCAAACAATGGGCTGAGTATCGATGACAATTATGGGGAATAACATATAGCTAAGTAACAGACCACGAAAGAATCGCTTTTAGATCTAATAATTGTTCCCAAGTTACACTAGCGTGCTGGGTAGCCCAAGGATTGCGGAGGTAAAAAGTACCCGTAGCCGCATTATAACCGCTCACAGTGTAGGCGTGACCATTAACAACTCCATAACCAGCACCGTAAACAAAACCCGCAGTCAAGATCTGATTAGAGTTAGCCAGAGCGATTAACTGGTTTTTTGTCAGGGTACTCACCTCTTTTAATGTTGCATTAATCCCGGTGATCTGAGTGGTTACGTAATCCATCCAACCCCCCTCAATAGAAGTATAGGCATTTTTTACCTCACCTGGACGACTCCACCCCGATTCGGCTAACTGTGCGTAGGCTTTTTCTGCCAGAGCCACCCATAATTCATTAGTCGAGTCATTGAAGGCATTACCCGCACTAGAATAGATCAGTCGTCCTGTAGAGTTGGTAGGTAAATAGTTATCGACGGTGACGTACTGAGCTATACCATTATTAAAGAAGCGTACAGTGTAGGTATTATCGCCATTGTTGATAAACATATTCTGAATGTAACTCGGTTTTTCCTGAGCGATCGAGGCCAGAACAGCCAAATAGTAACAACTACCTAAAGCTCCTTGGGCTATATCCTCCGCGTCGATACCATTTTGGAATAAGGAGCCACTGATAGCCCGGTAGGTTTTATCTCCCGTATAAGCTCCGCCGCTTTGATTGGCACTATCGCCATCGGCGCGGATGTCGGGGCGATCGCTACCTAAAAACCATTTACCCACCAGTCTTTCCATTTGGGTTTCACTACTACCGACAGCCAAATTACCCAGAGCGGTTTGATTGGTGGTGCCTCCCGTCCACCATTGGTTAGCGGGATTACCATTAACTATATAGTCGGAGAGGACGCGCACAGATTCGCTTATACTAAAGCGGGTGGCGTTACTCACCAGAGTCCGTAAATCGGTGATCTCATTGGCATCTATCTGCCCCTGATCCTTAGTATTGCGGAAAATAGAAATCATGTCATTGCGACTTAAGTTGCCATCTCCCCCAAGACTACGCGCCAGAGAGATCAAACCGGCATCCTTGAGGTTTTCACTATACCAATCCGAACCCCCATCAGAACCGTCAATTTTGATGGTTTGTGAACCTACATTATTATTTTCTAGGCTTTCTTCTAGGTTATTCTCCGCATCCGCTTTAACTAATAAATAGTAAGTGCCAGAAACTAAAGTCTTACTCAGGGCAACGGTGACGGATTCGTTACTACTAGCTCCGAGCGCCAAACTCTTAACATCATCCACCCCCAAATAAGTATCGTTACTATCTAACTGCGTATCTTTAGAAAGATACAGGTAGGATTTAGTTGCACCGGCGTTAGCTTTTCCTTGATTTTTTAGACTGTAGGTAAAGGTTAAATTATTCCCTGCTATTCCAGCCGGGGTGGTGATACCGGTGACGGTTAAATCGGCTAGAGCGGCGGCGGCGATGACTACCTCTTGGTAAGCGATATTATTGCCCTCATTGTTCTCGCTGACGATGTTAGCATTATCCGCCCGGGCTAAAAGATAGTAACTGCCAGCGGCTAGGGTTTTCGCCAGAGCCAGAGATACCGATTCCTTACTAGAAGCCCCCGCCGCTAGAGAGTTAACCGCGTCTAAACCGAGATAAACATCACTTTGGTCAAAAACCGTATCCTTTGATAAATAGAATCCCGTCGAACTTGCAGGAGCGATCGCATTCCCCTTATTATCGATGGTGTAGTTAAAGTTCAAATTCCCCCCGGCAGTTCCAGCAAGAGCGGAGATATTGCTGATACTCAAATCTGGCTTCGGTGCCCCGGTAATCGTCACCGCTTGATAACTGAGGTTATTGCTCTCATTGGCTTCTGCTAGATAATCCCACCCATCTAACTGCACAAATAGATAATAGGTTCCCGCCGCTAGATTACTATTGAGAGAAACCGAACCTGAGCGATTAAGGCTTGCTCCCGCCGCTAAAGCCGGTAGCTGCCCATAGTCGAGATAAATATCTGTGTTATCTAGCTTAGTATCCTTAGATAGATAAAAGGCAGTATAGGTAGAGCCTGTGATCGCCGCTTTACCCTGGTTTTTAGCGGTGTAACTGAATTGTAGAGTACCTCCGGCTGTGGCTGACTTGGTGGTAATATTACTAACTACTAAGTCCTGTTGCGGTGGGTTAATCGTCAGAATTTTGAAGGCGAGGTTATTATTTTCGTTGCTTTCCCAGACATCATCCCAGCCATCGGTATCGGCGAAGAGATAGTAAGTTCCCGTAGTCAGGTTAGAACTCAGATAAACTGAGGCGTTTTCGCTACGAGTTGCTCCTGCAGCTAGGGATGCTACATCGTCGTAACCTAAATAGGTATCTGTGGCATCGAGTTTATTGTCCTTGGATAGATAAAAAGCCGTATAGTTATAGCCTGCCGCGGCCCCGCCCTGATTCTTCACGCTATAGCTAAAGTTGAGGGAACTTCCCGGTATACCACTGGTAACATTAATACTACTGATGCTCAGGTCAGGAGTGCCTACGGTAAAAGCTTGGTAAAAGACATTATTATTGCCGTTGCTTTCGTTGACATCGTTCCAATCATCGGCGGCGGCAAATAGGTAGTAAGTACCTCCAGTTAAATAGCTATCGAGATAAACAGAAGCGGTTTCGGTTCGGGTCGCTCCCGCACTTAAGGGACTAACATAGTCATAATCTAGGTAGGTATCACCACCATCAAGAACCTGATCTCGGGAAAGATAAAAAGCTGTGTAGCTATAATCAGCGCTCCCATTTCCTTGATTTTTAATGCTGTAGCTAAAATCGAGATAACTTCCTGGTACGCCGCTACCGACTTTGAGTCCGTTAATTACTAAGTCTGGTTGTGCCGGTGCAGTGACGCTGACGGTTTTATAGACCAGATTATTATTTTCGTTGCTTTCCCAAAGATAATCATCTTCATCGGTGTAGGCGAGGAGGTAATAGGTACCACTGCTAAGATTACTATCTATATAGAGAGAAGCCGATTCCCTGCTTGAATAACCCGCGTTCAGATAGTCAACCTCATCATAGCCGAGGTAGTAATCATTACTATCGAAGAACAAATCTCGGGAAAGGTAAAAGGTTGTGTAGGTAGGATCTGCCCAATCGTCGCCGTAATTGGCGATCGTATAATTGAAGTTCAGATAACTCCCTGGAATAGCATTAGTGGCACTGATACTCGTAATTGTTAAATCCGGTAGAAAGTAGTATCCTAGGTCTGGGAGAGACTCAAGTGGTTGCACTTGGCCTAAGTCTTGAGAACCCAATTGAGGTTGAAGTAAAATTTCTTGACTGTTCAAACCCCGTAGTCCTTCTAAGGAAGTTTCGGGAGAGATAGGGGAGGCGATCGGGCTTTTTTGCGTAGGTGTTAACATGGGGAGTAGTTCGGAAGACTCGGCTATACTGATAATGATAGTCATGGTTGTAGAGCAATCGTACAAAAACTTACCACATTGGCTAAAACTCTTTCCTAGCAACCCTTTGTCATTTTACTTTTCTTAACAATTTCCTAAAAGTCGAATCTATTACTAGAGTGAGCAGATTGCCCTACCTTTATTTCTTCTTGGAAAAAGTTTATTTAAAATAGTAATAGTCTTATTAATGCGGCTCAGAGTATGTAGATATACGGTTAACAAGAGTTATTCGTACTTCTCAGTGTATCCTCTTAACTAAACAAGGTTATACAAAAAGCCTCATTATCTAAAAAATGTTTTTAGGGGAATATCGTTAACCATGGTTTTTGCCTATCGGTTCTATCTAAATATTTGTATTACCGTTGCATTAACAGCATCAAGTGCCTTAATAACACCAATAGCCCGAACTCAAAACGCTATAGATGAATGCCGCTAAGTTAAGGTTTAAATAAAGCTGCGATCGCTACGGGATTATAGGAGTTTCAGGCTGTCTGGGATGCTTAACTTAGTGGCATTCGTGTTTAATCCAAAGGATCGAAACGATTGACGAAAGCCGACCAGAAAATCATCGGTGAACCTACCGCCAAACAAAAGAACCATTGGGAAAGGCTTAGGGGAGCGGTGTAGAAAAACTGATTAATTAAAGGAAGGTGAGCGAAGGCGATTTGTAAAATGATAGCGCCGATAATCCCGTAAGCGATCGCCGGTACTTTCATTTTTTCACCCCTCGCGCCGGCCCGCAAATTGGGAATCAACTGACTGATACTCAACAGGTAGAAGATGCGCCCGGCAATCAGGGAGTTAATCGCCATAGTCCGGGCTAGGTCTATATTGCCGGTAGTGGTGTGGATATATTCAAACACCCCGAAGATGACGAGCCAGTTAAAAGCGGAGATGGCCAGGATTCTCAGTAAACGAGTGCGAGGTAGGAGAGGTTCCCTCGGGTCACGCGGGGGAGAATCCATAATCCGGCCTGGCTTCGGCTCGAAGGCTAAAGGCACTGTCATCGTGATGGAATTGATGATATTGAGCCAGAGAATTTGTAGGGATAGTATGGGTAATTCCCGCCCGATTAACACGCTAAAGAGAATTGTCATCGATTCGCCGCCGTTGACGGGGAGGATAAAACAGATGGCTTTAATCAGATTGCGATAAACCGCCCGGCCTTCTTCTACCGCCGCCTGAATCGAAGCGAAGTTATCATCGGTTAACAGCATATCCGCCGCCTCTTTCGCCACTTCTGTACCGGTGATACCCATAGCGATACCGATGTCGGCCTGTTTCAACGCTGGGGCATCGTTAACGCCGTCGCCGGTCATCGCCACTATCTCACCCCTAGATTGTAGTGCTTCCACGAGACGTAATTTCTGCTCTGGGGCGACGCGGGCGAATACGGAACCCTCCGCCGCCGCCCGCGCTAATTCTCTTTCATCCATCGCCGCCAGTTGAGTACCCGTATAGGCGATAACCGAGCCGTTATGATTGATGCCGAGACGTTGCGCGATCGCGGTTGCCGTCACCGCGTGATCACCGGTGATCATCTTGACCTCTATCCCCGCATTCTGACAGGCCCCGACAGCGGCGATAGCGGAGGGGCGGGGCGGATCGATCATCCCCTGCAAACCGAGGAAGATCAAATCGGATTCTATATCAGAGTGATTCAGCATCAAGAAAGAATTGGGGACGGATTTCTGAGCGAAGGCGAGAACCCTTAAACCTTCGGCCGCCATACTCTTAACCCGATGTTCGATCGCTTCTCTATCTAACGTCACGAGCTTACCCTCAACGTCGAACATCACGGAGCAGCGTAATAGAATCGCCTCCGCCGAACCTTTAACGTAGATGATCTTACCCTCCGGTACGCGGTGCAGGGTTGCCATATATTGATAATCCGACTCGAAGGGAATGGAATCCTGACGGGGGAAAAGTTGGCCGAGGTAACTACCATCGAGGCCGGTTTTACCGGCGGATACTATGAGCGCGCCTTCGGTAGCGTCGCCGTTTACCGTCCACTGTCCTTCTTTATATTCCAAACCGCTATCGTTACACAGTACCCCGGCAGTCAGACAGGATTCTAAAACCGGGTGTCGCTCTAAATCTACGGGGGCCTCGCCGTCGAATATATGACCGTTGCTGTCGTAGCCCGTGCCGGTGACGGGGTAAGTTTTTCCACCCGCCCAGATACTCTGTACCGTCATCTGGTTCTCTGTTAGGGTTCCAGTTTTATCAGAACAAATTACCGTTGTACTGCCGAGGGTTTCTACTGCGGGTAACTTCCTTAAAATAGCGTGTCGTCTCGCCATTCTATTCACCCCGATGGCGAGGGTTACGGTGATAACCGCCGGTAAACCTTCCGGGATAGCACTAACTGTTAGTGCTACGGCTGACTCTAGAGCTGCTGATAGACCTTTAAAACGCCATCCGGCGATGAAAGTGATCGTGGCTAGAGTCAGGACTATATAGAGCCACTTCTTACTGAACTTATCGAACTTACGGGTTAGGGGGGTGGATAGAGAAGTGTGAGAGTCGATCAATCCGGATATTTTCCCCGTCTCCGTATTGCCGCCGGTGGCTACCACCACTCCGGAACCCTGGCCGAAGGTGACGAAACCTCCGGCGAAGGCCATGTTAGAACGATCGCCCACCCCGGTATTCTCGGCTACGGCGGCGATCGATTTTTCCACCGCTTGGGATTCCCCCGTCAGTCCCGATTCATCTATCCGTAGGTCGCGTACTTTAATCAGTCTTAAATCGGCGGGTACTTTATCCCCCGATGTCAGATACACCAGATCCCCCGGTACTAATTCCGCCGAGGGGATGCGTATTTTCTGGCGGTTACGGGTGACGGTTGCAGAGGTTTCCACCGAAGCAGCCAGAGCGTTGATCGCCCCCTCGGCTTTGCTTTCTTGGATGAAGCCGATCAGAGCGTTGGTGGTAGTTACCCCCCAAATCACCCCGGCGTTTACGAATTCACCCATCAGAGCTTTGACGGCTCCAGCACCGATGAGGATATAGAGTAAGGGCTGATTGAATTGTTGTAGGAATCTTAGCCAGATTGGTTGGGGAGGTTTTCCTTTGAGAGCATTAGGGCCGAATTTCTCTGCCCTCTCTCTCACCTGTTCACCGTTTAAACCTTTTTCTGGGTCTGTTTCCATTAGCCCCAATAGAGTTGGTATTTCTAGCGCGTGCCAGTTCTTAGCATCGATGGTGGTTGATTTAGAGGAGAGACTGACCATAGCTTTCTTTTTATTAGTGTTTTTTATACACTAGCACTAAGAAGTAGTGCTGTATAATAGATATTACTAATAGTAAGTGATGAAAATGCTAAATGGTTGACGGGAGGGTCAAGAGTAATTAGTGTTAACGAATGCGGAACGATCGAAGAAGAGAGAATGTTAGGTACATCATCATTAGAAGTATTCGGAAGGTTGGGACAGTATCAGCAGGTGATAGAGGCCCTAGCGAACGATCGAGATTTATTAATAGTTGGGGTTCCAGGTAGTGGT
The DNA here is from genome assembly GCA_964623815.1 of uncultured bacterium. Lineage (GTDB taxonomy): Bacteria > Cyanobacteriota > Cyanobacteriia > Cyanobacteriales > Microcystaceae > Chroococcopsis. The sequence continues at coordinate 32,625 of CAZUVR010000032.1, read as the reverse complement.
AGACGCACGCTAGTGAAGAAGGCAGCGGAAGAAATTGGGGCGATGGTGCTGCAGGTAGATTGTATAAGGGCTACCGACAGTCAGCGTTTTTTAGGGTTACTATGTGACGCGATCGGCTATATGGATTTAAGAAAGGAACTTATAGAGGATTGGTACGCGCCGGAGGTATCAGAGTTATTGAGCCTTGAGGCCAACAGATTGAAACCACTCACTTTAAACGAATCCGAGCAGTGGTTAGCCCTAAAATATCTCCTGCAATTACCCCAATTGATGGCGAAAGCTTACAGCAGGCAGATGGTGATAATTCTAGAGGGATTTCCTCACATTCGCTCTTGGGATAAAGGAGGGCAATGGGAAACCTATTTAAGAAAAGAGATAAATATACAGAAAGAAGTCAGCTACGTCTTGATAGCGACCATAGGCGAGATCAATAATGAAACCGCCGCCGCTAACCCGGGGCTAGAAATTATCGAACTGACACCGATCGCCGATGAATTCGTAGCCGCCTGGGTAAAGGATAGTTTAGGGAGGCAGGGATTAAGTTTCGATCTGTTATCGGGAGCTTTGGAAATGTATCTAGACGCAGTGCAGGGACATTTAGGCGATGCTTCCGCCTTGATGCGGCGTTTGTCCCGATTACCGAAACCAGGGACGATCGAGACGCGGGATGTTTATCATGCCATCTCGGACTTATTACAAGAATTCTCGACGGTATTTGAAACCCTATTATTATTACTGCCCGCGAATCAGGTACATCTTTTGGAGTGTTTGGCGATCGATCCTACTAATAGACCTCAGAGCAAGGAGTACGCAGATAAACATCATCTCTCCCGGGGCGGGAGCTTGCAGGGTGCTTTATCGGGTTTACAGAGTAAGGGTTTGATTTATGGCAGCGAGTATCATTACCGTATTGCCCTGCCCTTATTGGCTCTCTGGTTGAAACGAAGGTTGAGCTAAGTAACGGTTAAAGTCGTCTACAATTTACTTAGAATGAGTCATGGACGATCCTTAAGTATACTAGAATAAATTTTTCTGATAACTTTGACTGATTTTTAGCGGTGGGCTTAATTCTATGCTGAGGACGATAAAAATCGAAAATTTTCGCAGATTCAAGTCTTTCGAGCTTAATAATCTTGGTCGTTTCAATTTACTCGTCGGTACTAATAACAGTGGTAAGACTTCTATTTTAGAAGCCATTCAGCTTTTATGCTCACATGGTAATCTTGAACCTTTACTAGATACAATGGAAAACCGAGGTGAATATTTTTTTGATGAAAATAAAAAAAATCTAGAATTAGATATTCGTCATCTTTTTTACGATCATTATATTGAAAAAAATAGCCAATTTTCAATTAAGGGCAATTCTGAAGAAACTGAGAGTATTTTTTTGGGAAGTATAGACATAGCTCCAAATATAGATAAAGCTTTGGCTGATGATACTAAAATACAAATATTTTTGGAAGATGGCGGGTTAAGTTACAGTTCAAAAGATTTAACCGCTTCAGATTTCGGTCTTAGCATTGGATGGATACACGGAAAGGAAAAAGAATTTTTTAATTGTTCTTTATCGAGTAATGGTGGATTACCCGATTACTATATTCGTCGAATGCGTAGAGTAAGTAGATCTAAAGATATTGAGATGAAAACTCAATTTATTACCTCCTCTGCATTAACACCTAAGAGGATGACAGAATTATTTAATGATATTGTCTTAACACCTGAGGAGGACACTGTACTAGAAGCCATCCGAACAATTGATCCTCGGATTCAACGTATAGCCTCAGTAACTTCTGATAAATATCTTAGCTCTAGAACACGTGATGGTTTTGTAGTGCGCCTATCTGATACCGATCAACGAGTTCCGATCGGTAGTATGGGGGATGGTGTATGGCGGATGTTAGGTCTAGCGTTAGCTGCTGTGAGCGCGGCGAACGGAGTTTTATTAGTGGACGAAATCGATACGGGGTTACATTTTAGAACTATGTCTAATATGTGGAAATTGATATGGAAAATTGCAAAGGAGCTAAACGTACAAGTTTTTGCCACTACCCATAGCAGTGATTGTTGGACGAGTTTAGCAACTATTGCGCGGCGGGAAGATGTAGCAGGGGATGGAATTACAATTCAAAGAATAGAACGCAATAAAAATGCGGGGATAGTTTTTAGTGAAGACGAGATTGTGATGGCGGCCGAACAGGGTATCGAGGTAAGGTAGAGATGACGGGCGAATATAGCGTTAAAAAGCTTCTTGTTGAGGGAGAGCAAGAAAAAAGAATCATACCTGAATTAATGAAAGCCAACGGTATTACATGGGAAGATGCGGAGAAAAACCCTATCGTCTTAATAGAGCCTAAAAAGGGTGATCAATTTATTAATCAAAAGAGTATTTCCCTTCAATTAAAAACATCTGACCTCACCGCATTAGGCATAATTGTAGATGCCGACAATGATTTAAACGCGCGTTGGGATAGCGTTAAAAACGCTTGTTCTAACAATATTGATAAACTTCCAGAACAAATACCAGAATCTGGGTTAATTTGCCGAACTACTACGGGCGTTAAATTTGGAGTTTGGATAATGCCAGATAATAAAAATCAAGGTATGCTAGAAAATTTTTTAGCCTATCTCATTCCTGATGAAAGCGAGCCAGTTTGGCAATACGCTCAAGAGGCAACCCGAGAGGCAAGTAATAGGGGCGCAAAATTCAAGAACTCTCATCAATATAAAGCGAATATTTATACATGGTTGGCTTGGCAAAATCCACCTGGACGACAACCACACACCGCAATTACAGCTAAAATTCTCGACCCGAACCATCCTAAAGCACAAACTTTCGTGAGTTGGTTCAAGCAATTATATGACCTATAACTCGATTGAAAGTCAAACTAACCCAAATAAGCCTGACGTACCCGCTCATCACCGAGGAGAGTCTTAGCATCGCCGGTTATCGTCACACAACCCGACTCTAATACATAACCTCTGTCGGCACTTTCTAAAGCCAAATTAGCATTCTGCTCCACTAACAATATCGTCACCCCTTCCGTCTTCAAACCCCTAATAACCGCGAATATCTCCCGGACTATCTGCGGTGCGAGTCCTAAACTCGGTTCATCCAATAATAATAACTTCGGTCTGCTCATCAGGGCCCGGGCTATGGCTAACATCTGTTGTTCCCCGCCGCTTAAAGTCCCCGCTAACTGCTCCTTACGCTCCGCCAATCTCGGGAAGGTTTGAAAATACTTCTCCATATCCGCTTTAATGCCAGTGCGATCGTCCCTTATATATGCACCTAACTCCAAATTTGTCAATACTGTCTGACGTGCCAGAATGCGCCTACCCTCCGGACTGTGGGCGATACCCAACCTCACTACTTCATGACTCTGCGCCTTAGTAATCTCCTTACCGTTATAGAAAATCCTGCCACTGCGGGGCACTAACAGACGGGAGATAGTTTTTAACGTCGTCGTTTTTCCCGCCCCGTTAGCGCCGATTAAAGTGACGATTTCCCCTTCATTTACCGTGAGATTGATTCCCTGTATCGCCTGAATACCACCATAATTAACCGATAAATCTATCACCTCTAACATCTATTCATCCCCCAAATAAGCTTCAATCACCGCCGGATCATTACGCACTACCCCTGGCTCACCGAGAGCGATCAAACGCCCGAAATCTAACACCGCGATGCGATCGCACAACCCCATTACTAAAGGTACGTGATGCTCGATCAAAATCACCGTCAGGTTAAACCTATCCCTAATCTCCCTGATAAATTGACTCAAAGCCACCTTCTCACTAGGATTTAACCCCGCAGCCGGTTCATCTAACAGTAATACCTGCGGTTGTAGAGCTAAAGCCCGGGCAATTTCCAAACGTCTTTGATCACCGTAAGCGAAACTACCTGCCTTCTTATCTTCCTTATCTTTTAAACCCACTAAAGCTAATAAATCTCTAGCCTGCCGGTAAGTTTTATCCTCCTCCTTTTTCGCCACCGGTAAACAGAAAACACCAGAGAATAAATTAACAGAACTATGCAGGTGTCCCCCTATAGCCACATTTTCTAACGCCGATAAATTCTTAAACAGGCGCAAATTTTGAAAAGTCCGGGCGATACCGCGAGCCGCTATTTCGTGGGGTGGAAGATTAGATATTTTCCGACCTTTATATATTACCCTGCCGCTAGAGACGGGAATCAAACCGGTAATTAAATTAAATAAGGTAGTCTTCCCCGCACCGTTAGGGCCAATTAATCCGAATATCTCATTTTCCTCCACGGCAAAATTCACCTCATCTACGGCTATTAACCCGCCGAATTTACGGGTCAGCCCCTCAACTTCCATCACTATATCACTCATATTAACTTCCTTTTCTTATCGAACAATTGAGAAGAAAACTTATTAAAAGTACGTTGTAATAAATCTGGTGTGATTAAACCCTGTGGATAAAAAATAGTTCCCAAAACTAAGAGAACTCCAAAAATGATCAATCGACCATCTTTGAAGAATTGAGCTAACCATAAAGGTAAATTACCGCTACTACCTACCCCCCGTAAAATTTCCGGCAGAGCCGTTAACACCAACCCCCCCACCACTGGGCCGAGAACCGTCCTCGAACCACCGATCAAGACGAAAGCGAGGACTATAATACTGGTGTCGAAAGTTCCCTGACGGGAATTCCAGGTGTTGAGGAAGTGAGCGCTCAGTGCCCCGACAACTCCCGCTATAATCGCCCCCAAAGTAAAGGCGAGAACTTTATAATAAGTGGGATTAATACCCATCGCATCGGCGGCTAATTCATCCTCCCGAATAGCATTAAAAGCTCTACCGGTGCGGATTCTCTCCAGACGGTACACGAAAAGGACAGTGAGGATCAGTAGGGGCAGAGCGAGCCATAAATATTGAATTTGATTGCTAAAGGGCTGGGGTATGGCGAAGATTCCCACCGCGCCGCCGGTAATCTCTAGATTGAGAGCGATAACCCGCAGGATTTCGACCCAAGCTATAGTAGCGATCGCTAGATAAATCCCTTTTAATTTCAGAACTGGAATACCGAGGATAACCGCTAGGATACCCGAAACCACCCCCGCTATGAGCATCTCTAAAAATACATAGGCTAAGGGGTAAAAGCTCCCGGAAAAGGTAAAAACCTTCGTAGATAGAATAGCCGCGATATAACCGCCTAAGGCGTAGAAGCCAGGAGTAGCCAGAGATAATTGACCCGCCATCAGAGGTAAATAAAGGGATATACCTAATAGCGCTCCGAAGATCATCGAAACTATCAAAAAGCCGTAGGTGGTAAAAAAATCTGCCATAGGGGGGATATATCCTAGATGATCTTAAAATGTTACAGCATTTTATCGTCTTCCTGGCTCCCGACTCCCGACTCCCTGTTCCCCACAGCCCGTAATAGCCTACGATATTGGTGAGAGACACCGAAGAAATATAATTAAACTATGCCCCATTTTCTCTTAGAAGTTGGTACAGAAGAACTGCCCGCCGATTTTGTCGATAGTGCCCTGAAACAGTGGCACGATCGCATTCAAAAGACTTTAGCCACCGAATTACTAACACCGGAGGCGATCAAAACCTACGGCACACCCCGCCGATTAGCCGTACTGCTGGAAAATCTCCCCTCCCAACAGGCAGATAGAGAAGAAGAAATTAAAGGGCCTCCCGCCAGTGCCGCTTTTAAAGACGGTCAACCGACACCCGCAGCGGTGGGCTTCGCCAAAAAGCAAGAAGTCCCCTTAAAAGCTCTAGAAGTGAGAGACACAGATAAAGGAGCATTCGTCTTTATTAAAAAAACAATCCCCGGCAAAGACACACAAGAGATATTAAAACAATTAATCCCCCAATGGATTACAGGTCTTGAAGGTAGGAGATTCATGCGCTGGGGCGATGGTGACTTGAAATTCCCCCGCCCCATCCGTTGGCTCGTAGCACTATGGGATAAGGAGATATTGCCCCTGCAAATCATCAACGGCACTACTACTCTCAAGAGCGATCGTATTACCTACGGTCATCGTATCCTCAAACCCGGCCCCTTCTCCATTCCTGCCGCCAAAGATTATGTATCTTCCCTAGAATCTATCTCCGTCTTAGTCGATCGGGCACAGCGCCGGGAACTAATTGAGCGACAGGTGGAAAGCGTAGCCGATTTATTAGGAGGGCAGGCGGAAATTCCAGGCGACTTACTCCAAGAAGTAACCAACCTGGTAGAGTATCCCACCGCCACTACTGGAAAATTCGACGCTGAATTTCTCAATCTCCCCTCAGAAGTGATCACTACCGTCATGGTCACTCATCAGCGTTACTTTCCCGTGAAAAAATCCCGGGAGTTACTACCTTTTTTCATCACCGTTTCCAATGGCGACCCGAGTAAGTCGAGAATTATCTCCGCCGGTAATGAAAGAGTTATTCGCGCCCGTTTAGCCGATGCCCAGTTTTTCTACACCGCCGATTGTGACGAACCCTTAGATAGCTTCTTACCCCAACTGGAAACCGTCACCTTTCAGGAAGAATTGGGGACAATGCGGGATAAAGTCGATCGCATTATGGAAATATCTCAAACTATCGCCGACCAATTAAACCTCGCCCCCGCACAGCAGAGGGAGATAGAAAGCACCGCTCTCCTCTGCAAAGCCGATCTCGTCACGCAGATGGTGTATGAATTCCCCGAATTACAGGGAATTATGGGCGAGAAATACGCTCTCGTTAGTGGCGAACCCGCGATCGTCGCCAAAGGTATCTTCGAGCATTACCTACCTCGGGGCGCGGGGGACGAAATGCCCGAATCTCTCACCGGGCAAATAGTTGGCATCGCTGACCGCCTTGACACCCTCGTCTCTATCTTCGGCTTGGGAATGTTACCCACCGGTTCATCCGATCCCTTCGCCCTGCGCCGGGCAGCTAACGCCATTATTAATATCACTTGGAATGCTGGGTTAAATATCAATCTCGGGCAGTTAATCGACGGGGCGGCGGCGGATTTCGTCACCGGGCACCCCGATAAGCAATCTCCCGCACCCCTGCTGAAAAACTTCTTCATGCAGCGCCTACAAACCCTCTTACAGGACGAGAGGGGCATCGATTACGATTTGGTTAACGCCGTACTCGGAGATAACGATCCGGAATACATCGATCGCGCTTTAACCGATTTACTCGACCTGCTCGATCGCGCTGAATTCCTGGCTGAAATCCGCAAAAACGGGGGATTAGACGCGATTTATGAAACCGTTAACCGTTCTACCCGTTTAGCCGCTAAAGGCTCTCTCGGCACCAATATCCTCGACCCCGCCGGACTGGTTCAAACCGATCGCTTCGAGCAATCTTCTGAAGCCGATCTCTACGGTGCGATAGTTGAACTCCTGCCCCAAACCCAAGCCGCTCAAGCCGAACGCGATTATCAGCGACTACTCGACGGCTTAACCCGCATCGCCCCCGTCGTTAGCGACTTCTTCGACGGAGAAAACAGTGTCTTGGTGATGGCGGAAGACGAGGCTATCCGTAATAATCGCCTCAATCTTCTCGCACTCCTACGCAATCATGCCCGCGTTTTAGCAGATTTTGGTCATCTTGTCAAGAGCTAAACTAAAGGGAGTTAGGGGTTAGGGGCCAGGAATTAGTATTTATCCCAACTCCCAACTGAGCGGCGCACTACCGACTCCCAACTGAGCGGCGCACTCCCGACTCCCAACTCCCGACTCCCGACTCCCGACTCCCGACTCCCAACTTCCGACTCCCAACTCCCAACTATCCAGTCAGGTTAGCATAACTAACTGTCGGGATTGGAGCGATCGCACCTCATTCAAAGAGAGAGCAGTAGCTTCGCTTGCCTTCGACATCGCGCCCAGAATCTCCCCGACAGTTCTTTTACCATCGCACTTCTGCATGAATTCAAACTCGGCGGGGGAAAGATCGAGGGGGCGATAATCATAATCGAGTAAAGCCTGACTGGGCCAGCCGTGAAGACAGGGGTGAACTTCCGAGACAGCCCGCAGGAGGGCTTGATCGTCGCTCCAATCGGCTTTGACTAGAGGAGGCTTACCTAAAAAGAATTCGTAGTGAGTCACTTCGGGGTCTAATAACTCGATCAGGCGGTAACGTTCTTTATCACCTAAACCTGCCGCTCTCGTCATCAAATCGGGGGAGCTACCCAATAATCGATTCAAGTCCCAGTAAGCGGGATTGGAAAAGCCGATAAAAACTAACCCCGAAGCGTTAATTAATTCAAACAGGGTATCGATATTGTAGTCTACTTCCTGAGGGTGAACGTACATATCAGCGAAAGATTCATCCCGATGATTTTCTAAAGACCAACGCCCCTTTTCTCGCTTAAGGATACGGTTATCTTCGGGGAGGGCGGTGAAAATCTGCCTGCCCACGGAAACCCCGTCTTTGTAATTACCACGCTTTTCACCTTGAAGGAGTGCGATCGCTTTTTGCATCAATTGTATCTCCCACCGTCCCAACTCGGCGTAAACGAAGATATGAAATAAGCCGCCGTGAGCCAGCTTTTGCGTTAGGGATTGAATACCCCTAATCGGATTGGGGAGGTGATGTAAGACACCGACGCAGTTAATCAGGTCGAATTCACCCGGTATCTGATCGGCTTTTTCTAAAGGCAGATGAAGGAATTCGATCGATCCGGTTCGGGCGGATGCCACTCCCGAACGTTGACAGCGCTCCTTAGCAATATCGAGGGCTTTCTCACTAATATCGATGGCGACAATATCCGCGCCCGGGTTAAGCATCATCAGATACTCGGTGCCCACGCCAGTACCACAGCCCGCGTCGAGGATGCGGATATTTTGTTTCGATGGCTTGCGCCCGCAACAGAAATTATAAGCCGCCTGCCAATGCCACCGCCAGTTATAGCCTGGGGGTGGTTCGTCGATGATAGGTTCGGGAGGGAAAGGATAGGTATTATAGAGACGCTGAACAGCAGAGCGCGTCTTATTGTCGTCAGTCATCACATCAATTGTCAACAGTTCGTTTTACATTCTCCTTTATTCTTATACCAAATCGATCGACCTATAAATATAACCAACTCCCAACTCCCAATTCCCAACTCCCAATTCCCAATTCCCAACTCCCAATTCCCAACTGAGCGGCGCACTCCCAAACTAAACCGTGATAATTCTTAACAAACATCCTCAGGAAGCACAAAAAGATTTAATCTAGATGCTGACTAACCTTTTAAAACATCTATAATTTTTTAGGATGTTGCCGACACTCATCATCCCAGATGGGAGAACTCAGCAATCATTGTCAATGGGAGATAGTTAAAATCCAATGAGTCTTAAGGCAAGTGGTGGAAGCTCTCTAGCACGTCCCCAACTTTATCAAACCGTACCCGTATCTGCTATTACCCAAGCAGAACAACAAGATCGTTTCCTAGCTAACTCGGAATTAAACGAACTTACCGCTTATTTTCGTTCCGGGAGCAAAAGACTAGACATCGCCGCTATCCTGACGAGAAGCTCTGATTTAATCGTCTCCAGAGCGGCTAACCGGATATTCACCGGTGGTTCACCGATGGCTTATCTAGAAAAACCCCCGGTAGAAGAAAAAGTTCTCGTGGGTGCGGGTGCCAGAACTACCGACGTTCGTGAAGGCATGAAACTCGGCACCGTCACCTACTCTGAAAGTGGCGGCGGTAGCAGCGGCGTTTTAGGTGGCTTACGTGGCATCTTTAACTCTAGCGGCCCCATCCCCCCCGGATTCCGTCCCATCAACGTATCTCGCTACGGCCCCGGCAATATGCAGAAATCCCTTCGGGATTTATCCTGGTTTCTGCGCTATGTCACCTATGCGATCGTGGCGGGCGACCCCAATATTATCATCGTTAATACCAGAGGTTTGAGAGAAGTTATTGAGAACGCTTGTTCTACAGACGCGACTTTAGTGGCGCTGCAAGAAATGCGGTCTGCTTCTTTAGAATACTTCGGACGGGATTCGGAAAGCAAAGAGATAGTTAATCAATATTTCAATATCCTGATTAATGAATTTAAAGCCCCCACACCCGCTAATAAAGTGCGTCAGCGCCCCTCTAGCGACCAACAGGGCTTAAGTCTACCTCAGAGCTACTTCAACGCCTCGGAAAAACGCCAGAAATTCGTCATGAAGCCTGGCTTATCCGAATCGGAAAAATCGGCGGTGATCAAGGCAGCTTACAGACAGATCTTCGAGCGAGACATCAGGAGAGCCTACAGTCAGTCGATTTCTTATCTGGAATCCCAAGTCCGTAACGGCGATATTTCGATGAAGGAATTCGTCCGCCGTTTAGCGAAGTCCCCCTTGTACCGTCAGCAATTCTTCAGCCCCTTCATCAATAGTCGTGCCTTAGAATTAGCTTTCCGTCACATCCTCGGGCGCGGCCCCTCATCACGAGAAGAAGTACAGAAGTATTTCTCAATCGTTTCCAGTGGCGGTTTACCGGCATTAGTGGACGCTCTGGTGGATTCTCAAGAATATGCTGACTACTTCGGAGAGGAAACCGTCCCCTACATTCGCGGTTTGGGACAGGAAGCGCAGGAGTGTCGTAACTGGGGGATGCAACAAGACCTATTTAACTATAGTGCCCCTTTCCGCAAAGTACCCCAGTTCATCACCACCTTCGCTAAATACGATCGTCCCCTACCGGATCAACACGTCTACGGTTCCGGCAACGATCCGCTAGAAATCCAATTTGGCGCGATCTTCCCCAAAGAAACCCGTAATCCCAGCACTAGCCCCGCTCCCTTCGGCAAAGACACGAAACGGATTCTCATCCACCAGGGCCCCGCTATCAACAACCAGAATAGCAATCCCGCCGCCAGAGGAGAATTTCCTGGTTCCCTCGGGCCAAAGGTATTCCGTCTCAACAACGAGTTACCGGGTTCCAGCAACGGTGTCAGCGTTAAATTCGGTGAAAGTTCCACTCAAAAAGTGATCCTCGCCGCCTACCGTCAAGTATTTGGCCGTCTGCCCTACGAAGGTCAACGCCTGAGCGTCGCCGAAATCAAACTCGAAAACGGTGAGATAACGGTACGGGAATTCATCAAGTCCCTGGCGAAGTCCGAAACCTTCCGCAAACTTTACTGGACACCGCTTTACGTGGTGAAAGCGATCGAGTACATCCACCGTCGTCTCGTAGGTCGTCCTACTTACGGTCGTCAGGAGATGAACGCCTACTTCGATATTGCCGCGAAAAAAGGTTTCTACGCCGTAGTAGACGCGATCATCGACGGTCAAGAATATACGGAAGCCTTCGGAGAAGATACCGTTCCCTACGAGCGCTATCTCACCCCCGCTGGTTTACAGTTACGCTCGGCCCGTCCTGGCACTCTCCGCGAAGACATCGGGCAGCGAGTCGATAAGGTGGAAACTCCCCGCTTCGTCGAACTCGGTCAGGTTTCTGGTATCCGTAGCGAACCTGAAATTAAATTCCGCGTCAATCAAGGTGTTAGCGCTCAGCGTGGACAAACGAAGATCTTCAAACTCCTATCCAATCTCGATAAAGTAGCCGTACAAACCACTATCCGCGCTGCCTATCGTCAGATTTTCGAGCGGGATTTAGAGCCTTACATCATTCAAGCCGAGTTTACCGTCCTAGAAAGTAAATTGAGCAACGGAGAAATCACCGTTAAGGAATTTATCGAAGGGCTGGGGAATTCTGATCTCTATATGAAAGAGTTTTACGCGCCCTATCCCAATACGAAAGTGATCGAATTGGGTACGAAACACTTCCTCGGACGCGCCCCCCTCAATCAAAAAGAGATCCAGAAATATAACCAGATTCTGGCGACTCAAGGCCTGAAAGCTTTCATCGGAGCGATGGTTAACAGTATGGAATATATCCAATTATTCGGAGAAGACACTGTTCCCTATCGTCGTTTCCCGACCCTACCGGCGGCCAACTTCCCGAACACGGAAAAACTGTACAATAAACTCACCAAACAGGATAACCAGTTAATAGTACCTAGTTTTAAACCCGTGGTTAAAGTGGGTGGATAAATGCGTCGGCTTTAGATAAGAATTGTGTAGCTCACCTTTACTGGTGAGCTTTTCTATTGAGCCAGTACGGTTTCATGCCCACTACTTTCGCGCCCTGATAATCTTCGCGGAAACTATCACCTATATGCCAAGTTTCTTCGGGCTGACAGTCGTATTTTTTTAAAGCATTGAGAAATATATGGGGATTCGGTTTACTTACTCCACTATCGGAGGAGATAGTAATACTACTGAAATAATGGGACAGGTTTAAGGCATTTAATACATCGTAGATTCTGGTATCAAAATTAGAGATGATAGCTAGAGGTATACCTAATGAGTGCAACTTTTCCAGTGTAGGAACGACATCATCGTAAATAAACCAGGGTTCGGCACCCGAGAAATGATCGTAAAGATGGGCGAAAAAAGAGTTAAAATCGGTGAAGCTATCGATCGCGTTCGCTTTCGTAAAAGTCATTTCGGCGACTTTGTACCACCAATCGTATTCTAGTTGAGGTATTTGTGACGGGTATACACCAGGAAAAGCCAGAGGCGGCGCGGCGCGGAAGCTATGGCTAAAGGACGAATTTAATTGTTCTGGCGAGACGGTAACACCATAGCGGCTCGCTATGGTTCCGTAAATATCCCCCACACTACCTTTGACTCCGAATAAAGTGCCTACAGCATCGAAAAAAATTACTTTAGGTGGTCGCATCGTCTTATTCTTGCCTTGTTATAGAATGTTCGCTCGCGTACTCAGTTACTAAAAAAAGTAAATAATTTAAGTTTATCCCCTTAAAATATTACAAACATAATAAAATTCAAATCTCATGAGTTCAATATCAGTCCCCTTTGTAGATTTAACTTGGCAACACCGACCGTTGGAAAAGGAAATTAAAGAGGCAATTGCTAGAGTAATCGCTAGGGGTGATTTCGTTCTCGGTGGGGCACTAATCGAGTTTGAAAAGGCTTTCGCTACAGCCTGTGGAGTTGATTACGCGGTGGGGGTAGCCAGCGGCACGAGCGCGATCGCCATCGGTTTACAAGCTTACGGTGTTGGGCCAGGAGATGAAGTTATCTTACCGGCGAATACTTTTATAGCCACGGTCATCGGCGTTTTGCAGGCAGGAGCAAAGCCGGTTTTGGTCGATTGCGAGCCGAATACGGCACTGATGGATATAGAGGCGGCGCGAAAAGCGATTACAAGCAAAACTAAAGCCATCTTACCAGTTCACCTGTATGGTCAGATGGTTTCACCCTTAGCCCTGCTGGAATTGGCCCAAGTTGGGAATAACATAATTATTTTTGAAGATGCAGCTCAAGCCCATCTAGCTGACAGAGAAGGCTATCGAGCTGGTTCGGTGGGGAAAGCGGCCGCCTTCAGTTTCTATCCCAGTAAGAATCTAGGGGCTTTCGGTAACGGGGGAATGTTAGTCACCGCTGATGAATCCATTTCTCAAACCGCTCGCGCCCTGAGAAATTATGGGGCTCCGAGTAAATATTTTCACACCGAATTAGGAACTAATAGCCGTTTAGACACTCTACAGGCAGCGATTTTAGGGGTTAAATTGCCCCATTTACAGCGATGGAACGAAGAACGTTATCAAATTGCCCGAGCCTACGATGGCGGGCTGGCGGGCCTCGCCGATAAAGGAATTTATCCGATTACCAATGAAAGCGGAACAGGGCACGCATATCACCTTTATGTCATCCGCATAGACTGTAATTGTCCGATTGATCGCCAACAATTACAAGAGGAATTAAGCGGGGTGGGGATTCAAACGGGAATTCACTATCCCATCCCCTGTCACCTGCAACCAGCCTATAATTTTTTAGGTTATGGAAAAGGAGACTTTCCCGTAACGGAAAAATTATCTCAAGAAATATTATCTCTGCCCATGTACCCCGGTTTAACCAAAGAACAGGTTAATTTAGTAGTGAACAATCTGTACCGAATCATCGGTTAGACTAAACACATACAAATCCTGCTTAAATTTCCTATGTCTTTGAGTCCTGGTTTACGCCCTACAACAGAGAGAAATTGGCCTCTAATTATCGTCGGAGCATTCCTCGCTTTTATTTACGCCCCGATTTTATATCACTGGTTCGATGGTTGGATCAATAAAACTATCAGTACCGATCACGAATATTTCAGCCATGCTTTGATCGGCTTTCCTTACGCGGCTTATATAGTCTGGCAAGAGAGGAAAAAATGGGCGGAACTTCCCGACTACTCCCATCCCTTAGGAGGTGTATTATTAGGTCTGGCTGCAGCCCTGTACGCTTCAGGTGCAACGATTCCGGTTAATTTTTCCTTTCCTTTAATGCTTACTGGTATCTGCCTTTGGCTAAAGGGAATACCAGGATTGAAGCTGTTATGGTTCCCCCTGCTATTGGTTTTTCTAGCTACTCCTAACCCAGTTCCCTACCTGATTACTCCCTATACCCTGCCCCTACAGATTTTCATCGCCAATATCTCCGGATTTTTACTGCAACAGACGGGTTTTCAGGTGGTGGTAGACGGTATCTATATTTCCGTCAACGGGCGCTTAGTGGAGGTGGCCCCTTATTGTGCCGGTTTAAAAATGCTATTCACTAGTTTTTATGTCACGTTAATGCTCTTACACTGGACAAAAAATCTCGGCAATGCCTGGGTGAGCGCCATGATGCTGACAGGTTCGATCGTGATTAGCATTATCGCTAACACGATCCGTAATGCTATTCTAGCTTGTTTTCATGGTCTCGGTCGTGAAGACCTGTTCAAATGGCTTCATGATAGTTGGGGTGGTGACTTATACTCCACTATGATGTTATTGTTCATCGTTCTTTTGTTCCGAATTTTAGAGAGCCAGAAACGGAAACAATCGATCGCATCGCCTGCCGGGGAGATAAACGCTGATGACTAATTTCCGGGATAGTTGGTTTAAACCCCTCAAGCAACTACCCTTAAACTATCTGGTGTTGATGGTACTACTATTCTGCCTTTGCGTGGCTAGCATTTTACCCCAAATACTCGGCCGCCAGTGGTCTTGGATAGACTCTCCCAAGATACCCAACTTGGGGGCGACGATGAAGAATATAAGAGACAGGGGTATAGATTTGCCAGGCTGGACTCCCACACAGCATAAAAATATCGATCTCGCAGAGGGGAAATGGTCTTTGCAAGTCCTGGACAGGGCGAACGAACCCCCGGTGGTTTTATTCTTGTTACCGCAAAGTTATCACCGCAGTCATCCGGCGGTAGAATGGTACGATTTAAACTCTGTGAATCGATTGAAAAGCGATCCAGTCAGGATAATCGAATTTTCTACCCGCTCCGGTCAGGTAACGGCGAGGTTTTTTCGCGGTTGGGAGAGGAGAACCTTCGCCATCCTACAATGGTACGCCTACCCCAATGGAGGGCATCACTCGGCCTCTCATTGGTTTTGGTCGGATCAATGGGCGCAATTAAGCGGGAATCGCGTTCCTTGGGTGGCGGTATCTGTACAGATGAGGATAGAACCGAGCAAAAATTTAGAAGATGTCCGTCCTCAGATGATAAAACTAGCTCAACTAGTACAAAATAGTTTAGAAGAACAATTTTTTAACCGGCTAAAATCTCAATCCTCTTCATAAATAAATTTTGCCAAATTTTCCATTATGTTTCAAAAAAGTCAGAGAAAATTATTATTGTCCCTATGTTATTCCTGTTTGTTAGGAGGAATCTTAGTTCCAGGCAGTGAATTCATACAACCTCGCTCGGTATACGCACAAAATTCCATTCCTTTTCCCGGTGGAGAGCAACCTAAACCCCTAGATTTCTTACCTCCCGATCCTCCCGGGCCAACTTTCCGCCAGGACGATATACCTCCTACCACTTCGTCGCCGCCAGTATACCAGAACGATCGATCGCGTCAGTGGCAATTATATCGGTTGAATACGGACGATCAGATAAATATTGCTGTACCGGATTTTCCCGAATTCAGTACGCAGACCATAGTAGACCAAGAAGGAAATATGGTCATTCCCATTTTAGGTAGGATTACGGCTAAGGGGTTGACACTGGATGAGTTAGAAACGAAAATTCGCTACGAATTGGGGCAGAAATACCTCAAGCAAGAACCCAGGGTGATCGCGGTTTTGAGTGAGCCGCGCCCCGTACAATTGACGCTCCTGGGAGAAGTCGTAAGACCGGGTTATTATCGGGTAGATCCTAATACCCCTCTATCTCAATTACTCGTCTCCGCTGGCGGTAGTACCCCGAGGGCGGATTTACGGGGTGTAATAGTACGTCGCCCTCTCGTGGACGGTACGGTACTGGAGGAGAGGGTAGATCTCTACACCCCCCTGATCACGGGGCAGGAATTACCTGATCTTCGTCTTCAGGGGGGGGATACAGTGATCGTTTCTAGATTGGAAGTAGGTCAGGAAACAGGTTACGATCGCACTCTCATATCCCGTACCAGCCTGATCCAACCCAATATCACGGTGAGGGTTCTCGCCCCCCTGTTACCTTCTGGTACGGCCCTACGTAACGTCACCCTACCTAACGGCAGTACCTTCCTCGATGTGATCGCTAATCTACCTATTACCGATCGTCTACGCATTAACGTCAATGATGTCTCCCTATTGCGGTTTGATACGGGGAAAGGAAAGGTAATCAACCAATCCCTCAATCCAGAAGCAGCCATCAAAGGAGATGTTTCTCAGAACGTTCCTTTAGAAGATCAAGATGTGATAGTCGTGAGCCGGACTCTTTTGGGGGAAATCTTTGCTTTCTTTAATATCATTACTCAACCAATCCGGGATATTCAAAGTTTCACCACCACGATTAATAACTTTTCTACGGGATTTCGTTAAAAAACTTTGCTTTTACCAATCCCTTTCCTACGGCTAAACGCTAAAATATAAGGCATCTGGGAATAACGAGAAAACTATGGCACCACCGATTGTTAAAAGATTTCTAATCTCGCTCAACCAAAACAAACTCATAGGAATATTCGTGTTCTTAGTTTGTCTAGGAGGAGCGACAGTATGGGCTATATTACCAGACCCAGAAAAACCCGCCACAAGATTTCGTACCGTGTCCCAATTAGCTTTTAAAGTTCCCCCTCCGGCTTTTACCAGTACGGGAACCCAGTTACAAGAGCAGGGGAAAGTAATCAATAAGGAAATGCTATTATCGCCCTGGGTGTTAGAGAGAGTAGCGACTAAACTGCAACTAACACCAGAACAAATGTTAGAAATTAGAGATAAAAAACTAAAAATTATTTTTCCTGCCGAAGGGGGCAATCAAAACGAAGATAATAGGCAAGTAGCTACGGACAACGGTGATGCCCAAGTAATTACCTTAGAGTTAACCGATACCTCAAAAAATAAATCGGAGATTTTGCTAGATACCATGATGAAGTCCATGGTCGAATATAGCAGATGGCTCAACACATCGCAATTAAGAGCTAGGATAGAAGCACTCAGTAAGAGACTCGCCACAGTACAAGCGGACTTAACCAAAGCGGAAGAAAAATTTTACCGCTATATCAGTAAAGAAGGCTCCGAATTATTAGCCATCCAAGACGGTAGCCTGTTCAGCGCCATTACCAGTAGTCAACAACAACAGAGAGATCTACGTCTGCAACTACAGGGTATAGATGGGCAAATTAACAGTCTCACCAAACAATTAGGATTGACCCCAGAACAAGCTTATACATCATCGGCCTTGAGCGCCGATCCGATCATCGCCAATTTAAGGGCGAGAATATTAGAAACCGATCTGCAATTAGAGCGTTTACAGAGAGATTTACGACCAGAACACCCGACGATCATACAACTACGGAAAGATCAGCAAGTTAACGAGAATCTGCTCAAGCAAAGGGCAAGCGAAGTTATCGGCAAAGATGGTATCTTCACCCCCTTACCGAGCAAGATTCGTCAGGAAAGTAATCTAGACCCCACCAGACAGGATTTAGCCAGCCAGTTAGTCGCCCTGCAAACTCAGAAAGAAGGTCTGATAAAGCAATTAGAATCCCTCGTCAAACAGGAAAGACAATTACGAGCGGAATACGAGCGCTATCCAGACAAACAACTCAGACAGGCAAGGTTAGTACAGGCGGTAGAGTTTCAAAGGGTAATCTATCAAAATATCCTCACGGCTCTCGTAGATGCTCAGTCGGCGGAAGCGGAAACCGTGGGGAGTCTCACCGTGGCTCAATCCCCTGTTTCTCGATCCCTAGCTGTCCTCGATGGCAAGAAAAACCGCATCTTGATCATTATGGGTGGTATAGGCTTAGGAACTCTGGCGGGATTGGGAACTATTTTCCTCCTCGCGGTACTTGACGATCGCCTGCACAGTCCAGAAGAGATTAACGACGCGCTCGCCAATCGGGAAGTTCTCATACTCGGTCAACTACCGACCGTAACTCCCCCGGAGAAAACGATCTTGGTCGATGGCGATCAGGATTATCTAGCCTATTATGAGCGTTTCCGGAGTAATCTGCGTCGTTTAGGGGCAGAAAGCTCTAAAGTGGTAATCGTCACCAGTATCAGCTCCAAAGAAGGAAAATCGGTGACAGCGTATAATTTAGCGATCGCGGCTTCTCTGGCGGGGAGAAGAACCTTATTGGTAGAGGGGGATCTGCGATCGTCCTCCCAAGCGATGACCATCGGCGTTAATCCCGATCCCGAATCTTTCCGGGAACCCTTGCTATATTATGGCGCTCGCAGTAAGTCGATCCGTTTGGCCCCAGAGGTGGAAAACCTGTCAATTCTCCCGAGTCCTGGCCCCCAAAGACAGGCCGCCGCTATCATAGAATCGAGCGAATTACAACTATTACTCAAAGATGCGAGAGGTCGTTTTGACCTGGTAGTGGTGGATACTCCTTCTCTATCGAGTTGTAATGATGCCTTATTGCTAGAACCCCTCACCGATGGAATCATTCTCGTCACTCGCCCCGGTATTACTAAATCCACCTTCTTAACCGAGGCTCTGGATCAATTAGAAGAAGCGGAAGTATCGATATTAGGAGCCGTAGTTAACTGCGCCGAAAATCTGAGAAATATTCCATCCGATGATGAAGGCGATCGTCCTCCATCTTTTGTGAAGGATGATACCTCCCCCGAAGCGGAAAAAGTAGAGGTAGGAACCTAGAGCGCTATTTCAATCATCTAAAA
The DNA here is from genome assembly GCA_964623815.1 of uncultured bacterium. Classification (GTDB taxonomy): domain Bacteria; phylum Cyanobacteriota; class Cyanobacteriia; order Cyanobacteriales; family Microcystaceae; genus Chroococcopsis. The sequence goes on along the minus strand of CAZUVR010000032.1, from coordinate 13,507 downwards.
TCCATTCCGAAGCTCTTTCCCCTAGATCTAGGGGGATGCTTACGGCTTTTCCCAAACGGGGACGTTCCCGGGTTTCCCGGATGAATTTCTCTAATTGTCCCACCCCTCCCCAGGCGTTTAAATAACTCGCTATTGCGTTCAAATGTTCTATATACTCTTCTTCAGACATGGGGAAGGATACCTGTTCTAAATACTTCCACATCACCTGTACGAATATCCTGCCCTTGATGCGGCGCAGTTGAATATCGTAAGATCGACCCCACTTATTCAATAGTAATCGTTGTAAGTCCTCACCATTCATAACCGAGCAATCTTAACCACCAGAATCCTTTCATCACACTAACACTTTCTCGGGGAAAAGGAAAAGTTCTTTCGTTAAATACGGTAACTACTAATTTCCAGGTACACAAAACCGAACCTCGAAAATAAAAGAAGTCAGTTACTATGAATTCATGAAGATAATTCAGTTATCTATCGAGTTAAGAAATTGGAGGAAACTATGACTAGCAGTTTAATTCGTTCTAATCCTTTTCGTGATTTTTACACCATTCAACGCAGTCTGAACCACATTTTCGATGAACTTTCTGCCAATGGAAATGATAACATGAGTTACATTCCTTCTGCCGAGCTTACTGAAACACCAGAAGCTTATAACTTGAAACTAGAAATCCCTGGTATGAAAGTAGAGGATATAGACATTCAAGTAACTAAAAAAGAAGTATCTATCAGCGGTGAACGGAAAGAAGAAACCCAAACCGAAACTAATGGTATCTATCGTAGCGAGTTCCGCTATGGTAAATTCCGCCGGGTTATTCCCCTTCCCGCCGAAGTGCAAAACACTCAGACCTCTGCCACTTATAAAGACGGTATCTTAATGCTAACTTTACCTAAAGCAGAGGATGAAAAAACCAAAGTTGTTAAAGTGCAAGTTGCTGGATAATTAATTACCTAGAGTATAGTGATAGTTCTCGCCTGACACGGCGAGACTTTTTAATTATTATTACCAGATACTAACAGTAATGGGAGAGAAAATAATAAGGACAAAAGCCTCTAGAATTAACGAGGCACTGGCAACTGTTTAAGGATGGATGTAATTACATTTTCTATCTTTACCCCGTCTAATTGTGCTTCTGGACGGAGGATAAGACGGTGGCGTAGTAGGGGTATGGCTATCGCTTTTATATCATCGGGAATGACATAATCTCGATCGCACAACCAAGCAGAACTTTTAGCGGTTTTCAACCAGGCTATAGTAGCCCGGGGGGAGGCTCCCAAAGCTAAATCGGGATGCTTCCGGGTTTTTTCCACTAGAGACAGTAAATAATCGATGATTTTATCGTCTACTTTTACCCTCTGTACTTGCTCGCGGGCTTGTAGTATGGACTCTACAGAAGTAATGGCGGTAATTTTCTCTAAATCAGCCCGCCTGCCGCCGAATCCTTCTTGAAAATTCAAGAGCATTTGTTTTTCTGCCGTAGGCGATGGGTAGTCTACGACCAATTTAAAGAGGAAGCGATCTAATTGAGCTTCTGGGAGGGGGTAAGTACCTTCAAACTCTAGGGGGTTTTGGGTGGCAACGACCCAGAAGAGGGGGGATAGGGTTAGGGCGTTACCTTCAAGAGTTACCTGCTGTTCTTCCATCGCTTCTAAAAGAGCTGATTGAGTTTTCGGCGGCGTGCGATTGATTTCATCGGCGAGAAGAATATCTGTAAAGATGGGGCCTTTTACCAGGTTAAAAGTTCTACTATTGAGATCAAAAATATTAGTACCGATGATGTCTGACGGTAACACATCGGGGGTTAATTGAATCCGTTTAAATTGCCCCCCTATAAGTTGGGCGAGAATTTTTGCTAACAGGGTTTTTCCCGTACCTGGTACACCTTCGAGAATAACGTGGCCGCCACTCAGTAAAGCGGTAAGGAGGTGCCCGATTATTTCGGATTGACCGACTATCAGCGATTGTAGAGAGTCATTGAGTTGACTCAACACTCTTCGGTTGTCGGTCATTATTGAATTTCAGCCTTCATACGCTGGAGGGTTAACTCCATCTGGTCGAACATTTGCTGTGGGGTTAATCCGAACTGACCCAACTGGGTTTTTAGTTGCTCTACCGTCATTTTTGCCATGAAATCCTCGGAAAGCTCGAAACGCTTCATAAAGATTTTATAACGATCCATTAATTCCTCCATGCGATCGATAAAAATCTTTTTCCCTTCTCGATCGAATTTACCGTAATCCCCGCCCAATTGGGTCAACGATTGATAATCTTCAAAAAGTTGTTTGGCTTCTTGCTGTACTACGTCTGAGTCAAAAAATCCCATAATCGAATCACTCACTCGCTCGTTAGTTGTAAGGTGATATTGTTATTTTAAATTAGTGAAAAACTTTATCCAAATACGGTTAGCCGTATCGGCCGGGGAATTGGGGGTTGGGAATTGGGAGTTGGGGGCGGAAGCATTTTAGGATTCTTGATTTTTAGGCGGGCGCAGAGCGGAGGATTTGATGGGGAGGAGGATTTGGGTTAGGGCCCGTAGTTGTTCGGCTGTCCCCATACAGATTAATAAATCACCCGCCATCAATAAAGTATCGCCTGTGGGGCCGCCGATAAGATGACCATCGGCCCGGCGCACCGCCAGCACGAGGGCACCGGATTGAGAGCGTAGATGGGCTTGAGCAAGGGTTAAGCCGACGCAGGGGCAGGTTTTGGGATCGATCAGGAATTCTTCCATATAGAACGATCGATCCGTACCAGTGAGAATACCATCGACAAAATCCATAACTTGGGGGCGTAGCGCGGCGGCGGCGAGTCTCCTACCCCCAGTAATATAAGGAGACACTACCGCATCGGCACCGGCCCTCTGTAATTTCTGTACTGCTTCCTCCGTACTAGCTCGGGCGATGGCGCGGATTTTCGGGTTGAGGGTTTTAGCGGATAGGACAGTATAAAGATTCTCCGCATCGGAAGTCAGGGCCGCGACTATACAGACGGCGCGATCGATCCTGGCGGTGGCGAGAGACTCATCGAGAGTAGCATCGCCCTGAATCGTCATATAGCCGAGAGATTTCGATTTCTCCACCTGCTCCGCATCGGCATCAATAATGATGAAAGGGATATTTTCGGCGTTGAATTCTTGAGCTACTTGTCTACCAGTGCGCCCAAAACCGCAGAGGATATAGTGATCTGTGAGGGTGGTGAGCAAACGTTTCTCCTGTCGTTGACGGATTCCGTCTTGAAAGTAACCTTGAATGAGTGCTTCTGTAAAGCGATTGACGATATAACCGATCGTAACCAACCCCATGACGATCAGCAACATGGTAAAGACGCGCCCCCTCTGGCCGAGGGGATTGATTTCCCCGAAGCCAACGGTAGCCAGTGTACTCATAGTCATATAGGCTGCGTCCAGCCAAGTCCATTGTTCTATGTATCTATACCAGAGCGTACCTATTAAGAAAACAACTATCAGAGCGATTACACCGCCGATTAGTTCTTTTCTCAATCTGCCATATTTATCAGGGGGCTTAGACAATCTGACCTGTCCTCTCAAATTTAAAGTAGATTAAGATTAAGTGAGAGTTAATCGTGTGAGCTATTTATATTATTTAGGAGATCATCGTGAGTCCAGAAATCGTCCTCGAACAACCTACCGCTAATGTGACGGCATCGACCGGATTCGATCAAGAGTCTTTTAATACCTATGTTATGAATACCTATGGTCGTTTTCCCATTGCGATCGCTAAAGGAGAAGGGTGTCGCCTGTGGGATACGGAAGGTAAGGAGTATTTAGATTTCGTCGCCGGTATCGCTACTTGCACTCTGGGGCACGCTCACCCGAAATTAATTGAGGTAGTCAGTGAGCAGATTCAAAAATTACATCATGTTTCTAACCTCTACTACATTCCCGAACAAGGTGAACTAGCCAAATGGATTGTAGATCATTCTTGTGCTGATAAGGTATTTTTCTGTAATTCCGGCGCGGAGGCGAACGAGGCGGCGATTAAGTTAGTACGAAAGTATGCTCACACGGTTTTAGATTTTCTGGAACAGCCGGTTATCCTAACTGCTAAAGCAAGCTTTCACGGTAGAACTCTGGCCACCATCACCGCCACTGGACAACCGAAATATCAGAAGGATTTTGACCCCCTCGTACCTGGTTTCGCCTATGTGCCCTATAACGATATTGAAGCGGTGGAGAATGCGATCGCCGATCTCGATGAGGGTAATCGTCGGGTAGCCGCCATAATGTTAGAACCTTTGCAGGGTGAGGGCGGTGTCAGACCGGGTAATATAGAGTATTTCCAGAGATTACGTCAGATTTGCGATCAGAATAATTTATTATTGGTGTTCGATGAGGTGCAGGTAGGGGTAGGCCGCACCGGTAAGTTATGGGGGTATGAAAATTTAGGCGTTGAGCCGGATATTTTTACCTCGGCTAAGGGTCTAGCGGGCGGTATTCCCATCGGGGCGATGATGTGTAAAAAACACTGCGATGTGTTTGAACCCGGTAACCACGCCAGTACCTTCGGCGGTAATCCCTTCGCTTGCGCTTCTGGTTTAGCTGTCCTGCAAACTATAGAAAGTGATAATATTCTAGAGAATGTCACCGCTCGGGGAGAACAGTTGAGAGCCGCTTTGAGTGCGATCGTAGCTCAATTTCCAGAACTATTCGTAGAGGCGAGAGGCTGGGGTTTAATTAACGGTATGGAGATTAAAGAATCCGCTCCTTTTACTTCTTCTGATATAGTTAAAGCAGCTTTAGAGGAAGGTTTATTGATGGCTCCCGCTGGCCCTAAAGTTCTTCGTTTTGTGCCTCCCTTAATCGTCACTGAAGCCGAAGTTAATGAGGCGGTTGATAAACTCAAAATCGCTATGAGTAAAGTTATGCAGCGTTAAACTCCTAATTAGTGGAACCGCACTTTAAGCGGTTCTACTTTCTTTTTTATTGACCGCGGCCCGGTTTACAGAATTTTTAGGAAAATCTAAACCAGCTTCGGTTAGGCGCGTTGCAGCGATCGCAACTAGTAAAGCCCCGATTGTATTGGACTCGCCCCTATGAAGATCCCTCAGCCCTGGCAAGATTAACTCGGCTCCTGGTAGTTCATTAAGATTCATAAACGATCGTCTTCTGATTCGGCTTGAACACGTTCGATAAAATTCTTGACTCTAGTTCTGAGTATATCAGGATTAAGAGAAGGGAATCGGATCAGTTCATGTACGATCGCCTCAAAGGAATTTTGTAGCTCGCTCAAAGAAAATAATTTCCGTTTATACATGGCTTCAACATCTTTGATGTCACGATTGAATCCCCTAGATAGTTTGGAGAGGGCTTGAGCTATATACAACCGGCTCCCCTAGCTTATTTACCTAACATTTGCATTAATTGTTCTAACTTCTGAGCGTCAACATTTGTACGCATAATCCCCTATTTACTTTTTCTTTTTCTCTTTTTGTTTCGCTCTCTTCGCCGCATCTTTCGCCGCCTTCTCTGCCGTCAATCTTTCTCTTTCTGCCTTCAATTTTTCCTCTTTTAATTTATCCAAATAGTAGTGATAATCACCCGCATAAACTCTTAATTCACCGTCGCGTATTTCTACTATCTTATTAGCAACCCGGGAGATAAAATAACGATCGTGCGATACTATCAACACCGTACCGTCATAATTTTGTAACGCATCCTCTAACATCTCCTTAGCCGGTATATCTAAATGGTTAGTAGGCTCGTCTAGTATGAATAGGTTAGCTGGCTGTAATAACATTTTCGCCAGTGCTAAACGGGCTTTTTCTCCCCCACTTAAGGCGGCAACTTTTTTAAACACCGTATCCCCGGTAAATAAAAATCTACCTAGTAGGGTGCGTACTTCTTCGTTTTTCCAATCTGGTACCTCATCGTGAATCGTTTCCATCACAGTCTTTTCCAGATTTAAAGCCTCTGCTTGGTTCTGTTCAAAATAGGCAGGGATAACGTTATGTTTGCCGATACTTACGGTTCCTTCTGTCGGCTCCTCCATACCCACGATCAATTTTAATAAAGTGGATTTTCCAGCCCCATTAGGGCCTAAGAAAGCGATTCTGTCACCCCTTTCTATCTCTAAACCTGCGTCTAAAAAGAGAATTTTTTCACCGTACATATGGGTGAGATTTTTGATCGTCACCACTTCCCTACCGCTACGGGGGGCAGGTTGAAACTGAAAGCGGAGAGTCCTAACTTCTTTCCCTGGCGCTTCGATTAATTCGATTTTTTCTAATTGTTTCTCCCTACTTTTTGCCTGGGTACTGCGGGTGGCACTGGCGCGGAAACGATCAACAAATTGCTGCTGTTTCTCTATCTCTTTCTGTTGTCTTTCAAAGGCGCTTTGTTGACTTTCTCTTATAAAAGCTTTCTGCTCTAAATAGGAAGTGTAATTACCCAAATAAGTAGTAGAAACTCCGAATTCCGTCTCGACTATCTGATTACAGAGACGGTCTAGAAACTCTCGATCGTGCGATACTATAACCATCGGGGTAGTTAGTCCCTTGAGATAGGTTTCCAGCCATTCGATCGTTTCTAGATCTAAATGGTTTGTAGGTTCGTCGAGTAATAAAATATCTGGTTTCTGGAGGAGGATTTTGCCCAAACTCATCCGCATCTGCCAACCGCCGCTGAAGGCACTGACAGGCTGATCGCCATCTTCTAGACTAAATCCCATTTCTGGTAATATCTTCTCGATCTGCGTTTCTAGAGCATAGCCGTTAATAGCTTCAAATTTTCTCTGTAGACGATCCAATTGATGGATTAACTCGTCTAATTCTTCTGGAGTTGCTCTCTCCATCTGATGCTGAACGTAGTGTAATTTATCTTGGATGTCGTTGGCTTCTTGAAAAACCCTCCAGAATTCCTCTCTGACGGTGCGATTGGGATCTACTTCAAATTCTTGGGTGAGATAGGCGATACGCAAACTAGCGGGGCGGATAATTTCGCCAGCGGTAGGTTCGATTTCGCCGACGATTATTTTTAACTGTGTCGATTTGCCGGCACCATTAACGCCCACTAAGCCGATGCGATCGCCAGGCTTGACTTCCCAATTAACATCTTTAAGAACTTCGCCGGTGGGATAGATTTTACTGATATGTTCCAGTCTTAACATAATTTGTGTGAGGGGGTAACTCGCCCGTATAAAGCTTGAGTTATCTTGTTAAATTAAATATATTCGCTTGTCAAGCTCAACTATACATAGCATCATGACTCACAACATTATAACGGTTTATTGTTCTCGTCAATGTGGATAAGAAGCAACTAGAAAAACTGGCAATTGAGTAAACGAAAGTTCAACTAAATACTTTAGCGATCAGAAATGAGTTAAGAGTGATAGAGGAGGCTCCGCAATCATCCTATCGATAAGATTATCAAGGATATGCTCCGATATTTAATCGGCAAGACGGTTTTTAGGAACGTTGAGGACGGGATTACGATCGAAAAATCCCCAAGACATAATCTTAAATCCAGCAGGATGAATCGTCATAATCGGCCACTCTTCAGGGCGAGGAATATGAGTAACACCGTAGGTATACCACACTACCAAGTCATTATTATCGAGAGATTCGTTATCAGCGATGTAGCGAGGTAAACCCTTCCCGGATAGCCCTTGATTGGGATAATCTCCCGCCCCATATAATTCATCCGGTTTATACCTCGTCACCCAGAGATGATGGGTGGCGAATTCTCCCCGCGCACGAGAATCGGCGGATTCATTAGGATAATAGGGAGTGTTGCCGCCCGGCATTAACATATAACCTGTTGCCGCACCGAGAGCGTTTTTCTTGCTCCCGTTAAGGATAGCCCAGGTGCGACTCTCGGACGGTTTCACATCCCGCACGGCCGTCTGTTCCCGCAAAAGCGGCGTTTCCATCATCTCAAAAGCGTTACCGTAGGGATTAGCCTCTTTATCAAGGCTGGCGACTTTCATCTCCGTCACTGAATTATCGATACCGTCTACATCGAAATCGAGACGGAAATTCATCATGTGCTGATGATTGATGGCTTCAAGATTGGGCGCGACGAGAGTACCGAAATGTTGGTGGCTTTCGCCTTGATGGGCTTGAGTAGCTAGGGTGCCCTTAACCAACATAATACCGGTGAGATCGCTCCTCTGCTCGATCGTCCCGTCTTCGTGGAATATCCAGTTAATCCCATAATCGTAATTACCTATAGCCGCCACCGTCGTCAATACTAACTGTCTCGCCCTCCTGCCCTCGAAAGTTTCCGTGTTGAAGTCGTAATGCCGCCACAGGATACCGGCATCCTGCTCATAAATGCCGATAAGATTTTCTACCATCTCTGCTTTACCGAACTCATCAGCAAAAACAGCCCCCTGTAACACGGCATTTTCTGGCACATCATTACCCCTATCTAAGGGAGTCGATAGCCAACCGAGATTATACTCCCCTACATCAAAAGCACTTCTGACAGCCCAGGCTCTGCTGGTATCAGAGTAGGGTACTAACATCTCCGATAAGGCGGCTCTGTATAGTATGGGCCGCTCTTTACCCCGATCGTTATAAGTGATTTGATACAGGGTTAACCCTTCTCTCGGGTGCAGAAGATAACGAAATTTCCAATTCAGCCAAGTCACCTCGTTATCTTTAATCTGGAAAGTAGTTCCTTGGGGTTGTTTAATTCTTAAAGGTTTGGGGGCTTTTTGTAGAGGGGCGAGGGTTTTCTCATCATAGTCAAAATTCTCTTTAGAGACAGGAAGTACACCATTATCGATCACCTCGAACACTTTTCCCTCGTTTAAATCTACGGTTATCATTAAACCTTCTAAAGGTGCGCCGTAGTAATTATTACGGTCTTTGCCCTTATAGTAGGTTATACCTCTCATCAACCGTTTACTCGAACTTCTCTCCTTCTCGTTCATCATTCCCATCGCCCAGCCGTCAACTATCAGATTCTCGAAATCTTTAATACCTCTTTTTCTGACTGCTGACTGCCAGCACGAATCCGCTTTAGCTAGTTTGTCCAGAATCTCATATTCCGAATCGAGAAATGGCGGTTGTCCACCAGATATTTCTCGCCAGGATAGTAATTTTTTCTCGTTAAGATCGATTAGTGCTAAGTAGGCTTTGTTTTTTCTCGGCTCTAAAACGGTAACGTTAACCTGCCGGATGATAGGGCTACCAGGGGCGAAATTTAATACCATCCGTTTATCTGGCTCCCTTAGCGATATATCCGGAAAACGTGCATTTGTCGTCAGGGTTTTCTCTTGTTTAACCACCGCTACCGCCGTTTCTATTTCCCCAATAGTTAGGGGTGAGAGGGGATGGGAAATATTAGGCTCTTGTGCCATCACCCTCTGCCACATCAACAGGGCGATACAGATACCCGCAATTGCTACACCCCATCGCTTCCACCATCGATCGTGTTTTAACATAGATATTACTTCACTAATTTTCTCGTGTTATCCTCACTTTTTCGCTCTTTAGGACGAATCTCTATAAATCTTAAACTACTCCTCCTTATCGGCGAGGTCAAGAATATAATATTTTGTCATGGCAATATAACTAAAGACGATCGTAGAAATAACGCCGATAAAGTTCCAGGCTAACTTTAGCCCTATCTCCTTCGATCGCTATTAATCCCATACCTTCTAATTTATGGCCTATATTAGGATCTAATCTAACTCCTCCCTGTTCATCTATCACCTCTTTCATCGCCGCCTTCAGGGAAGCTTGCTGCTGTAGATTATCCCAATGACGTAGCAGGTGAGCTGAGTAAATACCCCCTTGAGTCGCCGCTTGCGCGAGAATTTTATCCGAGTTATCAGCATTCCTGCTATATTCATCGATCGCCAGGTTAATCAAATAGGGATGCCCCCCCACCAACTCCATCAGACGTACCAAAAAATTATCCGTCTTTTCATCGATCGGTAAGCTTCGATATAGCGCTAATTTCTGGGCTTGTTCTAGGTTAAAGAAAGGTAATTTAATTTCCTTGCCCACGTTGAAGGGGGATTGATTCACATCTAGTTTTATATAAGCTTCCGTAGAATAAACGATAATTAATCTCAGCTTCTTCCAGATGTCTAAATTATTAGCTTCCTCGTGCCACACTCTCAACATTTGCAGAAAGTCCCTGGCGATTTCCGGATATTCAAACAGTTTATCTACGTTGTCCAGAGCCAGGACGATAGGATTGGTCAATTGTTCGAGGATATAACTCTGAAAGTAAGACTTACAGCTCATTAAACTGCCGAATAATTCTTCATCCCAGTAGTCATCCAACAGAGGCTGAAAACCTAGCTCTTTGCTGACATTGGCAGAAAACCAACGTAAAAATTTATCTATACCAGATAAAATAGACGCTTCCGCCGTTTGTAAATTAATATATACCGCTTTGAATCCCGTAACTTTTGCCTGAGGTAATAGTATATTTACTAGGGAAGTTTTACCCATATTTTCTGGCGCTTTAATTCTTAAAAGAGAGCCAATTTTATTAATCTCTTCATAGCATTCTGTTTCTATGGGTGGACGTTCTATATAGATTTTATTATTAAAAAATTCTGGTAGCTTTGGTAATCCAGGATTGCGTTGCCATTGATTATATTTAATGTCCTTAAACCAGTTTAAAAGAATATTGTATTTACCTGGGCCTTTGTTATTTAACTCTAATTCTGGGCAACCATTGGGTTTATCCTTAGAAAACTTACTATAAATTTGGGTCATGTATTTTTTATAGGTTTCATGACTCGGTGCTGAGGCGATTTCCCATATTTCCTCATCTTTTTTACGCCAATTTTCGTATTGGAAACGAACTAAAAAAATTTCCTTGAGTCTGCCAGTTAAATCATACTCTTGAATAATTTGCTTTAAAAATTCGTCCCATCCCTGCGGTTTCATATCTACTCTTGCATTAAGAATTCTTTATTTATTCTACTTTTTTCTATGTAAGTGGAACCGGAATGGGACTGACATCCCGAGCAATAAATACTATTCTAGACTATGAAAGTTATAGCACCAGTATATGTGAAGGAGACGGATCATGAAATCTAGCTTGACTTTACTTTTAGGTTTCGCCCTCTTACTGGGATCTAGTATGAGCGCGATGGCAGAGGCGATGACGGTTAATCAAGACCATCAGCCTAACCTTACCATCGTACAAAACCGCGATTGTAAAGGCGATAAAGATGATAATTGTCGGTGAACGGGAAGTAAACTCTATCCAATAGAGGATTCCCGCTCACTTGACCTTAGATATAGATCGAGAGGTTTGACAACCTCTTTTGTCATTATAATTCTCTTGTTGAGAGCCTATTGCTTTCTAAATAGTTCAAATACCTGTTGCGAAAATTCTTTTAACTTGTCCCCCACTGCCGGAATCGGTAAGGATTGCCCCGTTAATTGCCACTGATCGATAGTTGACATGCGCCACGCCGTACCCTGATGATTGATACCGACCATCTCTAAACCGATCAATCTCTGCGCCCCGTCTTCGGAATCGGTGTGCAGGCGGATCTGTACTAAGATACTCCTGCTCTGTATTTTGGGACTCCAGCCCGGAAAGTGAAAGCCGATGTCGATCGAATAGGGATCTACCAGATTAATCGTCTCGGGATCGTTACGCCAGGGTTTCAAGTCAGCCCGGACATCGGGAAACTGTTGTTTAAACAGGTTGACGACGGTAGCGATCTTAGCTGTTAGTTCTAGCCCCTTGGCTTGCTCTGACGCATTCATCTAATTTCTTAACTGAGCTTTAATATAAGTTAGCGAAAAAATTCCTTTCAAGACAAGGAACGAAATTAAGAATCGATCGCTTTTCTGGGTACACTTGTTCTGAGGACGGGGAAAAGATAAAATAAAATCAGTCGCCATCAATAGCAACAATCCCGACTATGAATAATTGTATTTTGAGTGGAAAAATAGTCCGTCGTCCCGAATTGCGTTATACCCAAGACAATCAAACCCCCTACGCCCAAATGGTGGTAGAATTCGATGCCCTACGTACTGAAGAGAATCCGGGCACGTTAAAAGCCGTAGCTTGGGGTAATTTGGCGAAAGAAGTAGCTCAGCAGTATGGGGAAAACGATCGGGTTATTGTAGAGGGGCGTTTATCTATGATCAAGTTCGATCGTCCCGAAGGCTTTAAAGAAACTCGCGCTGAGTTAGTTATCTCCCACATCTATCAAGTAACGGGCGATATAAAATCTACCACTGTGGCCTTGGATAAGGTAGCATCTTCTACTAATCCCAGACCGAAGGCCGTAGAACAAGCTCCCAAACCGCCCGAAGAAGATTTCGTTTACGAGTCTTCCTATGAATTGTCCCAACCCCCCTCACAACAAGTGTCCGTGGCTCCTGAAACCGATCTCGACGATATACCCTTTTAAGCTGTTCCTTTGAGGATACTGAGAATGAAAAGAGTGGTGATGGAAGCAGAGCCAACCCCAAACATGAGCGATCGGAGGATGGGGATATTGAGTATATAAAATAGGGAAAAGAGAACCCGAGCGATCACGTAAGCGATCGCGGCATAAAGGGCTAATCGAGAATCCACCCCCGTCACGTAGGCCATCAGGGCGGCAGCTCCGTAAATCATAAAAGATTCAAAACAATTTTGATGGGCCCAGGTGGCTCTTTGAGCGTAGGGTGGTAATTTATCGAACATCGCCCGAGGTGCGGACATATCAAAACCCACTTTAGCCCTGCCGTAAGCTACTAAAAGATAGGGCAGGTAGATGGTGACGGCAGCTAGGGCGATCGAATAAAGCAGGGTTGAACGGACGGAAAGATTCAGCATTTAATCAAAATAGAACAATGTTACCAATTTTCTTTGTTCTTCCGCTTCCTGACAAGTCTGTAAGAGGGTTTGGCTGTCATGAAAGGCAAAACAGATGAGTTGCTGACACCGGGAAATTATCTCTCGGTTGCAGAGGGTACTAGCTTCGCCTAAAGATAGATGATCGTTCTCGGGACATTGAACTAGATGAATTACCTGTTGTAATTGTTCTTGGGACTCTCGCGGTTGACGTTCCAGACTTTGGGGTAAGATTACGGTCAGGAGATTGGGATCGGCCCGCATCGCCCCTTTTATCACCGCCGAATTAGTACCCGTGGCACCCGAGGTCATGATGCGATTACCCCCTAACACGAGAGCGTAACTCATCATCTCGATTAATTGCTGATGAGTGATGGGCACATGACGCGAACCTAATAAAGCAACCCTTTTAGAGCCTGTCTGCTGGATGGCAGCCAGTTCCTGGGCTAAGGTATCTAATGTAATATCGACAGATTGACTCAACGATTTTTCTAGAATATAGAGCTTTCTAACCGTAGGTTATTGTAGCAAAACTCGTCCTTATTCAGAAATGTTTTTTCTTATCCTTACTCTTGCTGTATAAAATCCAGATATGTTAATATCAATGAGTGACTGGACGTATAGCTCAGATGGTTAGAGTACATCGTTGACATCGATGGGGTCACTGGTTCAAATCCAGTTACGTCCATTTTTCTTGTCCATATCATACTCCCATCAATCTG
>CAZUVR010000031.1:0-50351 GCA_964623815.1 uncultured bacterium | reverse complement strand
ATGCGGATGAAGAGACTCGAACTCTTACATCAGAGATACTAGAACCTAAATCTAGCGCGTCTACCAATTCCGCCACAGTTCTTGATTCTAGAATCCTTATAAATACGTGAAAATCAATTTTCCTCACTAATTTCCTGAGAAAAGTGAGCGAAAAATGAGCGAAAAAATCTATCAAGGTTATGAACGGATACTAGAACTCGTTAGAACCAAAAATAGTACATTACCCATTGGTATTAGTTTAAAGATAGATAAGCATAAATACTTAAGGTTTCAATTCATCGATCCTGCTAGTGGTAAGAGGACAAGTAAAGATAGTGGATGTAAACTGACAGAGGACGGAATTATCATCGCTAGTGCTAAAGCTATCAAGATTAGTGAAGCACTAAACAAATGTACTAAAGCTAGTGAGTTCTGGCAGTGGTACGATAAAGAAATTCTGAGCTTTGGTAAAGAGCTAGAAAAGGATCTAATTACATACCGTGAAATATTTACCCAAATAGAGGATAGTTACTTTAATGGGTCAAATAAAAACACGAAACGTAAAAGGTCAAGAGATATACCTAACGATGTAACCAGTTTCAAGCGTTACTATGGTGATGTATTTGAACTATTCTCTAATTTGGATAAGTACCCACAGTGGGATGAATTGAAAAGTGTCCTTTATCACTGGAAACAAGGTACAAAACAGTTTAGGAATGCTTACTACGTCATTAAACAGGTTTGCGAGTATTGCCCTAATAAACAAGATTTATTGGACAAGTTAGCTAAGATAGACGCTACTCAAACTGAGTTTAGAGATAAACAATCTATCTCCTTAGATGAGTTCTTAACTTGGTATGATACAGCGTACTCAGCTATTAACGGTATAACCTATCAGCAACGAATAGAAGCAAGGGTTAAATGGTTATGGGTAGCGTCAATGTGTGTTGTTTACGGGTTACGTCCTACTGAAGTAGCATCAGCACAGAACCTGACCAAACCTGTGACTGTAGATGGGGTTACTATACCTGCTTTAAATGATCCGAAGAATAAAGAGTTACTACTTTATTTAGGAGAGTTCACGTACTTTGGTATCTCCATAAAAACAGGTTCTAGAATCTGTAAACCTATGACGACAGATAAAACTTTTATAGATAGGTTACGAATTCAATACCCTGAGTTACCTATCTATACCCCGAAACCTAACAGTAAACCAGAAAGTATCTGTGTTAGTTTTGATAATATCTTTAGCAATAGGATGAAGTCTTATAACTGTCCAGTAACTCAACTTTACGCATTCCGTCATCTAGCTAACCAATTAGGTGAAAAGTATGGTATCCCACAGGAGATAAGAGCTAGGATGTTAGGTCATAGCGTTCAAGTTAATGAAGCAGTGTATAAGAAGCGATCGAACGTGAAAACCACAATTGACCTACTTACTAACCACAGTAAACAACCGCTATCGCTTGATATGGCAAAGCAAGCGTTAACTCATCATGGGTTTGATATTCATTCTCCTGAAATTAAAACCATACTGAGGATTATCTACCAATTAACTGATTAATATCCCTTACATCTGTGGAAATGTGAACTAAGTATATTGATTCACATTTTTCCATATTGGCAACAATAAATTTTTATTTTATACTTGTCAGTTTTATATTTTACAGGCTACACTATAGAGGTAGGCGATAGAAACGAGGTAAAAACATGACCGCATACACAAATAATACCAGATATATAGCGATTAGGATGCCAACCGAAACATATAAAAAAATGGAACTATATTTTATAGATAACCAAATCAGTAACAAGAGTAAATTTATCAATACTCTTGTAGAACAAAAACTACAAGAATTAACAGGAAATCATGATGAGAATACCTAAATATGACAATAACCAGATACCTATATATCCTGTATCTGGCTACTGTTTAAATACTTTAATTTTTTTAAACACCCACATTAACCAAAATGAAGAGGTAAAATTATGGACATTTCTCATTTAAGTATACCATTAGAACCTACATTCCATCTATCTCTACACGATAGAGCTATTAACAAAGCTACAAACTGTAATTTAGGTGAAGGTTTTATAGCAACATTTGTCACTAACGAAGGTCTTGTAGATCATATCAAAGAAGGTAAAGCATGGTCATGTGGTACCTATGAAGAAGATACTAGGAAGAAAGCTAATTTTATACAAGCTCAACTAGTTGCCCTAGATTTCGATAAAGATTTTACTATAGATGATGCTCTATCACATCCATTTATTAAAAAACATGGGTTATTCATCTATACTACTTGTTCTCATCAGAAAGAAAAAAATGGATTACCACCTTGTGATCGATTTCGGGTTATCTTACGTCTATCTAAGAGTGTTACAGATATAGAAACCTACGAACGGATCATTGTTCACTTACTAAAATTATTCCCTCAAGCTGATAATAGCTGTAAAGATGGTTCACGTTATTGGGCGGGTAACACAGATGCTGAGTTCTTTTATTCAGTAGATGGGGAACCTATAGGGATAGACCTAGAGAAACAGCTAATGTACCTAGATGATGATAATCCTGTATCGATAGAACCTATCCATAAACATTACTCATCAGCTAAAGAAATTAAGGAACGTGAAACTAAAGTAGTTAACCTACCATCACGTAACAATAATCAGTCTGCTGTACACGTTCCCTTAATAGAATGTTTGACCAATGATAATAAAGAGTTACTCGACAATGGAGTTGATGAAGGTTCAAGAAACGATTACGGTTTTAAAATAGCGGCAAATTTAATCGGTACTTTCGATCGGTTAACCGAAATGGGTTATACAACAGATGAACCTAAAGTGCTATTTGATGAATTTTGCGATAAATGTAACCCGCCACTGCCAGAGTCTGAAGTAGAGCAAATATGGGAATCAGCTAAAAAATGCGATCGCACACCTTCTTTATCGGATGACGTGCTAATTAATAAAATTAATAAATATTTACAGAGAAATAATATGGATCAGCCAATTACCACTAAAGAAGAATTAGAAGAAATGATTATCCAATGGGATAAGATAACTGATATTTTAGAAAACCGTAAAATAGCTAAGGAGATTTTAGATTGTGATGTAGCTAAAGAATATGGAATTAAAAATATTAATGAACTTAAAGAAATTGCTAAATGTTTAAAAAATTATATTAACGATGATGAGGATGATTATAAAGTTTTATCGTTAAAAGAGTTTATGGATATGCCAGATGAAGAAAATGGAGATTATTTAATTGAAGGTATATTAAAACCACAAGATTCTTTATTATTCGCGGCACAACCAAAAACAGGTAAATCTACAGCGATGACCGAATTAATTAACTGTAGTGAAAGGGGATTATTATTATTTGGAAAATTAATAGTAAAAAAAATGAATATTCTTTATGTTCATCATGATGAAAAAAAGAACGAGACTAAACCTAGGTTAAAAGAATTAAATCTTTTTGATTCAAATAACATTAAAGTTTTCTTGACTAAAAAATTTAGTTTAACTAATCCAAATATTATTAATAAGCAAATAAATAAAATCGAAAGGGATAATAATTGCAAAATAGATTTAATTATTTTAGATAGCTTAAGCAGTTTAGCTTCAAAAGAAAAAATAGATATTGAAAAAAGAGCAGAAATTTATGAACCCATAAGGTACTATTGTACTGATTGGTGTGATGAAAGAAATATTGCGATGATAGTAATTCATCACGTTAATAAAAATAAATCTAATAACAATGAGGATTTTAGTGATATTGGGGGGGCAAGTGCCATTACTGCCCCATTTTCTAACATTGTCAAACTTACAAAAGCAGGTAAAGGAAAATTAGCTTTACATTGTTTAGGTGGTAGAGGTTATGAAGATGGAAAGGTTTATAAATTCTATCGCAACACTAAAGAACAGGTTCAGCAATTTGGGTGTTATTTTATGCCGATAGATGAAAATGATACAGATACAGATGATCCTAGTGGTAAACAGGATACCTCTGCTCCTACTAAATGTTTAAATTATCTAAAGTCACAATATCCTAAAAACTCCGATAAATCATACACAATTGCTGAGATTGCTAATGAACTAGAGCTTAAAAAGGATACTGTTGATAATGCTCTTAAAAAATTAACAAACCCTGATAAGAATGGACAGGTATACGTTAACAGAGAAATGATAAAGGGTAAATGGCATTATCGTTACTTACCTTTTATTGATGTATCTTGTGAAGAAAGTACCGATAGCTACGATACTGATAACTCTCAATTGATGCTAGTATCTACTATTTCCAGTAACTAACTTACACTTGGATTTGGATACTTTCCCTTAGGGGAAGAGAATCCAATCCAAAGTCCAAGTTATTAATCTAGTAGTAAGCATTTATTTAGATGGGATACACATCCCCTCATATTCGATAGATGGGACATATACTCTGCTATGGCGTTTTTTTTGACGTTGATTATCATAAGGGTTTTGGTTAATCTCCTATCGGTATCCTCATCTATACTACTGTTTCGGTACAATATCCATTCTTCTAGGGTATCAGCAACTATCAACTTAAAAAGAGCATTATATAACCGATTATCTTCTTTTTCTAGGGTTAATTGCTCTAATTCTATCAATGCTCTATGCTTTAGTTCAGTATTCATCTAATTACGTCCATTTTTTCATATAGATATTATAGTTATATACTACCTAGAGTACGATCGCAACAACTTGGATTTTGGATTTGGATACTTCCCTCTATAGGGAGAAAATCCAATCCAAAGTCCAAAACAATCATCTCCCACAGATGGGGTATAGTCTAATTCAGTGATAATTAGTTACATCCATTGATATATATAGCTTTTAATGTGTTGCCATTTTCAATCTACTTAGGACGTGAACTATCAAAAATTAAGGCATTACGTAAAAATACTTAGAGGTTTTTTCGCCGTTTAAGGTATCTCTGAAGAGTTTCAGGTCATATATATCCTGACAAGAGGATCGCGTCTCATTTGTGCTTTATTTAAGGGATAGTACAATCTAACGCTAAATAACTAAAATTTCCTAGGATACTTCCTCTTTTTTGTATGTGGGATAATTTAAAATCTTTAAATTTTAAATCTAAAAACATATTCATCTTATTTCAGGTAATATTTTGATAATTTTTTTAACGTGAAATATATTTTAAAAATTAATTTTTATTTACTGTAATATAGATATATTGTTTTATTTATAAATTCAATAAATATAATAAATTTATTTTTGTGAAATTAAAAATATTAATTTAAAATAGTTATAATTTTATTTTCTAAAAATAATTATCTATTAAAATACTTATAAATATTTTTGTTGTAAATTTAATATTTTTAGGTTAATTTATTTTTCCCACAGTAGGTTAGGAGGTTGTTCATTTAATAAAAATAATTAATTCAATAAATTATTTAACAATAATCCTATTTACAATAAATTTATTAACGTGAAACTATGAAACTATTACATTTGGTTTTTAAAAATTAATAAACATAAAAGATAATTATTTAAACTTAAATTAAAATAATTAAATATTTATTTTAATTCTATTTTTTATGTTTAATAATTTTTTTTGTAAATTTATACTTTATCATTTTATTGTGTTTTTTAATAACAAGACAAATTAACGGCGATCTGACAAATAATATTTATTTAGGTCAATTTATTTAGATTTATAGAATAAATAAAAATTTAAAAAAATAAAAATTAATTATTTTAAAATTAATAAATATAAAAAATAATTATTTAAACTAAAATTGAAAATCTATTCTTTTAATTAATTGCACCGATTTTTACACGGTGCTTAGATTAGTAAAACTGAACAATGAACAAATGCACTAATTCATAGACAAAAAAATGACCCGTCCTAACGCGGGACATGGGTGTTATTTTTTGGGTAAGTATCGGTCGTCTAGGATAGACAACCAATAGGGTATTAAATTTCTTATTGGTTTAACTTTTTCCGAAAATTCATCGTTATCGTAACCTAGATTGGTTACAAGACGGTTAAGGTTATAACCGTCCTCAAGAGCTAGATAGTTTCCTATATCCCATAGGATAGGGATAATTTCTAATAATTCCTCATCTTGAGGATCGTTCCTCAAGATATGATTTAGCAGTCTTCTTAACTGACGTGCTAACTCAAAACGATTTTTTTTGTCGTATTTGACGCTAAAGTTAGTAGACCCATCTAGTCTACCAACGATTTTTTTATACCCTAAAAATTCTGGGTGTTTCATTTTTAACCATACCGCTAAGTCCTCACCTAGCTTAGAACGACGATCTAAGTAAGGTGTAGCATCTATTCTTCCGTCAATTTCAGGATTGACGGATAGAAATAAACTAGATAATAATCTTCTTTGAGAATGCAAAAAATCGGATAATAAATTTATATATTCGATTGAGGTATTCTGTAGCTCAATATAACTACCATCGTCATTTATGGTAAGTAAATCACAGTAGTGAATACCGCTAGGATATTCTAAAGAACATAGTTTTTTATGGATGTCAAGTTTAAAAATGTATTCTTTATCGTTGATAGTTATTTCTCTTTTGTAAATATAAGGATCAGTATAAGGAATATTTTTATCTGTTTTCCAGTTGATTCTATATTTAGTCTTTTTGACCGATATAGTATCTTTTCTTTTCGTACTTTCGGAAGCATTTTTTATCTTGCTTTGCTGAGAAAGATTGAAACTTTGCGTATTAGATAAATTAAGTGTTTTAAATTTATTTTCATTTTCTTGAGCAGATGTATGTATTGGATATTCTTTAATTTGGTTGAATCGCTCATGAATAATCTCTGTCCATTTAGTTGTAAAAATAATGGATAAAATCAAAAAATATATTTCTTCTTTATTTATTTTTTCTGATAACCATGTAACATGGTTTAAATATTTATATTGTTCTTTATCACGGATAACTAAACATAATTTTACTAATTTAGAGAAAACAACCTTAGAAGTATAACTCGATAAATAATGAATTACTTCACCACATACTCTGAGATGGTATTTTTTAGAATAGATTTTAAAATATTCAATTAAATTTTTATTAAAGTTTTTTTGAAAGACTTTTTCTATATATCGATTGAATTCTTCATCTATTTTCAAAAAATTTATTTCTATTTTCCAATAATCATGAAAATCATCAAATAGATTTTCTAATAATGCAATATCATTGGTTTTTTGTCTATATAATCGGGTTACATCTTTCTCGTTTAGATTTAATCCATTAATAATAATATTCCACAGATGATCGTTATATAATTTTAATCTCTGATTTTTAGATTCTATTATTAACTTATTTAGAATCTCTGTCCCCTCTTTAGTTAACGCCCTATTATCACATATAACTAAATCATCAGAATTGGGGTAATGTGCGAACAATGGATGTATGATCTGTTCTTTCTTTTTTCCGTTACGTAAAGTTTGATTGCGTATAGTACCTTCTCTGAAGTACACAGCTTCATCACAAAATGGACATTTTAATCCTAAATTACGTGAAGATTCATAATCACAATCTATTGCTGATATTATATCACCACCTAAATATATAGATTTAGCTTTTTCCATAGTTACTTCATTGACCGAAAGTAATATAATCTAAATTTTTTATTATTATATTTATAAATTTTAAAAATATAATAATTTAATTTTTAAAAATTAATCTTTTCATTTAGTGTAATTATTTAAAAAAATAATTACACCTATATTATTCCTTTTTAGGATTCCCACTATCACTAAAAAAATAACAGTTAATGGTGAATAATAATTTGACAACCGAACTCAAGCAATTGCCGTTAACTTTTCATCGTAACCCGATAGTTTAGGTTAGGTACTATTTTTCACGTTACCTACTCACCACTACAACGAAAATTAGGGGATAATAATCAGGTTTAGTGATAAATCTCTTTATATCTCTTATTTAATTAATTTAGATATTTATTTCACGTTTATTCTAATGTTGTTTGTGTGTTGTTTGTATTCTATATATTAGTATTATTTATATAGTTTATTGTTTTTGCTTATACTGAATATTGCTAGTACTAAAGGTAGGAGTTACAGCAATCCCTAGAGAGTAGATGGGGTATTTGACATAAGCGTCAAAATATGATGGGTTTTATCACGTAAAAAATGGGACTATTATCTTAAGTGAGCGAAATTTGAGCGAAACGTCATTTCATGGGTTAACTCAAGAACGATGAAATACTTATCCCATAAGTGTTTTACCTTATATGCGGATGAAGAGACTCGAACTCTTACATCAGAGATAC
Source organism: uncultured bacterium (assembly GCA_964623815.1). GTDB lineage: Bacteria > Cyanobacteriota > Cyanobacteriia > Cyanobacteriales > Microcystaceae > Chroococcopsis. The sequence goes on along the minus strand of CAZUVR010000031.1, from coordinate 42,070 downwards.
TAGAACCTAAATCTAGCGCGTCTACCAATTCCGCCACATCCGCGTGTTTTTTTTGCCATTTTCAATCATAGCATAAGATGACATAATAGAGTAAGAATTTTCCAGAGATAGTCATGCTATTAGGATTTGTCTTCGAGTCACCCGGGCCGATCATGTTTGAAGCGGGCCCGATTTCCGTGCGCTGGTATGGATTTTTAATCGCTATGGCAGTCCTACTAGGCGTTACCCTCTCCCAATATCTCGCCAAACGCCGCCACGTAGACCCGGATTTAATCGCTGACTTAGCCGTATGGTTGGTAATCGGTGCCATCCCCGCCGCCCGACTCTACTACGTTTTATTTCAATGGCCGGAATATGCCCAACACCCAGGAGATATTATCGCTATCTGGAAAGGAGGCATCGCCATTCACGGCGCGATTATCGGCGGTATATTAGCCTCTTTGATCTTCGCCCGGATTAACGCTGTTTCTATCTGGTTATTAATAGATTTAGTAGTACCGTCACTTGCCCTCGGACAGGCTATAGGACGTTGGGGAAATTTCTTTAATTCCGAAGCATTCGGCGGCCCCACTAATCTACCCTGGAAATTATTCATTCCACCCCCAAATCGACCGATTCAATATATTACTACGGATTTTTTTCATCCCACTTTTCTCTATGAATCTCTCTGGAATTTAGCAGTATTGAGCCTGCTATTAAGTTTATTTTTCTGGGGCTTAAAACATCCAGAAAAACTAAAAACCGGGACGCTCACTCTAATATATTTCATCGCCTATAGCTTGGGGCGATTCTGGATCGAGGGATTGAGAACCGATAGTCTCATGTTAGGCCCCCTAAGAATCGCTCAAGTAGTCAGCTTAGTCTGCATAGCCCTGGGAATTTTCGGACTGGTTTGGGTTTATAAACTACATCGCCCTCTGCCCGATATAGTCCGCACCCCCGCCTCAACGGAAGATGTGGGCAGTCAGGGGTAGGGAGCAGTCAGTAGAAAATAAAAATAAATATTCCCGATTCCCGACTCCCGATTCCCGACCACCTAACTATAAATACCTGCGATATAATCAGAGACTGGACGTAAAAATTGTAGTTACCATGACCCGATCGCAACCCCTCTATCACATCACCACCTTTGGCTGTCAGATGAATAAAGCTGACTCAGAGCGCATGGCCGGTATATTAGAGGAGATGGGCTATATCTGGTCAGAAGACCCCAACCAAGCAGACCTCATCCTGTATAATACCTGCACTATCAGGGACAACGCCGAACAGAAAGTTTATTCCTACCTCGGCAGACAAGCGAAACGCAAACAAGAAAACCCCGACTTAACCCTCATAGTAGCCGGTTGCGTCGCCCAACAAGAAGGGGAACAATTACTCAGGCGCGTTCCCGAATTAGATCTAGTGATGGGGCCCCAACACGCCAACCGCTTACAGGACTTACTACAGGAAGTATATAACGGGTCACAGGTGGTAGCTACCGAACCGATCCATATTATGGAAGACATCACCAAACCGCGCCGGGAAAGCGCTATCACCGCTTGGGTTAACGTGATATATGGCTGTAACGAACGCTGTACCTATTGCGTCGTTCCCGGTGTACGCGGTGTCGAACAATCCCGCACCCCTGAGGCTATTCGCGCCGAAATAGAATCTTTAGCCGCACAGGGGTATAAAGAAATCACCCTACTCGGTCAAAATATCGACGCTTACGGGAGGGATTTGCCAGGTGTCACCGAGACGGGGAGACACTTACACACTTTCACCGACTTACTCTATTATGTAGCCGACGTGCCCGGGATAGAGAGAATTCGCTTCGCTACCAGTCACCCTCGCTATTTCACCGAAAGATTGATCAAAGCTTGTCAAGAAATCCCTCTAGTTTGTGAACACTTTCACATCCCCTTCCAGTCGGGAGATAATGAGGTACTTAAAGCCATGAAACGGGGCTACACTCACGAACGTTACCGCCAGATAATCGAGAAAGTCCGCGAATATATGCCCGATGCCTCGATCAGCGCCGATGCCATCGTGGGTTTTCCCGGCGAAACGGAAGCTCAGTTTGAAAATACTCTCTCTCTCGTCGATGATATAGGTTTCGATAGCCTCAATACCGCGGCTTACTCTCCCCGCCCCGGCACCCCAGCAGCCCTGTGGGAGGCTCAAATTAGCGAAGAAGTGAAAAACGATCGCCTGCAGAGATTAAATCATCTAGTAGCCACCAAAGCCGCAGAGCGTTCTCAGCGTTACCTCGGCAGATACGAGGAAATACTCGTCGAAGAAACTAATCCCAAAAATAAAGAGCAAGTCATGGGGCGCACCAGAGGCAATCGTCTCACCTTTTTCGACGGCGATATTAACGAGTTGCGGGGGCGATTAGTTACCGTGAAAATCAGCGAGGTCAGACCATTTAGCTTAACAGGCATAAAATAAAGTAAAACTCAGAAAAATTTAAAATAATTTAATCTTTAGCGATTTAGCTTTAAATTTTTAGAAAATGTTAAGCCTTTTAGGGGATAAAATCCCTACAAGGGGGATTGTAACTTAAAGTGTTTAATTGTCTACTGACATTAGACTTTACACTCTCACTCTCAAAGGAGATTCAGATGGTGGTACTCAAGTTGTTTACACCATATCTAGCCCTACACATACCGGATGGATTTTTAAGCCTACCGGTTAGCCTCATTACATGGGTCATCTCGATCGCCCTGATCGCCGTATCCCTAAACAAGGTACAGGCGATATACAAAGAAAAAACCGTTCCTCTGATGGGAGTTTGCGCAGCTTTCATCTTCGCTGCACAAATGATCAACTTTCCTATCCCAGGCGGCACATCCGGGCACCTTTTAGGCGGCACCCTAGCAGGGGTATTACTCGGGCCCTGGGCGGGCACCCTGGTGATGACGGTGGTGTTTATCGTGCAAGCTTTCATCTTTCAAGATGGAGGATTGACCGTACTGGGGGCAAATATTTTCAATATGGGGCTGATCGGGACTTTCGGCGGCTATTATCTCTACAGAGCGATTCGTAAAGCCTTGGGACTGAGTAATTGGCGCAGTATGGCGATCGCAGTAGCCGTATCGGCTTGGACGAGCGTAGTGGCGGCGGCCTTAATCTGTGCCTTTCAGCTATCTTTATCAGGTACGGTGCCTTTAAATGTAGTTCTTCCGGCGATGCTCGGCTGGCATTTTATCATCGGCATCGGTGAAGCGATTATTACAGTTTTAGCAGTGAGTTACATCTGGCGGACTCGCCCCGACTTAATCTATGAACCTCCTAGGAAAAAAACCAATTTAACCACTCACTCTTATAACCCACACTAAGACCATGAATAATCGAAATAAACTATTCATTCTTACCGGATTGGGTGCGGCTCTCGCCGTCGCCGTTTTTCTCTCTCCCTTTGCCAGTAGTGATCCCGATGGACTCGATCGCGTTGCTGGAGATCTGAAATTCGATCACAAAGAAGCCGAGAACGCACCTGGGAGTAAACTCCCCTTCGCACATATTTTCGATGGTTACGCCCTTAAGGGAGTACCTGAAGGAATAGCAACACCGCTGGCTGGATTTTTGGGTACTTTGGCCACCTTCGGGATCGCTTGGGGCATAGGTAAAATCGCCCTCTCAAAATCCGAACACTCCGATCCTCAAGACCCATCCGAAACCCTCTAGATGCTCTTTCATATTTCCACTTTCCAACTAGATAAAGATAGTAATTTATCTAGTCCCTGGCATCGCCTCACGGGGAGAAGCCGCGTCATTTGCGCTGTTCTCTTCGTCTTCGCCACCGCCCTGACCCCTAACGGACATTTTCTTACCTGGACTGTATACGCGGGCGGATTATTAGTTCTGATCCCTTTGAGCCGCCTTACCCTGCCCATATTGATCCGTAGAGTGGCGGTGGAATTTACATTTATTAGTGCTATTTTATTGGGAACACTATTTAATAGTGCTGGAGAGGTGATCTGGTCTTGGGGTTGGTTGAAAATTACCGATCTGGGCTTGACCGTATTAACCAGCGTTTTTACCAAAGCCCTATTATCGTTATTGACCCTCAACATACTGGTTCTGACCACATCCGCCCCGATGCTACTTAACGCCCTAGCTGCGTTAAAAGTGCCGCCGCTACTAATCGCCATACTCCACTCGATGTATCAATATTTGAACTTATTAATCGATGAATTTAACTCCATGCAACGGGCCGCTCTATCTAGAAACTTAACCAGTCGGGCCCAGTGGCACCGCTTGGTTATCGGTAATATGATCGGGTCATTGTTCATCCGGACTTATGAAAGAGGCGATCGCATTCATCAAGCGATGCTAGCCAGAGGGTATACGGGTATTCCCCCAGCGCTCAATCAAAGCCCGGAAACAGGAAAAGATTATCTGGCGATCGGATTAACCTTGATTCTCTTGACGGTAGGACAATTGATTCATTGGAGATATAATGCACCATAACCCCATTCTTATCGAGAATTTACACTACTCCTATCCGGATGGCACTCACGCCCTGAAAGGGATCAATTTAAACGTCAGAGCCTGCGAGAGAGTCGCTCTAGTGGGCGCTAACGGTTCGGGAAAATCCACCCTATTGCTACATCTCAACGGCATTATTACCCCCCAAACCGGCGCGATCGAGATCGGTTCCCTGCCAGTCGATAACGATAATCTCACCTCTATCCGTAACTTCGTCGGCTTGGTTTTTCAAAATCCGGACGATCAGTTATTCATGCCCACCGTCTGGGAAGATGTCACCTTCGGCCCCATGAATCAGGGGATCACTGGACAGGATTTAAGCCATCGCTGTAGTCATGCCCTATACGCCGTCGGCTTAGATCCAGCAATATACGGCCCTCGCAACAGTAATAATCTTTCTGGGGGCGAGAAGAAGCGTGTGGCCATCGCTGGGGTTTTAGCTATGCAACCCCAGGTTTTAGTATTCGATGAACCTACGGCTCAACTCGATCCCCGCTCCCGCCGTCAATTAATAGATTTATTACAAACCCTGCCCCAAACGCAAATAATCGCTACTCACGATCTCGATATGGCTTTGGATTTATGCGATCGTACCGTGATCCTCAGCGGCGGTCAAGTAGTCAGAGACGGCCCCACCGGGCAAGTTCTTAGCGATGGCAAGTTTCTAGAAAGTCATCATTTAGAAACCCCGCTGAGTTTTCGTTGCCCCTATTGTTATCTCCAGGATGCACCCCACCTCAACCCCCAACAACGGAAAATTCTCGAACAACAATTACATCATTAGAAAGGAGTCAGAGAGGAGAAGCTCTAGAGATGACTACTCTATAATTTAAGTAGGGGTTGTGAGAAGTTGAATTATACTAAATCCGTTTTTCATAGTACCCTTTTACGATCCGGGGAGTAGGGAGTAGGGAGTAGGGAGTAGAAATATTTATCCCGATTCCCGACTCCCGATTCCCGATTCCCAATCTTCATTTCTTAGCCTTTGAGAACAGGATTTAGTATTAATGGCCGAGCGATTGCAGAAAATCCTATCTCAGTGGGGAATCGCTTCCCGTCGGGAGGCAGAGGCGATGATCGCTTCCGGTAGGGTAAAGTTAAACGGAATGAGCGCTAAATTGGGCGATCGTGCCGATCCCTCAGGGGATTGTATCGAAGTAGACGGGAAAATTCTCAAATTCTCGGCTCGTCCCCGCTCTCTATGTATACTATTAAATAAGCCCGAAGGATTTATTTCTAGCTGTTATGACCCCCAAGGTCGTCCCACCGTTCTCGATCTCCTACCCGATAATCTAGCCCGCGAACAAGGATTACATCCAGTTGGTCGTCTGGACTTTAACAGCACGGGGGCATTACTGCTTACTAACGACGGTGATGTAACTTTGAGCCTAACCCATCCTCGTTATCATGTCCCAAAAACCTATCAAGTATGGGTAGAGGGTAGACCTGGGGAAAATATGCTTCAAGAATGGCGAGAAGGCGTTATGCTTATGGGTAGGTCTACATTACCCGCCGAAGTTAGGGTAATTAAACACACTCCTCACAAAACACTACTAGAAGTGATATTAATTGAAGGGCGCAATCGTCAGATCAGACGCATAGCCGAACAATTAGGGCATAGAGTCCTGAAACTTCATCGTAGTGCTATAGGTCTTATAAAAATACATCCTGAAAATGGAACATCTCTAGCCTTAGGTGATTATCGTTTACTTACCTCTCAAGAGGTAAACTTTATTCAAGAACAGGTACATTTAGTAACTGGAAAATAGCTGAATTGACTCAGTCACTATGTTTCGCAAAAAAAAATCCGTTGATCCCCGACAAAAACATCAGGAAATACTCCAAGAGCTGGGCGAAACTTTGTTACAGCTCCGTCTCGATAAGGGGATCTCTCAAGAACAAATCTCCCGACAAACCTTGATACCTCTCCGTTTGATCCGGGCGATCGAATCCGGTAATTTAGAAGAACTTCCGGAACCTATATACATTCGCTGGCTTATTAAACAATACGCCGAAACTCTAGGACTCGATGGGGTAGAATTTTCGGGACAATTTCCCACGGAAAAATTATCCCTGCAGAATAAAAATAGTTTTTTCATCCGCTGGCCGGTTCTACAATTACGTCCTATACACCTGTATTTTCTTTACTTATTACTGGTAGCTTTTTCCGTACAAACCTTATCTAATGTTTTACAACAATCAACTCTAGAAATAAATAGTTTACCTCCTATAAATCTACCCGAACCATCTACGGTTAAGAATCCTAATAATATCGCCAAACCAGTTAATGACGTTCCCGAACCTTCCCCAGAACAAAAACAGGTGGTAGTAGATATAAAAGTTAAGGATGACTGCTGGTTAAAAGTGGTGGTGGACGGAAAAACCGATTTTGAAGGTGTTCTGACTCAGGGAACCCATCGCAGTTGGCAGGCCGATAAAGAAGTAACCGTTAGGGCTGGTAACGCGGGGGGTGTTTACATAGCCGTTAATCGTGCTAAAGCCAAACAATTAGGCGAACCCGGTAAAGTGGAAGAAGTTACTTATACGGCTAATTAAATTGCCGGATACTTATGCGTTATCCTAGGTGGAAATATTTTCAGGGAGGTTCGATCGGTGGTTTTTTAGGTGAATCTTTGCGGATGGAAAACGGCAGAATTTATATAGATCTTACTGCTATCATTCATAGCCAATTCCTGCAAAAATGGTTTTCTAGTCTATCTCAAGAACGTCCCCAAAATTCCCCCCCCCTAAATGGAGATTCGGATTATATAGCGAGTGTTTTCCCCCTTATCTTACGTTGGCATGAGGAACCGAGTTACTATCGGCAACAATTAATGATCCTTGGCAATAACGCTACAATTTCTAGTAGTGTGCAAGAAATAGGATTGCTCTGGGGATCTGCTCTAGCAACTATTATTTTAGAAAAAGTGCCACCTCAAGAACTATTGACATATTTAACAAAAAATGTATTGGGCGAGCAGAAAATTTTATCCCTGATGCAAGAATTGATCGACAGTCGATGTAGCTATAAAGTGGGCTGTAAGAAGTTATCAAAACTAAAATTAAAGCAGGTAGAAGCCATGTTAGCCCTCTACGGATTTATTATTACCCCAGACGACATGGGGCTTTGTTTACGGCGTAGCCTAGCCGTGAACGGCGATCGCTCGCGGGTGCCCTATCTAACAGGAATCATTTCAGGATTGTACAATAGTATTAGTGGGCTACCCCTATCGTGGCGTTTACAGATAGAAGATAATCCAACCGTCGAGGAACTCCGGGCGGGGGCAGAGCGTATGTATCGGTATTGGTGCGGAATGTATGGAGAATTATCCTTAGATGTAGCGGTAGCCTCTCCCGGCATCATTCAACCCCGTAGAGGCATAAAAATAATATCACAGCGAGAATCTTAAGATTGTCACGAAAAGGACCCATAACGTTTATCATGATCATTCATAATCTCTTAACTGTGCTATTGGCAGATAGTTAAAAACCATATATGTCCAGTTTCTTTCCCTCCTCCCTATCCAGTAAGTCTGCCAAAAAAGAGAGGTTTTCCCCTTCATTGTTAAAAGTGCGTAGACCCTTGATTTTTGGTTTTACGGTAGCCTGTTTAACCAGTGTAGTTGGGTATCGTTTTTATAATCAACCTCAATTATCCGTAGATACGATCGCCCCGACAACTATTAAAGCGCCCTACGCCGCCAGTTTTAAAGATCGACAAACCACCGAAGAACAGAGACGTAAAGCGCGTACCGGTATCATTCCCATACTCAGGCGTAACAGTCAGACAACAGAGAAAATTAAAGAAGATCTTAAAAATATATTCTTGGAGATAGATGATTTTAGGGCTACTAATAGAGAATTACCCATAGTTCAGACGCAACTTTTATCTTTAGAAACCCAAAATTATTTGATCACTTCTCAACTCAACCGTTGGACGGAATTATTGAGCCTTTATACCAATTCAGAAAACCCCAATAATGTCTTCCATAAAATACCTCCAAAAGTTTTAAGAGAGCTGAGTAATTATCAACAAAAGGTGTCAACATCAAACTTTGAAAATACCCTGAGAAAATTTCAGGAGGCGAGAGAAAAATACGCACAGATGTGGCAAACATCGAAATTAAACAAACTAGACTATCAATTAGTTGCCGATAGCCTAGTCTGGGATCAAACCACCTGGGAACTGAATAAAAAATCGATCCAATTGGTAGCGGAAAGAATATTAATCCAGGGTATGGCACCGGGATTAACACCCCATCACCTTCAAGAAACGATCGCCTTACAATTAAAAGACAACATCCCAACCGAAACACAAGCTTTAAGCTTCAATATTCTCCAACAAGTATTGATCAACCAGCACAATCTAGAACAGGACAAAGAAGCCACTCAAGAATACGCCGCCCGAGCGATGGAAGCCATACCTGATGTGATAGTTTCCGCGAATGCCAAAGACATCATCGTAAAAGAGGGACAAAAAATCACCCAGACACAATTTGTGCTTCTCGATGGCTACGGATTAAGCCGACGAGAAATAAATTGGCTTGGGCTGGCGGTAACGGGATTGATAGTAACCTCTGCCACGAGTATATTCTGTCTGGTGGCGAGAAGAATTCATCATCCCTTAAGGCATAGAGATTTCCTGCTCTTAGGATTATTAAGCCTTACCCCACCCCTGTTGAGCGTCGCCAATATCCCCTTCATCAATCTGGCCGCCATCGGATTACTGAGCGGTAGTTTTTACGGGCCGACTCTAGCCGTAACCCAAATTCTCTTACTATCCGGTTTATCGGCCCTGAGCGAGTGGGGCGTAACCGGGCATTTAATCGCCGGTATGGGGGGAGGATTATTAGCAGCAGCCCTCGCCGGTAAATTGCGATCGCGGGATGAACTATCTTTATTGGGTGGGGCGGTGGGCTTGTTACAGGGAGGGGTGTTTTTAATCACCTACCTGATCATCAGCGCCACCGCCGGAACGATTTTTTATATGATTTTACCCCCGGCGGCGATTTGTGCCCTGTCTGGGATAGCTTGGTGCGTCATCGCCCTGGGTATTTCCCCCTACTTAGAAAGAATTTTCGATGTCGTTACCCCCATCCGTCTAGTAGAACTAGCCAACCCCAACTGTACTCTATTGAAACGTCTGGCTACGGAAGCCCCCGGCACCTTCCAACACACCTTATTTGTGGCTTGTCTAGCGGAAGCTGCAGGCAGGAAGCTTTACTGTAACGTGGAATTGATCCGGGCTGGGACTCTGTATCATGATATAGGGAAAATGCACGACCCCTTAGGTTTTATTGAGAACCAGATGGGCGGGCCCAATAAACACGATGAGATTAATAATCCTTGGACGAGCGCCCAGATTATCAAGAAACACGTATCCGAAGGCTTGGCTATGGCAAAGAAATACGGATTACCCAGGGTGATAAGAGATTTTATCCCCGAACATCAGGGCACTCTGCTCATCGCCTATTTCTATCACCAAGCTCAACACATAAGCAAAACCGAGTCGAGAATAGTTAACGAGGAAGATTTTTCCTACGACGGGCCGGTTCCCCAATCACGGGAGACAGGGATAGTTATGTTAGCCGATAGTTGTGAGGCGGCTTTGCGCTCCCTCAAGGATGCTACTCCCGAGCAGGCGATGGAGATGATCAAAAAGATTTTTCAAGCGCGGTGGCGAGATCAACAACTAGCTCAGAGCGGCCTTAAATTAGACGAGCTACCGATTATCGCCGAGGTTTTCGTGCAGGTGTGGCAACAATTTCACCATCAGCGTATCGCCTACCCAAAAGCGGTTTTAGAATCCCCCTCCAGAGAAAAAAAATCGGCTTAGTACCAAGGAATGGGAAAATAGAAAACCAATAATTGTGGATCAAATTATGAGTTATTCACCAGAGTCAGTTCAATCTTTACTAGATTCAGAGGATTACGGCGATCGTCTTCAAGGTATCAATCAATTGCGTCAATTAGATCCAGCCGTCGCTTTCACCATGATTGTGCCCCTAATCAACGATACTAACGCCCGAGTTCGCTACGCCGCTGTTAGTCAATTAGATCCCCTCGGTAAACAAAATCTTGACACGGCTTTAACCCTATTGCAAGACCGTCTTCTCTACGATTCGGAAGCAGATGTCAAGGCGGCAGCGGCTGACGCTATCGGCGGCTTAAAATTAGTGGCGGCTTACGATAATTTAGAGGCTCTCTACTATCAAACCTCCGATTGGTTGATTCAGTTGAGTATCATCGCCTGTTTGGGCGAATTAGGCGAGCCGCGAGGCTTCGATTTATTAGAACACGCCCTCAACTCCGATAATACCCTGGTGAAAACCGCTGCCGTCAGCGCCTTGGGTGAATTGGGTGATAAAAGGGGGGTTTCTATCTTGATACCCCTGCTCAAAGATGAAGATTGGCAGGTGCGTTATCGTCTGGCGCAGGCAATGGGCAGATTGGGGGGGGAACAAGCCCGAGAAATTCTCCATCAATTAGCTAGCGATCCAGTGGAACAAGTTGCCCGGGAAGCTAAAGAAAATTTATAGTATACGCAAATCCTAGAACTCGCATATACTCTATGAAGTCGATTCCTCACGCTAGTTTACTGTTATTCCTCGCCGTTTTTTGGGGAAGTAGTTTAACCCTATATCCTGCTACTGCCGGGACGACTCCCCTACTGCTCGCCCAAGATACTCGTAGGGAAGTCGCGGATTTATTGCGTCAAGGAAGACGGTTTATTAACGAGAAAGATTATGGCAGCGCGATCGCCGCATACGAAAGAGCCGCCGCTCTCGATAGTAGCAACGCCAGAATTTTTTCTGGAATCGGCTATTTACAAACTCTACAGAGAAATTATGAGGCCGCCGCTAAAGCCTATCAGCAAGCTCTGACCATCGACCGCGATAATCCGGCTTTTTATCACGCCCTCGGTTACAGTCTCGCTAATTTGGGGGATTTATCTAACGCGGCCACTGCCTATTACTACGCCATCCAATTAGAGCCGAAAAACGTTAACCACTATATCGCCCTCGGTGTGGTTCTACTGCGCCAGAAAGATTATCAGAAAGCAGGCGATGTCTATCAGTGGGTTGTCAATCTCGACCCTAACAATCAGCAAGCTCATGAGATAATGGGCAAAGCTCTCCTAGAACAGCAAAGAACTACTGAGGCGATCGATTTCCTTCAAAAAGCGATCGCACGTTTCCCGGCTAACAACGAGTTACGTTTACAGTTAGCAGCCGCTTTGCTTGAGGGGGGTGATTTAACCGGTAGCACCGAACTTTTAAAACAAGTCGAGCGCGTCGAGCCGAATGATGCCACGATGCAGCTTAAAATCGCCATTTTATTAGAGAAACAATCCCGTTATCAAGAGGCTTTACGTTTTTATCGCCGGGTAACTTTTCTCGACGCTCGTTCGGTAGAGGCGCAAGCGGGTATCGGAAGAATTTATCTGGCGCAAAAAGATTATTTAGGAGCCGTTACCGTCTACGAAAATCTGACGGATTTAGCTCCTAATAATCCCGATGTCTACTATAATCTCGCCCTCGCCTATCACGGACGGGATAGGGTTGAAGCGGCTAAAGAATCCCTCTCTCAAGCTCGGAAACTATACCAGAAACAGGGTAATTCTCAAGGCCTCAAGCAAGTGGATGATTTGATGGAAAAACTTTAGAGTCTGTCAAGAAAAAGTTATTTCATGTCACTACTAAATCTAACTCCCCGATAATGTCACGATTGAGTTTGAAAGCTCGGTTAGCCTCATCTACTATCCTTTGCGCCTGTTCTTCATCCACCGGCAGTGATTCTAACCCCTGACGGTATCTTTCCTTAAAGTTCCTTTTGGCTTCGATCGATGGGATACGATCGAATTCATAGAACGCCGTGCCCTCATTATGGGGTAAATCTAAGGCCGAGCGCACTATATGTTTTAACGCTTGCCCCCCGGATAAATCTCCCATATATCTCACATAGCTATGGGCGGCGAGTAATTCCGGTTCGTTATCGGCTATCTCGTTAATGCGATCGATATATACTTTAGTGGCGGGAGATGGTTTTATCTCTTGCCTCCAATTATCTCCCCAATAGTACTGTAAATCTCGTTCTAAATTCTCCTTGCGGTTGAGTTCGGTAAAATAGATAGCACTGATGGCGGGGTGTGCCGATAAAGCTTCTAATCGAGCTTCCAAAGCGCTATAGATGAAGTAAAAATCAGCGATTAATTGACGGAAGGCGTGGCGAGCGATGATACCTTGGAGGAAATCTTTCATAAAAGCCGTACTCTCAGCCATTTTATGAGATTCCTGTGTACCTTCCCGTAATTGCGTAGCTAGTCCTGTACTCATAGCAACTCCTGTTGTTAAAAGCTATTTGTAAAAATTGGGAATCGGGAGTCGGGAATCGGGGTAATATTTATTTCTACTCCCTGCTCCCTACTCACTACTCCCTATTCCTTAACCCAATCTTGGGGTTTGAGATAAATATCATATAATCCCGCCTCCGGAGTACCCGGTTCTGGCTGGTAGCTGTACTGCCAGCGGGCCAGGGGAGGTAAGGACATTAATATCGATTCGGTGCGGCCGTTAGTTTGTAAGCCGAATACCGTACCGCGATCGTAGACGAGGTTAAATTCCACATAGCGCCCGCGTCGATATAAGTGGAAATCTTTTTCTCTATCCCCATAGCTCAATCCTTTGCGTTTCTCTACTATGGGTACATAGGCATCTAAGAAAGAATCCCCACAACTACGAACGAACTCGAATAAATCTTCCCAACTCCGATTAACCTTACCGACTTTCTGACTGTATTGAGCGGCTAAACCGTCGATATGGGGGCCAGAGTATAATTGACCTCGATCGTCCTGATAGTCGAAGAAGATCCCCCCCACGCCCCGCGCTTCCTTGCGGTGTTTGAGATAGAAGTATTCATCGCACCATAATTTATAGGCTTGATAGTATTCGGGATGATGTTTATCGCAAGCCGCTTTAATAGTTTTATGGAAAGCCACCACATCTTCGCTGAAAGGATAGTAAGGAGTTAAATCCACACCACCGCCGAACCACCAAATCGGGCCCGCTTCAAAATAGCGATAGTTAAGATGGACTGTGGGGACGTAAGGATTACGGGGATGGATTACCATCGAGGTACCGGTTGCGTAGAATCCATGACCAGCCGCTTCTGGGCGTTGCGTCAAAATCGCGGGGGGTAAGGTGTCGCCCCATACTTCCGAGAAGTTGACTCCTCCCTGTTCAAATACCGCTCCGTCGCTGATGACTCTGGTTCTGCCTCCCCCTCCTTCTTCTCTAGTCCAGTTGTCTTCCTGAAACTTGGCTTTTCCGTCTACGGCTTCCAAACCGGCGCAGATTTTATCTTGTAACTGCATTACATACTCTTTGGCGCGGAGTTGGCGGGCGCTTTTAACTAAAGTTTGTTGAGTCATCTTTCATCTATCTTAAATCACTTTCATAACTATATAGTTATCAATCTCATTCTCGTCCCCGTCCTTAAAAAAACTTAATAACTATTTGTCTGCTTACTTTTATGGCTAAAATTCTATATAGCTATTTAGTCATAAAAGCAGATGGTAGAAACACTAACAAAACCCACAACCAAAAAAGCGACGACACAAGAGAGCTTATTAACGCCGAGATTTTACACAACGGACTATGAGAAGGCGGCGAATTTAGATCTATCGTTAGGGGAAAAAGAGTTAAGAGCGATGTTAGAGGAGATGCGGGCCGACTACAACCGCCATCACTTCACCAGAGACGAAGAGTATGACAAACTCTGGCACGACTTAGACGATACAACCCGTAAAGCTTTTATCGATTACTTAGAGAGGTCTTGTATTTCTGAGTTTTCGGGGTTTTTGCTATTTAAAGAATTATCAAGGAAGTTAAAAGATAAAAACCCGTTACTAGCGGAGATATTTCAATTGATGGCGAGGGACGAAGCGCGTCACGCCGGATTTTTAAATAAAGCGATGGCAGATTTTAACCTGTCGCTCGATCTAGGGAAGATAACCAAAACCCGAACTTATACCTTCTTCCCCTTAGAGTGGGTGATATATACCGTCTACCTATCGGAGAAAATCGGTTATTGGCGCTATATTATTATCTTCCGCCATTTGGAGAAGCATCCGGAGAATAAATTCAGTCCTCTATTTAATTACTTCGAGAGCTGGTGTCAGGATGAAAACCGTCACGGCGATATATTTACCGCCCTGTTACGCTCTCAACCTTCCCTATGGAATACTTGGCAATCGCGCCTATGGAGTCGCTTTTTCTTACTATCGGTATTCGTTACCCACAGTTTGACGGTGAAAGAGAGAGCCGATTTTTATACTAGTTTAGGGCTGGATGCGGAGGAATTCGATCGCCAGGTGATCACGAAAACCAATGAGACGGCGGCGAGAGCGTTTCCGACGATATTAAACGTCGAGCATCCCGAATTCTTCGCCCGCTTAAAACGATGCGCCGAAAGAAACTTAAAGTTAAAAGAATTAAAAAGTAAGTGGCAACGGATACCCTACATAGTCGGGATATTAGGGGATGTACTGCGCCTATTACTGATAAAGCCGATCGACGCGGAGGCCTTGAGAGGTACGGTGAGGTAATTTGAGAGGAAAATAGGAGTATGTAGCTCCTATTTTTTTTGAACCAGGACACAGAGAGATTTATTTAGGACGGCATAATCGCCCCGATAAGATCAGCTCCCGTGAGAATCGTACCGGTTAAATCTGCGCCGGTGAGGTTTGCGTGGCGTAGGATAACCCCAGTTAAGTCGGCATAGGAGAGGTCGGCGTACTGTAAACTGGCACCAGTAAGGTCAGTCATATCCCTGCCATCACGGCTGCTGAGATTGGCGCGACAGAGCTTAGATCGATCGAGTTTTGCCCCTTGTAGACAGGCCGAATCTAACACTGCATAACTCAGGTCAGTATAAGAAAGATCAGCCTCTTTTAAAATAGTGCGATGTTCGGAGGTGGGACGAAAATCTGTATCAAAGAGTGTAGCGCCTTTTAAATTTGCTCCCGTTAAGTTAACACCTTCCAAGACGGCTTTATTAAAGTAAGCGCCTTCGAGATTGGTGTTGATTAATTTGGCTCCGCTTAAATCCGCGTCTCGAAAAATGGCTTTTCTCAAATCAGCCCCGGTTAAATCGCTACCCCAGAGAATAGCCTCGCTGAAGTCACTTTCAGCGAAAATACATTTTTTCAAAATGCTACGCCCCAATCGAGCCTGACGGAAATCGCAACCAGTAAAATCTGCTTCATGGAAATCGAGGTCAAGAATCTCGGCAGTTTGGAAATTGCTCCCTCTAAAAGAGCGCGTACCAGAGTCGTATAGTTCGATAAGTTGTTGAATGTTCATTGATTGAAAACCTGAAATTTCTCGAATTCCCTAGCTCTTTCCTGCATTTGAATACTAATACGCACCCCTATCAACTCGCACAATTCCAGAATATTCGGGTCAGCGATTTCGTAGTACACGCTCACACCTTGAGGTTTACGAGAGATGATAGCTGCTTGGGTTAAAGCTTTGAGGTGTTTCGATAGATTTGCCTGTCCTAATCCAGTGGCTTCCGTGAGTTCTTTCCCATTCATCGGGCCGCCACTGAGACAGGCTAAAATTTGTAATCTACTCGGTTCCGATAGTACCTTAAAGTAATCCGCTACCGCAGCTAACAAGGTGGGGGAAGTATTCATCGAGAAGGCTTGGGTCATCGGATAGTAAAGGCCTTATATAACTATTGAATTATATTACTACATATTTTCAGCCGCAAGTCACCGTGACGAATATCGATATTGGGTAGATAACTCCATCGGAGTCAACCGCATAGTCTTAAAGATAAGCTAACTTTTTCGACACCGCAAAGGGTTAGATGCGAATATCGATTTTTAACTAGTCATCGTCTCTTTCTCGTGCCCTACCGGTAATTGTGAGTTAGCTGCTTGAATGCTGTGTAAGGACAACCTAGGCTCGATTTCGTCCGCTTCTAGACGAATTTGTATCTTCGGCCCCGAGCTGGCCAGACTTATAATCATACCGTCGGTAACTTCGATTTTTTGAACGGGCTTTCCCTCTATGTAGGTGCCGTTAGCGCCCAAATTCTCTAACACCCAGCTCGCTCCATTACGGGAGAGTTGTACGTGTCGGCGCGATACTACCGCACTGTACAATACTACTTGATTATCTATCGCTCTACCGATCGCGATCGCTGAATCATCTTCAAATGTCCAATTTTGCAAGGGGGTGGATTTAGTGGGATGCAACAAAATTATGGTAATCACGATATACAAAGCGTCTTGTCGGTGGCGAGGGTCTGATACGGGTTACATCATCCCTCTTCTTTAATCATAGTGAGTTCTTTCGCAGGTGACTAGAATTATCAGGAGAAGTGACTGTCTTCTCCCAACTTTTGTTTCTCTATAAAACTCCCGCGTTAGCGAGTCCTAAAATCAGCCCGGCTCCTAAAATATGCCCAAAACTCATTGTAGCCAATAATTCGGGGACTCCGAAACTTTTTCTCGAAGCTAATTGGGGTACGGGTAAATTTGGCCCCTTGCCGGTATTCTGTATGGCGAAATAGCCGATTACTATCGCTACCAGATTACAGATAATCATTGTCAACCCTACGGAAGGATTCCATTCCACTGTTTTGCCCATCATCAATAGTATAGATGAACTCATTAACTATTCCTCCTAAGTTTGATACATTCTTATTAACAACTGGCATTATAAAAATCTCTACGACCAAAATAGAGATTTTGTTTGAATAATTAACTTTGTTACCTTTTATTACCTGAACTTAATGCGGATCAAAATTTGTGGTATCACCCGACAAGATCAAGGAGAAACGATCGCCCGATTGGGTGCCACCTCCCTCGGCTTTATCTGTGTACCATCTTCACCTCGTTTCGTCTCCACAGATGAAATCGCGGCGATTATATCGGCATTACCAGCGTCTAAGAACTGCGTAGGCGTATTCGCCGGGAGCGAGATCGATCTCATCGTCGATGTAGTGGCGAAAACTGGTCTGAGCGGCGTACAATTACACGGAGACGAAACACCAGATTTCTGCGAACACTTGCGGCGCGAACTAACGAGTATAGAAATAATTAAAGCCCTAAGAATTAAAGATTTAAACGCCTTAGAAAATTGTCAAAACTATTACGATCACGTGGATACATTACTTTTAGATGCTTACCACCCGAACCTATTAGGGGGCACTGGTAACACCTTAGATTGGCATATATTAAAAGAATTCAAACCTCCGGTACCCTGGCTATTAGCGGGAGGATTAACGCCGGATAATATAAGGCAAGCCCTGACTGAGTTACATCCAGACGGAATCGACCTATCAAGCGGAGTAGAAAAATCTCCTGGAGATAAAGACATAGAAAAAGTTGCCCGTCTATTCGAGCAACTTCGGGTTTTCTTGGATTAACTATTAGAAGAAATTGGGTTTATGGTGAATGAGATTGAGATATTCTTCGCGGGTTTTCTGATCTTCTTGGAACACCCCTAACATAGCGCTGGTAACAGTCCAGGAACCAGGTTTCTGCACACCGCGCATGACCATACACATATGAGTAGCTTCCATAACTACCGCTACCCCTTTCGGTTCTAAAATTTCTTGGACGGCTTCGGCGATTTGGCGGGTGAGCCGCTCCTGTACCTGTAGTCTGCGGGCGTACATTTCGACGATACGCGCCAGCTTACTAAGCCCTACTACTTTTTGATTGGGAATATAAGCTACGTGCGCCCTGCCCATGAAAGGTAACATATGATGCTCGCAGAGACTGAAGAAGTCTATATCGCGCACCAGCACCATTTCATTGTGACCTTCATCGAAAATCGCACCGTTGACCAAGGTTTCTAAAGACTGATGATAACCTTGAGTGAGGAATTGCATCGCTTCGGCTACCCGTTTCGGGGTTTTTAAAAGACCTTCCCTGTCTGGGTCTTCACCCACAGATTCTATAATATTACGGACGGCTTCCATCATCTGGAGTTTGCTTTCATCTCCGGATGTGGGGTGTATTTCAGCCGCCTGTCCGTTATGCGTGTTACGATCGGGCCGGGTTGATATTGCAGGGTTAGTCGCTCCATTAGCGCTGTTGAAACCGTTAGAAGATGCTATGGTCATAATTTATGTGATAAAGCGTGAAAAGGTGATTTAGATGATCCGAAAGAAGGTCATAGTGTACCAGCCGAAGGCATGATCGTGACGTTTTCTACCACCGCGTTAGGTGGCAACATTACCGCTTGTAAGATGACTTCGGCCACCGTGTTAGGATTTAACATGACCGAGCGATCAAAGTCGGCTTGAACTGTTTCTGTGTCCCACAATGGTGTATTTACTGACCCGGGCGTGATAGTCGTGACTCGAATACCGTTAATTCTTTCTTCGGCGGCTAACACTTTAGAAAAGGATAGTAATCCTGCTTTGCTGACACAGTAAGCCCCCCAACCAGGGAAAGCGTTTTCTGCTGCTATCGATGATACATTGACAATCGTTCCTCGTTGATGTTTACGCATATGGGGTAATACCCCCAATACACATTGAAATACACTGGTTAAATTCAGGTTAATTACTTTCTGCCAGTAATCTAACGGCGTGTCCATCAGATTGTTAGTGTAGCTTATACCTGCATTATTTACCAGAATGTCAATATTTCCACATTCGTGAATTATTTCCTCTATTTTAGCTTGTATTTTCTCAACTTTCTCCAAATCTATGCAATATGTTTTTGCTTCCACCCCTAAGCTTTTACAGGAGTCGGATACCGATGATAACCTTGCTTGAGAACGCCCAATCAAAACGAGGTTGATTCCTGATTTGGCAAAAGCTAGGGCCGTTGCCTCCCCAATGCCACTACTTGCCCCGGTGATAATCGCTCGTTGTTGATTACTCTCTAAATTCATGATACTGTTGAGGGTCTATTAATTATTCTTTAATAGAAAGGGTCAAAATGCCGAACTATACTTTAATAAAAGTCTGATTTGAGCAATTTTAAACCTCTATTGTCAGACCTAATGGAAGCGGTAACTTTACAAAAGTTTACCTAAATTATTATAACACTGCCGGGTCATGAATCGATGATTTTCCCGAAAATGAAAATATGTGCCGCATGAGGGGATTATTTTTAGGGTTGACCACATTGGACATTATTTACTTGGCGGCCAATTATCCAGGTAGTAATGAGAAGATGGTAGCGCTTGATGGCTCGATCGTCGCTGGGGGCCCGGCCACTAACGCGGCGGTAGCCTTCACGGCTCTAAACGATCACGCCACATTAGCATCGGTAATAGGCAATCATCCCCTCGGTAACTTGATAGAAACGGATTTAAGGGGTCAGGGAGTTAATTTAATAGATTTATCCCCTGATTGGGCGGAGCCGCCCCCCCTATCATCTATTATCGTTACAGAAAGGCAGGGAGATCGATCGGTCATCTCCCTTAACGCTACGAGATGCCGGGCCAGTGGCGAAACAGCCTCTTTATTGACTTTAGACGATACTAACATCATCCTCGTAGACGGACATCAAATTTTAGTGAGCGAAGTTATCTTACAAGAAGCGGCCGATATACCCGTCGTGTTAGATGGAGGTAGTTGGAAACCTGGCTTAGAAAAAATATTGCCCTATATAAATTACGCTATTTGTTCGGAGAATTTTCAGCCCCCAGGATGCCAAAATCAAGAGGATATATTCCATTATTTTAAAACTGCAGGAATCTGTCAGATAGCGATTACTAGGGGAGAGAACTCGATCGAGTATGTAGATGATAAAAACAGGGGTAGTTTATCGATCGTTCCGGTAGAAGTTCTTGACACGCTAGGGGCAGGGGATATATTTCACGGAGCTTTTTGTCATTATATTTTGAAGGCAAGTTTCATAGAAGCATTAGAAAAAGCGGCCAAGATAGCGAGCTTTTCCTGTAAGTTTTTTGGTACTAGACAATGGATAAAGGAGCTAAATAATCATGAAAGTTAAGATGATATTACCCGCCTTAACCGAAGCCTTAAGTCCTTTCTGGCGACCGATTAAATATCATTTATTCCCGCCTTTAGGGTTAGCCACCATCGCCAGCTTTTTTGAACAAACAGACGAAATCGACTTACAAGATGAACACGTAGAAAAGTTAAACTTAAACGATGAACCGGATTTAGTCGTCATACAAGTTTATATCACATCTGCCTATCGAGCCTATGAATTAGCCGATTATTATAGCCAGAAAGGTAGTTATGTAGTGTTAGGAGGATTACACGTCACTGCCTTGTCCGAAGAATCATCCCGACACGCCGACACAATATTCTTAGGGCCCGGTGAAGATACATGGCCGCAATTTTTAAGGGATTTCCGCGCTGGTAATCCAGCTAAAGTTTATCGCTCCACAGAAAGAAGCTTAGAGAATCTCGCCCCCATCAGGAGAGATTTGATCAAGAGGGAATTATATTTAGTACCTAACTCTCTAGTAGTTTCCAGGGGTTGCCCGCACCATTGCGACTTCTGTTATAAAGACGCTTTTTACGAGGGGGGAAAGTCTTTTTACACCCAGAGAGTGGATGCGGCGTTAGCGGAGATAGAAAGATTACCGGGGCGACATTTATACTTTTTAGATGATCATCTTTTTGGGAATGAAAAGTTCGCAAGCGAATTATTTACGGGGATGAAAGGAATGGGGAGAGTTTGGCAGGCGGCGGCAACGGTGCCAGCGATTCTCAAACCAGGATTATTAGAAAAAGCCGTCGAGAGCGGTTTAAGAAGTCTATTCGTCGGCTTTGAAACACTCAATCAGAGGAATCTAGCGGAACAACATAAATATCAAAATCTTAATCGTGATTATAACGAAGCGATAGGCAGAATCCACCAATACGGAGTCATGGTTAACGGGAGTTTCGTTTACGGGATGGATAACGATGATGAAACAGTGTTCGATCGTACCGTAGAATGGGCGGTAAATCAGGGAATAGAAACAGCTACCTTTCACATTCTCACGCCCTACCCCGGCACGGCTCTATATAATCGGATGAAAGAGGAAAAGAGAATTACTACGGATAATTGGGATTTATACGATACCCGCCATGTGGTGTATGAACCTGTCGGGATGAGTAAAGAAACGCTAGAAGCGGGATATTGGCGCTCCTATAAAAACTTTTACCGCTGGTCTGCTATCTTTAAAGGGGCCTCCATAAAATCCGAGTGGAGCGATAAATTACGCCATCTAGCCTATGCGGGAGCCTGGAAAAAATGCGAGCCGATATGGGATATGTTGATAAGATTAAAGAGCGTTAACCGTCTTCTCCCCGCTTTAGAGAGTATTTTAAACGGCTTTAAAAGCTAACAGGACGAGAGTCGGGAATTGGGAGTTGGGAGTCGGGGAAGAAACTCTTTTTATATAGACTGGAAACGCCTTTAATTTACTGCAATGATTTAGGGAGTAGGGAAAATATAATGTTTATAATCGGCTTTGACCCGGGTAAGGATAAATGCGGCGTGGGGGTAATGGATGAGAAAAGAAATATATACACTCATGAAGTCATACCCTCGCCAGAGGCTCTAACTTATCTGATAAACCTGCTGGAGAAATATCGAGCGTCAATTTTGGTGATGGGGAATCAAACCACCTCCAAAAGTTGGAAGAAGCAACTAGAAGAGGGGCTACCACCACAGATAAAAATTATTTTGGTGGATGAGCGGAATAGCTCCCAAGAGGCGAGGGAAAGATACTGGCAGATGTACCCACCCCAAGGGTTGAAAAAATTAATCCCCCGGGGGATGCTAGTACCGGATTGTCCGATCGATGATATTGTAGCGATATTATTGATAGAGCGATATTTACAACAGGCATCCTAGAGGGGAAAAATCGTGCTGTTAAGCAAAGGCTTTGAAGTGGAGATGTATACGGGAACACCCGAGGGCGATATTATAGGATTGTCCGATCGAATCGTGCGAGATTTGGATGGATTCGTGAGAGAGCCGGACAGTCGCAATGTCGAGTATACTACGGCACCGATGTGTAATTACGATCGCTTACTCTGCGCCACCCTCAAGCCTAGAATGGCTCTGCGCTCCTATCTAAAAACCCTCGGGGATTATACTTTAATTCCTGGTAGTACCCTCTCCTTAGGGAATAGCAGTAAATTCTATCGTTCCGACCCAGTTAATCCCTATCATACTTATATAGAAGAAACCTACGGCACGAACGTAGTCACCGCCAGTATACACATTAACGTAGGCATCAGCGATCCGGATGAACTAATGCGAGCCTGTCGTCTAGTACGTCTAGAAGCTCCCTTATATTTAGCTTTAAGTGCCTCTTCACCCTTTTTAGACGGAGAGTTTACTAATTCTCATTCTCACCGCTGGCAGGTATTCCCCCAAACACCCGCTCACGTACCCCTATTTCACAGTCATAAACACTTCGTCGAGTGGACGGAAAAACAGCTTCAATTGGGAACCATGCAGAATGTGAGACATCTCTGGGTATCGGTGCGCCCTAACGGGAATAACCGCCCTTATAATCTCAATAGGTTAGAATTGCGTATTTGCGACCTCATCGGTAATCCCATAAGTCTATTAGCAGTGATGGCTTTACTCGAAGCCCGTTTAACTCAACTTTTAGAAAATCCAGGTTTTGATCCCTTGCTCGTCAGTCAATTACCGATGTCAACTCGGGAATCGGATTTATTAGAGATTACCGCGAGTAACGAGCAAGCGGCGGCCCGTAGGAGTTTAGAAGCAGAGTTACGTCATTGGCAGGATGGTAGGCCCGTTTTAGCGAGGGATTGGATCAAGGAAATTTATGAAGAAGTTTATCCCATAGCGAAGCAGAGAGGGTTTAGTTGTTTTCTCTCGCCTTTATTAAAAATTCTCCGCGAGGGTAATACCGCTCAGCAGTGGTTGAAGCAGTATGAAAACGGAATGAACGTCAGGGAAATTATGAGAGAATCGATTAAGAGCTTAGAACAGCAGGAAAGGGATTTAGAAGATAAATTGTGTCAGCCTCCCTTAGTCGCTTAAAATGGGTTAAAGCAAAGCGTTTCTGTGATTTTATCGATAAAAATTTTTAGGGAAAAATTTATAAATAATTAATAGAAATTAATTTACCAGCGCGGTAATTTTCCCAAGTATAAGCTACGACTAAAACGCCGACAATATCGGGTGCGCCGTAAAACCCTAATTCACCACCTTGCTGAAAATACTGTCTAGATCGATTCATTGCCGCCGTGTTACGGAAACAGAGAGCAATTTGTTTCCAGGCCGAACCCGATCGTTTCGCGTCATTAAAATAATAATCGCTCTGTTGCGAATTATCTACATCGCACACTACCCCGTTAAAACTACTAATTTCTTGAACGGCGGAGGCGATAGCAGGATTATCCGACATAGCTACAGCCAGAGAATGATCCGCTAAAGCTCTTGTCGCCAACGTACAACTTAAACCTACACCAGAAACGATCAAGACTATTTTAGTTAAAAAATTCATAAAAAATTCAGCCTCCTACACACATTTTTTGAGTAATTTCATGGCGATAACGGAACATATCCTCTAAGCGAGAATTAACCCAACATTGTAATAGAGGTTCACTCCATTCTCCGCTCGGTAGTTCATATTTGATCTCATCGGTTAACAAAGTTTTATTATCTTGAGCGGTGAAAAAATGGCGGTGCATCCAGGATTTTAGTGGCCCTTGTTCCTGTACATCCACAAATATTTTATACTCTTCACACTCCGTATGCCGGGCTATCCAGGTAATCGGGATGATACCCAACCAGAGACGAAACTCCGATACTGCGCCCACCCCTAAACCCCCGCCCCGGCGAATTATCTGCACCGGTTGCCAGGGAGGGGTGAGGATTTGGAGAATGTCCGGGCGCTCGTGAAATTGCCAGACTTTTTCTACTGGGGCATCGATAATACTGGAATAGCTGAAACTGAGCATTAAAATTGTAGGTAGTGAATGAGTTGATTAACTTGTTGCCCGGTGAGGTTTAACCGTTGTTGCAGGTCGATTATATGGCGATAGTTACCGTTTTTGCTTCTTTCCTCAATTAACTGTTGACTCAAATCTTCTGTCATCTCGGGAAGAGAATTTAATTGCTCGGAGGTGGCGTTATTGGGGTTAATTTTCGGCGGTGCCAGGGCACTATCAGAGTGATAGTAACAGAATTGTAAGATCGATCGCAGACCTTGTAGACGCTCTACCGGTAGGCTTAAGGCCGCAGCTATATCTTCGATACATAGTAACTCTACACCCATGCCCGCTAAAGCTACTAACTGTTTCGCCTGATGGATGGAAATACCAGGTAATCTCAGCCAATCATCTACACTAGCGTTAGCCACGTTGATCTTTACTCCTAATTCAGCTGCCAGGGCGATTTCTTCGAGGGAGCGAAAGCGGTAATAGGGATCGTTGAGTAGCTTTTGGCGTAGGTTAGCTTTTTTGGTGAACATAGAGCGGGAGTTGGGAGTTGGGAATTAGGGCTGATGTTTACCGATCTATCTATTAAAGAGTTCGGGAAAATTTATTGTAGTAGTTGCCGGCGTTTTTGCTCGAATTCGTATTCGGAGATGAGGCCTTCCTGGCGGAGTTGCTCTAAATCCCGAATGGCTGTCGCCATCGCCTGTACTTCTTCTGCTGCGATCGCACTAGTAGTAGATTCGTAACCTCCGGGGAGGGAGAAATATTTTCCGAATCCTTCAGTACCTTGGAGGAAATACCAGACGGCATCGATAGCGCAGGCGATACGAGGGATAGGAGTCTGCCAGAGAAGGAGGTAGATGATGCCCCATAGGGGTTGACCGAGATAGAATTTATGTATACCGGCAACCGGTACTGGGAGAGCTAGTATTGATGTACCCAAAGCCAGAGCGATCGCCATTCGGCGACTTTTCGGCCCGGTTGAGATTTTCTGCCAGACTTGTAACATAAGGCCTCTCTAGAAAATAACCGGGGAGAGAGGAAAAATTACCCCCTCCCCAAAAAAGCTACTGGCCCGAATTAGTATTTAAACCGATGGGACAGGCTACATTAGTACCGCCTAAACCACAATAGCCGTTAGGATTTTTAGCTAAATACTGTTGGTGATAAGCTTCGGCATAATAAAACTCGGGTGCTGGTAATATCTCGGTGGTGATTTTCCCGTAGCCTGCTGCAGTTAAAGCTTTTTGATACTCTTCTAAAGAAGCTTGCGCCGCTTGTTTTTGTGCATCCGAATAGTAGTATATGCCAGAGCGATACTGAGTACCCACATCGTTACCCTGACGCATTCCCTGAGTAGGGTTGTGGCTCTCCCAGAATACTTTTAATAGAGATTCGTAGCCGATAACATTCGGATCGTAAACCACTAAAACCACTTCATTATGACCAGTGTAGCCGGTACAGACTTCCTGATAGGTAGGATTGGGGGTAATACCCGCACTGTATCCTACGGCAGTAGTATACACCCCTTCTAACTGCCAGAATTTGCGTTCTGCGCCCCAAAAACAGCCCAGGCCGAAGACGGCGGTTTCTAATCCGGTGGGATAGGGGGGCTTGAGGGGATTCCCGTTAACGTAGTGATAGGCAGGCACTGGCATGGCTTCCGCACGTCCGGGTAATGCCTCTGAAGGCGAAGGCAGGCTCGATTTTTTACCAAAGCCAAATAAAACCATAAAGATGATGAGATGAAAAAATAAAGACTATACTTTATATTTTTTCACAAAAAATCAAAGTTGGTGGCTTACTCGAAACTCATCATCATCGTCAGGGTGCCTATATCGAAGTCATTGGCGGTTAAAGCTTTGGTTTCGATCAGAGCTAACATATCGTTAATCTGAGGATTACCCTTAGAGCTACCCGTAACCCCCATAGCGATGATCAGGCCGCAATAACCCTTAGTTTCCTTGGTACGACGATCCCAATTTTTGCGAGCCTGTATGTGGGTGGCATCATCGGCGGGAAATTCCCCGAATAAACAGAAATCACCGTCCACCATCTTAAGGATACCGAGATCGTACATTTGATCTGAAAAAGGATCTTCACCGGGGTTAAAGCCGATACCTTCTATACCCTTGCTTATTTTGATTTTATTGATGATTTCTTTGGCTTTCGGACGGGAAGTTTGCACAATCACCACCGGTAGCCCTTCGCCAGATTCTTTTTTAATCCCGGCTTGGTGATGAATTTTTGGTTGAGAACGAATTCTGCCGATAATATCCCAGGGAATCATCCCTAAACTCAGATGGGCCCTATCGGGAATGAAATCCTGTCTCAGATTGAATGAGTCATCATCATCATCATCATCATCGTCATCCAGGGCGAAAACATCATCATCATCATCGTCATCCTCGAGTGCTTGAGAAGCGGCCATCAAACGCATGAATTCCTGACTGATTTCGGTTTCCGTCGCCACGACAACCGGTAAGGTTTTTTCCTTCTCCCCAGCAAATTTAATGTCTATAGAATAAGTTTTTTCGACTGGTGCGATCGGACTGGCGGCTAAAGCTTTAGAGTTAGTCTTAGAGAAGCGTATCAATGCCTGTAATGTTACCTGGATAACGCTGGCCTCTTCCTCGTCTAAATAAGGACGGATACCTTCGTAGGGGTGGACACTACCGAATACAGGGTGTATTTGGGACGGATGAAGCTCCGCCAAATCGAATAAATCTTCTTCCTCCTCGTCTTCTTCGAGGGATTCAAAGCTTAAAAACCAACAATCTTGAGACAGGAAAGCTTGTTCCAATCGATCGAGAGATTTTTCCGCTACGGCGGAGTTACGGAATTGTTTCAGGGATTCGAGAGAGCGATAGAGGATAATCCCGTACTCCTTGCCCAGCATCCCCATGACACAAATATAGAGGGTGTCTATGCCCCAACGATCGACCTTGACCGAAACGATGTCATAATCGGCCAGCAGCCGCCAGGGTTGTAATTTCCAAAGTTCCGAGGCGGTTTGAGTCAGTAGGGGTTCGAGTTTAGGGGGTAATGAAGGGGGACGATTATTATGGTACTCCTCGAAACTACGGAATAGGTCGTCGATCAGGGGTAAATCGGGAACGTAATCGATAATTATATCCAGGTCTTGTAATACTCCCCTGAGAAAAAACTGTATTTCCCGGTTTCGCACGATGATTTTTTGGGGGCGGGCCGGTTTGGCGGGATTTTGGGGAGATTCGATCGCTCTTAATAGGGTTCTGATGATAGCTTCTGGCCCCATCTGAGCCGGCACTACTTCCATCGCCCTAACACAATGTTCCGAGCCGTCTACCCAGATTATGCACTCGCCCCCGCCTTCAGTGTTCGGCTCTAACGTCGTTTTCAAGGCTGATACAGTGCGCCTATCTCCCTCCCACACGCTGGGAGTTTGAGGTATCTTTTTGATGCGACGTTGGGTCGTCTTGGGGAGAATGTTCATCATTGGGCCATATTGTATCTGTGGATTAGCTCTAAAGGCTTTCTGGTTTAGGCTATAAAGATATTCTACATAGTTACTCAACAA
The DNA here is from genome assembly GCA_964623815.1 of uncultured bacterium. Lineage (GTDB taxonomy): Bacteria > Cyanobacteriota > Cyanobacteriia > Cyanobacteriales > Microcystaceae > Chroococcopsis. The sequence continues at coordinate 14,115 of CAZUVR010000031.1, read as the reverse complement.
GTTGATATATAAAGCCTAATGTTGCCCATTGATTCAACTCGAAGGCGGAGGTTAGTATACTCGTCCCCGTTTCGCTTTTAATCTCTTTACCCGTCGATAAATCTTGCCATACCGACGCGGCTACGGTTAGAGGATTATCCAATCCTATTATCTGTTGAGTCTGATTGCTTGGTATATGATTGGAGTTAAGCCAACTCATTGTTTTTGGAAAAGGCGTGACGGAATTGATCGCGTAACTTTTTACCTTTCCCCTTACGTTAGGTGTTTTGAGATTGACGGTAAGGGTATCTCCCGCAGACACTGTTAAAGGAGTTAAAGTATTACTATTATTGTCATGGGCGGCTATTAAGCTCGTCTTCCCCGCACTATCGATAATAACTATCAAACTATATAAGGTTACATCTTCTCCATTATTAATTTTATATTGTATATCGTTACTCAAACCGAGAGATATATTTTTTTCACCTTTCAATGTGAATCCATAAGAATTTTGCAGGCATTTACTATTTTTAGCTAAATATTGATTCTCTCCTAACTCTTCACAAGTTTTTTGGCTTAATTTACGAGTTACTTTGGTAATAAATATTTCTGAAATTGGTACTTCTTTTTCCAAATTTACACCCACTTGAAGACCAGAAGATTGACCGTTAAGAGTTAGCTTCCATATTTTACCTGCTAAAATTTTCTCTAAATGAGGAGTTAATCTTTTTAGGGCCGATTTAACAGCTTCATTGGCTAAACCTACGGTTTCAGGTATTAAAACGCCCCCAGCAGACATTAAAGCGTAACTACCAGTATTATCGATTTTAGTTAATACACAATCTGCGAAGTCTTCTTCTGAATTTACCATAGTCACTAAAGATTTGAGATTAGCGATCGCACTAGTGGCATCTACCCGCTCAATCCTGGTGAGACTACTATCAAAAGCAATGCTCAAACCGATCGTCTGCGGTAGGAGCCTAACTTTTTCCCGCCATATCTGACCTATCTGTACCGGATAAGGGGTTAATAATTGTCCTTTAGCCTTAAAACCTTGACGGCTAATTATTTGTAAGGTAATTTCCGGGTTATCACTCAATTCTAATAGGGAAAATCTTTCATAAACTTCTAATATCTCTAGAGGAATACCGGTCAGGGTAATCTCGACGGTTTGTTTATCTATGACCTCGCTAACTACCGCTTCGCCACTACTGTTAGCTTCGGTCATGATGTAATAAGTCAGGGGGGAGGATTTAGCATCGGTAATTAATTGGGGCTTCTGTTGTCCGCCCCGGAGCGAGCCGATTCTCTGACTAACTTCGCCTAGGGTGATAATAATGCGACTGGCTGGCATTACCTCCCATAAATACTGAGTTAAACAATAGGTAAACAGCCCCGCATTCCAATCACTACCGATGAATTCGGTGGCTATTTGATCGGCGGCAGCGCTTTTTAATACCATGCCGTTGATAGTTTTCTTGGTCGTTAAAGCCATAGTCGTAGATAAAGCCATCTCTGGGAGATTGTTTAGGGAAGAGATGATCGGAAGGGAACGACTTTGAAAATGACCTTGTAGGGGTTGAGAGCTATTCCTATGACTCGTATCAAGGATGAGGGTATATTTATCGGTGGAGAGACTGCGACTTAAGGTTAATATATCATCTTCGAGAAGATGGCTACGGTCATCGGCCGCGACGAGAGTATTGACGGGTAGGGGGGATTCGGGAGGCCCCGAATTCACCTCGCTCCCGTAACCGCTGAAATGAAAGATTACCTTATCCCCCGATCGAGCTTGTTTGATGAGGTGTTCGTGAAACGTCTCGATAATCGCTTTTTTAGTAGCCTCCGCCTCTGTCAGGGCGAGGATGTCAGCGTTTTGGAAGCCGAAGCGATCGATCAATAATTCCCTTTGTAATTCTACGTCCATAAGCGCCCCGCGCAAATGAGGAACGCCGGTTCCATAATTATTGATACCCACCAGTAAAGCTAATTTGCGCTCATCAGGAGAGGCGATCGCCTCTAGATACTTAAGGCCGAGCCTCGGGCCGATTAACCATTGTAATAGTCCCGCTCCCGTTATCTGGAGTAGCGATCGCCTCGTTAATTTCATATTAATCGGCTTGCCCTTGCATAGCTCGGATTAATTCTGCTGCCACTTCGGGGCGGGAGAATTCTGGCGGTGGTAACTCGCCGCGTCTGAGCATCTCCCTCACTTTCGTCCCCGATAGATGAATTCTCTCCTCGGGTAAACTGGGGCTAGTTTTCGTCGTCGCCATTTGTTGACTGCGCTTACAATAGAAGGCGTGTTCAAACATCATCGGCACGATGCCCAATTCTCCGGGTGAGAATTCGTTAAAAATATATTGAGCGTCATAAGTGCCGTAATAATCGCCTACACCGGCGTGATCCCGGCCTACGATGAAATGAGTACAGCCATAGTTTTTCCGGATGAGAGCGTGAAATATAGCTTCTCTCGGGCCCGCGTAACGCATAGCCGAGGGGTTGATCGCTAAAATCACCCTATCCTGCGGGAAATATTTATCGATCATGATCTCATAGCAACGCATACGCACATCTGCGGGTACATCGTCGCTTTTGGTAGCACCTACGAGGGGATGTAGAAATAACCCGTCTACAATTTCTAGGGCGCATTTCTGAATATATTCATGGGCGCGGTGAATCGGGTTGCGGGTTTGAAAGCCGACTATGGTGGCCCAATTTCTCTCTTTAAATAATTTGCGCGATTGAATCGGATCGATCTGATAATCTGGGAAATAGGGATGAGGTTCTCTTTCTAATAACCATATCGGCCCTGCTAGATTGATCGGCCCCTGATCGTAAACAACTTTGACCCCGGGGTGTTTGATGTCATCGGTTTTATAAACGTTAACCGCTTCGTGAGCTTTGTTATAACGATATTTCTGCCTTAATTCCAGTACCCCGATAAATCTGCCATATTCATCGTCGAGTCTGATCCAACTGCCTTCTTTGAGGGGTTCGGCAACTTCTTCGCTTACGGATAGGGTGATGGGAATAGACCAGGGTAAACCGTTACTGAGACGCATATCATCGACTACCTTCTCATAATCATCCTGCTCCATAAAGCCATTTAAGGGGCTAAAACCACCTATGGCGATCATGATCAGATCAGAGGTGGCACGTTCGTCCAATTGCACTCTCGGTAATCGATCGGCCTGTTGTAAGAATTCTTCTCTCTCCGCCGGTGTGGCGATGCGATTAATCAGTTGTCCGCCGTGCGGCGCTATTCCGTCTATAGCTATAGTCATATAGGATTTATTCTAGTTACTCAGGTTATCCTACCATTAACCTTGTAAAATAAGCCCCGTCCATTTTTTAACCCCGCTACCCCCCACCTCTGCCTATTCTAGGTAGGCGATTCTTAACACTAATTTTAAAATTACCTAAATTGATCACTTCTGATATTAATTGTATTAATTAAAACAAATTTCAATATTTATTACTCTTAATAAAAAGAAAACCTATTCTTAATATTAGAATTCTAAGGTTAGGAAGCGAAATACCATAACTTAGAAATAGCTTTGCTCTAAATTAGATGAAAAATAATTGTCAAAAAATCATAGTAATGCCTTTAATTCTCATGTCCATCCTGGGAATTAGCGGTTGTGAAGGCAATAAAAGTTCAGAAAATGCTTTAGGAATTAAATTACCTTTTCAAGAGACGATTAGAGCAACTGGGGCGGGAGCTTCTTTCCCCGCTCCTCTGTATAAAAATTGGTTTGTGCTATTAAATCAACAATTACCTCAATTACAATTAGATTTTCAATCTGTCGGTAGCGGTGCCGGTATCGAAAGATTAACGCAAGGAGTCATCGACTTCGGAGCCAGTGACATAGCGATGACCGATCAACAGATAGGGAAAGTTTCCCGGGGGGTGTTAATGTTACCGATGACTGCGGGAAGCATTGTTCTCGCCTATAATCTCCCTGGAGTTAAAGACTTAAAATTGAGTAGAGAAGCCTACGTGGATATATTCTCGGGCAAAATCACGCGCTGGAATGACCCGAAAATCGCCGCCACCAATCCAGGCGTAAATTTACCGGATCAGAATATTTCCGTCGTCCATCGCTCCGATGGTAGCGGTACTACTTCGGTTTTCACCAATCATTTGAGCGCCATCAGCCCCACTTGGAAGAAAGACATCGGCGCGGGTACGGCGGTGGAATGGCCGAGAAATAGGGGTACTTTCGTCGGTAGTCGCGGTAACGAGGGTGTTACCTCCTTAATCGCTCAAACAGCAGGATCGATCGGTTTCCTAGAGTACGGTTTCGCCACCAAAAGTAATCTCAGTATGGCGGCTCTGGAAAATAAAGCCGGTAAATTCGTCGCCCCTAGCGCCGAATCGGGTACTAAGGCTCTGGCTCAAGTGGAATTACCCGAGAATCTCAGAGCTTTCATCACTGATCCGGAGGGAGATGACTCTTATCCTATAGTTACCTATAGTTGGATGTTGTTATTCAAAAAATACGACCAGCCTAATAAAGCGATCGCAATGGAGGCTATGATTCAGTACGGATTAACCGATGGACAAGAACAAGCCAAACAATTAGGCTACATTCCCCTCCCGGACAACGTTAGACAGAAAGTAGCCGCCGCCGCTGATACTATCACCCCCGACTTTAAAATCAATCTCAATCCGGGGGGCGAACAAAAATAACCTGTCTATTTTTCTTTGTCCAATAATAATTCTTGTTTGGGGATGGCGATCGCTATTGCCTTTTCATCGAGGGCTAATTTTAAGCGCTTGCGGAATTCCCTATCGATTTCAAACTGACGCAGGCGCTTAACCTGAATACGCATGACAATTTCCATCCCCCTCTCTGAGAGACGATTAACGCCGATCATGACCACCGGATTGATAATATCTTCCCGCCATTGGGCTTCATGGGCCATTTCTCGGGCCACATTTTCCATCACAGACATAACGGTATTTGGCTCGGTATCATAACCGATTTCGATGAGGAAATTAACCCGGGCCCAATCTTTCGTCAGATTGTGAGCTACGAGGATCTGATTGTGGGGAATCGTAGTGAAACGCCCGTCGCTAGGGAATCTTACTTGACTAGAGCGTAAATTCATCTTCTCGACGATGGCGATCGCCCCTTGAAATTCAATCATATCGCCTACGGCATATTGATCCTCGATGATGATTAAAAAGCCGTTGATCCAATCTTTCAAGAGGTTCTGAAAAGCGAAAGTGAGAATCGCACCGATTAAACCCGCACCAGTTAAAAAAGAGCTGACGAAAAAACCCATCCAGGCGAAAAACCAGATCACTCCTAAAACCCAAAAGCTAAACGTGATCACCCCCCGGGATACTTCTAGGAGGGTGGGAGCCCGCAGAATTCGCCTCTCGGGATTGTCGGATACTACACTTCCCTCGTCTACCCATTCTTTCAGCCGATGATTGACGTATAAGACTATCAAGTTAGAAACGATCGTTAACACCAGCCAGATGATAAATATTTTTAAAGGGATAGCGATTAAGCTTCTCGCTCCTAAACGGGTTTCCGGGAAAATATATAAACCAGCCGCCACTGCCACGAACCAAAGTAAAATTAAGCTGATCTGATCGACTCTCTGTAAGAGCATATTCAGGGTTAAATTTTTCTGTAAATTCACTTCCTCATAAAAAGCCCCCACAGGATTTAAAGCCTGAGAATCTTGCTTCTCACCTGTCAACTGAGAGGATTGCTCTTTGAAAACCTTTTTTAAGTTTTTAAAATGCCGTTTTAAAGATTCGAGCCACCATAATAGAAGGCTGGTGAGAACGATTGTCCCCATACTTATCTTACCCACATTAATTAACTGTTGTCGTCGGGCTTGAGGTTGACGTTCTTTCCAAGCTTCTATCAGGGATTGACGGATTATTTCGCTCCAGTGTTGAGCCAGAGCTTCGACGGTAGAGGGGACAATTTGAGCGTCTATCTCGGTAACGGTAACGATAACCTGGCGAGGTAAATTACCGTAATCGGAAGCGGTGATGACGGTTAAATTATTGAGTATAGCTGGTCTTACTTCCAATGTTTTCGGGTTGAAACCGTTATCTACTATCTGGTTTAATGTACCTTCGACACGCCTGACTCTTCTTTGTAAGGGAGAGAGATTTTCTTCTAACCCCGGTTGTAAAGGTGCTAAATCCTGACTCGCCACCTGGAATAGGGAAACGCCGTCTAAACGCACGTCTGCATATTCTATATCTCCGATCATGAATATTCTCTGATTGCGCCCGATGAGGGATAGATTATTCGGTGTTTGAGCTTGAGTAGGGGAGGCGATGAGAGCGATCGCTATACCTATTAATAAACAAACCAGGGCTAAAACCCGTTTTCTCCCCATTTGAACTTTTATCGTGCACTATTTTATTGCTATAAATTTAACACTTTCATTGCTGTTTTAATTAAACCATAATACTGAGGTTTAGTAACTTCTACTTCTTGACAATTTTCTCTATTCATGCCTAGCAATCCTATTCTCTGACCCTTACGAACGGCTAAAACTTTCCCCTCTTGATTTTTGATTCTAATTTCCTGTAAAGAAGGCCAGTAACTACAGCTATAAAATCTCCCTTCGTGTTCAAACTTACCTTTAATTACCTCCCCGTCAGCGGGTAATCTTACCCCCATTAATTCTAGCTCTAGGCTAACATTATCGTTCCAAACGTTCTGACGTAATTTATAGGCTACATCGATACGAGATGGCAAGGGAAAATATATAGCCCACCGCCAAGCGACAGCCTTTATTTGAGTGTTATCATCTTGTGCCAGGGTTAATTTAACGTGATTTTTACCGATGATTTGCTGTTCCAAAACTCTCACGTTAGGAGTCCAGAAACAGGGTATCTGATTAGCTATACCCCAAGGTTGTAAACTTTCTATCTGTTGGTAAAGACGAGGCGTTAAATCTTTAAAATTAGCCGGGGCATCGATTTTAATTAAAGGTTTAAGATGTTCTGGTTTTAATAATTGATGGGCAAATTCTTTTAATTTCCCCCGAAAAAGTTCCAGGTTTTTACTCGGTAAGCTAAAACCTCCCGCCATTTTATGACCTCCCGCTTTACCGAGAACATCGCGGCAGTATTCTAAAGCCTCAAATACGTTAAATTCATCGATACCTCTAGCCGAACCCCTGATGTGATGTTCGTCTTCATAAGTACCAATGAAAACCGGCACGCCGTAACGCTCTAATAATCGGGAGGCGACGATACCGATAACGCCATGATGCCAGTTATGATGTACGATTAATAACACGCGATCGCCCTGCCAATCTATAGGAGTTTTCTCGATGATCTCGATCGCTTCCCTCTCTATCTCCTCACATAATTGCTGACGTTTGCGGTTAGTTTGTTCGCACTCGATCGCTCTTTTTTCCGCTATTACTAAATCCTCAGTAGTCAACAGTTCGATCACCGCTTGTGGATCACCGATGCGCCCCACCGCGTTAATTCTCGGCCCCAATTGAAACCCAATATCATCGGGGTTTAATTGCTTCTTTTCTAAATCGATATTGCCCACCGCCATTAACGCCTGTATCCCGGCGATATTCGATTTTGGTAAGCGTTTTAAACCCCTCTTCAACCAGCGTCTATTCACCCCCACCAGAGGAGCTAAATCCGCAATAGTTCCTAAAGTGAATAGCTCTAACAATTGATCCGTCAAACCTTTTAATTTACCCAATCTCTGCGCCGTCGTCACCGCTAACACGTAAGCCACACCCACGCCCGCCAAACCGCTATAGGGAGATGATGGGGGTAATAATTTCGGGTTGAGGATAGCATCGGCAACCGGTAGAGTTGGCGGTAAGTCGTGATGGTCGGTGACGATGACACTCATACCCAAGTCTATCGCTAAAGCGATCGGTTCGTGAGCTGCTATCCCGTTATCCACAGTTAAAATCAACCCGACTCCGCTTTCAGCGAACTCTTCCACAATTCGCTCATTAATCCCATAACCTTCCGTCATCCTACTAGGTATGGCGTAATCGACTAACGCCCCTAAATGCCGCAACGCCCGGATCAGTAGAGCGGTACTCGTCATACCATCCGCGTCGTAATCCCCACAGATGGCGATACTCTCGCCGTTTTCAATCGCTGACACCAATAAGTCCACGCTTTTTTCTAAATCGGGGAATTCTTCTGAGGGTAAGGGCAGAGATTGAGATTCTGGGTTTATATATACTTCTGCTAACTCTGGTGTAGTAATCTCCCGATTAATCAAAACTTGAGCCATGAGGGGGGATAGGCCCGTAGATTGGACTAGGAGATTAACTTTATCTGTATCGGTTTGGGCAATACGCCAACGTTGTACGGGGAGTCTAGATGACATTAGCTGATTTTAACGATTTGGTACGCATCCATAGAGCGAGGATGGTTAGAAATAGTAAACCCATCGCACCAGCGATAGGATTATTATTTACGCCGGTAATCCAAGGGGAAACTTTCTCAGTATACCGAATCAACCCACCTACATTAACAATATAGTACCCCCAAACTAAGCCGGTGTGTAAACCGATATTAATACCCAAGCGATTGCCGTAACCTTTTTTCGCCCAGGCTAAGGTTAAACCCATCACTACCAAAGCGGGAAACTGGGGAAAGGTGCGAATGACTTCCTCTAGGGGTTTGATGAAGTGAAGGAGGGCGAAGATAATTGCAGTAGTCCAAATCGGTACGGGGGGCGAGTAATCTAACTCTAATTCCTTTAACAACCACCCCCGGAATAATAATTCCTCACCAAAGCCGACGGCGAGAGAAATTAAAGCGCCTTCAAGAACGATTTGCACTAAGTTAACTTTAGGGGGCAGGAATACGAGCCAGCCGAAAAGGGCTTCGATGAGGAAGAGAGACAGGGTGAAACAGAAGCCGATGCTCAAGCCGTTGAGTAATTCGATCGCGGTTTTCCTACGCCAGATTAGCCCATAGAATTGTAAACCTCGATCGAGATGAACTCTACTACCCCATTGACTCAGTAGGGATACCACCAAAATATAGAGAATCCCCATCGTCAGGATAGAGACGAGATTGGCATCACCCCTCAAAAAAAAATAAATCGGCCCCGCTAAGGGTAGCCAACAGAATAGGAGGAGTAAGATAAAAATTCCCAGCCTTACGGGTGCTGGGTAACGAGCAAGATTCGCGTTGAAAAAGCCTAATTTATTCATCAGGTTCGATCGTACTGCTTAAGCCGTGACTCCGAAGGCTCTCACAATAAAATTCTGCGTGTTCTAGAGCGCAGGTAATTACTAAGGCCATGCCGTTCGTGTGTGCTTCCATCATAATATCGACGGCCTGCGGTTGGGTAATCCCCGCCACCACTTGCATCAGAGTTTGTACCACATACTCCATCGAGTTATGGTCATCGTTGTGGAGTAAGACGCGATACTTGGGGGCGGGTTTACGGATGGTAGAAGTTGAACGCTTTTCGATAACTTCTGTGGACACAGTTTTACTCCTATGGTTTGTTAAGCGAACTACTAAACAATTCTTAATGATAGCTAATAAATGGGTAATTGGGAATTGGGATTTGGGGATTAGGAATTGGGGGTTAGGAGTTAGGAATTGGGGATTAGCTCCCAACTCCCAACCTCCACAGTAATATAGAGAAGATGACTTTTAGGGAACATAATGACCGCGACTCTACTTCCTTCCCCTCCCTTGAATGCCCCCACTATCCATCGTTTGCCCGGCGGCTTAACGATCATCGCCGAACAAATGCCGGTAGAAGCAGTCAATTTCAATATCTGGTTGAAAGTAGGCTCGGCAGTGGAACCCGATTCTATCAACGGAATGGCGCACTTTTTGGAACACATGGTTTTTAAAGGTACACCGCGCATCGGTAACGGAGAATTTGAGCGCCAAATTGAAGCCAGGGGCGCTGTCACTAACGCCGCCACCAGTCAGGAATATACTCATTATTATTTCACCTCCGCCCCGGAAGATTTTCCCCATCTCGCACCCTTACAGTTAGATGTAGTATTAAATCCATCTATCGCTGATGAGGCTTTCCTTCGAGAACGATCGGTTGTCTTAGAAGAAATTCGCCGCTCGGATGATAATCCCCGTCGTCGCACTTTTGCGAAAGTGATGGAAACCTGTTTTCAAACTTTACCCTATCGTCGTCCCGTTCTCGGCCCGAGTAGCGTTATCGAAAATCTCCAACCCCAACAGATGCGAGATTTTCACCACAACTGGTATCAACCCGCCCGGATGACTGCATCTGTGGTGGGCAATCTCCCAATAGAAAAGTTAATCGCTACCGTAGAAACTGCTTTCGGAGAAATTTATACTAACAGGGGCAGACTTAATCTCGCTCAACCTTTGCAAGATTTACAACCGGAAGAACCTTTCTCGGATATAGTTCGGGAAGAATACGAGGATGAACGTCTACAACAAGCTCGATTATTAATGTTCTGGCGGGTACCGGGCTTGAGAAATCTACGGGCTACTTATCCCCTCGATGTATTAGCTGCGATTTTAGGACAGGGGAAAGTCTCCCGCCTGCACCGCAAATTAAGAGAAGAAATGGGGCTGGTGACTTCTATCGGCGCGAGTAATATGACGCAAGCTATTCAGGGAGTGTTTTCTATTTCCTGTCAGTTGCCAGAGGAAAACGCAGATGATGTGGAAAGGGCAATCCTCGATGAAATCAGTACCATTCAAGAGGGGGAGATTAACGAGTCGGAATTAGCCCGCATTCGCAACGGGGTGGCGAATCGTTTTATATTTAGTAATGAGAGACCGGGCGATCGAGCTAATCTTTACGGTTACTATCACTCCCAACTCGGGGACTTGAATCCGGCTTTCACCTATCCTGAGATCATCGAATCTCTCAGTCGCGCCGATATTCAAAGAGCAGCTCAAGAACATCTCAATACATCAGCATACGGGGTCATATTTGTCAAGGGAAACCCTCAAAATTAACTATGTGGCAAGCGATCGCAGAATATATCAGCCAGGTGACGGGTGAGGAATTCGTCATCGACAAGACTCGCCCGGTAAGCGGCGGTTCTATCAATCAAGCCTACGCTTTGATAGGGGGCGGTAAAACCTACTTCGTCAAAATTAATGGCGCGGCGGGGGCGGAAATGTTTCAAGCCGAGGCTCTGGGATTGAAACAAATATCGGCCACGAATACGATTCGCGTACCTAAACCTTTAATTTGGGGGGTAGCGGGAAGTAATAGTTATTTAGTTCTGGAGTGGCTCGAATTCGGTGGTAGTAGTTCCTCAGCCTGGGCGGAGATGGGTAAAAAATTAGCTCTTTTACACCGCAGGGAGGGAGAGAGAAGATTTGGCTGGGAACAGAATAACACGATCGGTTCCACCCCTCAGATTAATGATTGGGAGGATAATTGGGCGGAATTTTTCGCCCGGCACCGCATCGGTTATCAGCTTAAATTAGCCCGCAGGAAAGGGGGTAATTTCGGCGATGAAAATCGCATCATCGGAGGGGTGAAGTCGTTGTTACAACATCATCGGCCTCAACCTTCTCTAGTTCACGGCGATTTATGGTCTGGTAATGCCGGTATTTTGGAGAGTGGAGAGCCGGTAATATTAGATCCGGCGGTATATTATGGCGATCGAGAGGTGGATATTGCCATGACCGAACTTTTCGGCGGCTTTTCCGGCGCATTCTATCAAGGCTATAACGAAGTATATCCCCTAGATAGCGGTTACGCCCGACGCAAAACCCTTTATAACCTCTATCACATCCTCAATCACTTCAATCTCTTCGGCGGCGGTTATGCTGGGGGGGTAGAGAGGATGTTACGCGAATTGGATATATAAGGAGGAGTGAGCATATAGAAGTGAAAAATGAGAAATATGTCTAGTTAATCTGCTAGTTACAAAACCCGACCGGTAGGACTGGTTAAGTTATCATACTAAATCCGTTTTTCATAGTACCCTTTTACGATTCGGGGAGTAGGGAGTAGGGAGTAGGGAGTAGAAATATTTATCCCGATTCCCGACTCCCGATTCCCGATTCCCAATCTTCATAAGTAGCCTTTGAGAACAGGATTTAGTATCAGTGAAATTTATTAAATTCTCACTCCTCACTTCTCTTGACTCACTTCTATATATAGCCTCGTACTTTATCAATAGATAAATAAAAAATCGTGGCTATTTGCTCCGCATTCAGTCCCGATGAATGTAGGTGCCTAACTGCCGATTTTAAATAATTTCTCGTCGGGTCACTTTCAGCTATAGGAGAACCATCACTTTCGGGATAACAAATTTCGTCGCCATCGCCGTAGGCTATCTGACTATTGAAAATATATGAAACAACCATTTCCGTTACTAGAACTGATGGACTACTTTTATGATACAGCCAGAACGAGGACTCTCTATAATCTCTATCACATTCTCAATCACTTCAATCTCTTCGGCGGCGGTTAGGCTTCCGGAGTGGAGAGGATGTTACGGGAATTAGATTTGTAGTGAGGAATGAGCAGAAATCCTCACTCCTCGTTTCTATAGGCTCACTTCTAGAGATAGCTTTGTACTTTCTCGACGGATAGATTTAAAATCGTGGCTATCTGCCCCGCGTTCAATCCCGACGAGCGTAAGTGTGCGATCGCCGATTTTAAAGCATTCTCCGATTCTTCGAGGCGGGAACTCACCGTCTGTAATTCGGAACTCACCGTTTGTAGACGATTAGCCATTTCCTCATAGGTGGGATAAAAGCTATCCGGTCCCCGATTATAAAATTTTAAATCTCCTTCAACGAGATACAGATCTAAACCTAGAACCTCAGAAGGTATGAATATACTTCCATCGGGTAAAGTTTGTCTTTCTATAGGTTGGTAAACACCGTTAACCAGCCGTGAACCTTGTAGGCGAGGTTCTAGGTAATCTCCCGTGGGGTCATACTGAAAATATTCTCGCACCCCCAAGCGGGTATAGATAGCAGGTTTATCCTTCCGGTCAATTCCTTTAGTGGTTTTGGAGGTAATTTCTAAGACGAAGCTTGGTAATTGATTATTTTCCTCCCAGGCTTTATAGATTGGTCTTTTAATATTGGGTACACCGAAGATGACGAAAACATCGGGGGCGATAACCGATGTGGGAATACCCTGCTCGTAATAGATGAACAGATTACCTGAGACGTAAACATCCTGACGATTCTGATAATGTAATTTTAGGGTTTCTACCCCATAGAATAAATAATCTCTCGTGGGATCACTTTCTGCCATAGGCGCACCGTCACTTTCGGGATAACAGATTTCGTCGCCCTCACAATAACTGAGCTGACTGTTAAACAGGAATGAGGAAACCATCTTCTATACCAGTAGAACTAATGGACTAATATAATCATACAGCGAGATATAAGCAACTGAAAACGAATGAGTAGGGAGGATATATTAAATATTGGCAATAGAGCAACTCAAAAAACTAGAATTTACCACCCTCTTCGTTAACTGGGGGGTGAGACTATCAACGAATCAGAAAGTGTGGACAAGCGAAGACGGCAATAGCAAAAAGGTACTCCGTGGCGGTGCTTGGGGCAGCTATCCGGAGTCTTGCCCCTCTGCCAACCGCATCTACTGCCTTCGCTCCTTCGGCAACAACAACACTGGTTTCCGAGTGATGTGCGTCCGGTAAAGGATTTTACGGAAGAAATAATCTATCGATCGAACCAGTCGATTAAATCTTGTCCTGACTGAAAATCGAGGAGAGCTTCCCCGAGACTTTCTAACCGTTCTACCGAGAGGGAGCGTATGCGTTGAACCAGCTCGGGCCCGACTTCGCCGATACGCCGGGACAGTTGTTTGATGACTAGATTCGCTTCACCGATGGCGATGCCTCTAGCCTCGCCTCTGGCCTCACCTTCAGCGATAATCTCTTGATAAATTATCGACTCCTTCATAATCTCCTCCCTCAGCAATCTATTGATGACTATTTTATCCAACACCAGAGCCGAAATTATTCTTGTCGCCCCGGTGAGGTCATTTCTCAAAGGGCGATCGCTCACCCCTTCTATTCTTTGGGCTACCGCCTCTAATGTCGCCTCGCGGTCATCGGTTCGTCCCAACACGGCAAACGGTAACAAACCAGGTGATTCTAACAATTCCTCCGCCGGTACTTCCCACAACCGGATAA
>CAZUVR010000030.1:17602-51506 GCA_964623815.1 uncultured bacterium | reverse complement strand
ATAATACGTCTTTGTATAAAATTTGATTTTAATTAATATCAGAATTATTATATAAGTAGAAGATATTGGCATAGTTTTTATTATTTAATAATAAAATGAATTATATTTTCGCATTAAATCATAAAGTTGACTTCTCTTAAAAAAATAAAAAATTTTTATTTGCTTATTTTAATGCTATTACCTGTAAATAATAAAAAAATGATGATTTATTAGATAATAAAAGAAAGAGAGTGGCTAGCAACTCTCTAATCTAAATAGATATTTTCTCTTACCTCCCCCTATGCGTCAATTTTATAAGCAGATCAATATAGTCCAGGTACGTCAGGCTCTCAAACAAGATTCTCAGTTATTAGAGTTAAGACGTAGAGATTTATATCATCTCCTCCTAAAAATGAAATGGGGGCCTTTCGTCGCCGTGATGGCTGTAGCCTATATAGGTTTAAATCTAATTTTCGCCTGTTTATACCTAATGATAGGGGATGGCATCGCTAACGCCAGTCCGGGTTCTTTTAGTGATGCCTTCTTCTTCAGTATTCAAACTCTTTCCACCGTCGGTTATGGGTCGATGTACCCTAAATCTTTCCCTGCACAAATATTAACCACGATCGAGATTTTCGTCGGTGTTCTCTGTCTTTCAATCCTAACTGGCTTGATGTTCGCCCGTTTTTCGCGCCCTACTGCTCGGGTGATGTTCAGTAAAGTAGCCGTTATCTGTCCCCATAACGGTATACCTACCTTAATGTTTCGGGCGGCTAACCGCCGTGAAAACCAGATCCTCGAAGCTCACGTGCGCGTCTCCTTCCTGCGCGATGAGATTACCGCCGAAGGGCAGAAGATGCGCCGTTTTTATGACCTAAAATTAATCAGAAATAGTACCCCAGTATTTGCACTCACTTGGTTAATTATGCACCCGATCGATCTCGATAGTCCCCTTTACGGATTAACCCCCAAAGACTTAGATCCCTTACAGGGAGAATTTTGGGTGACGATAACCGGCTTGGATGAAACTTTTTCTCAAACCATACATAGCCGTTACGCTTACGATTTAAACGATATTATCTGGAATGCTCGTTTTCTGGATGTATTTATCGAAGCTCCCAACGGTGATCGCTTTTTAGATTTGCGCCGTTTCCATGAGATAACGGAGATCGAGATATAAGTATATTGATCGTAAAAAATACAGTTTTGTCTAAAGGCAATTTCTGGTTAATGAATGGTTTAACTATATAGCTAAAGGATTAGATCCAATCTGGGATCAATTCTAGTATCCTGAATTATAAGAGGATAATAATCTATCGGCTTTCTCTATTTAGCTAGCGACAAGCCTCCGAATATTGCCGGAAAGCCTTTAGGTAAATCGCAGATTAATTGCTATATATTAAGCGTTTGCTAGGGTCAATATGTCGAGAAGAAAGAAAAAATTTTCTTGTGATCATAGGGGTGAGGGGCTGACGTGCCATCACTGTAGTCAGCCCTCGCCGTTTTCAGATACCAAAAAACAGGCAAAGCAAGAGTGGGAAGCGAGCTTCATCCACGATCCCATCGACCTGCGCCCCTTCCCGAAAAATGTCGTGTTAAAGGCGAGAGAGATTTTATCCGGTTTAGGTCAGCATCGTAACTATCGGGATTTTCGCGGCAAACGCCTAAGACACGATCGCTTTATCATCAGCATCCCCGTCACCCGTCATTACCGTTTACTCTGCCGATATAAAGACAGCGTACTTATTCCCGAGGCGGTAATTTCCCACGAAGACTACAACGTATGTAAACCGGGCGGCTAATAAATCCTACAATAAAGTTAGGAACCTGGTAGCTCGTAAAGAAATGCAAATTTATCTTGACTACAGTGCCACTACTCCCCCGCGTGAGGAAGTGGTGAAAAAAGTAGAGGAAGTATTGACCCGGGGTTGGGGCAATCCCTCCAGTCTTCACCATTGGGGGCAGACGGCGGCCACGCTGGTAGAAACGGCGAGATTGGAAGTGGCGGAGTTGATCAACGCGACTACTCCGGAATCGATCGTTTTCACCTCTGGCGGCACCGAAGCGAATAATCTAGCTATCACGGGGGCGGCCCGACGCTACAGCAGCCCTGGGCATATCATCACCTCTAGCGTCGAACATTCGGCTATCATCGAACCGACGAAATTATTAGAAAAAGAGGGCTGGCAGATAACCCGCCTACCGGTAAATCGCCTCGGCAGGATCAACCCCTGCGATTTAAAAGCCGCGATCCAACCCAATACCGTACTCATCTCTATCATCTACGGACAGAGCGAAGTGGGCACCGTACAACCGATAGAAGAATTGGCGCAGATAGCCCACTATCACGGTATCCTCTTTCACACGGACGCGGTGCAAGTGGCGGGACGTTTACCCATCGACGTTCAACGTCTACCGATCGATCTATTATCCCTATCGAGTCATAAAATCTACGGTATTCAAGGAGCGGGCGCTCTCTACGTCCGTCCGGGAATAGAATTAGTGCCATTAATCGGGGGCGGGGGACAGGAAAACCGCCTGCGCTCCGGTACTCAAGCGGTGGCTGCTATAGCGGCTTTCGGCACCGCATCCCGGTTAATCGCCGCAGAAATGCCCCAAGAAAGACCGCGATTGATAAGTTTACGAGATCGATTGTTCGATCGCCTCTCGGGTTGTCCCTACCTCAAGCCCACCGGAGATAGACTGTATCGCCTACCCCATCACCTCAGCTTCGTGATCGATCGCGTCGGTTCCCTCACTGGAAAAACCCTAGTACGTCAGTTAAATCTAGCCGGTATCGGCATCAGTTCCGGATCGGCCTGCAATAGTGGTAAATTAAACCCCAGTCCCGTTTTATTAGCGATGGGATACGAACCCAGGCAAGCCTTAACGGGAATCAGGCTAACTTTAGGACGCGATACCGTAGAAGCTGACATCGATTGGACGGCGATGGTATTAGAGCAAATTCTAGAGCGCTCCCTGGCCGACTTCTCCCCCCTGCCCACTTAAGATTAGTTTATGGATCTTTTAGAGTATCAAGCCAAAGAATTGTTTCAGGAAGTGGGTATACCGATCTTACCCTCTCAACCGATCTACGATGTCAGCGAACTGAAGAGGCTAAATATTCCCTATCCCGTAGTTTTAAAATCTCAGGTGAGAAGCGGCGGTAGGGGAAAGGCTGGAGGTATAAGATTCGTCGCCAATACCATCGATGCGATCGCCGCATCTCACGCCATCTTCAGCTTACCCATTTCCGGCGAATACCCAGAGGTGATACTGGCGGAAGCCAGGTATAACGCCCAACAAGAAGTATTCCTCGCCATAGTTCTCGACTACGAGCAACAGTGCCCGGTTTTATTGGGTTCGCGTCAGGGTGGCATGAATGTAGAACGTTTATTAAATTCTCTCCAGAGCGTGCCGGTAGATGAAGAATTCTCCCCTTTTTACGCCCGCCGACTGGCGACGAAAATGGGTTTAAAAGGGTCTCTACTACTATCGGTGAGTCAGATAATCGAGAAAATGTATGCTTTATTTAGCGGGAAAGATTTAGATATTATCGAGATCAATCCTCTCGGGGTCAACGAGCAGGGGGAAGTGATGGCCCTAGACGGGAAGATAGCAGTTAACGATTACGCTCTGGCTCGACATCCGGAATTGATACCTCTGACCGCTAAATACGATCGTTCTTATATTATGGATAGCAATGCTAATCTAGGGATAATTAGCAATCAATTAGGGTTAGCTTTAAGCACTTGGGATTTCATCAAGGCGCAGAAAGCTAAGGCGGCCGGTTGGGTAATTATTGATGAAATAAATCCTCAATTAAGTCAGTTAGATTATTTAAAAAATCTACCAAATTTAAAAACCGTATTGGTCAATCTATCCGGTAACAGAGATAGTCTAGAAAGTTTAGCGATAAAGATAGTAGAGTATTTGGGAAATACAGCTACTGCCGATTTTAAAGAAAAAGGAGAAAATAGGCTCATCCGACCGACTAGGGCTAACTCGATCGCGGGCGCGAGAACCGCTACTTATAACGTGGCTAGGAAAACACCTCTCAATATAATCATCCGTTTACTGAGCGAAGGAGGAGACTATCGGTCGGAAAGTTGTTTAAGTGGTCTTAACGTTGAGATGGTAGAGTCAATAGAACAAGCCGTTAAGCTTGCTCTCTAGAGCGAAAAAAGGACTGATTAATTTATGAAATGGACTCCCCCCCGCCAAGTCTTAATTCAAGGCATAGATGATTCTTTCGGGCATCATTACAGTCAACGGATGAAAGCCTACGGAACTAATATAGTAGCGGGAGTCAGTTCCGGTTTGGGTGGGGAGAAGCTCGGTGAGATACCTATTTTTAACCTCGTAGAAGACGCTGTAACCCAATTGGGAGAGATAGACACGAGCCTAATTTTCACACCGCCTCTGGAAGTATTGGACGCGGCTTTAGAAGCTATAGCCAGCAGCATCGAGCAGATTATTATTATTACTCCCCAAGTTCCCCCCCTGGATATGGTGAAATTAATTCAACGGGCGAAAATAACCAAAACTTTAATCTTAGGTTCAGGGAGCCAGGGGCTGGTACTGCCTGGGCGGCAATGGTTGGGTATAGGTGAGGTGGGCAACTATCAACCTGGTAAAGTGGGGGTGATCAATAGGAGCGATCGCCTCTGTGATGATGTGGTCTATTATTTAAGCGCGGCTGGTTTGGGACAATCTTTGGTATTGGGGTTGGGGTGTGACGGCATTCTCGGCAGTGGTTATGATTATTGGTTAGAAGTATTAGAGGATGACGAAGATACAAAAGCGATCGTTATCGTCAGTCACGTTTGGGGGAGCGCCGAATTAGCCGCAGCCCAATTTATCGGCTCTGCCATATCCAAACCGGTGATTTTTTACCTGGCGGGATTATCAGCCCCCATCGCCCATAATTTCGATTCCGCTGAAGTTATCATCGCCCAACAACTATCGTACACCCTATCACCCATTAACTATCAAGATCGGCTGATCACAACGCTCTTAGAAGAGAAAATTAATATAGCCGATAGCCCGGCCCAAGTACCAGAGGTGGTGAAAAAGGTTTTGAACCAGTGAGTCAACCTTTTCACCTTTTCAATAATTCAGGGGCGATCGTATTAAGGATAATGTTAGACACGCCGGTAATCATGAATTGAACTCCCATCGAAGCCACTAATAATCCCAGAATACGCGTCACGATGTTCAGCCCCACATCACCCACTACTTTTTGTAACCAGCGGCCGGAGAGGAAAATCGCCAAAACTAACCCGGAGATGATAAAGAGCGTACCGATTAGACTGAAATAAAGGGCGTTATCTTTTCTCGCCTCGGCTTCGCTAGCATAAAGAACCACATTGGCAATCACGCCCGGCCCAACTAATAAGGGCATGGCTAAGGGGATAACTATCTGCCGGTAGACTTGTTGTGCTTCCCGAAAAGCATTTTCCTGTCCTTCGGTGCCGAATTTCTCCGCATCTTTATTAGAACCTCCGTTGACGATGCCGATGCCGATAATCAGTAGGAGAATCCCGCCGGCGATGCGGAAGGAATCGAGGGAGATACCAAAAAATTTAAGTAAACTCGAACCGGCGAAGAAGAAAATTAGGAGTAAGATCAGAACCGTCACGGCCACAAACAAGGCCAGCCACCGCTGGACGTTACGGCTTTGCTTCGCCGTATAACCGATAAAAATCGGTAGAACCCCTAAGGGATTCAGTAAAGCGAATAAGCTGGCGGCAAAATTAGTGATTAAGATTTTATCCATCATCTGGAACCCTAAAATAACTACTAAAAAATACAAGTAATGATCTGGGGCATTAATTATTTTCCAACATGATTTCTTGCATAATAGTAGAGGGATTTTTACTTAATTTTCCAGCGCGGATAAATTGAGCATAGGTATCAGCTTCAACATCTAATAAACTTTTCCTCAATTCTTGAGTTAAAAACGATTTTAACTCTGGATGATCAATATTAAGTTTTTGCATTTCTTCTTCGACACTTTTTAACTTATTTTGAATCAATTCTTGCTCTTGAGTAATTAAACTTTTATCACTATCAGGAGCAAATTTAATATTGTCGAGATAA
Source organism: uncultured bacterium (assembly GCA_964623815.1). Taxonomy (GTDB): domain Bacteria; phylum Cyanobacteriota; class Cyanobacteriia; order Cyanobacteriales; family Microcystaceae; genus Chroococcopsis. The sequence continues at coordinate 45,425 of CAZUVR010000030.1, read as the reverse complement.
TCCAACATTTTTTTCAAAGCCGATTGACGCGCCACCAATTCCATAAATGATTGACGTAAGGGTTTATCGCCGATTAAGTTTAATTTATCTAATAACCAACCGATCGTTAAACCTTGAACTAGAAGGGTAAATAATACCACTCCAAAAACCACATTGAGCAGCTCTTGTCGATCGGGAAAAACTACCGGTACGCTCAGGGCCAGGGCGATGGCGATCGATCCCCTTAGACCCCCCCACCAGAGAACCGTTTGCTCGGGAATAGCGATCGTTTTTTCTAAAAAGAAATTACTCACCCCCGTCAGGATAAAGATAATGGCGAGGCGCACCAACACCACGGCGGCGATAGCCACAAAAATTAAATCGAGATCATCGAGTAAATTGGTGATATTAATTTGAGTACCGATGAGGAGAAAGACGATCGAGTTAACGAAAAAAGCGATGAATTCCCAGAACTCGCTTACCGTTACTCGGGTGCGGGGACTCATACCGATCTTAGAGCCGAAATTACCTAGAATTAAGCCCACGACTACTGTACCGATAACGCCAGAACCCCCTAAATTTTCGCAGATGATATAAACACCGTAGGCGGACATTAAAGTTAAAGATTGCTCTACGAGGGGAATATCAACTCTCTGCGTCAGATAGGAAATACCGAAACCGATCAGGCAACCTATACCCACACCGATGCCGACGAATTTTAATAGGTCGATGATAACATTTGCCGCCGATAATTCTTTATTACCGAGGGGTATGGCTAGTAAGATAACGAAAGCAACTACCGCCACACCGTCGTTAAACAGGCTTTCTCCTTCCATTAACACGGTCAAGCGTTTCGGTGCCCCTAAATCTCGAAATAGAGCGATTACGGAAACTGGATCGGTAGCGGATAAACTAGCTCCTACTAATAAAGCCGTCATAAACGATAAAGGGGTAAATTGATACATCGGTAAAGCCACGCCGAAAACGCCGATAACCACCCCCACAACGGCTAAGAGAGTAACGGGTAAAAAATCGGCTTTTAATCCTTTCCAAGGACAATTCCAGGCAGCTTCAAATAATAGGGGGGGAAGGAATATTTCTAGAATTAATTCCGGCGAAAGTTTAACCAGGGGAATATTTAAAAATGCTAAACCTAACCCCACGATTACTAAGAGTAATGTGTAGGGTATTTGTCTTAGCCAACCAAAAATACGTGAGGCTGTAGCGACGCTTAAGGATACGGCGAGAACAATAAGAAATTGTTCTAAACTTTGTTTAATTAGTGGCTCTCCGGCAGTCTCTAAACTCATAGATTTGTCTTGCTTATTCTTTCAAAGATGTGGTGTATTGGTTGTGACTTCGTTCAAAGTCTATCACGATTATCCCTATAATCGGATACGATTACTATCGGAGCTTGTATATTAAAAGAATGAACTAATCCTATTTTTAGCTTCGATGACCCTCAGTAAAATTAAATCATCTCTACCTTTTTTAGAGAATGGCGATGCCGAAGGCACGCTGCGCGCCCGCTTATCCAGACCTGAATTTGAACGCCGTTAACCGGACGGGGTTTTATTTCGAGCTGATGGGAATGCTATAATTGATGAGGATGGTTACATCATGGATGCCCCCGAATTGGTAATCGAGATTTCAGCCAGTAGCTCCTCTTACGACTTGCACGATAAGAAAAGAGCTTATGCTCGTAACGGAATCAAAGAGTATATAGTCTGGCGTACTTTCGACACCGCGATCGATTGCTTCGTCCTCGAAGATGGTGTCTATATCAAAATGGAGCCGGATAGTAATGGTATCCTCTGCAGTCGGGAGTTTATCGGTTTATGGCTGAATGTGCCGGCTATTCTTGCCGGGGATATGGCGACGGTTTTACAGACCTTAAACCAGGGTCGGAGTTGCCAATAATCGGCTTAAATTTTAGAATCTTTAGCCAAAATTTCTTGCAATACTGGGGACACATTAGTTGTTAATCTCCCCGCCCGAATTAACTCCGCGTAGGTATCGGCTTCAATATCTAATAAAGTTTCCTTCAGATACTCGGTGGTTAATAGCTGTAACTGTGGGTACTCCGAATTAAGCCTTTTAATCTCCGCCTGCACATTATTTAACTGTTCCGCGATCAATTCTCTCTCTATCGCATGTAAATCTGAATTAACCTCTGTGTTCTTCAAATTTTCCAAGTAACTTAAAACCCTTTTTAAAGCTAGCTGACGCGCCACTAACTCCGAATACGACTGACGTAAGGATTGATCTCCGATAAGGTCTAGTTTCGATAATAACCAACGAATAGTTAAACCTTGAAATAGTAAAGTAAATAAAACCACTCCGAAAACGATTTCTATTAACTCCTGTCTACCCGGAAAAATGATCGGTACACTCAAAGCAAGAGCGATCGAAACCGAACCACGCAAGCCACCCCACCAAAGAATTACCTTCTCTTTTATATCTATCGGCTTTTCTGAAAACAGATTACTGAAACTGGACAGAGCGAAAATAGAAACCAAGCGCACTGCTACAACAGCAAAAATAGCGATGAAAATTAACACTAAATTATCGGTTAAAGTCGATAACCTGATCTGATCCCCGATGAGAAGGAAAACGATCGAATTGACGAAAAAAGCCAAAAACTCCCAGAACTCCGTTACCAGTAAACGAGTGCGGGGATTCATACCAACGCGAGAGCCGAAATTACCTAAAATCAATCCTGCGGTGACAACGCCGATAACCCCGGAGCCGCCTAAATTTTCCGTAAGCAGATAGGCACCGTAGGCGGCGATTAAAGTCAGAGACTGTTCTACGAGAGGTAAATCTAAACGTTGGGTTAAGAAAGAAATCCCGAAACCGATTAGACAGCCGATGCCCGCACCTATACCTACCACGCTAGAGACGGCGGTGATAGTATCCTTAAAAGATAGCCCATGCGCCCCTAAAGGCACTTCGACCAATAACACGAAGGCAACTACCGCCACCCCGTCATTAAAGAGGCTCTCCCCCTCCATTAACACGGTTAAGCGTTTCGGTGCCCCTATATCTCTAAATAGGGCCACTACCGCCACTGGATCGGTAGATGATACACTGGCTCCCACCAGTAGGGCCGTGACTAGGGGTAGGGTGGTTAACTCCCGTAGGGCGATACCGACACCGAAAATCGAGATGATTACCCCCACGACTGCGAACAGAGTCACCGGGAGCCAATTAGCTTTTAAGTCTCTCCACCTCGTATTCCAGGCGGCTTCAAATAATAAAGGGGGTAGGAAGATTTCTAGAATTAATTCGGGGGATAGGTTAATTAAACGAATATCGACGAAGGCTAAACCTAAGCCCACTATTACTAAGAGTAAGGTGTAGGGAATTTGGCGAAACCAGCTAAATATACGAGAAACTGTAGCTACACTTAAGGAAACGGAAAGAACTATTAAAAATTGTTCTAAATTTTGTTTGATAACTTCATCGGTAGCAGTCTCTAAGCTCATCGGTTAATTGTTCAAAGTCCACAGGCAGTATTATCTAGAATACATCAGTCTAGGGATCGATAACAGAGAGTGGCTCTGTAACGGGGATCTAAGATTAACTCCCGCAATGACCAGCCCCTCACCCTCACCAATCCCAGGGGGTTTAAACAGACTTCTGTTCGTTCCAATCCTCCCGCTATACCCTCCCCCGTCGCTTTTAAATAGGCTTCCTTCGCCGTCCACAACCTGAAAAAAGTCTCGGTTCGATCGCCCGATCTTTTGACCTCTTCTCTTTCAGATTCACAAAAGTATCTTTCTGTCAAGGACATAAGGGAATCGACAGGGCGGATAAATTCGAGATCCACGCCGATCGCTCCCTCCCAACTAATACCGTAAATCGCCAGTTCGTGGGAATGGGAGACGTTAAACTGTAGCCGGGAGCCGACAATCTCCGGCTTGCCCTTAGAACTATAGTTAAAAGTAATCTTCTCTGGAGTCAGATCGAGATAATCACTCAATATCTGCCGTAAATTTCCCCGGGCGACGATAAACCTGCGGCGATCACGCTCGAATTTAAACCGGTTAGCCCTTTCTCGTTCATCGGAGGAAAGACACCGGCCCAGCCGCTCGACTTCTTCGCCCGGCAGCTCCAAACCCGTAGACCATATATCCCCAGAAAAACCACCATCTCCCTGACTCCCGACTCCCAAATCCCAACCCCCTATTCAATACAAACTTTTGCGGGGGCGATAATTAGCGATCGACTCCACCAAACCGAGGGCGATAAAATTAGTCAGGAGGGAGGAGCGACCATAACTAAGCCAGGGTAGGGGAATCCCCGTAATCGGAGCCAATCCCACCGTCATACAGATATTGATGATGGTTTGGAAAACGATCATCGAGAGAACACCGATGGCGATGAGAGAACCGAAATTCTCTTTCGCGGAACAAGCTATCATCAGTAACCGCAAACAGATAACCCAGTAGATTACCAGCACCGTTATACTGCCGACAAAGCCCCATTCTTCACCTACCACCGAGAAGATAAAATCGGTGTGTTGTTCGGGGATGAAATTTAACTGAGTTTGAGTGCCCTGAAACAAACCCTTACCCCATAACTGCCCGGAGCCGATAGCGATGCGGGATTGAATCAACTGATAACCGCCGCCGAGGGGATTCTGTTCGGGATGGAGGAACAGGGTAAGACGGTCTTTTTGATACCCTTTTAATAATCCCCAGAGAACCTGACCTAGCTTACCGCTAACCGTATTCAGGGCTACGGCCCCGGCTACGGCGAGAAAACGTAAGGGGACGGTGAACCAGGCGATCAAGGCCACTATGACCAGCCAGACCAACCAGGCGGGAAACACGAGATTATAGAGGAAGATGGAAACCAAGGGCGAAAGCAAAATAACCATCCAACCGAGCTTAGCGTTAGCCCAGTAGAGCATACCGATCGTAATCGCTCCAAACACCAGAGCCGTACCTAGATCCGGTTGCAGAAGGATCAACACCCAAGGGACGGCGGTAACGGCGAAAACCCGGACGAAGGACATTAAATTATCGGCGGGGTTTTGATGAAGTATGGCGGCGAGGGAGATGATTACTCCCACCTTAGCGAACTCGGAAGGCTGCACGTTAAAGCCACCGATATTAATCCAACTCTCGGCCCCGTTAGCGGTGACACCGATCGCTATTACCGCTATTAAAGATATATTGGTGATGGTGTAGGTCAGCCAATGCCACTGGAGGAGATTTTCATAACGCCAACGGGATAAAAATAGGGATATAAGCACACCGACGGCACCGAATATCCAGTGTTGCCACCAGTTAACCGTAGGTTTGTGCATTTCCGTGCTGTGGATCATTAAGCCACCGAAAGCGGTTAAGGCCACCACCGTATAGAACAGTATCCAATCTACCTGGGGTAAATCGGCTAACCATACTTTCCAATTGATGCGCGGTAAGGATTTACGCAACATAGTCATTAACTCAGGGCGATAACGGAGACTCGGGCGGCTATTTTTTGGGCGATCGCCGTTAAGGCTTTAGCGGATGCGGATTCCTGTGCAGCAATGACTATCGGTATACCCGCATCCCCGCCCTCTCTGAGGCTTATTTCCAGGGGTACACAGCCGAGTAGGGGGACATTTAATTCTTGAGACGCTTTTTGACCACCGCCGGAGCCGAATAAATCATAAGTTTTATCCGGCATATCCGGGGGGATGAAATAGCTCATGTTCTCGACGATACCCAACACGGTAGCACCCAACTGTTGGAACATTTTCAAGCCGCGTCGGGCATCGATCAACGATACTGTCTGGGGGGTGGTAACGATCACCGCGCCCGCCAGGGGTACGGATTGGATCAGGGTTAATTGCGCGTCACCAGTTCCCGGGGGCATATCCACGATCAAGTAATCTAAATCTCCCCAGTTCACCTGATATAGAAATTGACGGATGATCCCGTTGAGCATCGGGCCTCGCCAGATTACCGGTTGATCCGGGTCGATCAAAAACCCCATCGATACCATTTTGATACCGTGATTGAAAGCTGGTTCTAATATTTCCCCGTTAGTCCCGGCTTGTACTTGAATATCGGTAGATGCTAAACCCAACATTGTTGGAGCGTTAGGGCCGTAAATATCCGCATCGAGCAGCCCCACTTTTGCCCCTGTTTGAGCCAGAGCAACAGCCACGTTCACCGCTACGGTGCTTTTGCCCACACCACCTTTACCGCTGGAGATGGCAATGATATTTTTAATACCGCTTACGGATTGTTTATCGGGTAGGGATTTTTGCGCGGGAGTTTCGGCGGTTACTTCTACGGAGACGCTGCCCACTCCCGGTAATTGTTTCACCGCTCTTTCGCAGTCTTCCACGATTAAACCCCTCAAAGGGCAAGCGGGAGTAGTTAAGACCAGGGTAAAGCTCACTTTATCACCTTTGATCGCCACGTTGCGGATCATGTTCAGTTCTACTAAACTTTTTTGTAATTCCGGATCTTGAACCGGGCGTAGAACGTCTAATACGGATTGGGTATCGAGCTTCATCGGCAAGAGTTCTCTGAGATCTATAAATATTTCCTCGATTCTACAGCACTTTTCCAACCATTCGATTAGGGTAATGGTTTTCAAACCTTTATCTAACGGGGATTTTTACCCCGACTCCCGACTCCCGATTCCCGATTCCCGCTCGATCATGCCATTCTTTCCGCCGAGTGAACTAAAGCTGCCGCCACCCTGTCAATATAGGGGCGAGTTACCCACCAGATGAAGGGTGACAACCAGCCTCGCAGGGTAACGGAATAGGAAACGTAGGTTCCGCAGACGGTGGATTCTACCTGATAGGTCATTTTTTGTTCCATACCTGGGATAGCCAGAACCCTCAAGCTTAATAACTCTCCTGGGCGCACGTTTTCCACGAAGAAACGGATGGGAAAGGGTGTTAGGCGCGTCACCGCCTGATAGATTAACCCTGGTTTAGCGATCAAGCCTAGTGGTACATTTGTATGAGATAGTAGGGGATTCCAAGATACATCCGCCAGATTGATTAATTTCTGCCAAAGTATATCGGCCGGAGCCGTGCTAACGACCCGATAGGTTTTAAATAGAGAGAATTTACAGAATAATCTGCCCTTGGCGAGAACAATTCTGACGGAAAAATTGAGAATCACGATACCCCTCCCGAAATTTGGATGGCTAGGCAGTATTATACTGTAAACAATTCTTAGCCAGATTGCTCGTTATGAGAATTTATATCTTGAGTTTCTAAAGCGATATGGATCACCTGTAATAATTGTTCGATTTGTTGATCCCCAGGGGGTATCAAACAGGGAAAAACCGTTAACTTGGGGCATCTATTAGCCGCCTGCGTTATTTGAGGGTCTAAAGTAATAAGGGGGATGGAACTTAAATAAGGCGATTTCTGCAAATTGTGAAAGAATTGTTCTAAGTCGAGGGCGATAGTACGATCGATTAAAATCAAATTTACTACCCAAACACTAGCGAGCATTTCCGCCTGTTCTAAGCTATCCGCTTCTAATAAACGGTAGTTCATATGTGATAATTGCGTCCACCATACCCAACTAGAGGCTAAACTATCCGGTTGTTCCGTATCGTAAAGTCTCAGAATGGTGGGCGGTTTAAGGGATTTACTCACCGCTAAAGAGACGGGTTCTCCCGATAGCAAAGAAGCGAGAGAATTCAGCGTCACCGGCATCGATAAAAACCCATCGCACTGATTTTCTTGAGCGCGTTGCTTGGCTTCCGCATCCGCTATCATAATCACTCTGATGCTCGCGGTTGAAGGCTCGGACTTGAGTAAGGTTAACACGTCCCACCCCGATAACAGCGGCAGGCAAGGATTGAGGAAGAGATAATCGGGTTTGAGCTGACGCGCTTTTTCGATCGCTTCCGTGCCGGTACGGGCGACGACACTTTTATACCCCATCTGCTCTAGATGATCTTTCAATATTTCTATCTGTTTGGGCAGAGAATCCACGATCAACGCTAATTTTCTTTTGCTTCCAGCATTTGTATTCACCCCCGCAAATTCCAACACTGGATAGGCGGGTAGGAGTAAGGTGAATTCGCTTCCCCTGCCGGATTTGGAAATAAAAGAAATATCTCCACCGTGAGCTTTAGCCAGGCGTTGTGTCAGGACTAGTCCTAGTCCTGTGCCTTCAAATTGTCTGGTTAGGGGACTTTCTAACTGTTGAAATTTCTGAAAGATTAGATGTTGGGAGTCTTCTGGGATGCCTATTCCCGTATCCCAAACCGTTATCCCCAGCCAATTCTCCCAAGAACTGATTTTTATACCTACTTGCCCGCCCTCGGGAGTGAATTTGATGGCGTTATCGAGAAGGTGGACTAACATTTGCTGTAGCCTTAATTCATCGGCGATAACGTATTGTAAATTAGGTTCGGTTTTCAGACAGAAACGGATTTCCGTCTCCAGACGCAGAGGATATTTATCTTTAATGACACGGTAGGCTCTCTGACAGACTTCGCTTAAGGAAACCCGGGTCGTGGTAAGTTTTAACTGTCCGCTTTCCAATCTTGTCAGATCGAGTAAATCATTGACTAAATTCATTAGTTGCCGGCCACTGCGATAGATGAGATCGGCATAATGATTCTGACGGGGGTTCAGTTCCCCGATTTGCTTCTCTTTCAGTAGATTCGATAACCCGACTATCGCAGTTAAAGGTGACTTCAGTTCGTGACTGATACAGGAGAGAAATTCGTCTTTGAGACGATTGAGGTGGATAAGATCGGCATTTTTAATCGCTAGTTCCTGACAGCACTGTTGATGTTGGGTAACGTCGGTGGCTAATACCAGCCAGTAGGGGGGATCAAATGTTTCTCCCGCTAGCTTTAAGGGTACGGTGAATAACTGCCAGATTTTATCTTGTCCCGGTTGTTCTCTGAAAGCTTGAGGATGAACGAGCAGATTGGATAGGCTCTCCCCGATGTCTGTTTCTACTATTTGCAACTCGGCTACCTGATTGTAGCTACTGATGAGCGGACGTGCTACATACTCCCGTTTCGGAATGCCTTCACCGATCAATTCTTGCCACTGCGGGTTTTTATGGATGATGTATTCTCCTTCCGTGTATAACAAGAGGGGTAAGGGTATTTGATCGAGTAGGTTTATCAGCAAGGGCTTCAGGGGCGGAATACAAGGCGGGGTAGGTGTCTGGCGGAGTTGGCTCAGGAGAAACTGCATTAATCGCCAAGTATTCAGCCTGGCCAGATATTTTCCTTGATGATCCATTAAAATAACTATAGGCTCACTTGTCTGTCGGTTCACTTCCGCAGTCAAATAAGCCTCACATTCCCTGAGGGAGGTTGTCACTAATAGGGTAACAATCGGTGTGATCAGGGAGCTTATGCCCCCCGCTCTATCTAATTTTTTTACCCCCGCTTGCCCTTTCAGATAAGCCTGTAGATACCTAGTATCGATCGCTCCTAAGGCTTTCTCCTCTCTGTCGATAACTAGTATCGTCTGTTGAGGGTTAGCTCTGGCGAGATCAAACAGGGATTTTACGGGGTCGGTCAGTTTATAAAGAGTAATCGACTGACTAAAATCGATAAGGCTAGTGTGGCTAGGCATGATGAACCTGATAAGCGGGTGTTGAATCCTGAAATTACAGTAATACGATCATCACTGTCCTTAACTCCTCGGTTTTAGTTTATGAAAGACAACAACAAACAAGATGTCTATTATTAGAGATATGTCCTCTCTTATATTATGACTGTAAAATGAGTAAGTGATTGCTGTATTCAATACAATTAATTACAATTGAACAGGTTAGCTGAATCATCTCCTCTATTACCAATTATTGAACCTTTTCGGTGAAATTACCTTGCATTTTCGATTGACGATCTACCTTTTTATCCCAATGGCTTCTCTTCAGGAGTCAGTGAGTAGTGTTTTGCAAGACCAACGATACCAGATCAATTTTATTGATTCACCTAGCGCTTTAATAGAGTGTGTGGAAGAAGACAAAGAAAAAATAGATTGTTTAGTAGTGGTCGAGCAACCTACCCTGTTACCTTTATTTAATCAACTTTACGAAGCAGGGATTCTCTTACCCGTGGTAATCATTGATACTACGACCACCTCGCCGACTAATGATTCCCCGATTAATGACTTTCCCACTTATCTCTATCATAGTGCCGAAGTACATCTATCTTTCGAGGGAATACCCGATCTAACCTCTGCCATCGATCAAGCGATCGCTCATTTTTTACATTTAGCGCCTAATTGCCCGATCAGCGATCAGCCCCCGCAAATAACTAAAATTAATAAAATAGAAAATAAAGAAAGTTTCCTACTTTTACAACAGAGGAGATTAGCAGAGAAGTTAAAAGAGAGGCTAGGTTATTTAGGGGTTTATTACAAAAGAAATCCTCAATTTTTTTATAGAAATCTATCAGGTGCTGACAAGAGAGAGGTACTTCAGGAACTAGAAGCAAATTATCGGGAAATAGTGCTAAACTATTTCGTTCAGGATTACCCTCTGAACGATTTAATAGATCAGTTCGTTAATCGAGTATTTTTTACGGATATTTCTATTTCTCAAATTTTAGAAATCCACATGGAACTGATGGATAATTTCTCTCAACAGTTAAAATTAGAGGGCAGAAGCGAGGAAATATTATTAGATTACCGCCTGGCCTTAATCGATGTACTGGCACATTTGGGAGAAATGTACAGACGTTCCATACCGAGAGAAGATATTCCTTATGATCTACTATTCAGACTAGACTGATTAGATGTTTAAAATAACTTCTAAGTCCGAAAAACTATCAACCAAGCAAACCCATTAAATATCTAACAGCGAACTACCATGAATATGTTTAAAAAAACCTATGTATTAAAGCTGTATGTAGCGGGTAACACACCTAACTCGGTGCGGGCTTTAAAAACACTAAAAAATATCTTGGAACAAGAATTTCAGGGAGTCTACGCCTTAAAGGTGATCGATGTCTTAAAAAATCCTCAACTGGCAGAAGAAGATAAAATCTTGGCAACGCCGACTTTATCGAAAGTCTTGCCGCCGCCAGTGAGAAAGATTATCGGAGATTTATCGGATCGAGAAAAAGTATTGATTGGCTTAGATTTACTATATGAAGAGATCCGGGATAGGGAATTAGACCTCTGACCTTGACCGAAAGCTGATTTAGTTAGATAAATAAACTGTTTAAAAAATCAATTAAAAATCTCTTAAAATCGATCGAGAAACTATGAATCAACCGAACAACTATGGACAGAATAACGCGGTGAACCCCAAGGGAGTGCGGAAAATCAGGACGATGATCGAAGGGTTCGACGAAATAACTCATGGGGGATTGCCGATGGGTAGGACAACGATCGTCTCGGGCACTTCGGGCACTGGCAAAACTCTTTTAGCGGTTCAATTTCTTTATCACGGGATCAAATACTTCGATTATCCTGGTTTATTCGTCACCTTTGAAGAATCTCCCACGGACATCATTCAAAACGCCTATAGTTTCGGCTGGGATCTACAGGAACTAATCGACGAGGGAAAACTCTTCATTCTCGATGCGTCGCCAGATCCGGAAGGGCAGGAAGTAGTGGGCAGTTTCGATCTCTCCGCCCTGATCGAACGCATCCAATACGCTATTACCAAATACAAAGCAAAATTAGTATCGATAGACTCCGTAACCGCCGTTTTCCAACAGTACGAAGCCGCATCGGTAGTGAGACGGGAAATATTCCGTTTAGTGGCCCGCCTTAAATCTTTGGATGTCACCTCGATAATGACTACCGAAAGAGTGGAAGAATACGGCCCTATCGCCCGCTTCGGGGTAGAAGAATTCGTGTCGGATAATGTGGTGGTACTTCGTAACGTCTTAGAAGGGGAGAGGCGGAGACGTACCGCCGAAATCCTCAAATTAAGGGGTACTACCCACATGAAAGGGGAATACCCCTTCACCATCACCAACGATGGTATTAATATCTTCCCTCTTGGTGCCATGCGACTTACTCAACGTTCATCCAATGCCCGTATCTCTTCCGGTGTGAAAACCCTCGATGAGATGTGCGGCGGCGGCTTCTTCAAAGACTCGATCATCCTCGCCACCGGGGCGACGGGTACAGGTAAAACCTTACTGGTGAGTAAATTTTTAGAGGAGGGATGTAGGCAGGGAGAGAGAGCCATTCTATTCGCCTACGAGGAATCCCGGGCCCAGTTATCCCGTAACGCTTCTTCCTGGGGTATCGACTTTGAAGAAATGGAAAGGAAGGGTTTATTAAAACTCCTCTGTTCCTATCCAGAATCGGCGGGCTTAGAAGACCATTTACAGATGATCAAGTCAAAAATCTCCGAGTTCAAACCTTCCCGGATAGCGATCGATTCCCTGTCAGCTTTAGCCCGGGGCGTGACTAACAACGCTTTTCGCCAATTTGTCATCGGCGTGACCGGATACGCCAAACAAGAAGAGATTACTGGCTTTTTCACCAACACCACCGATCAATTCATGGGAGCGCATTCGATCACCGAATCCCACATCTCGACGATCACGGATACGATCCTAATGTTACAGTACGTGGAAATCAAAGGGGAGATGTCCCGGGCGATCAACGTCTTTAAAATGCGCGGTTCCTGGCACGATAAGGGCATCAGAGAATATTCGATCAGTCAGGACGGGCCAGATATTAAAGATTCTTTCCGCAATTACGAGCGTATCATCAGCGGTTCACCGTCGCGGATCGCGGTGGACGAAAAGAGTGAATTATCCCGCATCGTCCGCAACGTCAAGAAGTCCACCGAGGAAACTCCTTAGTTATTGCCGTCGGCAATAATTTTCAACCTCACTATATTCTCTCCTGCTTCATCGAGTTCCACTTCGATGACTTCTCCAGTGAGTATTTCTAAAGAGCTGAGCATCGATCGCAGGTGGGGATTACTCGCCCCCGTGTCCACGTACAGGCGATCGGCCAGGCTACCCAATCGCTTCCAGGTAGTATAGAGTTTGGCTACTGTCTGCTCTAATTGTCCCGCTTGTTTTACCAGATCCGCCGCCGTATTCAGACAATCGAGCCTTAAAGCTTCATCGAGGGCCATTTCTAAATCCAGATTGCCCCGTCTGAGAGTTTGTACTTGAGCCGCCGAGTCCAGATATTTGGCCAGATTACGCGCTCCCGATGTCACGGCTTTCACAGTATCCACATCTGGACTCTCCGCTATCTCTCTCTGTAGGGTTTCTATGTGGGTTTCTGGTAATTTTTCCAATTCTTTAACTAGGGGGGCAAGATGACGGGCGGGTAAACTGCCGCTCGCCGCTTTCTCTTTTACTTCTTCTGGCAGTAAATCAGAACTCATCGCCGTCCACTCGTCCGATAATTGTTTCACTTCCCGGCGGGTGATGCGATCGCCCTTTTGGGCGGCTTCGGTGATCAGTTTCTGTATCTCTGGGGCCGATTTAGCGGTTTCTACGAAGGCCCTTTTGCTGAAATTATTAATGCTCTCCGGGTCTAATTGCCCCTCCGAGAGTAAGGTGTCGGCGCTGTTGGCGAGTTGGATCAGGTTATAAGCTTGACTTTTAGTAATCTCCCTGGCTTTCAACCAGTTGAGGAAACCGCTACCCCGCCCGTCGCCACCTTTTTTCTCCCTGTCGCGGATGGCTCTCAGTATACGCCCCCGCCAGATGTCGGTTTGTAGGTCAAAGCGATCGCAGACCTGCCAGAAAGTATCGAGTTTCTTTTGAAATTCATTCTCCTGGATAGTTTCGTCTTCTGGATCTGGTAGTTCAAAATTAAAGTCTGCGGGAATTTCTAACGCAGCTATCAGCTCATCTGTATCGGGTACGCTATCTAAATTCGCCATAGTGAATGCTAGTAGGATCGGCTCATTAATTGTATTATTAATCGTTTGGATCGCTACTAGATTTTTCCGGCTTATTCTTCGCGTATCCAAACGCTCTCGTAGTAACCTGTCGCCGGGTTATGTACCTGCCACTCGCAGGGGGTGACTTCGATTAACTCGTAGCCGAGATCTAACCAGGGTTCTAGCCAGTTCTCGATCTCGGCGCGATCGATCACATGGTCGAAACTGACTCTCAATATCTCTTTTTCCGGTAAATCTTGACCGAGCGTTGTCTTACTGGCCAAAACTACCGAATAAGTACAAATTTGCTTGCTCGGGGAGCGAGTCGGCGCTAAAGAGACAGGAAACCCCGTCACTACTGGTTTTAGCAGTCCTGCAGTCATGATTGTTTTTTAGAATTTTTGGTCTTACTTAAATACTATTGTACTAAATAAATAGTAAAATGTCAATTTAGCTGCCGCGCCCCGGTGAGGAAACACGATCGAGGAATGGTTGAGTTAGAATGGGATTGACAGTAGAGTTGTACCTTTATGTGCGGCACGATTTAATCCTACCCGCTACCAGAAAACGATCGCCGAAATCTTCGGTATTGCGGAAATACTCGGTATGTCGCCCCGCTACAACATCGCTCACCCGAAGAAGAAAATTCGGTTAAATTTGCTACACTGACCTAGTTACTTATTTTTTATAGTTTATAAGTACATGACTATCAATCCGATCGTAATTAATCCCATCGCAGATCAAGACATAATTGTAGGAAGTAATAGCGATGGCGTAACTATCAATCTAAAAGAGAATTTCGATGACCCCAGTACCACAGGCTTATTAGCTTTATTCAGTCTGCGGGATCAAAGTATCAATAACGGTCTGATAAAAGTTTTGCTATTTGACCAAGCTGGATCAGGTGCCCCTCTGACCGTAGAGAATTTTATTAATTACGTTAATAGCGGAGCCTATAACAATAGTATTATTCATCGTTCCGTGCCAGGTTTCGTCATTCAAGGCGGAGGGTTCACCGTTGAACAATTAAGAGTAAACCCGATTCCTACTGACCCTCCGGTACAGAATGAATTTAGCCCAGTGCGTTCCAATACGAGAGGAACGATCGCTATGGCTAAACTCGGAGGTGATCCCAATAGTGCCACTAGTCAGTGGTTCTTTAATTTAGCTGATAATAATTCACCGAATAATCCCAATAGCTTAGACAGGCAGAACGGGGGTTTTACCGTATTCGGGCAGGTTCTCGATTCTGCCGATCTAAGGACTATCGATACTATCGCCTCGATTCGCCGTTCCAATCTTGGGACTGTCAACCCAGCATTCACTGACATCCCCCTCCTGCAAAATCCTCCGACGAACGACAATAGTTTTGTACTTTTTAATGGTATCTTTCTTCAACAGACTGAGGAGCTTCAATTCATACCAACGGGTAATTCCAACCCGGCTTTAGTTAATGTGAGCGTCAATGGCTCTGACTTGACCATTAATTACACGCCTGGTCAATCGGGTAAATCCGAAATTACAGTTAGTGCCACTACATTATTAGGAGAGAGCATAGAGAGCCGCTTCGTCGTCACCGTCGTCGATCCGATCGAGTACGGGGCTTCTAACCCAGATTTAATAGCGGCTTTTGGTTATAATCCAGAGGCTTTCAGTCAACATTATCTCAGCTTTGGGAAGACGGAAGGAAGATCGATCGACAGTTTCGATCAAAAACGCTACCTGGCTTCTTACGACGATTTATTAGATGCTTTCGGCAACAATCCCGAGGCGGCGGCAGTTCATTACGTGCAAGCGGGCGCTACAATAGAAAACCGTCCCCTTTACCCGTTCGATCCCTCTCAATATCTAGCTTCTTACGACGATCTACTCAACGCTTTTGGTAGCGATACAGCTCAGGCGCAGGATCATTTCCTCTATAGTTGGGCAAACGAACGCCGAGCTAGAGATCGTTTCCAAGAGGATATTTACTTGGCTTCCTATTCCGATTTAATCGACGCATTCGCCCCCTTAAATTCCTACTCAGCCAAACTGCAAGCTGCGACAGAACATTTCATCAACTACGGCTTCTCAGAAGAAAGGGCAAGACAAATTTTTGACCCCGTAGCCTACCTTAATAAATATTCTGATTTAAAAGCTGCTTTCGGTAATAATTTAGCGGCGGCTACCGAACATTACATCGAACACGGATTTTCTGAAGAACGTACTTGGACGTGATCTGATGCCACTTTATCGGCTAAGCGAGTTGGTTCGGGTAGCCGGTATTTTATACAGCAGGTTAATACGTATCGCACGGCTGTTTCTAGAGAAATTCTGTGGCCGGGCGATATGTATAATGGCTTCACCCCAGTGCGAGATCTCAATACCGTACCGATTATTTCTCCCTTGTGTACTAAGGGCTGACGGCTACCCTTATCGGTATCTACGGGATCATGCTTCCCTACTAAGATCGATTTAGCAACCCCGATGGTAGGTTTATCGATCAATACTCCCAGGTGGCTGGCTATTCCTAAACGTCGCGGATGGGCTCTCCCCTGCCCGTCACAGAAGAAGAGATCGACTTTACTTCTCAATTTTTCTAAGGCTTTCAAGATGGCGGGAATCTCTCGAAATGAGAGAAAGCCCGGTACGTAAGGAAAGCAAGTGGGTATTTCAGCGGTGACACTTTCCTCCATCTGCAAATCGGGAAAGGAGAGAACCACCACGGCGGCTTTAGTGATGGCGTAATTGTCACGGAAGCCCACATCGATACCAGCTATTAATTTTACTGGCGGTAGGTCATCAATGGTGAGCACTTGCCTTCTCAGGCTTTCCTGTATAGCTCTGGCTTCCTCTAAGTTCATCTAGAGCTACATTCTTTCTACCGAGCCGAAGAAAACAGGCTCAACCCGAATCGCTACTATACTGGACGGGCGCACCACCATGTATTCCCCTTGAATATTTTTGATCGGTACGTTGATAAAGTCGTCCGAGTCGTTCTTAGGTACTAATTCGCCGCTGTACCATTTTTGAAATTCCTGAATACCGGTAAAACGTACTTCTTCTCTATGCCCCGTTTTTAGGAATAAATGTACTGCGTATTCGTCGGGTTTTCTGCTCATGTTATTTTCTCGATCGCGCTACTGGTTAGGTTATATTTTTGTAGTAAACTTTCAACCACGCCGGGTAGCATTTTCTCTAGTTCCTCGGCGTTAGAAAATTCTAATTCTTGATATTTTCCCGCGTTAAAAGGTTTTTTCCCCTCGATTTGAGAACGCTTTTGAGAAGCAAGAAGAATTTGGGGGCCTTTTTTAGATCCTATAGCGTATCCTAATTCTACACAAGGGGAGGGGGCGAGTAGGATTTGAGATTCTTGAGCGCCGATGGGGGTGGCATCGGCTATAAATAATAGGCTGTGACGAATTTTCCTCAGTTGACCCTCACTCAGTTTCCACGGCTGCCCCTCAGTCTGTGGCGTTTCTTCTAAGATCAGGGGTAGTCGGGAGCGCTTATTTAGGTCTGTGACGATAGTTTTGATGGCGTTTCTCAATAGGCGGCTCGATTCTTTGTAGAGCGATTGAGAGCTAAAATAGACGATCGCCTCCGACCATGTGACCGGCTCTTTTTTGAGAAAATAAATTTCGTGCGACAGCAGATCTATGTTGGCTATGGAATAAATACCGCTTCCCTCGATATAAAAGTCTACGGTTTCCCCTTCTAGAAATCTTTGGAACCAGTGAGATGTTTCTACTTCGAGACTATCATCTAGAAAATCGGCTCTCAGCCCCGCTTTTAAGAGACTGTTCCGGTTCAGACGTAAATCGCACCGGCGTTGCACAATTTCCCTTAGGGGTTGATATTGTTCTACGTACCACGCTTTGAGGATAATTAAGGCCATTGAGTTCGCACCTATCGCCTACTACTAATGCTGATGTATTAATTTTAGCAGTAGGCGCTGATGTCTTCTCCACATTCTTCGGCGAGATAAGATAGGGCCCCAAACCGCAATATCATCAACTCTTCGTAGACCGGATTGATCTTACATAGGGGGGGGATGGTTAAAATTGTCCTGCCGAATAATTTAATAGTTCTGGCGAAGGGGCATTGAGCCGGTATTAAATTGCAAATCCGATGGGCTACTTCTGGTTTTCTGACATCGATGTTATTTATCCATTTCCGCAAGGGGGCGAAAATATCAAATTTTTGTCTTTTTCCTGACTGTATTAAGCTTTTAATTTGGGTTTCCGGGTGAACCCACCCTAAAATTATTAAAGGTTTAATTGTATAGTCCGATCTGTTCATAATGCTCATTTTTTCACTTCCTAACTCTATTCCTATACTTCCCATTTCTGGGTCATCGAGCTTTCAGTAGTTTTTCCGAAAACTTCTTACTAACTTCGGGATATTACAGGTGTATCTGTCTATCTCTTCATCGGGTCTAATGGTTTTTTACGTACTTTTTTACATAAATTTACAATTTACCGACGTAGGTAATAAATAGATTATACTTTTCTCTCCCTGTGATGAGCGAGTAGTTTCCTTTCTCTCTCGATCTTCCCTTATTTTTAGGCAGATAAGAGTGACGGAAATCACTATCAATCGAGATTGACGACACTCAACTTCTTAGTAGGTTCACTCAAAGGAAATAAACCTTTCACTTAGGTGAAGCTCCTCAATAGTAACCAATGTAACTGATGAGTTGAATCCTTCTAACGATATGCGTCCCTCGTAGAAATAGATATAGTTTCTATAGATCTAGAGTAGCAAATTATCAATTTATTGACCTCCGCAAAAATTATTCTTTAGGGGTATAAAACACTACTTGGCTAATGATTTCGGTACGGATAACCGACTAACAATCGCGCGGTATCTTTAAACTGTATTCTTTAATACTTTTTGGCAAAAAATTGTTAAGGATAAAAACAATTTTTCCTTGATCCCCGATAGTTTTTAATCGATTATCATCGTTAGAAGATGGAAAGAAGAGAGGCAAGCGAGGCTGTGCGTCAGTACGGAAAAGCCGTAAGATAGGAAGATAGCCGGAAGTATGGAGTAAAGATGATTTCCCTATCGACTCATAATAGCGATCGTATCGTCAGCATCAGTCGTACCACCAAAGAAACGGACGTAAAGGTAACCGTTAACCTCGATGGCATCGGTAAATGTTCAGCCGATACGGGAGTGCCATTTCTCGACCATATGTTACATCAGATAGCGAGTCACGGATTGCTCGACCTGGAAATTCGTGCCACCGGAGATATAGAAATCGACGACCACCACACAAACGAAGATGTGGGTATAACCCTGGGGCAGGCTCTAAATAAAGCTTTAGGTGACAGGAAAGGGATCAACCGTTTCGGGCACTTCGTCGCCCCCTTAGATGAATCCTTAATTCAGGTAGCGTTAGACTTTTCTGGTAGACCTCATTTAAGCTACGGTTTACAGATACCCACGCAAAGAGTCGGCACCTATGACACCCAGCTAGTAAGAGAGTTTTTCGTGGCGGTGGTCAATCAAAGTCAGATGACCTTACATATCCGTCAGCTAGACGGGATCAACTCCCACCACATTATCGAAGCCACCTTTAAAGCCTTCGCCCGGGCCCTACGCATGGCGGTAGAAATAGATCCCCGTCGTGCTGATGCCATCCCGAGTTCTAAAGGCGTGATTTAAGTAAGAAGGTGAGGGGTGACGACTCACCCTTCACCTTTTGCTAGTCTTTAGCCTTTATCTCTATTGAATAAAGATGAGATCGGCAATATCCGAAGGATCGTCATAGCCATTTTCGAGATCGTTAGGCATAGGATTGGTGGGATCGTCCGTACCGACAATCTCAAGAGTATCGGGATCGGTTATTAAAGTATGCACAGCACTACTGGTTACGATCTGACGCACTTCATCCGGTGTGAGATTTGGATTGGCGCTGAGCATAAGAGCTACCACACCAGCTACGTTAGGAGTAGCCATCGATGTACCGCTCTTACCTGCATACAGTCCTCTGAGAACGGTAGATGTGAGTCCGCCACCTGGGGCTGTAACGTAGGCCATAGCGGTGTCATCACCAGCACGGTTAGAGAAGCCCAGAAAAGTATTTTCCCTGTCCACCGCCCCGACGACGATACCGTTATTAAGAGCGTAGTAGCCGGGATATACGGGAATGGTACCACCTGAATTGCCCGCCGCCATTACTACATTCACCCCTTGAGACGCGGCATAATCGATCGCGTCTCTAATAGAAGGCAACGGAGTGCTACCACCTAAACTCAGGTTGATAACTTTAGCGCCGTTATTGGTGGCGTAGTAAATACCCTGAGCCACGTCCCAACCCGAGCCAGTTCTACTGCTACCGATAACTTTAATGGGCATAATTTTTACCAGAGGAGCGATCCCGGTGGTCCCCACGCCGTTTTGTGTGGCACCGATAATACCAGCTACGTGGGTGCCGTGACTATCCGTATCCATAACATTATTATTGTCATCGACGAAATTCCAGCCGCGATAATCGTCGATAAAGCCGTTATCGTCATCGTCGATACCGTTGCCCGCTATTTCTCCTTGATTAGTCCAGATATTAGGGGCTAGATCTGGATGGGTATAGTCAACACCCGTATCTATTACGGCTACCGTAATACCCTGACCTTTGTAACCTCTGTTCCACACTTCGGGGGCTTTAACAAAATCGGTGTACCAGGAGTTGCCTCCTAATTGAGCTACGTCGGGGAAAGGATTCTGCCCTAAGACTTTGGATACCGCAACGGCGGCGTTAACTAACCCGTAACCGTCTCGGTTATTAAAACCATTATTAGTGGTTTGGTCGTTCGAGCTGAGCGTTATCGCTTTATAGGCTGTATTGTTAGTTCTGTTGACTTCCGGTATACCACCTGAAGCATTAGCAACACCGATTATGTAGTAATTGCCTGGAGCGATCGAAGTACTGATCGGAGGAGCTACATTCGCGTTTACTGTTTGTCCGGCGGCTACGCTGAGGACGGTATCAGCGGATAGTAGCAAATCACTACTATCTAAAGTCGTGTTAGTAGATAGGTAAAATTCGCTCAGGCTCGCGGTTGAGTTGGCATTACCGACGTTACTGACAGTGTAGGATATGGAAATGGCGTTATTCAAACCCCCGACGCTGGGGACGGATAAATTACCTATAGATAAATCTATGTTCGTAGTGCTGACGGGTGTGGCCGTCGAAACATTATTGTTTTCAGACCTTTCCGCCAATAACGAAGTACCGTCGGCAACGGCGAATAAATATAAGTTATTCATCCCCATACCTACATTTGTGGGGATGGTGACGTAAGCTCTGCTTGTAGCTGTAGCATTTATCGTGACTGCAGGCACCGCACCAGCTCCTACCAAGGGATCGTTAGAATCGAACGTCTCGTCTGTGGAGATATAGAAACGGGTAATGTTATAGCCGGCGTTCCCCGAACCTTGATTCTTTAATGTATAGGTCACTAAACTTTGGACGCCCAAGATGATACTATTAGGGACGGTGACCGAGTTGACGATTAAATCGGGCTTGGTTATGGTAATCGGAGTGGCCGCCACATTATTATCCTCACTGGTTTCCGCAATCAGTTTGGGCGAATCCGCTACTGCTAACAAGAAGTAATTCCCTTCTAACAGGCTTTCATCTTTGGGTATTGTGACGGTGCCAGTCTCGGTTACGCTACTCGGTAAGCTACCCAAACCATTGAGGTCAATACTAGTCTTACCACCGACTAATCTATCAGTACTATCAAACGTAGTGTCGGTAGATAGATAATACTGGGTCAGACTTGCCGCAGCGGGAGCTGAGGTTAGATTGGCCACAGTGTATGTAACAGAAGTAGTGGTTCCTGCATTGAAGACCGGTACAGTTCCCAGAGTCGGAACCGGTAGGGTGGAAAAATTCTGGATGGTTAGGTCGGGATAACCTACGGTTACGGGGACGAAAGAAGAAAAATTATTGTTCTCACTAATTTCTTCTGCCGCGTTGGTGTTATCAGCCATCGCATATAAATAGTAAGTACCGTCCGCAATAGTAGTAGGAACTTTAATACTTATTTTGCGATCCACGAGCGAAGCCCCACCCACTAAAGTCGGTGCCGAGTCCGCGCCGAGTATAATATCCGTGTTGGGACTATAAGCGGTATTGCTCTTAGAGAGATAATAGCGAGTTATCGTAACGGGTGCAGTGCCGACAGGCTGTGTATTGGGTAGAGTATTGGATAGAGTATAGGTAATACTAGCGATACCTCCAGGCGAGAACACTCTAGTAGAATCGATCTTAGGAATAGTCAAGTCGGGTTTAGCTACGCTCACCGTCTGTAGTGTCCCATCAGACTTAAGTAAGGGAGTAATGTTATTCGTTTCACTGCTTTCCGGTACCGTCTTACTAGCATCGGCTACGGTGTATAGATAATAAGTACCCGTGGCTAAGGTTCTCGATAAACGCACCCCGTTATTAGTGCGAAGGACAGAGCTACTACCGGCTAAACTGGTTATACTATCGGAGGCGATCGCAATATCTCCTTTATTGGGAGCCGGATCAAAGACCGTATCGCTCGATAAATAATAAGTGGTCGTATTGGCTCCCGCTAACCCGCTATCAGTGTTTAATAGCTTGTACCCCAGATTGACCGTATTACCCACCGTCAGTAGGGGAGGCGTGTTGACGACGTTACCGGTATTAAGGGTAACATTCTGGATACTCAAATCGGGACTACTGATATTGACGAAGGCCGGGTCTTGACTGACGATAATATTATTATCCTCGTTAGATTCAGTGATTTGTAACCCGCCATCGGCTACCGCGTATAAATAATACATCCCCGAACCGAGAGTTGTGGGTAAGCGTAATGTCGAGGCGCGAGTGCGGATTTCACCTGAAGACATCGCTGTAAGGCTATCTCTGCCGATGAAAATATCTGTTTTCACATCTAAGCTAGTACTACTTTTAGCTAGATAATAATTTGTAATACTCGCTCCTGCCAGACTTTGACCCTCATTTTTGATGGTATAACTAAGACTTACCGTATTGTTCGCCGCGAACTGACCTTTAGCGGTCAAATTACTAATCACTAAATCCGCAGTACTTACGGTTACGGGGACGAAAGAAGAAAAATTATTGTTCTCACTAATTTCTTCTGCCGCGTTGGTGTTATCAGCCATCGCATATAAATAGTAAGTACCGTCCGCAATAGTAGTAGGAACTTTAATACTTATTTTGCGATCCACGAGCGAAGCCCCACCCACTAAAGTCGGTGCCGAGTCCGCGCCGAGTATAATATCCGTGTTGGGACTATAAGCGGTATTGCTCTTAGAGAGATAATAGCGAGTTATCGTAACGGGTGCAGTGCCGACAGGCTGTGTATTGGGTAGAGTATTGGATAGAGTATAGGTAATACTAGCGATACCTCCAGGCGAGAACACTCTAGTAGAATCGATCTTAGGAATAGTCAAGTCGGGTTTAGCTACGCTCACCGTCTGTAGTGTCCCATCAGACTTAAGTAAGGGAGTAATGTTATTCGTTTCACTGCTTTCCGGTACCGTCTTACTAGCATCGGCTACGGTGTATAGATAATAAGTACCCGTGGCTAAGGTTCTCGATAAACGCACCCCGTTATTAGTGCGAAGGACAGAGCTACTACCGGCTAAACTGGTTATACTATCGGAGGCGATCGCAATATCTCCTTTATTGGGAGCCGGATCAAAGACCGTATCGCTCGATAAATAATAAGTGGTCGTATTGGCTCCCGCTAACCCGCTATCAGTGTTTAATAGCTTGTACCCCAGATTGACCGTATTACCCACCGTCAGTAGGGGAGGCGTGTTGACGACGTTACCGGTATTAAGGGTAACATTCTGGATACTCAAATCGGGACTACTGATATTGACGAAGGCCGGGTCTTGACTGACGATAATATTATTATCCTCGTTAGATTCAGTGATTTGTAACCCGCCATCGGCTACCGCGTATAAATAATACATCCCCGAACCGAGAGTTGTGGGTAAGCGTAATGTCGAGGCGCGAGTGCGGATTTCACCTGAAGACATCGCTGTAAGGCTATCTCTGCCGATGAAAATATCTGTTTTCACATCTAAGCTAGTACTACTTTTAGCTAGATAATAATTTGTAATACTCGCTCCTGCCAGACTTTGACCCTCATTTTTGATGGTATAACTAAGACTTACCGTATTGTTCGCCGCGAACTGACCTTTAGCTGTCAAATTACTAATCACTAAATCCGGAGTCCTGACCGTCACTTTGTCGGCTAGAGTAAAGAAATTATTAGTTTCTGATTTTTCGGGGATTTGGAGGGGGCTATCAGCCACAGCATAAAGTGTATAGGTTTCCGTCGGTACGGTGAAAGGTAGGCGTAAATTACTGGTACGGGAAACGGAGGCGCCGGGGGCGAGGACAAGAGGGTTATCAGCCCCTATATAAATATCGTTTTTGGGATCGAAAGTGGTGTTGGTGGTTAAATAATAACCCGTAAGGCTCCTGGGCGTAGAAGCCGAGCCATCATTCCTCAGCGTATAACTAAGACTCACCGTACCTCCAGGTACAAGGTCTTTGGAGGAGGCAGTCAAGGAAGTAATCGCCAGATCAGGCTTCTGAACTGTTACTTGTACCAGCGGAGTGAAATTGTTAGTCTCTGAAGACTCTGGCACGATGCTTCTAGAATCAGCCATCCCATAGAGATAATAGGTCGTCGTGTCGTCAAATGTTTCTGGTATTCGCAGTGTGACGTTACGATCGACCCAGGTACCAGGATTTAAAGCGATTACAGCATCGTCGGCAACGAAACTATCATTAATCGGATCGGGGGGGGTGGCGGGGTTCGTGGAGAGATAAAAGCGGGTAGTAGTGGCACTTGCCCGAGCTGAGCCGCTATTGGTGACTCTATAAGTGAAAGTACCAGTCCCACCCGCTACTAAAATATTGGGAAAAGTATAATTACTTATGGTCAGGTCCGGTTTGGTGATTTTGATGGCTACCGCAGGACTGACGTTATTATCTTCCGTCATTTCAGTTATCACTTTTCCGTTGTCAGCCACTGCTAAAATGTTATAGTCGCCAGGATCTAGGGCGGCGCTTAGACCGAACGAGTTCGTGCGCGCTATCTCTGCTCCCACGGCTATGCCACCGATCACATCGTTGCCTATCAAAGTGTCGTTACCATCGATGAGGTTATCTTTCGATAGATAGTAAGCTGTCGTATTACCCCCTGAAGCGATCGTTCCTTCGTTTTTAATCCTGTAAGTGAAAGTAGCCACACCGTTTACTGGAACTACGGGAGTCGTTGTTGTCAGACTATTTATCAACAAATCAGGGCCGGACGTGACTGCTGCAGGAGCGATGGTTGCAGCTTTACCCCAGAAGTTTAAAGGGCTTTTACTGTTAGAGGGTGGCTGAATGGGTATTTTTGCATTGCTTAATTGTAGAGGTACCAGTGACGACTTATCTGCGAGGGGGTTATTTTGCCACGGAGAGGCCAAATGGGAATTGATAACATTTGTTGTGTTTGTTTCGGAAAACATAATTTATGACTCAGCCCTAGAATGTTTTAAGCGTAATAGCTCTAACATAATTAGTTACTCCCGAAAAACGCTACCGCATTTTAACGGAATTGGCACATTATTTTGTTACCAGATTTGTTAGTATATACTGAAAATTATTGGAATAACTTTAGTAAACATCACTTCTTCTAGAAAACATATCCTTAAAGTTTTCTAGCAGTTAAGAAAGTATTCGGGATAAAGATTTTGGATTACCAAAATTTATTCAACGCACATTGTACCCACTTATTGCTCAATTTCACTTATTTTTCACTAATTTTTAGGTTTTCCTATCTACCAGGATTACACTGAAACAGGTAATTTTAACTAGATTATAAATATACAGACTAACTAAATATAAAAAATCAGTATTTACACGGATTTTCATTACCATCGATATGCAAAGATTTAATCTTCTTAATACAAGAGGGGGAGAGATTAAAAGAGCCTTACCGCTCATCGATGATGGGGAGCAAAAATCTAAGGATTGCGACCGAGAATATAAGTTAGCGATCGTCCAGGGAAATATTCTCACATTCTGACATCTCGCAGAATAGGACAAGTATAAGCTAGAATTATTAAGAAATCGTTACCAATTTAAGCGAAAGTTTAAACTTAATCCTTTATGTTATTGCCTATTCGCAATGTTGCCATCATCGCTCACGTCGATCACGGTAAAACTACTCTAGTTGACGCGCTATTAAAACAATCAGGAATATTCAGGGAAGGGGAAGACGTACCTACCTGTGTTATGGACTCTAATGATTTAGAAAGAGAGCGGGGCATCACTATCTTAGCCAAAAACACGGCAGTCCGCTACAAAGACACACTCATCAACATCGTTGACACCCCCGGCCACGCCGACTTCGGTGGAGAAGTAGAGCGTGTATTAGGGATGGTGGACGGTTGTATCCTGATCGTAGACGCTAACGAAGGCCCGATGCCGCAAACCCGTTTCGTATTGAAAAAAGCGCTAGAAAAGGGTCTGAGACCGATCGTCGTCGTGAACAAGATCGATCGACCTAACGCCGATCCCAATATCGCCATCGATAAAGTTTTCGACCTGTTTATCGAACTCGGTGCCGACGACGACCAATGTGACTTCACCACGCTTTTCGCTTCTGGTTTACAAGGGTTTGCCAAAAATACCCTAGAAGAAGAAGGGGTAGATATGCAGCCTCTATTTGAAGCCATCCTACACCATGTTCCACCACCGGCAGGAGATCCCAGCAAAGTCTTACAATTACAAGTTACTACCCTGGATTACTCCGAATATGTGGGTCGTATCGTGATCGGCCGCATTCACAACGGCACGATTAAAGCCGGGCAACAAGTGGCACTAGTGAAAGATTCTGGCCAGGTGGTCAAGGGTAAGATCAGCAAGCTCATGGGCTTTGAAGGACTCAAACGGGTTGAACTCGCAGAAGCCGGCGCTGGTAATATCGTAGCGGTTGCGGGATTCGCGGACGCTAATATCGGTGAAACCATTACCTTACCAGACGATCCGCAAGCCTTACCCCTAATTAAGGTGGACGAGCCTACCCTACAGATGACCTTCTCGGTTAACGATTCTCCCTTCGCCGGTACTGAGGGCACCTTCGTTACCTCGCGCCAGATCCGCGATCGCTTGATGAGAGAATTAGAAACTAACGTCGCCCTACGGGTGGAAGAAAGCGACTCCGCCGAAAAATTCCTCGTCTCTGGACGCGGTGAACTACACTTAGGTATCCTCATTGAAACCATGCGCCGAGAAGGCTACGAGTTCCAAGTATCTCAGCCCCAGGTAATCTATCGTGAGATGAACGGTCAACCCTGCGAACCTTACGAGTACCTAGTTCTCGATATACCTGAGGCTGCAGTTGGTTCTTGTATCGAGCGTCTCGGTCAGAGAAAAGGGGAAATGCAGGATATGCAAACCGGAAATAACGGACGCACTCAACTAGAATTCGTCATCCCCGCTCGCGGTTTGATTGGTTTCCGGGGTGAGTTCATCCGTCTGACTCGCGGCGAAGGAATCATGAACCATAGTTTTCTAGAATACCGTCCTTTCTCAGGCGACTTAGAAACTCGTTATAACGGCGTGATCATCGCTTTTGAAGAGGGAGTAGCCACTTTCTACGCGATGAAAAACGCTGAAGATAGAGGTGTTTTCTTCATCACACCGGGTACTAAGGTCTATAAAGGCATGATCGTAGGTGAACATAACCGCCCTCAAGATCTCGATCTCAATGTGTGTAAGACCAAACAGTTAACTAACCATCGTTCCGCCACTGGGGATGAATTAGTACAGTTACAAACCCCCGTAGATATGAGTTTAGAACGCGCCCTCGAATACATCGGCCCCGATGAATTAGTGGAAATTACCCCTCAATCGATCCGGTTGAGAAAATTACCGGTTAAGAAGTTGGCTAAAAGGTAAGTAACTAGTGGGTAGTGGCTAGTGGTCACTACTTTCCTTTAGCTTCTCAGTAATCGCAATCCACTCA
>CAZUVR010000030.1:14837-17502 GCA_964623815.1 uncultured bacterium | reverse complement strand
GATGAGCCGATGGGGAGAAAATCGATAACTTCAAGTTGTCCCGTAGTTAGGGTTCCAGTTTTATCGAAGGCGATCGCCCGTACCTGCCCTATTTTTTCCAGTTGAGCCCCATTCTTAAACAGAATACCCTGCCGGGCACCGTTGGCGATGCCAGATAACAAAGCGGGCATGATCGAAGCCATCAGCGCACAGGGAGAGGCAACTACGAGAAAGATTAACGCTCTATAGATCGTATCAGGCCAAGTCCAACCCAGCAGAAAAGGGGGTAGCGTACCGATAAGAATTCCAGCGATGACGATCGCTTTTGCATAGCCGCGCTCGAATCTCTCGATAAACTGCTGAGAGGGGGGCGCTTCGGTTTGTGCCTGCCGAACCAGACGGATCACCCTTTGGATCAAACTACTCTCGGGAGGTTGATGAATTTTCAGGCGTAAGGCACCGTTGCCGTTAATCGTCCCGGCAAACACCTCATCGCCGATGGTCTTTTCTACGGGGATCGATTCGCCAGTGATCGAAGCCTGATTGAGAGTGCTGAAACCCTCGATCACGACTCCATCCGTCGGGACTAATTCCCCTGGTTTGACGAGAACCTGATCACCGATTTTTAGCCCGGAGACAGGGATGATAATTTCTTCTCCGTTTTGGATCGATCGCGCCGTATCCGCCGTTAAGCTCATTAGCCCCTTAATACTCCTTTCCGTTCGCTGCATGGCGTATCCTTCTAACGCGCCGCTGATGGCGAAAATTAGAATCAGAACCGCCCCATCGACGATCATGTAATACTCTCGCCGCCAAATACCTAATGTTGCGGCTCCCAAGGCGGCGACGATCATCAACAAGTCTACATCGAGTTCTTTTTCCTCGAATAAGGTTGTTAACCCTTCCCTCGCACTCTCAAAACCGCCGATTACATAGGCCGCCGTTAGTACAAAAATGGCAACTCCGAGCCAGCCAAAATTTAGCATTTGCCAGCCGACAAATACTAGGAAGGCACAGGAAATCGCAGCCACCGCATCGGGATGATCTTTTAGGAGAGTTCGCAGACGAGGGGTAAAATCAACAACCATGCTTGAAAATGCTAGATCAATATTCTTTAACCCTAAACCTTAACATTAGTGTCAATGTCAAGGTTTTGGGTAAACTAAAACAATGGAGAATAAACACTTAACGATCAAAGAATTGACCGATGCAGTGGGCGGTGGCGTTACCCCCCGCATGGTGAGGCATTATCATACTGTCGGATTACTCCCGCCCGTACAACGTTCAGAAGGGAACTACCGTCTTTATACCCAAAAAGATGTGAAACGACTACAGAGAGTTATAGCTCTCAAACAGCAAGGTTTCCAGTTATCCCATATTCGTCTACTTTTAGATAGTCACTCAGAAAAGCAGGTTGAATCAACCCTCACGGCTCAGTTACAGGCTCGATACCAATCAGTGATCCAACAAATTACCCGCTTACGTCAAACTGCATCCGCTTTGGAGGGATTACTTGGCCGCGATCATGATTGTCAAATTACCCAGGCCGAGGCTCTAGCCCAACTGAAGCAGATGGAAGTCGATGTACGGGAAGGATTAGGATCGTTAGACCAACTCTGGCTTAATTTCGACGCAAAAACTAATAACCATCCAGAAGCGTTTCAGGAATCTCTACGACACTTGCTTCCTGATTTGTCGGCTTATTCTGAAATCACGATACATTTACTGCATCACCTAGTCTTGGCTTGTGGCGATGTCAGTCTTGTGAATTCCGTGCAGTTGAGTCAGAATGCGATCGCCTCGGCACGGGAAGCACTAAAAATCGGCTCTATGATAGTCACAGATATACCAGTTGTCGGCGCTGCTCTCGATCGAACCCGATTAGCGCATTTAGGAAGCGCTATAGAAACACTTATCGATGATCCTCACATTACGGGAGTCAATGAAGCCGAGCAAGCTTTTTGGAATCGTCAGGATTGGCAGAATCGCCTCAGACAAATTCCGAAAGGCTGCCTGCTCACCATCGGCTATGCTCCTTCAGTCTTACTCACCGCCTGTAAGTTGATCGAACAAGGGCAAATTCAGCCCGCCCTAGTGATCGGAATGCCGATCGGATTTAGCCATGCTCCCGCAGCAAAACGGCAACTGATGGCGACGGAAGTACCTTACATAACGATTCGCGGCAGTTTAGGTGGAGGGCTTTTAGCAAGCGTCACGGTCAATGCACTGGTTGAGACGGTGATTGAAAAACCCGATTGTCATTGTTATCTTACTCGCCCCTAGCTCCATTAAATTCTCACCCTAGGATCTAGAAATCCATAGGTTAGATCAGCTATGAGATTGAATATAACTATGAGAATAGCGTAGATAAAAGTTATCGCCATCACTACGGGGGTATCGCTACGATAGATGGATTCTATTAGCAAAGAACCTATTCCAGGTACTCGAAATACTTGTTCTGTAACTAGCGCACCGGTAAAGATAGAGGGAATGTCTAAAGCGATTAAGGTGACTACAGGGATGAGAGCGTTACGCACGATATGATCTTTGAGTACGGTAAAATCTTTTAATCCTTTCGCGTAGGCGGTTTTGACGTAATCTTGAGGGATTTCTTCGAGAACGGACGATCGCACAAATCGCATCAGCACCGCGCATTGATATAGGGTCAGTACGGCGATCGGTAATA
>CAZUVR010000030.1:0-14737 GCA_964623815.1 uncultured bacterium | reverse complement strand
ACAAATCGCATCAGCACCGCGCATTGATATAGGGTCAGTACGGCGATCGGTAATAGAGACTGTTTTACCTGTTCGATAAAGGTATTAAAATCGGTCACTTTTAAAGTGCTGTTATAGAAAGACGGCAACCAGTTTAAACTGACGCTGAAGATAATAATAAATAGTAATCCAGTTAGGAATGTAGGCAGGGAAAAACCCAGTAAAGCGAAACTTGTAATGATGCGATCGATCCAAGTCCATTGCATAGCTGCGGAGATAATTCCGAGAGGAATTGCCAGCAAAACGCTGAAGATATAAGCCAAGCCGACGATGATTAATGTAGTAGGCAGACGCTGTAGGATTAAATCTAAAACCGGGCTTCTACTAGTAAAAGAATAGCCCATATCCCCGCCCATAAAAGCAGTTAACCACTTTATATATCTAATATATACTGGTTGATCAAGTCCCAAACTTCTGCGAATATTTTCCCTAACTTCAGGAGTAATTGAAGGATTAGATGCGAACTCACCCATAGGATTACCTGGGGCTAGAGCCAGTATAAAAAATATAATTACACTGATCGCCAATAAAGTAGGAATCCCCACCAGTAATCTTTTAAAAAGATATTGAATCATACTACAGCTCTTTCCCTATCCTTAGTAATATATCCTCCCCCCTACTGTTTCGGTTTCCAGTCTTTAATATTCCAGGTATTCCTATCCCAAGGTGTTAACTCGAAGCCATCTAATCTATTACTAACAGCTACTACATCAGCCCTATGAACTAAGGGAATAACTAGAAAATTATTGATTAATTTATCGTTCATTTTAATAAACTTTTCCTGTCGTTTTTTAGGATTTAATTCCGTAGTAGAAGCGACCCAGAGCGCGTCATACTCTTTATCACAGAAACGAGAGTAATTTTCACCCGCCCAATTATTTTTCTTTTGAGGTATAGAATTACAGGTATAGGTTTTCATATAGCTTCCCGGATCTGGAACATTATTCCCAGTGGTGAACATCTGTAGATCGGCTTGAAATTTTTCTACCGTATCGTTGTTAGCTGGATCGCTGGAAAAGAAAACACTAGCATCGATCGATCTTAACTCCGCCCCCACGCCGATAGATGCGAGATTCTGCTTGATAATCTCCTGTGTTTTCTGGCGTAGGGGATTAACGGAAGTTTGAAATACTACTTTCATTTCCACTCCATTTTTATCTCTGATACCATCGTTATTGGTATCTTTCCAACCAGCGGCATCTAAAAGAGCGTTAGCCTTAGCGGTATCGAATTTATAACTGGTATTGGGCGAATTGTATTCGGGCGGATTAACTAAAAAATTAGCAGTAGGTTTACCCGTGATGCCGTAGAGTTGTGCGGCGATGGTATCTCTATCTACGGCTAAAGTGAAAGCCTCCCTTACTTTGGCATCGGAGAAAAACGGGTGAGGAATATTCATATTAGAGCGTTCCCCTTCGGGGGTTGTCTTGTTAGGATCGGAAAGATTAAAAATTACCCTTTCCACCAAAGCGCCGTATTCAGAAATAAGTTTACCTTTGCCGCCCGTTTCTAAGTCTTTTAAGACCGGGGCTTCTACTTGTAAGTTATAGGCATAATCCGCCTCGCCGGTTTGTAAGACGGCCCGGGCTGCGGATGTCGCGTCACCGCCCCCCTTTAACTCGATTCTCTGAAAACCTAATTTGTCAGCTTCCCTAAATTGGGGGTTGGCTTCGTAAACTACCGTATCACCGGGTTTAAACTCTACCACCTTATAAGGGCCCGTACCCGCTGGTAGTAAATTAGCCGGGGCCGATCGAGCGTTTTCTCCAGTAAAATTAGCGTAGAGATGTTTCGGTAGGATCATCCCCTCCGTACCTACAAATAAAGATGACCAGGCGGGGTTAGGGGATTTAAAAGTTATTTTCACCTCATCCGGCTTAACCGCCTCGACACTTTTAACTATTTCATAGGGGCCCGCACTAGTAGAGCCAGTTTTCGGGTTAGTTATAAACTCGTAAGTGAAAACCACATCATCGGCGGTGAAGGGCTGTCCATCCGACCATTTAACACCCTGTTTGAGTTTCCACGTTACCGATTTTCCATCGGCGGCTATGCCCCCATTTTCCCGGCTAGGAATTTCCGCCGCTAAGAAGGGTATTAATTGGCCTTTACTGTTATAACTTGCTAGGGGTTCAAGGGTGATCCGACTCGCTTCCGAATCTTTAAAGCCGGTGGAAAGATGGGGGTTAAGAATAGTCGGAGCCTGCCAATATAACAGACGCAATACATTGGTATTAGCTGACGGACTATTAGACGCGGTGGGTGTAGTCTGACGATTACAGCCGCCGAAGACTAGGGTAAAGCATAGAGACATCAGCAAAATTGGCAGGAAAAAAGAGCGTTTCAACATCCTTAACCCCTATAGAGTTACAGAGGTTTATTGTACACCCTCAGCCGGATAACTAATTTTGATTGTTGTTAGGACGCTGATTCCTCATCATCCGGACGTTATTTCTGCGCTCCTGCATCAATTGGGCGAGTTGATTGCGCTGGGCGGGAGTGAGTACCTGACGCATTTCTAAAAGGCTTTCAAAGCGAAGATTGTTCATCCTTTCCCGCGTCTGCACCATCTGTTGATGTTTGCTACGTAATTGATCGTTAGAGGCGTTTCCAGACATCATCGTTTCTAACTCCTGTCTGTTGGCCTGTTCACTGGTGCGGAGCTGTTGCATTTGTGCCTGGTATTTCTCACGAATTGCCGATATTTGCCGTTTCTGGTCTTCTGTTAAATTTAACTGCTCCATGAATTTATCGACGTTTTCCACCCCCCGGCCCCGATTAGGGCGTTGGGCTATCGGTGAATTGACGGTGTCGGGGGTGGAGTTAGAAAAAACATTATCCGATGAGGGATTGGCGGCAATCGCTACGGTGCTGCCTACAGTTAAAGCGAGGATGGCAGTAAGAATAGATGAAGAATGAAAAGACATGATAAACTCTCCTTAGGGTTGATAGGTAGAATAGGTGAGCTGAGGCTCATGGGTTATCTGCCAGGCAGATTCTATGGGGTGGGAATGGTAATAGTTCAAAGGTTCTCCCATTGCGCCGTCCCAAGAGTCGATGAGAAAGGTTTCTAAATCTCGATCAGATACTCTCGCCACTAGAGGTGTATCGTTAGAAGGGCGGAAGCCACCTAACAACAGTAGCAATCCAGTAAAGATAGTTCCTCCTATTAATCCTCTGAATCGCTTGGAGAAGCTTTGTGAAAGCTGTGAGTCTCTGGCGATGAGATTCATAAGATGGGATTCAAAGCCCTGAGGTTCTTGGGGTGGCAAAGGACGGTTTTGACGCAGGAAGTTGACTAATGGATCTTCGTCCGGAGATTTTCGAGCCATTATAATACTCCTTGTTTTTGTAGAAATTGACGGATGGCGTTACGGGCGTGATGTAAACGGGATTTCACCGTACCGACAGGAATTTGCAAAATCTGACTGATTTCTTTTTGTGGCACATCTTCTAGATCGTGAAGAACTAACACGGCTCGATGCTCTATACTGAGGGTTTGCAATCCCCGCTGGATCAAGTCCTGATAGTGTATCTGCATCAAGTCGGGTGTATCTTCCGGACGAGATGATATTTGCCATAAAGACTCTTCTCCGTCAGTACCGTTAGTTTGCTCTTGCTGACGTTTGGCAAATTGTCGCCGTCCATCAGTAGCCATATTCCAGGTAATGCGATATAACCAGGTGGAAAAGTGTTCGGGTTGTCGCAGTTTCGGTAGTCCGCGCCACACCCGCAAAAAAACTTCTTGCACCAAGTCGTCTAATAATTCCTGTCCGCACAGTTGATAGAGAGTAGACCGCACCCTTTGCTGATAACGTCGATAGAGTTGACAAAAAGCCGATCGAGAACCTTGTTGACATTGAATCACTAAATCTCGATCACTCATCCGCGCTTGGTTATCAGCTAACACCGTTATCATGTTCCTCACCAGGGTTAGTTCACTGTTTTAGACTACCCCCTCATTAGGATGGTTCAATTCTCGCTCAGATCGATCGCTCAAGTTAAAATAGGTTTATAAGAAGACGGGTGAGTGTCAATTTGTTATCGGTGCATCCTAGTTGGTGTTTAGTTTGGGGGCCTATAGATACTCAATTAAATGAGTATGATTTTTCTGTTCCTGGTAAGTTGGGGTTGCTAGCCGCTCAACCTGTTTTTAGCCCTCAAAAAAGTTTTTTAGTGCTAGGAGATGTCTGGCTGGTTAATAGAGAGCAAATTTTGACAAGTTTAGGGATTAGTGTCAGTGATTGGCGGGGAACAGATGAGAAGGTTGTTGCTTATGCTATTGAACGGTGGGGGATTGAATGTGTCAAGCAGTTTATGGGTATTTTTGCTTTGGTAGTTTGGGATGTGACGACTAATCATTTATGGTTAGTTCGTGATTGTATCGGCGGCAGAACTATTTATTATTGTTATTCCGGTTCAAAGTATTATATAGCGCCTCGGCTTAGAAATCTGGATTCTTTTCATGGGAAACAGTTAGATTTAGTTGCAGTTAGAGACTATTTATCTACAGCTTTTGTAGCTGGCGATCGTACCTTATGGGAAGGAGTCAAAGAATTACCACCAGGAACGATTTTAAGTCTCCCTTCCAGGAAAATAGATAAGTATTGGCAACCTATAGAACAAATCAGCTACCCCGATCGCTCTTTGGCGTGGCACGGTAATAAATTAAGAGATTTACTAGAGCAAGTTATTAAAGAATATTTACCTCAAAATGAATCTGTAGGGGTTTATTTGTCGGGGGGGTTAGATTCAAGTTGTGTTACGTCTTTAGTTGCCAGGTTTCATTGTTCTCCAGTTCATACTTATTCAATTTTTTTCGGGGCTGAGTGTCCCAATGAATTAGAATTTTCTAGTAAAGTTGCTCAATTTTGTCAGACACAGCATCACATTTTAGAAATTACGCCTCAACAGATGTGGGATCGATTACCCGAGGCGATGGCTCATTTAGATGATCCGATCGGCGATCCTCTAACGGTTCCTAATTATTTACTGGCTCATTTAGCGAAAAAAGACGTTAAAGTTATTCTTAATGGAGAAGGAGGAGATCCTTGCTTTGGGGGGCCGAAAAATCAGCCAATGCTCCTTAATCAGCTATATAATCAATCTGATACTAGAGCGAGTTTAATTTCAGCTTATTTGACATCTTTTCAAAAATGTTTTCCCGATTTGCCTAGATTATTTAAACCTGATATTTGGGCGATCGTTCAATATGCCTCTTTTCCTTTTGAAGCTGACTTGAATTCAGATGCGACATATCTTAATCGTTTGATGTCCGTTAATATTAAGTTTAAAGGAGCGGATCATATTTTAACGAAGGTTAATAATTTAACTCGCTCTGCATTTTTAGAGGGTCGTTCCCCGTTATTTGATAGCCGTATTGTCGAGTTAGCGATGCAAATTCCGCCCGAACATAAGTTAGCCGGTGCGGAAGAAAAAGCGGTTTTAAAACAGGCAGTTATGGACTTATTGCCGATAGAGATCGTTAAACGTCCTAAAAGTGGGATGATGGTACCGGTACAGTTATGGTTTAAAAAATATTGGCAACGGAAAGCCAGAAA
Organism: uncultured bacterium; assembly: GCA_964623815.1. Classification (GTDB taxonomy): domain Bacteria; phylum Cyanobacteriota; class Cyanobacteriia; order Cyanobacteriales; family Microcystaceae; genus Chroococcopsis. Next base: position 9,137 of record CAZUVR010000030.1, on the reverse strand, counting down.
ACTTTTATTAAATAAAAATGCTAAAATCGCTCCTTACTTGAATCAAGAGCTAATTCGAGACTGGTTAAATTATCAGGGAGATCCTTGGGGACGTTATGGGGTCAAGTTGTGGTTATTGATTAGTTTAGAAATTTGGTTACAAGTCAATACAGTGGATAATTAAAATAACCTAACCAAAACTCTGCAGTGCATAAATAGAAGTATACGCCCTATCTTCCTCTTCTAAAAGAATTAAGCCCTGTTCTTGACGACTTAGCGTTATGCCTTGAGTGACTATTCTTAATAAATGTTGAGGTGAAAAAGATTCTAACTCTACAAAATAGCCAGCCTCTAACCACTTGATTTCTTCCACCAACAAAGTTTGTTTAATTTCTTGAGGTAATTCGTTGGTTGCTCTCGCCATTTCATTAGATTCTTGTACGAATAGTTTAGGATTTAGCAAAACTTGACGGGGTGATAATCCTATATCATAAATAGTCGCTGTGCTTCCGGCAAACCAATTACTGCTAGTCTTGAGATGATTAACTAGAGCTACTCCCTTAGGATCAGCATTGTGAAGGGCATATACTTTTAATTGGGGATTTTGGCGGAGCATTTGTAAAATTGTCTCGAAAATATTAGTCGGGTATCCTTCTACACTCAACACGGCACAGTTATTTTCAAAGTGAAAATTATTAGCGATCAAAAACTGAGCGATTTCTGTACTTTGGCATACTACAACCCGGTCAAAACTATATTTTGTAATTTCTGGATTCATTTGTACTGGTGGGTCAGCGTTCGATGTTGGGGGTAAAATCTTTTCGACAGAACCATTGATAGATTGCCATTTTTGTAACCATTCTCTTATTTGTCCTAAAAAGATTAGAAAAGATTGAGGGATATTTGTTTTACTCCTTAACTGTCGAATCCCCAAATAAATTAAACCCATTCCCGAAAGGGTAATAACGATATATAGGGGAAATGAATTGATGTTAATGCTAACTCCCAGTCCAACCACTAAAAATATTCCATTTAAAAACAAAAAAAGTTTTGTATAATTTTGGCGAGATTTGTAATTCAATATATGAGAACGACTTTGGGAAAATAACCAACTATTATATATTAAAAATAAAACAACAGGAACAACTATAAATGAGGTTCCTCCCGTTAGTCCGGCTAACATTCCCCCCAAAAAAAGTGTACACCAAACCAAAAAAAATAGCCCAAGACACCCTATTCCTACTAAGTTTATTTGCCGAGACTTTAATCGCTTATCCAAAAAGTACAGTAATTGTTTGGGAGTGAAATAAATAGTTTGATTAACCGATATATCATTCAGTAGCTTAGCAAAAAATGGGTCAGTAACTTTTACCCCTCCCGTCATGGCAGTAGGTTCAAAGGCAAATTGATGATTACAGTTTTTACAGCGCCCACTATTAGCCGTTCTGTCCTTAAGATTATTATCGGTGCCACAGTTAATACATTTCATATACTTTTTAAGTCAAAACCTGATTGTTTAATAAAATACTATAATCTTCCCTTCGACGGATCAATCGATGAGACTCTCCCTCTAACAAAACCTCTGCCGGACGAGGACGATGTAAGAAATGGGAAGACATAGCGTAACCATAAGCGCCCACATCTAAAACCCCGATGATGTCACCAACTTCTACGGCGGGAAGTTGACAGTTTTTACCTAAATAATCTCTAGAGTAAGTAGTATTGCCACAAACATCACTGGGATAAGTTGCCTCCCTCTTATCTTTCCAAGTGATAATCTCTCTATAGCCTCCATGAACTGACGGAACGGATAAATTAGCAACAGTTGTATCGACTCCGATGATTTGTTTATTTTCTTGCCATTTCACCGAAACAACTTTAGTCAAGAGCGTCCCACAACCAGCAATCACCGCTCTACCGGGTTCAATAATTAACTGTATATTTTTATTCAGTTTATACAGCGCCTCACTCAAGACTTTTCCAAATTCCCCCCAATCAAAACTCAATCCTCGATGCTCATAGGGATAGCCAAAACCTCCTCCGAAATCTAGATAACTCCAATCCGGTAATAACTGACTGGTTGTGATTAAAGTTTCTATTACCCCAGTAAATGCTTTGGTAGAATTCGTACCCGTACCCCGATAAAAATGTATGCCTTGTATTTTTAATCCTACTGTTTCCACTATAGAGAGTGCTTTTTCAAACTCTTGGGGACGAACTCCGATTCTACTTTCTCCCGTTAAGGAAGGTAAATTCAATCTCAATCCTAACTTTGGCGCTATTATTTCTCCTCCAAGATGTTTGTAAACATCACAACATAATTCGAGTTGAGATAAACTATCTAGATTCAGAGTCTTGATATTCCACCTCAAAACCTGCTCCATTTCCTGACGATTCAAATTGCTACCACTGTAGACAATTGTTTCAGGAGCAAACCCCGCTTTTAACCCTAAATATATATCCCCTGGACCGTTACCGTGTAGCCCCCATCCTAACTCGTGAAATATCTTTAAAAGTTCAATATTTCCGTTAGTTACTACGGCAAACTGAAAAGCTGTGTTATTGTAAGGTATAGATAAGGTAATGTGGGATATGGCGTCCCTTAAAGCTTCGCCCTGATAGAGGTACAAAGGTGAATCATATACACTGAGAAGATTTTGAGCTACAGTCTCCGACAAGGTAGAGAGTGCAATCACCATAATTAATCCTTAGATTGAAAATTAGATAAGATTCTCCATCCCTCGTAAGGCATCCAGAAGGGATTATATAATGATTTATTTGAAGCTGTTTCCCCGAGAACCTGACAGCGCCAAACTTCCCAGATGAGCAACAACCACAGAAGTTCCCCAATTCTACGGCCCTTTATTTGGCCTCCCAAGCGTCCTAAAATAATCTCCATAGCTATATTAGGGGTAAATCTCGCTTCTAATTGTAATTTATCTGGGTGTAACCAGTAACCGAGGGTTGACCATAGGGAAGAGAGACACCATTGAGTTAAAGGGACACTCATCCCCCGTTTTTCTCGACCGACAATATTTGCAGGTAGCCAAGACTCCGCCGCCGCCTTTAAGATATATTTTTCAGTTGCACCGCGTAGAAACAATTCTCCCGGCATTTGAAAAGTCCATTCTACTAGGGGTAAATAACAAAAGGGAGATCTAATAGATAATCCATGAGTGAAAGCTAAATTAGTGGCACGAGGTTGGATATTTTGACTACCTTTCAGCATTAAATTACCACGACGTAGGCGATCGAAAAAACAATCAGTGAAACTTTCATCGAGGGCCTCATTTAACCAAGCTTCGGGGCTATAAGATTTAATCTTGTCATAAACCTGCGCCTGAAAAACGCTCCCTTCATAGCCGTGAAAACGGTGAAATGTCCGCATATATTGAGCCAAGAAACCATTTTCTCCTCTGTAAACACTGGCTGCAATCAGAGGTTTATTAGTCCAACCGGCAAATAATTGATCACCATGTTCGCCATTAAAGGCAATAGCTGTTTCTTTACTTGCTGCTTCCCCTAATAAATATAAAGGTACTGTCACCCCATCCCCAAAAGGTAAATCCAAAGCTCTAACCGTTGCTAAGAGAGCTTTTTTGATCTGTTTGGGAGTAGCGGCAACTTTGACTAAAGGAATTTTTAAAAAATTTGCCACGCCTTCAGCGTAAGATAATTCTGAGCCTTCGCCTATGCCGAAATCAAGGCTATAAGCACGAACCTTAACCCCGGCTCGGACTAACAAAGCGGCAATAATGGAAGAGTCTAGCCCCCCAGAAAGAAACACCCCTACTGGTTCATTGTTTAAATCGGCTATTTGCTTATAAATAGAATCTTTTAGGAGCGTTTGCAACTGATGAATAGTTATTTGTTCTTCCTGTATAAGTTTAGGCAAAGACCTAAATTGATACAAAGACTTTTCTGGTAGTTGTTCTATAGTCTCATTTAAAAGCCAAACTTGCTCTTTACCGGGGGAAATAGCCGAAATTTGTTTGACCGGGGTTAAGGGAGTGGGAACATAAGAAAAATTAGTATAAGCGGATAAAGCGCTCAGGTTAACTTGGGGCTTTTGAATAAGAGGTAACAATAACTGAAATTGAGACGCAAACCAAATAGTTTGATTTAATTGAGTCCAATATAAAGGAACCCTGCCAAAAGGTTCTCGACCTAAGATTAAAGAATTATTTTGGATTCTTACCCAACAATCCAATTGATTATCTATTCCTGCTGCCGATAAACCAGCAATTATGCCGCGATGTGCAGGAATTTCTGAGATACCTAAGTAAATAATTCCCCAGTTTTCTTGCTGTTGAACTATCGAGGAGGTTTTATTAGCTGTTATTATCTGAGTAAAAGTCTCTAATTCTGTCGGGGGGGTAATACCCCAATAACCGATAAATTGATAATTTTGTGTCATTTAACAACAAAAGAATTTTTACCGAGAATTCGATCGCCTAGGGACATTTGAACTTGCCATCTGCCCGGAGGGGATGCTAATCCCATTTGATAACGACAATGAGTTTGCCAAACATTTGTATTAATTTGACGGGTTTCGTAGTTATTTTCATGAGCAATCTGTCCAGACGGAGCAATCCAATCACATTTTAAGTTTAACTTGTCTCCTATAGGCGCTTCTTTTAAAGTGACTCGATAATAAACTTCTGGATTATTTTGACGTTCGATAACCGCTAAGTTTTCTCCTTTATCTTCGCCTAAAGTTATGCGGCTTTGATAGACAGCTACACTTTCTAATTTCTTTTGATAATTTTGATTTAAAATAAATGTACTACTAAGTCCGATTATTAAAACTGTAGCTACTCCTAATCCTATCCATCGATTACGGCGTTGTTGTATGGCTAAAGCTTTTTTGCGCTCTAACTGAATCATCGCATCATCTAGTAATTCAGATGGTAGGTTTAATTCTTGAAGAATTTCCTCTAGTTGTTGACGATTTAACTCGCTCTCTTGAAGGCGACCGAGGCGATCGACTTCTGCTACAATTTTGTCTAACTGATATTGAGGAATTTTTTCATTCATTGGAAAACCTCTATTTTTAAAATTCTATCCCCGGTTGGGCTTTTACCCCCTGTTCTCGAAAAGGATGTTTGACCAATTTCATTTCGGTTACTAAGTCGGCGGCTTCTATTAACTCCGGCGGCGCACCTCTCCCGGTTAAAATTACGTGACTGTTATCGGGTTTTCTCTTTAGTCCGGCTAATACTTCTTTTACATCTAAATACCCGAGTTTCAAGGCTATGTTAATTTCATCGAGTAATACTAATTGATATTCTGGATTCTCGATGAATGTATATGCTTTTTGCCAAGCCTCTTGAGCCTTTTCTATATCCCGCTCCCTATCTTGAGTTTCCCAAGTAAACCCTTCACCCATAGCGAGAAATTGGATTTGCTCGCCCCACTGAGAGAAAATTGACTGTTCTGCGGGTTGCCAGGCTCCCTTAATAAATTGTACAATCGCCACCCGATAACCGTGACCGAGCGATCGTAATACCATACCTAGCGCCGCTGTCGTCTTGCCCTTACCATCTCCAGTATTGACGATGATCAAACCTTTCTCGGCAATCTTATCGGCTAATCTTTGTTCTTGAATCGCCTTGCGGCGCTCCATCTTCTCTTTATATTGTTCGTTCGTTAACTGGGTCATATTAAGCGGATTGTTGGGTGAGGATACGAAGTTTCTCTACCGGAGTGGATAAATCATCGAGATTGAGACGGTAACTCCAAGGGTGAGCGATTAATCGCGCACTGCTCGGGAATATTTCTGCTATCTCTATCAATCCATTTTCTCGCAAAGTGCGCCCCGTAGATACTAAATCGACTATAGCTTCCGACATTCCCGTAATCGGCCCCAATTCTACCGAGCCGTAAAGGGGAATAATTTCTACCGGTATATCGAGCTTGCGAAAATAATCGGTGGCGCAGTTGACGAATTTTGAGGCTACGCGCCCGTGCGGGGGAATATCCACCGGATTTTTATAGGGGCTATCTTGGGGTACGGCCACGGAAAGGCGACAATAACCGAATTTTAAATCAACTAGATTGGCTACGTCGGGCTTTTTCTCTACTAACACATCGTAACCCGCGATACCGAGATGGGCTTGACCGTATTCTACATAGACGGGTACATCCGTCGCCCTCACCAATAGAGCCTTAGCCTGATTGCTGGGATCGGTTATCTGTAACATTCTGTTACCCGAATCGAGAAAGGCGGAAAAATCTAGGCCTATCTGTTGAAAGATGGAAATACTGTCTTTTAATAACGCGCCTTTGGGGAGTGCGATCGTAAGCATGATAATTTAACAACATCAAGGGGCGAAAGGCACAATGAAGAATATCCCTTAATATTATTCTTTATGCCCGTTCTTACTGTATCTCAAAACCATGAACATTCTTCTAGTCGATGATGAAGTGGAGTTAACAGAACCTCTGGCTCAAATTCTCTCTCAGGAGGGTTATAAAGTTTATATCAGCCACGATGGGCGCTCTGGTTGGGAATTGGCACAGAAACAAACCTATGACCTTTTAATTCTGGATTGGATGCTACCCCATCTCTCCGGTATCGAAATCTGTCGCCGTTTACGTCAAAGATCTGATAATACTCCTGTATTATTTTTAACGGCGAAGGATACTTTAGACGATCGGGTGTTAGGATTGGATGCAGGGGCGGATGATTATCTAGTTAAACCTTTTGAATTACGAGAATTATTAGCGAGGGTGCGGGCTTTATTGCGTCGTTCTGTTAACTGGGAAACGAAAGAGAACAATCGTTTAAAATTTGCAGATTTAGAATTAGATCAAGAAAATCAAACCGCTTATCGTTCGGGACGCAGTATCAGTTTATCGGAAAAAGAAGTGTTACTTTTAGCCCTTTTCATGAATCATCCGGGCCAACTTCTTACCCACGAACAAATCTATACTCATCTGTGGAATCAACAGGAACAACCTAACAGTAATGTAGTCGCGGCTCTAATTCGACTTCTCCGCCGCAAAATAGAAGCGTCAGGCGAGGCTCAGTTAATTTATAGCGTCTACGGTAAAGGTTATCGTTTCGGTGAATAGGAAACCTCAATCAGCCGACTCCCGGGCATTCTCCTTTTAGAAAATCGATAAACTGTCGGGCAGTTCTACCCGATCGACCATTATGGCGCGTCGCCCACTGTTTGGCACGAAATTCTAAATCTTCTCTCTCTAGAGCGATTCCTTCTAAAGAGGCCAGATGATGAACTATCTCTAAATATTTATCCTGATTGGCGGGTTCAAAAGTTAAGGTCAATCCGAATCGATCACTAAAAGATAATTTTTCCTGTACCGTATCCCAGGCGTGAACCTCATCCCCTTGACTGGGGGCAGGTCGATCGCTAAAATACTCCCTGATCAGATGTCTCCGGTTCGAGGTAGCGTATATAACCACGTTCTTCGGTTTAGCGCTGACGCTTCCCTCTAAAACTACTTTCAAATTCTTAAATTTCTCGTCATCTTCTTCAAAGGATAGGTCATCGACGAAGATAATAAATTTCTGCACTCGGTTTCTCAGTTGGTCTACTATCAGGGGTAAGTCTTGTAATCCCTCTTTCGCCACTTCAATCAATCTTAAACCACGATCGCTGTATTTTTTTAACAATCCCTTGATTAACGATGATTTCCCCGAGCCTCTACTACCATACAATAAAACATTTAAGGCAGGGTAGCCCGATAATAAGCGCTCCGTATTATCGATAAGAATCTGTTTTTGTTCTTCATAGCTCGTTATTTCCTCTAATCTTATATCATCAGGATGAGTGATCCCTATTAATTTAGATTCTTGCCATTTTATCGCTGTATACTGAGCGAAAATACCCGCCCCGTTTTGTTGATAGTATTCGATTAAATCATCGATTAATTCACTCCAATTAACTGCACAATGCAAGAAGCTTTCTCTTTGATTATCTTTCGTCCAAGGGATGAGGTTAACTAATTGTTTGTATTCATTTTTCAAGTAATTAACTATTTTTTCAGGTGTAAAGTCATAAAGTTTTTGCAAAATTTCTAAATCCTGCTTAACTCCTGCCCGTAAACTATGACTAATGTTATCCGTTTTTATGCAGGTGCTAAAAGGATTTTCATCCAGCAAAATTTGCTCGATAAGAAAATCTTGCCAGCTTATATTTAACCCAGCTAACTTATTAAAAATTTTTCCGTAAGCTTGTAAACTTTTCTTGCTATCTTTATTGAAATCACTTAATAACTCTATAAAAGATTCTAGGATGGGATGAGTTAAAATATTTTGATATATTAATAAAGAAGAGAGTTGATAGTCTAGAGATGTGAGATCGGATTTCATGCGAGTACTCTTTGAAATTATGATTTACTAACTTTTAACATCTCATGACCACCTTTTTGAAATTCGTAACTTACTTTCTCTATTGATACCTCATAACCAGCAGATCGAAGCTCATCCATCAGGGGAAGAAGATAGGGCGATCGCTCTAACATCAATGTTAACAGAGGAAATATCCTTACTTCCTTACTAACCCGTAACATCTCCAAAACCGAAGCCCGATGAAATTGATAATCTAGGTGAGCCGAATAAAGAAACAACAGATGAGAACATAGGGCCAGATGAAAAGAATCGTCAGGAAAATTTAACCGAGGTAAAGATTGAATCTGATAACGCCCTGATAGTTTGCCCGCGTCATAGTCGGCTAAAAATTGATTTAAAGCCGATGTACGACTCCGGCGTAAATCCTCGGGAGAAGGATGATAAGACCAAACCCAATCATCAGGAGTGGCTTTCACTTGAGCGATAATATCGTCAACTACTGCATCGAAACGGCTCTTAATTTCTTGAGCGCTGAATTGATACACAGGATCTATCGAAACCACTTTAAAACCCTGTATAGTGGCTTCGGCGTTAAAACTAGCTGGGCCATCTCCGACACCTAAGATCGATCGAGCCAAATCCTCCGATGATAGATGAAACATTTTTACATACTCGGTGAAGCTCCTACCGAAAGGAACCACCGCGCTTAACTTCATGCTCATTTCGGGTGTGAAAAAATATTAAATTTATTATTTTGCCTTGTCGGGAATCTCCACTATAGGATCGTTTATCCCGATCATGAGAGAATCGGTTTCGGGGGCGGGGGAGGAATTCATTGCCA
>CAZUVR010000029.1:0-52410 GCA_964623815.1 uncultured bacterium | reverse complement strand
GAACCCAAGACCAATCGGTTAAAAGCCGAGTGCTCTACCGCTGAGCTAGCGACCCTTGTGTGCATTTCTCACACAATTTCTAATGTTAACAGCATATTCAGTGATTGGCAAGGGGTGAACTTAAAATTCGCTGACTGACTTATGGACTTATTTAATCTATGGCGGGATCGATTAGTTCTATTACTTTGGAGTCATCCCCCACATCAGGCTCACCATCCACAAACAGATGTTCAAGATCTATCCTCATATTTGGTAGTCTATGGCGAGGAACACCTTACCGCCCCTGGCATTAGCACTCAACGCCGCCGGCATCTTTTTCGGATAGGGTAAACTCAGACCATTCATTAACTTGATGAAGCTCTGCTGATTCTGACCGACGAAGCGGGGATTCCAGCGTTTTTCCTCACCGATCGAGGAAACGGTTCGCCCCGTGTAATCGTGGCCTGGATAAACTAAAGTCTCGTCCGGCAGGGTGAATAATTTCTGGGTCACCGTTTCATAAAGTACCTCAGGTGAACCATTCTGGAAATCGGTACGACCACAGCCGCGAATTAAGAGAGCATCGCCAGTTAACAAACGCCGCTCATCGATCAGGTAAGCCATGTGACTATCCGTATGCCCTGGAGTAGCGATCGCCCGCAATCTCTGAGCGCCCACACAATAAACATCGCCATCACGAATTCTGCCACAGTATTACAAATTACGGTAGTGATTCGGTAGTAGTGGTGAGCTGTCTTGCTTATCCAGCATGGATTGTGTAAAATATTTCCTAATTAAAATAATTGCAGAAATAACTCTTAAAAACTCTTCCCCGAGCGTTCTATAAAAAAATGGAGAATCACGTTGGGGCAATTTGGTATTTTATCCATGACTATAATGCCTAACTTGCAAAGCATTAAGCCACCATCACTACTTCTAAATCACCACGGCATCTTTTATCTACCTTAATAACTCTTTCATACCAATTCTATAAAGTATTATCCACAGAGGCATAGATGACAGATAGCTTTGTTTGCTTCGGATAGAAGAGAAGATAGATTGGCACAGGTAGCTACCCAAAGCTGACATTGATCACCGACGCGGCAGATGGTCAGACTTTGGATTCGGTTGCTGGTTGTGAAACAAGCCTAGTCATCAATGTGATGTCGATTCAACAACCATCTGGCCCACAGAAACTGTGTCCATACAGAACCTCCGCGTCACAAATATAGATAATACCTGCAAAATCGATGAAAAACTGCACTGCGATCTGATCGGCAATTTTCTCGGCCAGATCTCGATCAGCGGTGAGAACCTCGAACTTTACATTTGCCTGAGTGTCGGAAACGTTGGGTTGTCCCGATGAGCGCACGTTACGACTGCCTGTACCGCCAGTCTCCATTACCGTATAACCAGTCGCCCCGGCTTCTTCGATGATCTTGGCGATCTTTTTCAGCAGAATCTTTTCTGTGACTATGACGAGCTTTTTGGCTGGTTTGGCCATGTTGATTATTTCCTTACATAATATATGTCGATTTATCTGCTTGGTCTGCCTGGTCAAGGGGAGGGCCAGCAGACCCCGAACAGTCTGGGATTAGCCGCCGCTGAGAGCCTGGGCGAGTCCAACGAAGAACGGTATACACAAGCCGATCGCCACTGGCGTACCGATCGCTGTGGACGCGCCGATATAGGCGGAAGGATTAGCCGACGGGATACCAGCCCGCAACGTGGGCGGCCCTGAAATGTCCGAACTGGAGGCGGCGATGACGGCCAGCATTACGACACCGCCCCAGCTGAAACCAGTGGCGTAGTGGGCAATCATGCCGAAACCGAAGGCGATTAGCCCATGTACAAACGGTGCTACGACGCTATACACAACATACCACTGGGCCACCTTACGCAGTTCGCCAACCCTTGACCAAGCCTCCATACCCATGACCAGCATCAAGATCGAAAGCAAGCCACGAAAGAGGGGATCGTAGAAGCTTTTATAGACACTTTCCGGCTGGGTCAATATGCCCAGAGCTAGGCCTAACAACATTGCCGATAGGGCTGGCCCCCGAAGGCTTTCCTCAATGATCGGCCAAATCTTGACCCGATTATTCTCCGGCTCCCGCTTCTCGCTGAGGTACTCCTGCCGGGTGCGAGGATAATCCTCCTGATCCGGATAATCGCCTGCTGCCACGGGTTGTTTGGTGAAAGATTCCTGCGCGGTAAAGTTAGCCGCCGCACTATGCTTCTTCTTATTGAGATAAATGTTGGCCACCACGATCGCCGTTACGAGGGCGGGAATATCCATAAAGGGATAGAGTGCGCCAGCCCATGCCTCGTAGGGAATTTTTAGTTCTTCCAGTACCGTCAGACCGGCGGCCATAGTGGAGCCACTCACAGCTCCAAACAACCCTCCAGTCGCGATCGCATCGACGACTTTAACCTTCGGCAGATTGGCCAAGGTATAGCGCGCGATGAAAACCACAAGAATTCCTACCATTACGGCAAAGATCATCGGTAATACCATCTCCGTCAGGTTGGAATTGCGGATGGCAATTCCGCCAGTCAGACCGATTTTGGTGAGCAGCATGAAGACGATAATCTGACAAATCGACTCTGGGATTACCAATTCACTCCCGAGAGCAGCAATGATCATGCCACCAATCAAAAAGGCGAGCGTTGGCGACTGCAACTGCTTAACGAAGTCCATTAAAAAAAAGGACAAAAAATCCACTATGTAATTCCTCCTCGATCAGATATTAGGGGTCAGGACAGCAGGCAAGCATGGACTCGAATCCGGGGTGGTTCCCTCCACGCATTCGATTGAGCAGCGAGTCAACCCGTCACTCTATCGCATCTGCATCCCGGTGCCTCGTGTGCTATAACATGGTGTTTAACTCTGGCGATCACAAATAATCACACTAATTCAGTTATGATTCAGACTCCGGAATGAGTCACGTTCAATAAAAGAGAACGCCTACCCCTGTTAAAGTGATAGCTCTGCAGATGGCAGATCTGGCGAAGCCAGTGGGCTTATCACTCTTAACCCGAAAACATAAATCATAGATATAGAGTGCAGTCTATGCGAATCGCTTTCGCTATATAAAAGAGTCTACAGCAAAACTTGAAGAAAATATTTAATTGAAAAAACTAATTTTTAAATCCACGTTAGAATTAGAAGTTATAGCTCTTCGATTTGTGGCGTTATACCAAGTCCGCAAAGGAAAACAAGGTATCCGACCCGCATCTGGAATAAATTCTCTGCCACGCAAGCCATCACACCGGCGATATGCCAGAGGGGACTTTAAGAGCTAAGAGCTATTTTCAAGCAAGCCGGAATATCACCCGATGATTTTCTGTCTGGTCAATAAAGAGCCTAAAACTCTCTCACCTTTATTTCTATCTCCGCCGAACATCGATCGCCCGCCTGTAAATACACTAAATCCTCACCGGTATTGAGAGCGTTACGGGGAGCGCTCCAAGGTTCCACACAGATGAAATCTTTCCCCTTGAGAGTCCAGAAAACCAGAGTAGAGAATATATCTGAGTAACTAATATAGATCTGTAAACCTCCCCCGGAAGGGTCTTTAAAGCTACAGTTATGACGCTTGACATCTAAAAACGCCACATCGATTTCATCTTGGTTAAAATCGAATCTGCCATCGAAATCGTGCAGGCTACCGTCTTCTTTCTTCTGATATTGAATAGCAGGAATATCGAAACTCAAAGCGTTTTTATCACCCACATGAAAGTAAGGATGAAATCCCACCGAGAAAGGCATAACTTCAGAAGATAGATTGATGAAATCTTGGTAAATCTTCAAGCTGTCGCCCTGAAAAACGTAAGTGAAGACCACCTCAAAATCAAAAGGATATTGGTTCCGGGTTATCTCGTTACTTTCTAGAACCAGAGTTAAAGAGGCAGAATTATCGGTACTTTTCCCGCGCACAGTCCAAGGTAAATCTCGGGCGAAACCGTGCTGTTTGAGAGTGTATTCAACCCCCGCATACTCATAGAGGTTATCGGGTAGATTGCCGCAAATTGGAAAGAGAATCGGATTACCACCCCGTATGCTCAGGTTAGGATCGCGGAAACGTTCCTCATCGAGATAGAAGATCGATCGCTCTGCTATCTGCCAGCGAGTGATAATACCTCCCCGACTCGGCACAACTTCTAAAAAAGCCGACTTAGAATCATCGATGAGACGGTAGGTAGGATAAATATTGTCCAGTTCAAAAATTGTATACACGGGGATTACAACAGGTATTGAGAAAGATAAAAAGCGGCGGCCGCACTACCGATAGGTACGGTTAAATTATCCACACCCAATTTAGAAACCATTTCTAGAAGGGTGGCTAGTATAGCCACTATTAAAGCAACCAACCAGATAGAGAGACTGTTTTCCGTAACAAAGAGTAATATAAACCCCGTCACCAGAAAACTCACTAACACCATAGTTAAAGACCCCTCCACACTCTTCTTACTGCCTAGGATAGTATAGGGATGTCTGCCGAAATTCTGACCTACTAAAGCCGCGAAACCATCGCCGAGAGCCATAGTTAAAATTCCGATCGCCGCGTACTCCTGCATAGAAACAGGCCAGAACAGAGCTACCAGAGTCCCGATGCTGACGGCATAAAAGAAAGTCCCCAAACTCGGCCGCCCCACACTATTGATAGAGGGGAGAATCGGCACGAAATAGGAAACTAACGCCACCACCGCCGCCACCACCGCTGCGCTGATACCCACCCAAGCCGGAATTCTTAACCACCAAGCCAGGAGGATGACGTTACCCGTCCCAATATGGACGATCTTACGGGTAATCTCCGCGTCGGTGGAGAAACGACGGAATAAATCGGAGATGAGAATGATCGATCCCAGGTAGAAAGCTACTATAGCGATCGACCATAATAGAGAAGAGGAAACTTCAGGCAAAACCTTAACCGTTAATGCTACAAACTCAATTTTAAACAACCTGGAAAAATTATGAAACAATTAGCCATCAGCCTGATTAAAGGTTATAAATTACTGATTTCTCCCCTCCTCCCCCCAAGTTGTCGATTCACCCCTACTTGTTCCGAATATACCCTGGAAGCTATAGAGAGATTCGGCATATTTTACGGCTCCTGGCTCGGTATTAAACGCATCCTACGCTGCAATCCCTTTAGTAAAGGAGGGTATGATCCCGTACCCGATAAACATCATTAAGCCTCATGACTGACCATTATCAAACCCTCGAAGTAGCCCAGCAAGCCACCTCAGATGAGATAAAGCAGGCTTATAGAAGATTGGCGAAACAATTTCACCCCGATAGTTTGGGTGATCGAGCCAGTCACGATAAAATAGTACAGATTAACGCCGCCTACGAAATCCTCGGAGATCCTCAGCGCCGCCGCCTCTACGACTTACAATTAGAAGAACCGGGAGTTACTCGACGACAGCAACGTAACGCTGAAGCTCAAGCTAATTACAAACGTTATCGACAGGCGGAAAAGGATCAAGATGCTCATCTGCAACACTGGCATAAAAATGTCTATCTACCCCTATCCCGTCTGATTCGGATTACCATTAAATCGCTAAAAAGTCAACTAGAAGAATTAGAGGCAGATCCGTTTGATGATGGATTAATGGAAGAATTTCAGGCTTATTTAGAGCAATGCAGTCATAATCACAGCTTAGCGCAGAAGATATTCACCACTCACAAAAGTCCCCCTACTCTAGCCAAAGTAGCAGCCAATCTCTATTACTGTCTCAATCACATCAGCGACGGTTTAGAAGAATTAGAGCAATTTACCCTCAATTATGACGATCGTTCCCTACATACTGGACAGGAAATGTTTCGATTGGCCTGGCAAATTTACGGAGAAAGTGAAAGGGAGATGAACAGAAAAAAAGCATTATTTTAGTGGGCACTTATTCTAAAAAATAAGACAATGGAAAGAGACGAATGGAGACACGGCTAATGAGAGATAAACGCTCCCAAATTACTAATATTCCTATGAAAGGACAGACAGACTTTTCCCCATCCCTACCGCCCGCCGTCCAACGCGCCGCCAGCGTTCTCATGCAACAGGGGCGGATCGGCTTTTGGGCGCAGATCGTTTTAGGTGTTATATCTGGCGTTCTATTACTGATCGCTACCGCTAGCTTGATCGGTTTCAAACAACGCACCCAAGGTATTGAAATCGGTGTCCTCTGCGCTATCGGCGGAGTCGGTTTTTTAGTGGTGGCGATCGTTTTCGCCTATAACTATATGCGTACCGCCAAACAAATGGTTCAGTTGAGCGCGGAGAATCGCCCTAAAAAAGCCGATACCATACGTCTGATCCGTCGAGGCCTGTTTGCCAATCTCATTGGTATGGCGTTAACGATTTTGGGAGCGCAAGCCTTAGCAGGTATCGTCCTGATTAAATCTCTCAACGTTCCCCAAGGTACTTTTAACGTCGGCAATAATCCTACTCAATTCGTCAACTCGGTAGACCTATTGATTGTCCAGGCAAACACTAACACGATCATGGCTCACTTTACGGGTATCGTTACCTCCCTCTGGTTACTCAATCGCATCACTCACAACAATAAATAAACCATGCAGAGAACGAGGTTGAACACTTTAGCTACCGTCGCCAACGATCGCCTAAATTTATTCTTCAATAATCCTTGGCGACGTATTTCTCTATTAACCCTCAGTCTTTTCGTCGGTTTATTCGTAGGGGAAACCGTGTCTACCACCGCAGGACAAACAGCTCAATGGGACGTTGTAGCCGCTGGTTTATTGGTGGGATTTACGGAGCTGGTCAACATCTTCATCTATCGTGACCGGCAAAGGAAATTCTTCAATAGTGTTCTTAACCTTTTCAAGGTGGGGGTAGTTTACAGTTTATTCCTGGAAGCCTTCAAACTGGGTTCTTAATTGTAGATGATTAAATGACGGTCTTGATCGAAACCGATACAACCCTGACGCTGAAATTCTCCCAATAATCGGGTTATCGTTACCCGGGTAGTCCCGATAGCATTGGCGAGATTCTGATGAGTTAAGCGCACCGACAGACGGCTACCCTCGGCGATCGGTTGCCCTAATTCCTGTTTTAATAACTTGAGTAGGTGTTGTAATCTCTCCTCTACCCTTTTCAATCCGGTGATTGCTAGTAAGGCTTCGGTTTGTTTGAGTCTGTAGATTGATTGGGTTAATAACATCCCAGAGAGAGCGTGATTAGTTTCGATTTCAGCCAAAGAAAACCAGCGTAGATACACTTCGGATAGGGCTTTAGCGCCGTAGGAATCTAGAGAAGTCAGCCACATCCCGAAAAACGCCTCAGGTTGCGCCCAACCGACTAAAATTTCTTCACCGTTTTCCGATAATTGACTCAGTTGCACGACACCGCGATAAACCTGCCACACACCTTCCGGGGCTAAGGGTATCTGTTCGCCTCGATCGTAAAAGTGGAGACGACGACTTTCTGCTTTATCATCTCTCCACAGGAA
This sequence comes from uncultured bacterium, assembly GCA_964623815.1. GTDB lineage: Bacteria > Cyanobacteriota > Cyanobacteriia > Cyanobacteriales > Microcystaceae > Chroococcopsis. The sequence continues at coordinate 44,958 of CAZUVR010000029.1, read as the reverse complement.
ATCAGAGTTATTCTGGGTAAGTAGCATAAATTAGATACTTTAAGTGCCACAGCTACTTTACAGTATTAAGGTAAAGATAAGGTAATATTCTGGTTAATTACCACTATTTTTGATGGCTTTTTCCATGAGAATGACTTGTGTACTGCGTACAGGTTCGTTTTCAGCCGGTCGGCGTTGAATATAAGTACCGTCGCTCTGCAATTCCCAAGCCTGACGATTATCGGCCAGCATGATGCCCAATACCTCCTCTAACTCCTTCATGATAGCCGGATCTTCGATCGGTGTCACCGCCTCCACCCGCCTGCTGAGATTTCTTCCCATCCAGTCGGCGCTTCCGATATACACCTCTTCTTCTCCGCCGTTATGAAAATAGAAAATTCGAGAGTGTTCCAAAAATCTGCCGATAATACTAATGACGCGGATATTCTCGCTCACTCCCGGGATTCCCGGACGTAGAGAACACATTCCCCTGACGATCAAATCTATTTGTACTCCCGCCTGCGAGGCCCGATAGAGATTTTCCATAATTTCCGCGTCTACCAGAGCGTTCATTTTAGCGACAATGCGTCCGGTGCCACCGTTGCGGGCGTGTTCGGCTTCCCTGCGAATCATCTCTACCATCCGTTTACGCAGATTCACTGGAGCTACCAATAATTTACGGTAGGATTGTTGACGCGAGTAACCAGTGAGAAAGTTAAACAGATCGGTTAAGTCCGCTCCTAGATCTTCTCGACAGCTCAGTATGCCTAAATCAGTGTAGAGTTTGGCAGTTTTCGGGTTGTAGTTACCGGTGCCGACGTGGAAGTATCGGCGTATTTTTTCGCCTTCCTGACGCACTACGAGGATGACTTTAGTATGAGTCTTTAACCCCACCAGTCCGTAAACCACATGAACCCCAGCCTGTTCTAATTTTCTAGCCCAGTTGATGTTATTCTCTTCGTCGAATCTGGCTTTTAATTCCACTAGGGCGACTACTTGTTTACCGTTTTCAGCGGCGGAAATCAAAGCCTTGACAATGGGAGAATCCCCAGATGTGCGATAGAGGGTCATTTTAATCGCCAAAACCCCAGGATCGAAAGCGGCTTGAGCTACGAATTGTTGTACCGAGGAACTAAATGACTGATAGGGGTGATGAAAGAGTAAATCACCGTTTCGGATGATGGTGAAAATATCTTCCCCTTCTTTGTCTACGATACCGTCCTCATTCCCGTCTACTATCTCTCTCAGTAGCTCTAAAGAGGGGGGAGTTACCGGATTCCAGGGTTCGTCTTTTAATTCGGGGCAGGGTAGGGAGAGGAAATAAAATAAATCTTTCATCCCTAATAAGCCATCTATGTCGTAAACGTCGCTCTCTTCTAATCCTAAATCGGTGCGGATTCTCTCTTTGATATTGTCGGGGGTTATGCTCTGAATTTCTAACCTAACGGCTGATTTACCGATGCGCCGTTTTCTTACCTCTTCTTCGATCGCCGATAATAGATCGTCTGCTTCGTCTTCTTCTACGGATATATCGGCGTTTCTGGTCACCCGGAAGGCGTAACATTCTTGAGCTACCATACCCGGGAATAGGGATTCTAGATTATGAGCCACGACTTGCTCTAAAGGTACTCCCGTCCAAATGGAAGGTTTACCATCGTGATAGTGTCTTAATTCTTTCGGAAAAGCGATAAATCGGGGGAATACTCCGGGTACTTTCACCCGGGCGAATAATTCCCTATCGGTTTCCCTATCCCTCACCACTACCGCTAGATTTAAACTCAGATTAGATATGTAGGGGAAAGGGTGGCTCGGATCTACCGCTAAGGGGGTTAGAACGGGGAAAATATTCTTGTCAAAGTATTCTTGTAAATAATTTCTCTGTTCTTGAGATAGATCTACGTAATTGAGTAGATGAATACCATGCTCTGCCAGTTCGCTTTTAAGGGTGTACTCGAATAGATGATCCTGCTGTTTCACTAGGGGGCGTAACCGTTTGCTCACTTCGGCTAACTGTTCAGCCGGAGTCAGTCCATCGGCTGGTAATTTAGAAATGTTCGCCTCTAACTGTTGTTTGAGGACAGCGATTCTCACCATGAAGAATTCATCCAGGTTAGAGCAGAAAATCGCCGTGAATTTCAGCCTTTCTAAAAGCGGTGTGCGCGGGTCTAGAGCTTCGTGTAGCACTCGATAGTTAAATTCTAACCAGCTCAGTTCCCGGTTGAAATAATACTGAGGGTCTTTGAGATTGATGTCTGAGGCTACACTGGAGGAATTGACCATAGGGATTCTATCGACTTACGATTGTCTTTAAATCCTATCCTGACAGACGCTTAACTCTATTTATCTAGAGGTTAAGAAAAAACCAAGAATTCGCCCTAAGCTTCCGTCACCATGATCACCGTGATATTGTCCGAACCCCCCGCCTGTTTGGCCGCTTCGATCAGGCTCTTGACAATTTCCTCACATTGTGCGTCGTTGTTGAGAAGGTAAGAAGTGATTTCCGAATCGGTTATTTCTTCCGTCAGTCCGTCACTACAGAGGATTAGGGCATCTCCTGGTCGAATATCTACTGGATATACGTCTACCTGCCGTAGATCTTTACGCCCCAGACATTGAAAGAGAACGTGTCGCCAAGGGTGGTTTTTGGCTTCTTCTTCCGATAGATCCCCCATCTTCATCGCTCTGGCTACCCAAGTATGATCTTCGGTTATCTGTTCTAAACTCTTATCCCGGAAGCGATAGAGACGGGAATCACCGATATGAGCGCACCAGGATTGACCGTTACGGAACATGGCGATCACGCAGGTAGTTCCCATATCCGCTCTTTCTGGATGGGTGTACTGATCGGCCAGGATGTTCTCATTCGCCTGTTGGAGCGCCGCCTCTAATAATTCTTCGCTCGAGATTTCGGTGTCCCAATAGGTCTCTATATAGTTCTGGATTGTTTTCACCGCGAGTTGGCTGGCTTCCTGACCGCCTGCGTGACCGCCCATACCGTCAGCGACAATAAAAAAGCGTTTTTGTGGATCGATATAGTAGCTATCTTGATTCACCGATCGCACTAATCCTGGGTCGGTAAATCCCGCCGAGGAACGGTTACTCATGGGTAAGCTTGCTTCTAACAATTTTCAATCACCGATTATGTACTAGAACATACGATCTTGTCGATCTAAGCGCCGGAGAAGTCGAAACAGGGCTATACCAGGGATTAGAGTTAACCCAAGTACGATCGCCGCAATTTGGATATAACCAGACACAAATAGAAGTGTCGCCGAGATCGTGAGAGCGCTTATAAGTAAAGTATAGTTAGTTCCTATACCAATTGTACCCAATCGCCGTAAAAGTCTATCGGATTCAGTAGAGCGAACTCTGACACGGATGTCTCCCCGTTCCAATTTCTCGATCGTATCGTCTATTCTTCGGGGTAATCCGAGGGCGGTACTGCTCACCTGTGCGGCCTGACGGCCGATCTCATCAAGAATACTACCAGTTACATTACCATTCATATCAGTCATTAGTTGCATGGCGAAGGGTTGCGCCACCTCCATAAAGTTAAACTCTGGGTCTAACCCCTTACCCACTCCTTCTAGCGTAGAAAAAGCCCGCATGACAAAGGTAAAGGTAGCGGGGAAGCGAAAAGGCTGATCGTAGGCGATTTCATAGAGATCATCGCTGATAGCGGCTACCGATTGTTCTTCAAAGGGTTTATCCATGAAGTTATCGAGCATATACTGGATCGAGCGTCTAACCGGGCCCATGTCGTCGGTACGGGTGAGAGCGCCCAAATCCACCAAGGAAGAAACTACTCGCTCAGCATCTTTCTGGGCTATCCCGAACAGCGTCTGCATTAATTTTTCCCTGACGTTGGTTTTGATCTGTCCCATCATGCCGAAGTCATAGAAAATCAACGCACCGTCGGAACTCACCGCGATATTACCCGGGTGGGGATCGGCGTGGAAGAAACCATCGTTGAGTAATTGATGTAAGTAGGCTTTAGCCCCGAGACGGGCCAGGATTTTGCGATCGAGTCCAGCCGCTTCTATAGCTTCGTAGTGGCTAATCTTAATCCCCGGCATATACTCTAAAGTCAACACTCGCGGGGAGGTATAGCGCCAGAAGACGCGGGGTACTTTCAGCCAATCTTCACCGCGAAAATTTCGCCGGAAGGTATCGGCGTTTCTGCCCTCGTTGAGATAATCGGTTTCTTCCCAGAGTATCTTACAACACTCCTCGTAGATCCCTACCCAGTCCCTGCCTTTTCCCCATTTGGGATGATTTTGGAAATATTGGGCTATTTTTTTGAGGATGGCGAGGTCGATCGTGAATAACTTCTTTAACCCCGGGCGTTGAATTTTTACCACCACATCCTCGCCCGTGTACAACTGAGCCTTATGTACCTGCCCCAAACTCGCCGCCGCTAAGGGTATGGGATCAAAACTCTTAAACAGTTGATTGAGAGGTTTCCCGAAGTCGGTTTCTATGATCTTACTGACCTGCTCGTAGGTAAACGCTGGTACCTGATCCTGTAACTTCGATAATTCATCTACGTACTCGGCGGGGAATAAATCGGCACGGGTAGAGAATAACTGACCCACCTTGATGAAAGTCGGCCCCAATTCTAATAGGCTCTCTCGAATCCAAGCGGCCTGCTTCTTTCTTCTGAGACGGAGCTTTTCTTCACTGTATCCCCCTGTGTAACTCCACTTTTTACCGTTGAGCCAGAATTGATATAGTAGGGTGAGTACGAACCGCCATATATCTAGACGACGGCGATTGACCGAGTAATTTTCTCGATTCCAGCGATAGCTACTTTTAGCCACTTCTAGTCTGGCCATGTCTGATTTTAATTGCGAGGTTGAGGTTGTGATCACGTTAGGCGACTTTTGCGCTGACACTGGATTGGTTTACTGTATTATTCGTGATAATTTTTTAATTCGGATCTCAATCGAGCTATTTCCGCTCTCAGCTCATCTAAAGTCTCTTGTAGGTCTTCGGAGCCAGATTTATTATTGGTCGAGTTATTGCCGGTGCTGTAGTTGCCTTGATCCATTTCTCTTTCGGCTCTGGCCTGTACCTCTTGCACGAATTGACGGAGATTTTCCCGTTGTTCGGCATCGAATTTACCCAGATCACTGAGAGCATTGGTGAAAGCGTCTTCTAACTTTTCACCGACCACTGCGGCTAAAGCTCTACCAAGGAAAAAAGCTTGAATAACTTGGTTATTCATAGGATATTTTTTATATTTCGGGGGACGTAACAAATTATATCTTGCTTCTCCCTTTCACTGCACAAGCTTAAGGTTGCTTCGCTCATGGTTTATCAACGCACTATTTTCCTTAACGATACGGACGCGGCAGGCGTTGTTTACTTCGCTTCCCTGATGTCTATCTGTCACGAAGCCTATGAATCTTCTCTCTCTGCCGCCGGGTTGAGTTTTCGTTCTCTTGTCTCCGATACCGAGCGGGCTATACCGGTGATCGATGCTCGTATTCGCTTTTTCTCCCCTTTGTTCTGTGGCGATAAGGTGTATATTGCCTTAAGTCCTTCCGAGATTGATGAAAGTGAATTTCGGGTAGATTACGCCCTCTTCCTCTCGGAAGAATGTGAGGTTAAGGTGGCTCATGCTACTACCCGTCATGTTTGTATCAATCCCTCTCTACGTGAGCGTATCTCTCTCCCAGAATCTATCATCTCCTGGATTGATTCTTTTTCCGAGGGGGCGTTACAATCTATCTAATTAGTTCTAGCCGTTGATATTGATAATTTGTAATAAATTATCATCGTTGATGACGAGAAATTGATCTCTATCTATAGAGGAAATATATTTAATGGATGAGGCTATATGACAGTAGCTCAAATGATAGGTATTTATATCTAAAAATACCGCTTCACCAGATAAATACGCTAATATAAAGCCGTCGCGGTAACTAATAATGTAATTGGGAATTTCTCGCAGTGGAATTCTCATCATCCGCCAGGGTTTTAAATTGATAATTACCAGTGTGGAGGGGTGATGAGATTCGGAGCATAACAGGTAATAGGCGCGGAATTTATGGACGATGAAGTTATGACAGGAGATCGGTAAGGTCAAACCATCGAGCCAATGACCGCGACGATTGAACAATCCGAGTTTGGTTTGATTTTCTTCTTGATGGATGGTAAGACCGTGACGGCGATCGAGCCATAATAATTGGCTCGGTTTTTGAGAGAGTCGGTTAGCCTCGATTACCTTCATCTGCGGTAATTTTAATAGCATAAATAACCTATACTGATTCACTGCTAACCATCGATCATTAATATCTAAGTTACTGAATACTGCCGCGACAGAAAACTTTGCTAATAGGTTTACTTCTAGATAGCGGCTACAGGAATAGAGAAAAATTTGCGATTTCGATCCCGTCCAAATCCAACATCTATCTCCTGAGCATTCAATCTTAATTACACGATGAGGAAAGGTTAGACGGGTAATAACTTTTTCCACCTTGTCGATACTATCTCGAAAGATTTGATTGTCCTTTATGCAGTAAAGATGGGTGATGCTATTAGTAAAACTGGTAACATCATCCAAAATCCTTTTCGCAAAAATTACCCGATAAGCCGAAAAAATAGGTAAATCGGTCAGGGGGGGTAAAGTATAATTTTCCGTGACTGATGGTAATTTCTTCAGAGCGGAATCGAGAGAGTTCAACATTTCACCCGCGCTATGAAATCTGCGTTGCGGCAATTTTCTCAGGGCGATTTCGATAATAGAGCGTAGCTCTGACGGCACCAGAGCGGGGACGGTGACTGACTGACTCATGTGGGCGGACATTAATTCACCTGGCAGTCCAGAAAAGGGCCTCTCACCCACGATCAACTCATATAATAGGATACCGATCGCATAGAGGTCGGAAGCACAGGAATATTGACCGTAGAATCGTTCAGGGGCCATATAGGCAGGAGAACCGGTATAACCTCCGCACTCTCTGATGTCTTTCGCTTCTTCAGTTAATCTGGCGATACCGAAATCGGTTAGCTTTGCCCTCCAGCCGTTTGCATCTATCTCTAGTAGGATATTTTCTGGTTTAATATCGCAGTGAACGATACCACGACGGTGAGCGTGATCCAAACCAGAGAGAATATCTTTGACCAACTTGACTCGATAGCGGAGGCTCAACTGGATTTGAGAATCCATCAAATCCCGTAAAGTGCCGCCGCTACAATAATCGAGGATCAGATAACGTCCCCTCTTGTGATGCTCGAAACCGTTAAAAGCAACTATATTGGGGTGTTGCAGGGTGACGAGATAAAGAATCTCCCGTAAGAATTTTTTCGTAGGATAAGTCAACTGATCTAAATCTTTTAGGGCTACTATCGTACCAGTGGGTTTGGCGATCGCGCAGTAAACCCGACCGAATTGACCGACACCGACCTGTTCTAAAATACGATAGTGATAAGCAGCCATTTACCATCCTTTCTCAGTCCAGACGGGATGAGAAAATAAAGAAGCCGTTACGCGCACGCCTCGAAGTTGATTGAGTAGGGGCAGGTGTCCCACAGGGGCGCTCAAATCCCAGGTGAATTCCTTCGGGTATAGCGTCCAGTTATTACCAGATTTCCAGCCGATTTTCGGCCAGAGTTTTGGGAAGTTCTGCCCTACTGACAACCATAACCTACGTTGTACGGAAAAGCCAAACTTACCTTCTGAGTGTAGCCACCAGAGAGAATTGATCGTGTGTAGATCGATGATGGGGAACTGCTCCACCTCGGTAAAATAAACCCATTTGCGCTTTATCGCCCCTGGCCCCGCCAGTTCACACATCTTCTGCCGGGTAAGACTGTCGGCGGTTTGAAAATCTTGTTGTGCTAGTAATTCTTGTAATAAACGGTAGTCGATATTCCGGTCACTTTCTAACGTTACTATCCCGGACGGAAAGTATCGCTCTAAAAAGGCTGATGTGGTTTCTGTTTTTAAACCGTACAGGGTTTGATATATCTTGCCGGTGACTAGATTGACCGGAACTGGAGTCGTGGATAGGAGGAAATCCATTAAGGCTTGCACTCCTGCCTCACCCTCGCCCGCTAACTGGGAAATCAACTGTAATTGCTGCTTTTCCGACTCTACTTTTAATTGACTCGCTAACAATGAAATGTCTTCACCCCCCTGGGCTACCATAATCCTGCTTTGGTCAACCATGAAATTACCTTTAATCCTCTTCACTTTCTAGTCATATCATTTATTCTCGTTTATTGCGAGAACAAGTCTTGAAGTTCTTTTTCACAACATTTAGGGAATTTTTGCGATCGTGCGGGTACGCAACAATCCCTAAACTAAACCCCCGACTCCCGATTCCCGACTCCCAATTCCCGATTTAATGAGACGGGAAGAGAGTACACTGGAAATACTAGTGTTTTTTCGAGATGAAATTTATTATTATTTTCTTCTCTGGTTAGTTCATTGACAATTTATCTTTATTATGCTATCTACCGAATCAATTAAGCCCAACTCAGGAAGAGGATATTTATTAGAGGGCGAAAAAATCAAAGTCACCTCTCCTAACCAAAGTATACTACCGTTAACAGCTAGAAAAAATGTTCAAGATCGTCTAGAGATAGGCGGCTGTGACGTAACAGAATTAGTAGGGCGTTTCGGATCTCCCCTATATATTTTAGATGAATATACTTTAAGAGTCGCCTGCAGGCAATACCGGGAAGCTTTTCAAACCTATTATCCGGGACCTTCTCAAGTTATTTACGCTTCAAAAGCCTGGAGTTGTCTGGCGGTCTGTGCCGTAGTGGCAAGCGAGGGATTAGGGTTCGATGTGGTTTCTGGAGGGGAAATTTACACGACGTTACAGGCACTCGAGCGCTTGGGGCTGACGGAGAGTAACCTAGAAAAAATCTACTTTCACGGTAATAATAAATCAATAGAAGAGTTGAAATATGCGATCGAGATCGGTTGTACGATCATCGTCGATAACTGGTTAGAATTACAAACCTTAGTAAGGCTATCGGGACAGTTAAACGCCCCACAGATCCCGATTATGTTGCGGCTGACTCCCGGGATAGAATGTCATACCCACGAATATATCAGGACGGGACACCTAGATAGTAAATTCGGTTTCGATCCTCATCAAATAGAAGCGGTATTCACGTATATAGAAGCCAATCCCATCTTACACTGCCTGGGCTTACACGCCCATATCGGCTCGCAGATTTTCGAGCGTCAACCCCACGAAGACCTCGGCGTAGTACTAATGCAATGGTATAAACAGGGGTTAGAGAGAGGATTACCGCTGAGTCAATTGAATATCGGCGGCGGTTTGGGAATTCGTTACATAGAAGAACACGATCCGCCGACGATCGAAGAGTGGGTGAAAACCGTCGCTGAATCAGTGGCGAGAGCCTGCGAGCTGCAGGGTGTAGCACTGCCGAAACTAATTGCCGAACCTGGTCGGTCTTTAATCGCTAACGCCTGCGTCACAGCTTATACTGTAGGCTCGAGAAAAGAGATTCCTGGATTGCGTACTTATATAGCGGTGGATGGAGGGATGTCCGACAATCCCCGCCCCATCACCTATCAATCTCCCTACCGGGCCCTGATAGCCAATCGCCTGAGCGCCTTAAATCAGGAAACGGTGACAATAGCTGGAAAACATTGTGAGTCCGGGGATATTCTAATTAAAGATATAGAGTTACCGGCAACCGAACCGGGGGATATATTGGTAGTACCTTGTACAGGGGCCTATAACTATAGTATGGCTTCCAACTATAACCGCCTATCACGCCCAGCGGCGGTGATGGTTCACGAGGGTGAGGCGAGCCTAATTTTAAGGCGTGAAACTTACGCCGATTTAATTCGTCAAGATCTTTTACCCGAAAGACTTTCCCCCGCCTAAATCTATTCTGTTATACATCTCTCACTATTTGATTTTTTCATGTTGGGATTTGTTCCTAACCTGCGCCCGCTCTCTCACTGGCTGATCCATAACAGTCTGTTGATCGTCGATCTGGCCTTAGTCATCCTCCTCACCTATTCGATCCTCCTGATTATCGGAGAAAAACGAACGCTGTGGATGGTACGAGGCCTGATATTCTTGATGATGGCAGTGGCGATCAGTCAAATATTAGGATTAACGCTGCTCAATTTCATCTTAGAGAAATTAGTCCTCGGTTCGGCGCTGGCGATGTCGGTCATCTATCAGGCGGAGTTCAGGCGTTTTCTAGAACAACTCGGACAGGGACACATACTGCAATTGTTCGAGCGAGGAACACCAACTCCTAAATCCGATAGCGTGATCGAGGAGATAGTGGACGCGGTTAAGGAATTATCCCAGAATAGAACGGGGGCCTTAATGGTGTTGGAGACGAAAGACTCGATCGACACTCGCGTCTTTATCAATTCTGGTGTCAGCGTTAACGGAGAAGTATCGAAAGAACTGCTACAGACGATATTTCAGCCGAAAACCTTACTGCATGACGGGGCGGTTTTCATCAGAGGTTCCCGGATAATTTCGGCGGGGGTGATCCTGCCCCTCTCGGAAAGAAGTACCTCACGTCAATTAGGCACCAGGCACCGGGCGGCGATGGGTATCACCGAGCGTTTAGAAACCTGTATCTGTATTATCGTCTCCGAGGAAACCGGTTCTATATCCCTCGCCGAAGGCGGAACCCTCAATCGTCCCTTGACTAGCAGTAAACTAAAAGAGCTATTAGAACAGCGATTCTCACCCTCAGTAGAAAGGGAAACAGTAACCCCCGGATTAGGTTTAGGCCGCTTAAGTCGTAAAATTAGCTTAAAAGGCCGAGAATTAGGCACAAAAATTTCTAATTTAGCTCGATTGACCCCTAAAAATAGAAAATGACTGTAAAACCCATCGTGTTACAAGAGTTACCCAATGACCTCGATCGCTCCCGTCTACCCCAGCACGTAGCGGTAATAATGGACGGAAACGGTCGTTGGGCAGCCCGTCGAGGTCTTCCTCGTATTATGGGGCATCAACGGGGTGTAGACGCATTAAAAAACCTGCTACGTTGTTGTCGTGATTGGGGCATCCCCGCCCTCACTGCCTACGCTTTTTCGACGGAGAATTGGGGCAGGCCCCTAGAGGAAGTGGAATTTCTCATGACTCTATTCGAGCGAGTCCTGCGCCGGGAGTTGCGGGAGATGATGGAGGAAAATGTCAGGATTCGTTTCGTCGGCAATTTATCAGCCCTGCCAGATTCCTTGCAGCGGGAAATAGAGCGATCGATGCAAGAAACGGAAGCTAATACAGGAATTCAATTCAGCGTGGCCACTAATTACGGGGGCAGAGAGGAAATCGTCCAAGCCTGTCGGGAAATAGCCCGTAAGGTACAGCAGGGGTTGCTATCTCCCGAGAATATTGATGAATCGGTGGTAGAAAGCCATCTTTATACGGCGGGGATTCCCTCTCCCGATTTGCTAGTGCGTACTAGCGGCGAAATGCGGATCAGTAATTTTCTCTTGTGGCAGATGGCCTACGCAGAAATATATGTGACTCAGACGCTTTGGCCGGATTTCGATCGCCTTCAATTCCACCAGGCTCTAAAAGACTATCAAGGTAGAGATCGACGTTTCGGTAAAATCCATTAAGAAGAGCGAGTTAAGAGAAGAGAGAAGTGAGGAAATTTCCTCACTTCTCTTAAAATCTTTTTATAGAGAGAGTGAGATAATATTGCTTTTTTCTCACTCCTCTTAACTCACTTCTCCCTACACGTCGTAGTAGAGAACGAACTCATAAGGATGGGGACGTAAGCGCATGGGGTTGACTTCTTTATCCAATTTGTAAGTAATCCAATTTTGGATAAAGTCTTCGGTGAATACGCCGCTATCGGTGAGGAAAGCGTGGTCTTTTTCTAACGCTTCTAACGCGGCTTCTAAAGAGCCGGGGGTAGAAGGTATCTTGCTCAACTCTTCGGGAGTGAGTTCGTAAATATCCACGTCTAGGGGTTCACCGGGATCGATTTCGTTCTTGATACCGTCGATACCAGCGCAGAGCATGGCGGCAAAGGCAAGATAGGGGTTACAGGTAGCATCGGGACAACGGAACTCTAAACGCTTGGCTTTCGGGTTGCCACCGGAAAGGGGAATCCGGATGGAAGCGGAGCGATTACCTTGAGAGTAAGCTAAGTTTACGGGAGCTTCAAAACCAGGTACAAGACGCTTATAAGAGTTAGTGGTGGGGTTGGTGAGAGCTAGTAACGCGGGGGCGTGTTTGATCAAGCCACCGATGTAATGTAAGGCCATTTTGCTCAGGTTAGCGTATTCATTCCCCCAGAATAAGGGCTGGCCGTCTTTCCAGATCGATTGGTGGGTGTGCATACCGGAACCATTGTCTCTGAACAAGGGTTTGGGCATGAAAGTAACGGTTTTGCCGTATTTTTTGGCTACGTTTTTGATGCAATACTTATAGGTCATTAGATAGTCGGCCGCTTCTAATAAGGTGGCGAATCTAATTCCTAATTCGTTCTGACCGCCAGTTGCTACTTCGTGGTGATGTTTTTCAATCGGCACTCCACAATCGGCCATTGTCAGTAACATTTCCGTTCTCATGTCCTGAATGGTATCTGTGGGCGGAACCGGGAAGTAACCTTCTTTGTAACGGGGTTTATAACCTAGATTGGGCTTGTCACCTTTTTTTCCACTATTCCAAGCACCTTCTTCACTTTCAAGGTGGTAATAGCCTTCATGTTCATTCTGGTCAAAAAGCACCTCATCGAACACGAAAAATTCCGCTTCGGGGCCAACGTAAACTGTATCACCTATGCCGGTACTTTTGAGATAGTCTACAGCTTTAGCTGCGATCGTTCTTGGATCTCTGCTATACCATTCTCCGGTTCTCGGTTCTTTGATACTACAGATCATGCTCAGGGTAGGTTCTTTAAAAAATGGGTCGATCCAAGCGGTTTTCGGATCGGGAACCATTGCCATGTCCGATTCGTTAATACTCTTCCAGCCCCGAATACTAGATCCGTCGAAAGGTACTCCTTCATCGAATGAGCTTTCGTCAATCTGGTTGTAGTAGAAAGAGCAGTGTTGCCAGATCCCCGGCATATCAATAAACTTAAGGTCGATGATCTTAATGTTATTGTCTTGGATCATTTTCAAGACTTCTTGTGGCGTTTCGGGCATGGGAACTCCTTAAATCTAATTCCGAGTTTTTGCTGTCTCAGACATTTAATCCTATGCAGTGTCCTAGGGGGAGTTTGTATTTAATGATACAAAAAGCTCTTATAGGTCTTGAAAAAATCTATATTTTTTTTTAAAAGTGTATTTTAGATAGCGATCGCTGGAGTAAAAAAGAAGTTTTATAAAGAAGTGTGTCGAAAGGCTAACTTTTGGTGAGATAAATTAGAGACGGGGAATAAGTTAGCTGTTTAAACCCCTTCCCTATGGGATTATAAATAAAAGTAAAACAATCAAGCTTTATTGCTGTTGGGAGAACGTAAATAATGCGAGACGCAGTCACCAATCTAATCAAAAACTATGATGTAACCGGGCGCTATTTAGACCGCAACGCGATCGACACCCTCAAAGCCTATTTTGAGTCTGGTACGGCGCGAATCGCGGCGGCAGCGGTTATCAATGCTAATTCGGCTAATATAGTACGCTCTGCTGGTGTCAAACTGTTCGAGGAAGTCCCCGAGTTGATTCGCGCCGGGGGTAATGCCTACACCACCCGCCGTTATTCGGCTTGTTTGCGGGATCTGGATTACTATCTCCGTTATGCTAGTTACGCTCTAGTAGCCGCCGATAATAACGTCCTCGATGAACGTGTTCTACAAGGCTTGAGGGAAACCTACAACTCTCTCGGTGTTCCTATCGGCCCTACGGTGCGCGGAATTCAAATCATGAAGGATCTGGTTAAAGCCTTGGTCGCTGAAGCGGGTATTTTTAACACCTCTTTCATCGATGAACCTTTCGACCACATGACTCGTGAGTTAAGCGAAGTATCTATTTAAGTCGGGAGTGGTGAGTAGTGAGTGGGGAGTAAGGATTATAAATAGTTATCCCGACTCCCGACTCCCGAAACTTCTGCCATAGGTAGGAGATAAATCAGCCCAGAGATTAGGGTTAAGGCTACCGAGAGCCAGAAGACAATTAAACCGAAGAAATAATATTGAGGTAGGGGAGCGATCAGAACGGCGATCGCGGCTATTTGAGTTACGGTTTTTAATTTGCCCCAGAAGTTAGCGCCGGTGATGTTACCCGAGGTATTAACCCGCCAGCCAGCGATCGTTAATTCCCGCGCCAGAATCAAGCTCACTCCCCAGGCGGGTAACTGTTGTAATTGGAGCAAGACTAACAGCGGAATCAAGACGAGTAATTTATCGACGAGGGGATCGAGAAATTTACCCAAGTCGGTGATCTGATCTAATTTTCTCGCCAGATAACCATCTAACCAATCGGTACCGGCAGCAACGAGGAAGATCGCCAGACAGAGCCAATGATGGAAAGTTTGCCCAGAGGGTAGCCAGTAGAGGAGGAAAGGCAATGCTAACAGGCGGGAGAAGGTGATCGTATTGGGTAGGTTCATCGGTGAGAGGGAGTTGGGAGTTAGGAGTCGGGAGTCGGGAGTCGGGAGTTATCACGTGAGAACTTCCTCCCTGTTAGAATGAGCGGCCCTAGTATCACTCGACTCCGGTACTCCTTTCTAATAATACCTCTCCGTTGATCAGGCGACGGGCGGCATCGATCAGGACATCTTCGATGTAGGGCTTGACAAAATAGCCCTTAGCCCCTTTCTCGGCCGCGAGATTCTGCATTTTCTGTGCCCCGCGAGAGGTGATCATGGCGATAGGAATTTTAGAGAGATTATCGTCTTCCTGTAGGCGGGAGAGTAGTTCTAAGCCGTTCATCCTCGGCATTTCGATGTCACAGAGGATCAGGTCACAGGATATACCTGCCCGTAACTTATCCCAGGCTTCCTGACCATCCCGAGCCTGTTCGATGCGGTAGCCCGCCTTACTGAAGGACATCGAGAGCATTTCCCGGACGGTGACGGAATCATCGACAATCAGAACCAGATAGCTAGGACGGGAATAGGGCTGTAAGGGAACGGCCTCGACGAGAGTTTCTTCGGAAGAGAAAATTTTATCTTCTTGTGTATCGGGGCGGGGGGTTAAAGTCGGTTTGCGTCCCACCTTGGTACTATTAGCCAGGAGAACTTCCCCTGCTACCATACGGGCGGCAGCGTCGAGCAGATCTTTCTCCGTGTAGGGCTTGGTAAAGTAACCGCTCGCCCCCAACTTCGCCGCTAGATTGCGATGACGTTCGGCACCCCTTGAGGTGAGGAGGGCAACGGGTATACCAGCCAGACGGGGATCTTTCTGTAGGTTGTCCAGTAGTTCCAGACCGTTAAGGCGGGGCATCTCAATATCGCAGAAGACGATGTCGCAAGGTAGACCCGATCGCAATTTCTCCCAGGCTTCCTGACCATCTCGGGCCTGTTCCACCCGATAACCGGCTTTACTAAAGCTCAGGGAGAGTAGTTCCCTTACCGTGATCGAGTCATCGACGATCAACACAGTAGTTTCTGTTTTCTCGGGCGGCTCGGTGAGAGAGGGTTGATTCGGTTTGCGCCAAGGGCTGACGCTATCGGTGCGAAGTCTTCCGGTGGCGATCTCTATCAATTCTAGTACGTCGCCGATCGGCATAATCGTCCCATCCCCTAGCACCGTCGCCCCGGCGATTCCGGGTGGTTTAGGTACTGGCCCCTCTATCTGTTTGATAACTATTTCCTGTTCCGGTAGTACCTGCTCCACCTGTACTGCCAGGAGGGTGTTACCGCTACGA
Source organism: uncultured bacterium (assembly GCA_964623815.1). Classification (GTDB taxonomy): domain Bacteria; phylum Cyanobacteriota; class Cyanobacteriia; order Cyanobacteriales; family Microcystaceae; genus Chroococcopsis. Next base: position 29,183 of record CAZUVR010000029.1, on the reverse strand, counting down.
AGGATGACGATCGAGATCGAATCCTCCTCCTGTTTGCCTCCGTAGATACTAGCCCTGCTGATCTGGCGATTATAGCTGAGTAAGTCGCTCAGAGGTCGATAGGGCAGGAGGTTATCGTACCAAGGTATACATTTCTGCCCCTCTTCGTTGAATTGAACTTCGCTCGGCAGGAATTCCTTCCAACCGTCGAGACCATCTACCGAGAAGGCGAGCCGGGAGCGATTACTGATACAGCAGAGAGCCTTACAGATACTTAGAGTCAGCGGTAGACGGATGGTGAAGGTGGTGCCTTTACCCAAAACCGAGTCGATACTGACCGAACCCCGCACGTCGATCAAACTCGTTCTCACCACGTCGAGGCCCACACCCCGCCCGGAAAAGTCATCGGCTTTATCTTTCGTGCTGAAGCCTGGATGAAATAGGAGTTCGTAAACTTCCTGAGGGGTCATCATCTTCGCTTCTTCCGGGGTGATCAAACCCTTCTGAACGGCTTTATTCTTGACAATCCCAGGATCTATACCCGCCCCGTCATCGGCGACGGTGATCACGGTTTGATTACCCTGTAAGAAGGTACGCACCGTGATCGTTCCCATCGGATCTTTACCTGCTTTCTGTCTTTCTTGAGGGTTTTCTATCCCGTGAGTGATGGCGTTATTGACAAGATGGGTCATAGGGCTATTGAGATGCTCCAGGATCATCTTATCGATCAGTACATCCCTTCCCTCTACCTGCAATCGGGTTTGTTTATTGAGTTGTAGGGAGATTTCTCGAATGGCGCGAGGTAAACGATCGGCGGTTTGGGCGAATGGCACCATCCTCGATTTCGTCATGTTCTCTTGGAGCTGAGTCGTCGCCTGGCGCAGGGTGCGCGTCACCTGCTCTGTTTCATCTACCACGAATTGAATATCGGAGGCTGATTCCCTTACCCTCACTATCAATTCAATCATTTCTTGAGATAGCAGGTGGAAGTCGGTGAAACGATCGATCTCCAATTCGTCCAAATTCCCGTTATTGCCGTTATCGGTGCCTGGTAGTTGAGCGGGTGTGTGCCCAGGCGATTGGATGTCGGTTTTGCCGCTGGCGCGGTTACGGCTGGCGAGCAACGCCCCTTCTAATAGAGTCCTTTCATAGAGATCCTGCATTCTGCCGCCCAAATCGCTCAAACTCTGTACCTGATTGAGCAGGTTATCAAGGAAGAGGCGCAGACGCTCCTGATCTTGTTCCAGGCGATTACGTTTTACCACGAGTTCCCCGATCAAGTTGCTGAGATTATCGAGTTGCTTAATCGGAACCCGCATCGTCTGCTCGAAGGTTTTCGAGGTACGGTTACGGGAGGTCATTCTTTGAGCTGCACCGATTACGCTTCCCGCCCCTGCTCCTAGTGATTGATTGGTGGCGGCCAGTAATTTTTCGAGATCTTTGAACTCGTCTTCTACGTGCAGGTCTAGATCTTCTATTTCTGGCTCGCTGATGGCGATATTTTCCGCTAATATTTTCTCTTCTTCGGCTTCTGGGAGAGATACCGGTGATTTCAACAGCGCTGCTAATTCGTCGAAAATCGCCATTTCATCTTCTATTACCGGCGATTCTAATGATTCCCCGAGAAGGTTCTCTAATTCTTCAAAGCTATAGTAAATATTGATCTTTAAATTTTCTTGTAAAACTTGTTCTAGTTGGGGGACGTATTCCGGTATCGATCGGTTTGATTCTGTCAGGAGTTGTTCTAATTCGTCCCAATCCGCATCCGATTCCTCTTTTTGTTCGTCAGAAAAGTTTCTATGTTGGGGGGTGAAAAATATTTCCAGGTCTTGTTCTTCCTCGTCAAAACCATTTTTCGGTTTCAGTTCTTCGTCCCAATTCAAACTCTGACTGAATAGATCTTGTAAATCTTTTTGTGATGGCAGGGATGTCAGAGTATTCTGAGCTGACGGGGATTCCGTGTCTCCGAATAACTGATTGAATTCTTCTTCTAAGCTGTCATCTGTCTGTATATTTCCTAAGAGTTCGTCAAAATCTTCGTCGAAGAAGTTGTCATGGTCATGGCTCATCATACTTTACTTTCCTGACAAGGGGATCGCTTCGGTCAGCGGACGACCTATTCTATAGTCAGAATACCCAATCGCGGGCTAAGAAATTCCATTGAGGCAAAAGATTTTTATTCCTCTATTCGGTAGCCGAATTCTGCTAGCTGCGGCCTCGATTGTCTCCATTTCGGCTCTACTTTGACGAATAACTTCAGATATACATCCCCGGTTATTAATTTTTGTATTGCGTTTCTGGCTTCACTGCCGATCGCTTTTAGCATATTGCCATTTTTACCTATGATTATACCCTTTTGCGAGTCCCTTTCGACGTTGATCGCTGCGAATACCCGGGTTATGGTGGGGGTTTCCTCTACTTGTTCGATCACCACCGCTACTGAATGGGGTATTTCCTGTCTGGTTTGCAAAAGTATCTGTTCCCGGATCAGCTCTCCCATGATAAATCTTTCCGGTTGGTCGGTGACTAATTCCGGCGGGTAGTAATAGGGCCCTGGTTCTAATTCTTCTCGCAGTTTTTCCTCTAGGGCTTCTAAATTAGTACCATTGATCGCGGAAAATTTTACCAGTTTCCAATTTTGGCTCCGGGCTAATTCGCCATAGGTTTTGTCTATCTCCTCGTAATTTTCTGGTTGCCCGTCGCTTTTATTCAACCCCAAAATTACCCGGGGCCTTATTTTCATCAATAATTCCGCTATATATATATCTCCCCTTCCCAATTGCACCGTACTGTCCACCACGAACAGTACTACATCAACGGTATTTATAGCATTTTCCGCATTTTTCACCAGGACTTTGCCTAATTCGTGGTGCGGTTTGTGTATCCCTGGGGTATCGACGAAAATCATCTGCGCCCTATCAGTGGTTAGAATTCCTTTGAGCCGATTTCGAGTAGTTTGCGCCACTGGTGAGGTTATAGCGATTTTTTGCCCTACTAACTGATTCATCAGAGTTGATTTTCCTACGTTAGGTCGCCCTATAATAGCGATAAATCCAGATTTAAAATCCGGTGCGGCATCTGGGATCGAGGCGGATGAAAAAAGCGGTGCTTGTGAGTCGATCGTATCAGTCATGATATTAAATACGTATCCGAGTAAATATAATTGCCGATGAAATGGACTGGTTTACTGGCGGTTTTGTTAACTATTCTCTTTTGCTGTCCTATTGCTACTTTAGCAGGCCCCTTGGCTGAGCGTTTGAACTGCTACCCCCTCCTTCTGGGTAAACCTTCCCTGTCCTCACCGGAGCGAGATTTAATCTATCCGGATTGGCTGGCTGGCACTTGGTCGGTTGAGAGTATTCTGGTAGAACAATTGGCTCCTCTAGCACCTGATTTTGTTACTCCCGGTTTCGATAAGAATCGGGTTTATATTAATCAGCCCGTTTCTTTTTCGGTAAGGTTCATACCTAAAAGATTACCTAATTCGTCGCTGATTCGAGTTCTTGAGCCTCACCCTTCTATTATCGCCGATCGCGCTTTTAATGGCACCAGTATCGCTAAGGCTTATCTCGGTGATAAAGGAATTTTATCCGTTAAAGTAGCTCCAGACAATCCTAACCGTCAAGTTAGTTTTTTTAATAATAATTTACGCTTAATTTCTACAGTTATTAAGCGGGGTAGTGAACGACCAACAAAGAATTTATTTATTGGTTCTGAACTCAGTCAACAAATTTTTCAAACTCCCGAAAGTTTATACTCTAACGAGGTAGAAACTACTACCTCTTATCGACAAATTTCTCCTGGTAATATCGAAGCAGATCAAGTTAGTGCTGTCTATCTTTCTCCCCAAGATCCTCAATATTTTCTAGCTTTAAATCGACCTGTTGCCCTTTATCATTATCGATTAAAATTATCTTTACTTTATTGACATAATAAATAAAATATGTTAATTTTTATGCAAATTATCAAGACAACAATTTATGTTTAAAAAATGGACATTTGACGATTGGATGAATCATCTGATGTTTCTGGCAACCGTACTAGGGCTGTTATACGTTTGGTTCGTACATTGAGAACTGTTGCTTTTTTTTATCTTCCCCGAAAAACTTGCTTAAATAGTAGTAGATCGTGCCACCAAACTTATTAATGAAGCTTATGAACTTGCGCTTAATCCTATTTTCGGGTGTAGTGACAGCTTTAATCGGTGCTGGAACGGGTCTGGCGATTTCTCAGATAGAAAGAAATCCCAGTCAGATGACGTACAAACCGCCCTACGAATATCAAACTATATATAAGAGATACTGGGTGGTTTCGGGGGCCGTCGTGGGATTCGTAATCGGAGCCGCTTTACAGAGGGTTAGGGAATTAAAAGAGGAGAGGGATAAGGAATTATATAAATAATTCCCATCCACGGAAGTTAAGGCTGTAATTCGTCTAAAATCGTGAATTGGACGTGATTGAGGGCCAGATCGCCGATAGAGACCTGAGTTTTTAGGACGGGATTACCTTCGCTGACCAACCGTTCAAAAGGTATATCCTTGGCTATTTCGGTATGATACCAGGCCAGTCCCATAAAGAATCGATTGGGGTAGGGGCCGCCTTCAAACATATCGTCTGGATTGGATTCCATAGGTATCCAACCGTATCCAGGAACGTAAAACTCCAACCAAACGTGATTATAGTCGGGTTCCAAGGGGATACCCTTGAGAAAGGGTTGAGGCGGACACTTATACCTTCCTACGGTACGGCAGGCGATGCCGTTAAGACGGGCGAGAGCTAACATAATGCCGACGTATTCGCCACAGGAACCGACACCGCGACGCAGAGCAATATCGGGGGTGTCGATGTGGGGTTTGATACCGTAGGAGAGACGATCGTAAACGTAGTTACGAATATTATAAATTTTCCTTAACAGATTGGTTTCCCGTCCGATCGATTCTTCGGCGGCCCGTTGGATAATATCCGTATCCATCGCCAGATCATCATTATCTATGAGATAGCGATCGAAATCGGGGGGCAACGCCGGCAAATTTTCACAATCGCGGGCGGTTAACTGATATTTGATACCCCAGACTTCGAGAACCACTTTCCAACCGAAGACGAAGCGCTCCTTCGCCGTGAGATGATCGAATTTAAACACCGCCACTCTCTGCCCCTCCTGTATCTCTTCGACGAAAGGCATTCCCACCGCTTCGATGTGGCGAATTCTCTGGCGATTTGTTTCCAGGGGTAGAGCGATACGCCATTCCACATCTTTTAAATCCACCGCGTAAAGGGGTTCTAATTCTTCCACGTAGGCCAGTTCTACTAGATAACCGTTAGAGAGGGTATAGCGTTCCTCCTCGTTGTAACGGAAATAGAGGGGATGGACGAAGGTACGGGGACGATAACCGAGTTCGTAAGTTTGTTCTGAATTGGGGTTATCGCGGATACAGGGTTCCTGAAAGGAATAAGCTACATAGAGAGTTTCTTGGGCCGTCTTGCCGTCATGATAGAAGCTCAGGGCCGTGGGAGATTCAAAAGGAGTGATCAGGGTGAATATAACATCCCCGGTGGCGCGATCGAGACAGTAAACGGTTTGTTCTAGAGTATCGCTGACCCATAATTCTTCCCCCCTGACGGTAATATTTTCTATACCTATACCCGGAGCGTAAAGTTTGGTAATTTCTTTACTGGTGTCCCGATTGAAAATGAAGATATGTCCGGTTTTCTGACAGGTAACATAGACCGTAGTTTGATAAACCGCCACCCCATTAGCGCTGTAGGGAAGACGGGTAAATAATTTCGGGGTGAGATCGTTATCTATGAGGGAGCAGAAGTAAACTCCCTCCCTACTGGTAAACCAGAGAGTATTACCGTCATCGCTTAACGCCAATCCCGTAGCCCCGATGAATTCTTGCCAACGGTGGGGATTTAAAACGGTGGTGTGATTATCGTTGATATTTACTTGATAAAGATAGCCGTTTTTACAATCGAGGGCTAATATATCATTGCCCCTAAAAGCGATACCAGTGATCGAGGTGGCGCTGATCGGTCTGATAGTTTTACTGCGAAAGGCTGATGGAGGCAGGGTAAATGGAGGTATATCCGAAGTCATAGGGGGAAAAAAGTGAATAATAGCGGTAGATATTAAAGTTAAAAATCTTAAAAATTCCGCTTTTTTTTACGATAGCAAAAGTTGCATAAGTCGATCGCTCTCTTTGAACCTAACTACTATAGATGACGATAAATCATTACTTAGAGTGATACCAACATCGACGAAGAAATTGTTAAGATTCTTATCGAGTTCCTGATCATAAATTCATGTTGCCACCTTCCAAACTGCCGGTACATCAGTTACTGAAAAAAAGTGCGGGTTTCTGGCCTTTCGGACTCGCCGGGTTTTTAATGTTAATATCCGGTTGCGGCCCTTCAGCCGATAGCCAAACTACTCCTAAAACCGAAGCTAAACCGAGTGCGGTAGATGTGGAGGTAGCTCGGGAGGGGAAATTAGAACAATCTAGAGAATATGCCGGGACGACCACGCCCTATCGAGAAGTATCGGTACGCTCGCGGGTAGAGGGGCAGGTGTCCGATATAACCGTCGATGTGGGTTCTCCGGTGAAACAGGGGCAGGTGCTGGCCCGACTCGAAGATCACGGACTAGAAAAAGAGGTAGCCGAGGCGAACGCGGAAGTAGCCGCGCGACAGGCGGAGGTAGTGAGTTTAAAAGCGGAAGTAGATGAAGCTAGGGCTTTAGTACAGAGAGCGCGATTGGAATTGAATCAAGCCAGAACGAACGCAGCCCGACTGAAATTTTTATACGAACAGGGAGCTATCTCCGCCCAAGAAGCGGAAATATCGCGCACCACGGCTCTTACAGCTGAACAGGGTCTAAAGTCAGCCGAGCAACAGGTGAGTAACCGTCTCGCTGCGGTAAATGCGGCGCAAAAACGGGTAGCCGCGCAAAACGCCATAGTAGCGAGGGCGAGTCAGAGACGATCGTATACCACCTTAACCTCTCCAGTAAACGGTTCGGTATTGCTACGCGGTGCCGAACCGGGAGATCTGGCTCAACCAGGTAACGAGATACTCAAGCTCGGAGATTTGAGTCAGGTTAAGGTAGTGGTAGGGGTGTCGGAATTGGAACTCGGGGGTATCAGGTTAAGACAAGGGGCGCGGGTGAAACTAGATGCTTTTCCGGAGCGCTCGTTTTCTGGGAGGGTGACAGAAATTTCCCCCTCGGCTCAGCCGACGGCCCGTTTGATACCGATCGAAGTGACGATTCCCAACGCCGATCGAGCCATCCGCGCCGGTTTGTTAGCCCGGGTGAGTTTCGAGCGCCCCACCGAGTCCCAGATAATCATTCCCGAAAGCGCCCTGAAAACTTCTCGCTCTGAGGCGGCCCAGAATAATAAACAGGCTACCGTTTTCGTGGTGAGGAGGCAAGGAGAAAAGGCGACGGTAGAGGAGAGAAGGATACAACTCGGAAATAGGGCCGACGGCCGGGTAGAGGTGATTTCCGGTATCGAACCGGGAGAATCGATCGTCACCCGGGGCGGTAATCGTCTTAAAGATGGTGCCCTAGTCAGAATTAGTTTCTTGTCGGAAAAAGAATAATCATGCAGAACGATCGCCCCTCCGGATTCAGTATCAGCGCCCTCTCCATCCGTCAGCATATCGGAACCTTAATGCTGACCTTGGCGGTTATAGTGGTGGGCGTGTTCTTCCTATTTAATCTGCAAGTGGATTTACTACCATCGATCACCTACCCGCGTATCGGTGTCCGGCTCGACGCTCCCGGAATCTCGCCCGATGTGGCGGTGGATGAGATCACCCGCCCCCTGGAGGAGGCTCTATCGGCAACCGAGGGAGTAATACAAGTGTATTCACAAACTCGTGAGGGACAGGTGAGCCTAGATCTTTACTTTCAACCAGGGGGAAACATCGATCAGGCTCTTAACGATGCGACGGCAGCTTTTAACCGGGCCCGGAGTAACTTACCAGATACGATCGAAGAACCGCGCCTGTTTAAGGTAGACCCTAGCCAGTTACCAGTATACGAGTTAGCCCTCGCCTCCCCATCTCTAGATACCCTACAATTAAGGATATTCGCCGATGAGGAACTGGCGCGAGAGCTGAACTTCGTCGAGGGGGTAGCTGCCGTCAACGTCTCGGGGGGCGTGGCGGAGGAGGTGCGGGTAATTCTCGATATGAACCGCCTACAGGCTTTAGGTGTAGGTGTTAACGATGTTTTGAACGAACTGCAAGAATCGAATCAGGATATTTCCGGTGGGCGGATTCTCGGCAGGTTATCGGAACCCCTGACTAGAACTGTCGGCAGGTTCAAAAACGCCGAGGAGATCAACGAGCTTACTTTTCGTTCGGGAAGCGATGAGGATGACGGGGCGCTGATCTATCTGCGAGATTTCGCCCAGGTGATCGATGATGCGGAAGAACAGAGGGTATTCGTAGCCCTCAACGGCTCCCCGGCGGTGAAAGTAAGTATCCAAAAACAACCCGATGCTAATACGATCGAGGTGGTGGAAGGAGTAAAACGCCGAATCGAGGAACTGAAACGGGCGGGCACGATTCCTGAAGGTACGGAGTTGATACCTACCCTCGATGAATCCGTATTTATCAATAATGCGATCGCTAATGTTACCGGCTCCGGTTTGATCGGTACGGGATTAGCGGCGCTGGCGGTGCTTCTCTTCCTCGGTTCCCTGCGGCAAACTCTCATTATCGTCCTCGCTATTCCTCTCGCTACCCTGGCGGCAATTATCCTGATGAGAATGTTCAATCTCTCTCTCAACGTGTTCAGTTTGGGAGGTTTGGCTCTCGGGGTGGGTATCGTGGTAGATAACTCGATCGTCATGCTGGAAACGATCGCCGAGTCGGCGGGTATGACTCCGGGTAAAGATAGCAAAAGTCGGCTGAGTGCGAGGGAATTACTCAATAGTGCCGCCGAAAGCGGACGATCGGTAGAATCGGCGCTGGTAGCCTCTACAGCTACTAACTTAGTGGCGGTGTTACCCTTCCTCCTCATTGGCGGTTTTATCGCCCTACTCTTCAACGAGCTGATCCTCACCATATCTTTCGCGGTGGCTGCCTCGATCCTCGTCGCTGTCACCATTGTTCCGGCTCTTGCTTCCCGATTGCTGGCGGTACGTTGGACGAGCGGGATCAGCAATTTCTGGCCCTTAATAGCTTTTAACCGGTCTTTTGAAGCGTCAACGGGCCTGTATTCGGCTTTCCTTGATCGGGTTTTGCGCTGGCGTTTTGTGGTGGTAATCGTTACTTTCCTAGTTTTAGGAGGGGGTAGTATTGCGGTTCTGGGCCAGATCCCCCAGGAAATATTACCCCGGATTAATACGGGACAGGTGAACTTGATCGCTCAATTTCCCCCAGGAACGCCTCTGGCCGTGAATCGTAAGGTTATGGATGCGGTGGATGAGATTCTACTGAAACGCCCAGAAACAGACTCGGTTTTCACAACGGTGGGGGGGTTCTTATTCGGTGTGAGCGTTAACGAGAATCCTCTCCGCAGTACCAGCACCATCGCCCTTAAACCTGGTACGAATGTGGATGCCTATGTGGAAGCAGCTAATGAGGAACTCGATCGCCTCAATCTCGCGGATATTCGTTTACGGCTCAGTCCGGGACAGGTGCGGGGGTTGATCTTGAATAATTCCCCGGTGCGATCAGATATAGATGTGATGTTACAGGGTGAGGATACGGCGGAGTTAGAGGCGGCGGGACAGCAGGTTCTGGAAGCTCTCGAAGAGGCAAAACTGGCTAATTACCGTCCCGATGCAGACAGGCGACAACCGGAATTGCAGATCGAGATCGATCGCCGTCGGGCTGCGGAGTTGGATCTCAATACACAAGACATCGGGGAAGTGATTCAAACGGCGATCGAGGGATCGATACCGACTCAATTACAGAGGGGTAATCGTTTGGTCGATGTGCGGGTGCAATTGGAGCGGGAATCGATTCAGCGCCCTTCCCAACTAGCGGAGTTACCCCTATTCACGGCGGATAATTACTTGGTTCGTCTCGGCAACGTGGCGAAGATTCGCAAGGATACGGCACCGGGACAGATCCAGCGCATCAATCAGCGTCAAGTGTTTCTCATCGCTGGTACTCTCAATCGGGGGGCTAGTTTGGATGCGGCTCTACAGGAGGTCGATCGCATCCTGCAAAGTGTAGAGTTACCGCCCGGAGTGACTCGTCTGCCCAGTGTATCGGCTGAGAGTGTCAATCAGATTCAGTCCGCCTTACCTCTGTTGGGGGGATTGGCGGCTTTTCTAGTCTTCGTAGTGATGGCGGTGCAGTATAATTCCCTCGTCGATCCGCTAGTGATCATGTTTACCCTGCCCCTGGCTCTGGCGGGGGGGATTCTGGGCTTATACGTGACGGATACGGCGATCGGCGCTACGGTGATCGTGGGGGCGGTGTTACTGGTAGGGATAGTGGTTAATAACGCGATCATCATGGTGGAGTTAGCCAACCAGATTCGAGAGCGGGATGGTTGTTCTCGACGAGTAGCCATATTACAAGCCGCCCCGCAACGCCTCAGACCGATTTTAATGACGACGATCACGACGGTAGTGGGGATGTTCCCCCTCGCCCTCGGTAGCGGTCAGGGTGGGGAGTTCTTACAACCTCTGGGTATAGTTGTTTTCTCCGGTTTGGCCCTCGCTACTCTACTCACCCTGTTTATCATTCCCTGTTTATACGTCATGCTTCACGATCTTTTCGGCGGAGGTCGAAAACTTCGCATCAATAAGACGGAGATTCGGGAAGCTAGAGAACGGGAGAAGGTTAGCAGCAATCGCTAGTCTCAATTTTTCCCGTAAAAAAACCAGGTTGTTAACCCGGTTGTAGCACTAGCTTGGATGTAAAACTTTTATCTTGCAATATCGCAGGTCAGGGGGCAAGAGGCGAATATGGGAGTGTGTTTCGTCGCGTCATCGGGCTGTAACCATCTCAGCCAACTTACTTCGTGGGGGTGAATACCTTTGGCGGCTAAAATCCCCGCGCTCAAGAGGATAAAGATTAAATTTAAACTTAGGATCGTACTCGCTACTAATAAAACTGAACTACCCGGCAGCACGGAATGTAATACGATCGCCGATAATGCTCCTACTGTCATCATTAGCACGATTAGGGGAAATCCCACTACTAATAAGCATACGGTAAGGATAAAGCTCCAAATTAAAAAGCTTTTCACTACGAATAATGAGCCTAAATATCCCGGATTCTGTTTTTGTACCAACTGCATACTTTTCACCTCTGAGGAGCGATTTTAATAAAAACTTTCGCGGAAAAGTTAATGAACCTCAGTATAGAAAAAACACGGAGAAAGATGAGCGATAAAACATATAAATTTACATTCATTCGCTAAAATATGTGATATGTTTTTAATCCTTTACAACTTTTCCCATTTTGGATATAAAAGTTAACAATCAATTCTTATAATGAAAAACACAAAAATATAAATTTATTTATTGATCCCCATTAAGCAAGCGAAAATTAAATCTGGATAGAACTCATGTTCTAAAATACTAGAAAAATTCATCCATAAATATTTACATAGATAGATGAAAATTTCAGAATTGCTAATCAAAAAAAGAGTCGTAAGCCTGAAGATGGTGAGAGATGTTATAAACGAGAGCAGGCGGGGAATAATAAAAGCAAACTACAGTTCAGCGTACTCATACTATGACTCAAACTCCACGTCCATCTGTACAGCCAGTGCCTCCCTTACCCGTTCCACCACTACCGAACGATATAGGTAATCCCACAGGCCCTACAGGTCCCACGAAAACCGTGCAGACCATGCCTCAAGGAAATAAAATTCCTCTAGCACCACCTCCACCGCCGCCTCAAGCCCAACAGGCTCAACCTCGCGCCCCCCACGGAAGGGCACCGGGTCAACCAGCTTTAGCAGAATTGGTGAGATTGGCTTTCGACGAGGGGTATTCTGACGTTCACTTAGGGGTGGGAGAACAACCCAGGATGCGGGATAGAGGCGAGATTATCACTCTCTTTGATTATCCGGAAATCGACGCTCAAACCTTTATGAGCTGGTTGCGGGAGATTATGAGCGAGGAAGAAATTCAACGCTTCAAGAGAGAGCTTGAGTTCGACGGGGCGACTCAATACGATTTCGCCCGGGTGAGGATCAACGTTTTCGATACCCTCCGGGGACACGCTTTGGTATTGCGTCTTATTCCCATCAAGATACTGACGATGGAACAATTACGCCTACCGATGGTATTCGCCGATGTGTGCCAGGTTCATAAAGGATTGATTCTGATTACTGGGCCTACAGGTTCGGGTAAATCTACTACTCTCGCGGCGATGATCGACTACATTAATAAAGAGTTTGCTAAACATATCGTGACGATCGAAGACCCGATCGAATTCGTCCATCAAAGTCGCAGATCTTTGATCAAGCAGAGGGAAGTCGGTTTAAACACTTTAAAATTTGATAACGCCTTAAAGGCATCTCTGCGGGAAGATCCGGACATCATCCTCGTGGGTGAGATGCGGGATAAAGAAACTGTAAATACGGCATTAAAAGCCGCGCAAACAGGTCACTTGGTAATGGGAACCCTACATACTAACAGTGCGGTGAAAACTCTGGAAAGGATATTAACTTTATATACGGCGGATGAAAGGGATGCGATGCGCGTGGCGATCGCGGAGTCTTTGGTGGCGATCATCTCTCAAGGTCTATGTAGGACGACAGACGGGAAACGAGCTGCTTTCCACGATATTTTGATCAACACGGAAACAGTTAAAGACTATATTCGTAGCGGTAAGAATGATGAAATTACCGAATTAATGAAAGAAGGCGAATATGATGGTATGGTAACAACAAACCAGTCATTATTTCAACTATATCAAGAGGGAAGAATTACAGAAGAAACTGCTCTGGAGATGTCACCCATTCCTAATGAATTAGCGATGATGTTAAGGGGCAGAGTATAGAAAAAACATGAAGGAATAAGAGTAAAGGGACTAGAGTTTAGTAAGTTAGAGTTACTCCTGCACGGAAAAACTATGACTAATCCGGTCACTTTACCGCCGTTGTTCAAAGGGATCGCCTTATTTACTCCAGGAGGCGATCTTATCTATGGTATCGATCCTCAAAAGGGGAACCAGTGGCATTTGAACTTATGCGCCGCTTTACAAGATACTTTGGGATTAGCCGAACCTCCCCATTTTCTTGTCCCGGGTTATACGGCTACGGTCGATCGATGGCGGCATCGCTCCACGCAAAAGATCATGACCTCCGCCGAGCTGTATCCAGCGGTGCAACGCTATCAACCTTTACTTAATCTCTTGTTCGGGATCGAGGATCAGGTATGGAAGGTGGCACCCTGGCAGGATGAATATTGCAGTCCGATTTTATTGGAGAGCTACCGGCCTAAATTCCCCCAGTTATGGGAATCGCACGATCTGATCATGCGTTATTCTCCGTTTGACGATCGCTTAGATAGGATTAGCGAGTTATCGGAATCGATCCATAGTAGTCCTCAAAGTTATATTTTGAGGTTGTTCGTTTCGGGTAATAATGCCAGTACGAAACATACTTTAGAGGCAATCCATCAAATATTAGAACAGGAGTTACGTCATCCCTATACTTTGAAAGTGATCGATATTTCTCAACATCCGGAACAGGCTGAATCAAATCATGTTTCTGCCATTCCCACTTTAGTCCGGGTCTGGCCTGAACCGGTTAAGAGAATAGTAGGTGAGTTTAAAGACTTGTCGAGAGTTTTACAAATTATTACTAATTGATCTAACCTGAGATCTTGCACCATTGTCAACAAGGCGTAAAAACCGACGTATTATAACGAGATAAACAAACATATCATCAGTATTTATACTCAAAATTTTGCGTCATTCATCCAGGATGGCTTGTTAATCTAGAGATAGCAAAATAAGGTATTTATAAATGTCACTGATTTTATTTTGGCATCGGCGTGATCTAAGACTTTCGGACAGTATAGGGTTGACCGCCGCCCGTGAACGCAGTCCGAAAGTGGTAGGGGTGTTCTGTCTTGATCGTCATCTTTTGGAAGAAACCAGACCGGCACCTGCTAGAGTAGCTTATATGCTAGGCTGTTTACAAGAATTGCAAAACTCATACCGTCAACATGGTAGTCAATTATTAATCATTCAAGGCGAACCGACATCGGCAATACCAAAACTAGCCGCTAGTTTAAACGCTTCAGCCGTATTTTTTAACCTCGACGTTGAACCCTACGCCCGCTCTAGAGATAGTCATCTGCAACAGGCTTTAAAAGAAAAAGGTATAGCCGTAGAAACTTTCTGGGATCAGTTATTACACGCTCCTGGTGATGTGGTTTCCATGTCGGGGCAATTCTATAGTGTTTATACTCCTTTCTGGAAGAATTGGCGACAGAAGCAGAAAACTTCCCCACTGCCCCAGATAGACAATCTACAGGGCCTGACTGAGGCGGAGATGAGTTTGACTGAGGCTATCGATTTACCCTTGGCTAAAGATTTAGGCTTCTTTTGGGATAACGGTTTCATGCTCTCCCCAGGTGAAACCGCCGCCCTCGATAGGTTAGAAGAGTTTTGTAATACAGCTATCGAAGCCTACGGAGAGAATCGCAATTTTCCCGCCCTAGATGGTACATCGAGACTGAGCGCGGCTTTAAAATTTGGCGCGATCGGTATCCGTACCGTCTGGGATGCTACGCTAAAAATAGGCGAGAACTGCCGCTCTGATGAGGCTTTAGACGGGGTAACAACTTGGCAACAGGAATTAGCCTGGCGCGAATTCTATCAACACGGTTTATATTCCATGCCCGGATTAGCCGAGGGGCCCTATAGAAAAGAGTTTCGGGATTTCCCTTGGTCAGATAACGAAGAACATTTTCAAGCTTGGTGTGAGGGCAGAACCGGCTATCCTATCGTTGACGCGGCGATGACACAGATGAATCAAACCGGTTGGATGCACAATCGCTGTCGCATGATAGTGGCTAGTTTTTTATGTAAAGACCTACTTATCAATTGGCAACGGGGGGAAAAATACTTTATGGAAAAACTCTATGACGGCGATTTATCGGCTAATAATGGGGGGTGGCAGTGGAGCGCTTCTTGCGGTATGGACCCGAAACCCCTAAGAATTTTCAATCCCGCCAGTCAGGCTCAAAAATTCGATCCGGATGGGGAGTATATAAGACAGTGGTTGCCTCAATTGGGATCGATCGATACCGAGTTCTTAGTTACCGGGAAAATCCCCAAACTCGAACGTTATCGCTGTGGTTATACAGAACCGATCGTCGATCATAATTTACAACAAAGGGAATTTAAACGACTGTACCAATTACAGAAAGGGTGAAGAAATCAGGAGTCTCAACCCCATGACTCCTGTCTTCTCACTCTTCCCTATTGATGACGTTCTATTTTATCGGGGGCGGAAGATTTGGATTGATCTTTATCCCATTCCGCTAAAAGGTCTTCTCCGAAAAGATCATCGAAAGGTAGATCTAAATCTTGGTCAGAAGGCAGGGACTCTAAACCGCTATGATTCACATCGTCTAACATATTGAGAAATTCTAAATCGCCTTCCTCAACGTGATAACCGTTATTTTCGGCGGAATTGGCATTCTCGATGTCGGCAAAGGGATCTAGGTTCTCTAGCGTTCGGTTACTACTGTCGGTTAACCATGAATTGTCATCTCCAGTGGAAAAATCATTATTTAAGAGAAGTTCCTCTAAATTTTCCGATTCCGTCGGTAATAATTCTGAGAAAAGGGATTCCGCTTCTTGAGTTTGTCCCGAGAAAAGGTCATTGAAGCCAGTTATAGATGTATTTTCTTCTGTTTGTAAACTGTTAAAGAAATCTAAGTCTCCTCCTGAAGTTTCAAACGAGAAGTTTTCCTCTACTATGAGGAGTTCTTCTGATTCCTGATTCGCTATTTGATTGAGTATTTCTTCATTAGACGAAGTTATTTCATCGAATAGCCCGAAGTTATCATCGCTTGTTTCTGTCGTCAGACTCTCTAAGAAATCTAATTCCGCAGAATCGGGCAAAGGGTTAAATAATGAGGTGTCTAACTCTTCTAAACTGGATATTTCGGCTATAGTTTCACCATTTTGCGGAGACTCGAACAGAGAATTATCGATTTCTTCTATACCCGTAAATTCATCTACGGTTGCGGAAGTCTCTAAAGATGCGAAAAATGAATCATCTAGTTCTTCTGTTTGTTGGTCTTGCGTCGGTGCAAAAAAACTGGCTTCGCTAAATTCCTCTGTGGTTTCCGGGGAGGTGAAAAGCGCGGTATCTATCACCTCTTCCTCTGTGGTTTCTGGGGAGGTGAAAAGCGCGGTATCTATCACCTCTTCCTCTGTGGTTTCCGGGGAGGTGAAAAGCGCGGTATCTATCACCTCTTCCTCTGTGGTTTCCGGGGGGGCGAGGGGCGATGTTTCTTCGGTGAATTCGCTTACCGTTTCACCTATTTCTAAGCCGCTAGGAGAGGGGTGTAATTCTTCCCAGGGTTCTACGTAGGTGGGGTTTTGTATCTCTGTGATCTCGGGGCTGAAGAAGCCCGAATTTTCTATTATCGACGTATCTTCGGCGAGGAATTCCGAATCATCGAAAAACGCTGTTTCTTCTTTGAAGCTGGTTTCGGGGGAGAAAGTTGGAAACTCTTCTTCCGTCACGGGAGCCGATGCCGTTTCCGGTAGGGGAATCCCTAACTCTTCTTCCGTCACGGGAGCCGATGCCGTTTCTGATGTGAAGGCTCCCCAGGGTTGAATGACCGTATCTACCGGTATATCTTGCATCAAGCCTTGAGGTTGTTCTACCGGGCGTGAAGCGATTTCTTCAGTAATTGCCCACTGATTGGTATCGGCTTCTGCTTGTTGTAACTCAAGCATTTGACTTTGATAGGTCTGTTCCAGTTCCCTAATGCGATTTTGATAGGAAGTTTCTAATTCTTCTATCTGGCTTTGATGAGCTTGTTGGAGATCTTGAATCTCGCTACCGTGAGATCTCCTTAGATCATCGATCTGAAAGCGTAAATCATCGATTTGAGATTGATAATCTCTTTCTAATTGTTGAATTTGACTTTCGTAGGAAGCCGTAAAATCTTCTGATGGGGGTGTTAAAGATTGTAACTCGGCTATACGGGATTGGGCGGCTGTTAGCTCATCTTGCAATTGCTGAGCCTCGCCCTGCCCCATTTCTAATTCTGCTATTCTATTTTGATAAGACTGTTCTAGTTGTTTAATTTGTCTTTGATAGTTATTCTCTAGCTCGTGGTTTCTTACTTCGGATACACCTAATAATTGTTCTTTTGTATCTTTTAATTCATTTTCTGCTGTATCCAGTGCTTCTCGCATCTGGACGTACTTCTGACTAGCTTCATTGAGCTTTCCCTGATTGAGTGCGTACAAGCCTCCTCCGCCTATGACTCCGCCGCCTATAAAGCCTAATAAAACGTCCATGAAACTCATTATCGGATCTCTCCTAAGTAGAAATTTACCCTTAATATTCCCAAGATGATCGGGCTAATTATCAAAACTGATGTTGAAACTAATTTTTTCTTAATGTTTTTAGGGTGTAATAATCCTTATCTTTCCTTTATAGCAATAGATTCACCGTTTGAACGACCGGGTATTTTAAGAATTCTTGAGAATTTGCCCTAGAAAATGGTTAAGATAGTGGCAGTAGATGACTAATCTCGGCAATGGCATGACTTCAGCTATTTCACCCACCCCGGTCATTCAGATCCGTCCCGTTCAGTATCGAGACTTAAAGGCGATCGAATCTCTGGCCCTATCCGCTTCCCTAGAGGATAATTGTCGCAGTTCCGTAACATTTCTTCAAAATCTCGGTCAAATTCGCCACTGGTTCGGTTTGCTGAAGATGCTGAGTCTGTTGCCTCACCCTTTCAAACGTCATTTCTGTATTTACGTGGCCGAGTCTCCCGAAGGTGAAATACAAGGAGTAATCCATGTAACCCCTTTCAACATTAGTCGGAGTACCTGGCGCATAGAGCAGGTTTACGGTGAATCGCCCTCCGCTTTGAGTGACCCGAAAGGAACGGCGGCGAGTTTGGTACGTCATTGTTTAGAATCGGTGTGGGAAGCCCGTACCTGGGTGTTAGAGGTTAACATCCATCAGAAGGAAAATTTAGCCCTTTACCGTCAACACGGTTTTCAGCCTCTGGCGGAGTTAACCTATTGGTCACTAAATCCAGAGTTATTGGCGGAACTGGCGAAGATAGACCCGGATTTACCGAATTTGTTGCCGGTGAGTAACGCCGATGCTCAATTGTTGTATCAGCTAGATTGTGTATCCATGCCTCCCCTACTACGGCAGGTGTTCGATCGACACCTGCAAGATTTTAAAATCGGGTTTATCGATGGTTTAGCGAGAAGGTGGCAGAATCTATGCGGGGACAGGGAAGAGAGCCGGGGCTACGTGTTCGAGCCGCAAAGGAAGGCGGCGATCGGTTATTTTGAAATCAGTCTCTCTAAAAACGATACCGGGTGTCATCACGGTAAGTTGACGGTACACCCTGCCTATACCTGGCTCTATCCAAAATTATTGAGTCAGATGGCGAAAATAAGTCAGAAATACCCGGATAAACCTCTAGAATTAGTCTCGGCGGATTATCAACACGAGAGACAGGAATATTTAGAGAAGCTCGGCAGCGAAAGGGTCGAACATACTCTATTGATGACTCGATCGGTCTGGCATAAACTTAGAGAGGCAAAGGCGGAAGGTTTAGCTCTCTCGGAAGTTCTCCAGGGTTTACAGGCGGTGCCACGTAGCCCTATACCGAGCCGGATCAATTGGTTGAAATGGCCCTATCAATCGGTAGAATTAGAAACTCCCGAAACAGGTGCTGTGAATGGTTCGGGCCCGGGTGTAGAGTCGCAGAAACCTCCCGAAAACGGTCATCATGCATGAGAAAATATCGGCTCTGGGGTTGGATATAGGTAAAAAGCGTATAGGTGTAGCTGGATGTGATGGCACGGGGTTGATAGCTACTGGGTTAACTACCTTGGAAAGAACTACTTTTTGGGAGGATGTGGAGTGGTTCAACAAATTGGTAGCCCAAAGAGATGTGACGGTGTTGGTAGCGGGATTGCCCTACACGATGGATGGTAACTTGGGAAAACAAGCTCAACAGATACAGCGGTACGCCGAGAGATTGAAAAATGCTCTTAATTTACCTTTAGAATATGTGGACGAGCGTTGTACTTCTCTGGAAGCAGAAGAATATTTAAAAAATAAAAAAGGTTGGACTTGGCGTGATAAGGGAGAGATCGATCGATTGGCCGCAACAATAATATTACAACAATGGCTAGACCAAAGGCGAGGTTAAAGCCAGGTAAAGTGTCGATTTTCTAACAATTAAAAATCAACATTTTTAAAATGTTAAAATTATAGCTGTAGATTTTGTCTTATAAAAAATTATGGCAACTGTAATATTATCCGGGGCATTGAATGCAATAGATGGGGTGACAATTACCGCCCCCACCGGTAGTACTCGCTTAGATACCTATCTACTCGCTAATCAAAACATAGCCATATCCATACCTACTGGCGATACTCGAAATAGAGTTAATTTAACTGCTAACGGGGATACTGGAAGTAATACAGATCAAGTATGGAGAATGACTAATAGTACTTCTACGGAGGTTACTGGTACTTTATTAACTTCTTACAACGCCGGTCTAGACTCTAGTGAATATACTCTTTATGCGGGAACGGAGACCTTTGCTTACGTAAATGATTTTAACACCTACGTTTTAAGCACAGAAACCAGGAGAATTCCTAAAGCTCCTTCTAGAACAAATTTTAGTTATAGTTACGATATAGGTGCGGCTACTTCCTACACTCTAGCTGGTACTAATCAGAGCGATACCTTAACAGGGGGAGCTAACGGAGATACACTTATCGGTAACGAAGGTAATGATTTTCTCAAAGGTGCTGGAGGTAATGATACTCTCAACGGAGGCCTTGGTATAGACAGGTTTATTTTTACCAATCAAGGTACTGATACCATAACGTCTTTTACCGCTGGAACCGGAACAAATCGAGATGTCTTCCAAATTACGAAAATCGATTACGGTATTACAACCCTCTCAGCGGCACAGATAGCTACTCCCGCCAATGGTAGATCTCAAAATCAAATCTTAGTCGGTACCACCTCCCAACTCAACAACGTTACCTCAGGCGCGGCTCGTTTCGCTTATAACACTACTATCAATCAGTTATTATTCGATAATGATAATAATGGTAACTTCAACAACGGCTTGATCACCGTCGCCAACGTCACATCTCTTTCTGGAACTTTAGCGAATGCTAACTTTCAATTTATATGAAAATGGTAATTTATAGCCAAAAACCCTTATTTATAAGGGTTTTTGCCAGCAAGAGCATCTAAGAAGCTTTTTCTGGCCAGTTCACCCAATCTTGGGGTTTTAAGAATACCTCGTAGAGACGAGATTCCGGGGTATTCGGTTCGGGACGATAATCGTACTCCCAGCGCACTAGAGGCGGTAGGGACATAAGGATCGATTCGGTGCGCCCGTTGGTTTGTAGGCCGAAGATAGTGCCGCGATCGTACACCAGATTAAACTCCACATAACGCCCGCGCCGGTAGAGTTGGAACTGACGCTCTCTATCTCCGTAGGGTGTTTGATGTCTCCTTTCTACGATCGGGACGTAGGCGGGGAGAAAAGTACGCCCACAGTCGCTAATGAAATTAAAAATATCTTCCCAATTACGTTGAGGTTGGGGTGGTAATTTTTCCGAATAGATGGCGGCCGCGCTTTCGGGGTAGGGGCCACGATAGAGGGGATCTAAACCGTCTTGATAATCGAAGAAGATACCGCCTACGCCGCGAGTCTCCTGACGGTGATTGAGATAGAAATATTCATCGCACCAGCGCTTGAATACTTCGTAGTATTCGGGGTGATGTTTATCGCAAGTGGCCTTGAAAGTTTTGTGAAAGTGGGTAGCGTCTTCCGTGAAGGCATAATAGGGGGTTAAATCCGCACCTCCGCCGAACCACCATACCGGGCCCGCTTCAAAATATCTATAGTTGAGATGGACTGTGGGGGCGTAGGGATTTCGGGGGTGGAGAACCATCGATGTGCCGGTGGCGTAAAATCCGTGGCCCGCAGCCTCCGGACGTTGTTTGAGGATACTGGGGGGGAGTTGCTTACCCCACACTTCGGAGAAATTGACTCCCGCCTGTTCAAAAATATTTCCTTCTCGTAATACTCTCGACCTACCGCCGCCGCCTTCTTCCCTCTCCCAGCTATCTTCGCGGAATTCCTTGCCGCCGTCTACTTTGGCTAAACCGGCACAGATTTCATCCTGTAGTGTCTTCATGAAGGCACTAACCCGGGTACGACTATCCTCCGGGGGTAAGGATGGAGAGGAAGTTACTTCGGTGGTGAATGAGGTCATAATACTTAATTAACTGGAAGACAATCAGCGTTTTATATTATCACTCTCATTCGGGCTGGTTTAAAAAAGAGGCGATCGATCGCAAGATAAATTAATAATTAATAGTGGTTTCCTTATTAAGGTTGCCGTTATGGGCCTGTCTCCTATCGTCTTCATTCTGTTGCAGTTTTTCTGACCACTGTTTGGAAAGGGTTACTAAATCGGAGGGTATCATCACTACCGTAGTTGTATTGTTCTCCGCGCCTATTTCCGTCATCATCTGTAAACGTCGCAATTCCAAAGCCGCTGGGTTATCCATAATTACTTTAGACGCTTGGGAGAGTTTAAACGAGGCTTCCTGTTCGGCTTCGGCTTTAATTATTCGGGCGCGTTTTTCCCTGATGGCTTCGGCTTCTTTCGCCATCGCCCTCTGCATCGAGGTGGGTATCTCCACATCTTTCATCTCGACGCGCTCTATATCTATGCCCCAGGGTTCGGTAATTTCATCCACTATCATCTGGACCGTGTGGTTGATCTTATCGCGGTTTTGCAGTACGTCGTCGAGGATATTCTGACCGACTACATTTCTAAGGGTAGTCATCGCGGCTTGATAAACCGCTACTTGGTAGTTTTCTACTTTATTGATCGCTTTTGCCGGGTCGATGATGCGATAGTAGAGTACGGCATTGACCTTAATGGTTACGCTGTCAGCGGTGACGGTTTCTTGTGGGGCGATGTCAACGGTTTTAGTGCGGATGTCTAATTGCGATTTTTGGTCGATGAAGGGTATCGTCCAGTACAGCCCGGGGCCTTTAATAGAACTGTAGCGGCCGAGTCGGAATATGACACCCCTTTGATATTCTCGATCGAGTTTAAAGCCTCTTAATCCCAATACGCCGAGAAAAATTATAATCGGTGCGAAGATTTCCATATACAGCCCTCCATAAGGGAGCGAACTACTCTGATTCTAGCTTTTGCGCCTCGGCTACTGGAGAAACCTTAATTAAAATTACAGGGATGATCCGGTTTAGATCCCCGGGCACCGGTTAAGTTAAACTACAAAATGTTATCAGATTGTGCGTGATAGTATGAGCGTAGTTAGTCAAGTTATTCTCAAAGCCGATGACGAACTCCGGTATCCCAGCAGTGGCGAGCTGATGGGTATCCAGAAATTTTTACAAACAGGTATTCAACGTATCCGTATCGCTCAAACTCTGAGCGAAAATGATAAAAAAATCGTTGACCAGGCTCAAAAGCAATTGTTTAAAAAACGTCCCGATTATAGAGCGCCAGGCGGTAACGCTTACGGACAACGCCAATATAATCAATGTCTCCGGGATTATAGTTGGTATCTCCGTCTCGTTACCTACGGAATTCTCGCCGGGGATAAGGGGCCGATCGAACAAAGCGGCTTAATCGGTGTTAAGGAGATGTATAACTCTCTTAATGTTCCCGTTCCAGGAATGATCGAGGCGATTCGCTGTCTTAAAGATGCGGCTTTAGGTCTTCTCAATCAAGAAGATGCTGCCGAGGCCGCTCCCTATTTTGATTACATCATTCAGGCTATGTCGTAGAACTTTTTTAATTACATACTCATGTATTAATAAGTAATCTATAGAGTAATCTATAGATTTTTTGTTTTTGCTTGACTTTATCTTGACAATCGAAATGATTCCGGCTGTATTGATATTAAAGACTAGCGTTACCTTGTGGGCGCGGGTAATCGTGAAAAATTATCCCCTCAGGTGAACTGTAGCCCACTACACAGGATAATCTAAAGTGCAGAGGAAATTATGCAGATAAAACTATGGCAGAAGTTACGATCGAATCAGTCCTACACGAAAATCGACTTTTCAACCCCCCGCCCCAGTTCTCCGCACAGGCTCAGATCAAGAGCCTAGAAGAATACAAGCAACTATATGAGAAAGCCAAAGCCAACCCCGAGGCTTTCTGGGCCGAACTCGCAGAGAAAGAACTGCACTGGTTCGAGAAATGGACGCAGGTATTAGATTGGCAACCTCCGGTAGCCAAGTGGTTCATCGGCGGTAAACTCAATATCTCCTATAATTGTATCGATCGTCACCTGACCACAGCGCGCCGGAACAAAGCCGCCATCATCTGGGAGGGAGAAAACGGCGATACCCGCACCCTCACCTATCAGCAATTACATCGGGAAGTCTGCCAAATGGCCAACGTACTCAAAGACTTAGGAGTACAGAAAGGCGATCGAGTTGGGATATATATGCCCATGATTCCAGAGGCCGCCATCTCGATGTTAGCCTGTGCCCGTATCGGTGCGGCTCATAGTGTCGTCTTCGGTGGTTTCAGTGCCGATGCCCTGAGAGATAGACTCAACGACGCGGAAGCGAAACTAGTAATCACAGCCGATGGAGGTTTCCGTAAGGATAAAATCGTCGCCCTCAAAGAACAGGTAGATTTAGCCCTAGCCGATAACGGTGCCCCCACAGTAGAAAAAGTTCTCGTGGTGCAGCGCACTAAAGAACCCGTCACCGTAATTGAGGGAAGAGATTACTGGTGGCACGAACTACAGAAAACCGCCTCCGCCGATTGCCCCGCCGAACCGATGGACAGCGAAGATATGCTATTCATCCTCTACACTAGCGGCTCTACCGGCAAACCAAAAGGTGTCGTACACACCACCGGCGGTTATAATCTCTACACCCACATGACCACCAAATGGATTTTTGACCTGAGAGAGACGGATGTGTACTGGTGTACTGCTGACGTGGGTTGGATTACCGGTCATAGTTATATCGTCTACGGGCCCCTATCTAACGGCGCTACTACGGTTATGTACGAAGGCGTACCTCGCCCCTCTAACTTGGGTTGTTTCTGGGACATTATCGAGAAATACCGCGTTAACATTTTCTACACCGCACCTACCGCCATCCGCGCCTTCATCAAAATGGGTGAAGAGTTACCCAACGCCCGGGATTTATCGTCTCTCCGTTTACTCGGTACAGTGGGTGAACCGATTAACCCCGAGGCGTGGATGTGGTATTACCGGGTTATCGGTAAAGAGCGCTGTCCCATAGTCGATACTTGGTGGCAGACAGAGACGGGGGGAATTATGATCACACCTTTACCCGGTGCCATAGCCGCTAAACCCGGTTCCGCTACTCTCCCCTTCCCGGGTATCGTTGCCGAAGTGGTGGATTTAGACGGTAATCCGGTGGGTACTAACGAGGGGGGTTATCTGGTGATCAAGCACCCCTGGCCGAGTATGATGCGTACTGTGTATAAAAATCCCGAGCGTTTCCGTCAAACCTATTGGGAGCATATAGCCCCGAGAGACGGGCACTATCTTTATTTTGCTGGTGATGGTAGTCGGCAGGATGAGGATGGTTATTTCTGGGTGATGGGCCGCGTGGACGATGTAATCAGTGTATCGGGCCACCGTCTCGGTACTATGGAAATCGAATCGGCTTTAGTCTCTCATCCTTCTGTAGCCGAGGCTGCGGTGGTGGGCAAACCGGATGAGATTAAAGGTGAAGAGATTTTCGCTTTCGTCACTTTAGAAGGGGATTATGAACCGAGTGACCAGTTAGCCAAGGAGTTAAAAGAACACGTGGTTAAAGAAATCGGTATCATCGCCCGCCCTGGGGAAATTCGTTTTACCGATGTGATGCCGAAAACTCGCTCCGGTAAGATCATGCGTCGTCTTCTACGTACCGTCGCCGCAGGAGGGGAAATCTCGGGAGATACTTCTACTTTAGAAGATCGATCGGTTCTCGATAAATTGCGTGAAGGTGCTTAAAAGTCTGAGTTAAACTAAAACCGCCCATAGCGGCGGTTAACCCTTGTCATTCTAATAAAGCCCAGAATATCGAGATTTAAAGCCCGAAACATTTACCGGGGGGAAAGCCCCCGATAGTCGTAAGGCGGAAATAGGTTAGACAAGGATTAACCGCCGGTGAGAGCAAATGTCAAGTATTGAGGGTATTGTCTCAAATATGGGGACTATAACCCGGCGTGGCTGCCATCACAAAAAGGAGGATTGGCCGTGTGTTTACAGGCACATAGAGCCACTTTTTTGGTTTCCTCGACGGTGAATTTTAAGGGAGTGAAGCCGCTACCTTTGTGGGCACCATCACAAAAAGGCTGATTTTTCGAGGCTCCACAGGTACACCACCAATAATCACCAGATTCAAGTTCAACAACAATGGGTTTTTTATCAGCAATGATAGGTTGATCCACGGGATTTTCTCCTTGTTAATAATATTTACTCTTGACTTATATAAGCGCGATCGCTTTCGCTCTGCATTCATAGCGATCTCGTTAGTTGTATTATGTATTGATTCTTTTAAAAAGACAATATAGTATTTTATGGACAGATTGTTTCTCAATAATTGACAATAGGTTGGTATGGATAAGTTTGAGAGCCTAAGAGCCTTTACCGAGGTGGTGAAAACGGGTAGCTTTGCCGGAGCGGCCCGGGATATGGGATTATCTCGCTCGGCGGTTAACAAACTGGTGATCAATTTAGAAAAGGGGTTGGGGGTGAGACTTTTCCATCGCAGTACCCGTTTGGTGACTCCCACCACCGCCGGAGTTGCTTTTTATGAGCGGTGCGTAACTATTTTGAGCGATCTGGCCGAGGCAGAAATAGCCCTCTCCCAACATCATAAAGAACCGACGGGAATTCTCCGGGTGAACGCCCCCATGTCTTTCGGCGTGTTATACGTGGCCCCGGCGGTAACGGATTTTATGAGTCGTTATCCGGGCTTGCGGGTGCAATTAACCCTCGACGATCGCCTGATCGATCCGATCAGTGAAGGTTTCGATTTCGTTATCCGCGTAGCTGTTCCTCCCGAGTCGGCTTCTTTAGTGGTTCATCGCCTGGCCGAGATCGAACTCATACCCTGCGCCTCACCCTCATATTTAGAAAAGCGCGGGGTTCCGGTTCATCCGGAGGATTTGCGGGGGCATTCCTGCTTACACTATGGCTATCAAACTACCGGCAATGTATGGAAATTGAAAAGGGAGGGCGAAGAGTATACCATCCCCGTCGAGGGTGCCATCTGCTCCAATAATGGTGAAGTGTTAAAAGGAGCCGCTCTCAATGGACTAGGAATCGTTATACTACCGAGTTTTTTGGTCGCGTGTGAATTAGTCAGGGGTAGTCTCTGCCGTATTTTAAATGATTGTGAGGTCGGCTCTCTCTCCCTGTCTGCCATTTATCCTACTAACCGACATCTTTCCGTTACGGTGAAATTATTTACGGAGTTTTTAACGGGGCGTTTCGGGGATGCCGATTGGATGGGTATCCATGATTGTCAAAGCCGGGGGGCAACCTATTCTGATAAGAAGGCTTTTAAATTCTTACCGGGCATTTAATGAATCGAGTTGCCCAGAAGTTAGGATTTTGCTATGAAACAGATAGCCCTTTCAATCATAATTAACATTAAAACATATATGACCGTTAAGAAAGTTCTCGTGACGGGTGCGACGGGTAAGACCGGCTCTCTCGTCTTCCAAAAACTACAACAAGAAAAAGATAAGTTTGAAACCTTTGGCTTCGCCCGCTCGCAAGATAAAGTTATAGAACTATTTGGTTCGGATGAGAAATTCTTCTTCGGCGATATTGGCGCTCGAAAAAGCTTGGAAACTGCCCTCGCCGGTTGTGATGCTCTGGTGATTCTAACCAGTGCCATGCCGAAGCTGAAAAAACCACCCCTCCCTGGAGAAAGGCCCGAATTTGAATTTGAACTCGGTGGTATGCCCGAGGAAGTGGATTGGATAGGGCAGAAAAATCAGATCGATGCGGCTAAGGCTGCGGGGGTTAACCATATCGTACTCATTGGCTCGATGGGCGGAACGATCGAGGATTATCACCTCAATCGCATCGGCAACGGTAATATCTTGATCTGGAAACGAAAAGCCGAGCAGTATTTAATCGAGTCGGGAATCGATTACACCATCGTTCGCCCGGGGGGATTACTGGACTCACCCGGAGGTAAACGAGAATTGATTGTCGGTAAGAACGATACTCTTCTAACCACCCCCCCTAACGGTATTCCCTCCTCGATTCCGAGAGCGGATGTAGCCGAGGTAGTTAAGATGGCTCTAGTAGAACCGAGCGCCAGAAATAAAGCTTTCGATGTGATCTCCAAACCAGAAAACCATCCCGATGCGGTCATCACGACGGATTTCGCCGCCTTATTCTCGCAAACCACAGCCGGACTATAGCTTAAACGAGGGGCAGTTCGCCGTACTTTTTTGACCAGAAAACGTTCTTAGACTCGAAATAAGCCACATCTTTGTGTTTGGGATCGGTTCTGGCTTTGCCTGAGGAACAGACGAGCATCCGCTTTTTCTATCCCTCCTTCTCATACTAAATCCTGTTGTCAAAGGCTACTTATAAAGATTGGGAATCGGGAGTCGGGAGTCGGGAGTCGAGCATATTTATCCTGACTGCCTACTCACTACTCCCTACTCCCTTTTTTGTAAAAGGTTACTAGGTCAAACGGATTTGGTATCATACTCCCTCACGCCTAACTTCTCTCCGCATACCGGACAGACATGAGGAGTCATAGCTGGGGATGAGCGAGGGGCAGAGACATCATTCGTTTTAGTATCGAGGGGTAATTCCCAACCTTTGTGCCACTTGTTATAAAACATTACTGTTTCGCAACCCGGACACTTCAGAAAATGATCTTTGTGTAACTTCTTGGATTTAGAAGGTACTTCGAGCATTTTTCCCCCGCAGCCCGGACAATCGATTTTTGATTCTTTACCGGCCCGGTTCGAGGGCGAGGTAATTTTCGCCCCGAGTTTGCCCGTAGATTGAGCGTTAACAATCTTAAAGGCTTTCTCTAGGGCATCCCGGAAATAATCGTCGTTCCAAGCGATGATATAGCGTTGCCAGTTTTCCTTACCGTTGGCTATGGCATCTAATTTATCCTCCATCCCCGCTGTAAAATCTGCTTCTAATAACTCTGGTAGGGTTTTCCCTAAGAAAACGTCCACTTCTAACCCGAGGCTCGTGGCTTGTAGTTGGCGTTTGACCACTTCGGCATAACCTCTCTCCTTCAAGGTTTTTACCGTAGGGGCGAATGTGGAGGGGCGGCCGATTCCTTTGCGCTCCATCTGCTGAACTAATTTTGCTTCTGTATAGCGTGGCGGGGGTTGTGTCTGTTTCTTCTCGTGAGCCGCCCCAGCCAGGTTCAATTGTTGTTTTGGTGACATCTGCGGCAGAACCGAATCGGCACTGAAATCTTGACCATATCTCGCGTAACCGGCGAAGGTAACTACCTGCCCCCTCGCCTCCCAAAAAACGCTTCCCGATCGCGTGATTATAGGAGATTTTAGTAGTTGCGCGGGCTTACATTGACTGGCGACGGTTCTGAGCCAGATTAACAGATAAAGCTCGAATTCATCGGCACCGATCTCGGCTTTCAACTCGGTTGATGATTTACGAATATCGGTGGGGCGAATCGCCTCGTGTGCTTCCTGAGCATTTTTGGTTCCCCGGTGGGTAGTGGTTTTGATCGGTACGTTTTGGGGATCTTTGTCCTGTAGCCAGGCTCTAACGGTAGCGCGGAACTGGGGATCTAGGTGAACTGAATCCGTCCTCATGTAAGTGATATATCCCCCTTCGTAGAGATTCTGAGCCATCTGCATCGTTTTCTCGGGACTCCATTTTAATCTGCTTCCGGCCACTATCGGTTTTTGCATCGGTGGACACCTATCACGCCAATCATAATTATCGGGATTATCGAGGTTGACAAGACTTCCTACC
>CAZUVR010000028.1:0-53596 GCA_964623815.1 uncultured bacterium | reverse complement strand
CTAATCGCTTCATTTCCCGATAGGCGACATAAAGGAAATTCCCACTCCCACAGGCGGGATCGAGAACGGTAAAGGCGATTAACTCCTGACGGAGCGATAATAATTCTTTGAGGGTTCTCGCGCTCTCGATACGCTCGCGCCAAGGTCGGATAATCGTGGGGAGAATTACTTTTTGAATATCCGCCTCGCTGGTGTAGTGCGCGCCTAACGCGTGACGTTCCTCACGATTCATACTCGACTCGAATAACGTCCCCGAAAGCGCGGAATAGGCGATCGCAGAATACCTGCGCTTCCCCTTTTTCATCCCCCTGAAGAGTCCGGACGTAGGCGACAAAATCGAGTAGGTTATCCTTCATAAGCGGAAATAAGAGCAGCTTGGCTTATCTTTAGTCTTAGCTTACCCGTGTGTGGCAATAAAATTCTACATCCCCCAAACCTAAATACCACGCGATATAAGGGAAAGGGAGGATTCTCGTTCTTGTTGTGTAGGCTTAAATTGTTTATAGATATAAACTTGGAAAAATATGAAACGCCTAGCCGTAGTAGTCAAAGGAGCGGTTCAAGGGGTGGGATTCCGCCCCTTTGTCTATCGCCTGGCTAAAGAATTAAATTTAGCCGGATGGGTGAATAACACTTCAGTGGGAGTTTTTATAGAAGTTGAGGGAAGTACGAAAGAATTAGAATCATTCCTATACAGACTAAGCTGGGAAAAGCCGCCCCGCTCGGTGATTCAATCCCTAGAGAGCCGATGGTTAGATAGTATCGGTTATGACGACTTTACTATCAAAGAGAGTGACGGCGGCGATAAAACTACTATAGTGTTGCCGGATTTATCTACCTGCGCCGACTGTTTGAGAGAGATATTCGACCCGGATAATCGGCGTTACCGTTATCCTTTTACTAACTGTACTAATTGCGGGCCGCGTTACAGTATCATCCGTAGTTTACCCTACGATCGTCCTAATACCACCATGGGGGACTTTCCCATGTGTCCCGACTGTTTAGAAGAATATCACAACCCGCTCGATCGACGTTTCCACGCTCAACCTAACGCCTGCCCCGTCTGCGGGCCGCAGATAACCTTATGGGATAAGGACGGGCGCACACTAGCGGGCGGAGACGAAGCCCTACACCATACCGCAGACGCGATCAGAGAGGGTTTAATAGTCGCTATTAAAGGTTTGGGGGGATTTCATCTAGTAGTAGACGCTAGGAATGAAAACGCGGTTAGGGAATTGAGGGAGAGGAAGAAAAGGCCTACTAAGCCACTGGCTTTGATGTACCCGGATCTACAACTCGTTAAAACTGATTGTAAATTATCTCCCCTAGAAGAACAATTATTAGAGAGTGGCGAGAGTCCGATCGTTCTCCTGTTACAAAAACCCAATTCTCTCCCGCCTGACTTATCACCGGGTAATCCCTATCTAGGGGTGATGCTACCCTATACACCCCTGCATCATTTATTAATGACGGAATTAGGTTTCCCCGTGGTGGCGACTAGCGGTAATCTCTCCGATGAGCCTATCTGTATCGATGAGAGCGAAGTAATGGAGAGATTAGGGGGTATAGCCGATGTGTTCCTCGTACATGATAGATCGATCGTCCGTCCCGTAGACGATTCTATTATTAGAGAAGTGGCGGGCCGCCCGATGATGTTACGCCGCGCCCGGGGATACGCTCCCTTTCCCGTATCTCTCCCTTGTGAGGAGTCGCGGCATATCCTAGCGGTTGGGGGCTACTTTAAAAACACCGTGGCCATCTATAAACAGAATCAAGTTTTTATCAGTCAACACATAGGGGATTTAGATAATGAGGCTACCTATAGGCACTTTCTAGAAATCCTCACGAGTTTAGAGAATCTCTATGACTTTCGGCATGAGGTTATAGTCAGCGATAAACACCCCGATTATCTTTCGAGTCAATACGCTAGAGAGCAGAATTTAGAATTAGTAACGGTACAACATCATCACGCCCATATCCTATCTTGCATGGCGGAAAATGGAATCGATGGGCCCGTGTTAGGAGTGGCTTGGGATGGCACCGGCTACGGGGAGGATAGGACTATCTGGGGGGGAGAATTTTTATGCGTAGACGGAGCGGGTTTTGAGAGGGTAGCCCACTTTTTACCCTGGCCCTTACCCGGGGGAGATAAGGCGGTTAAGGAGCCTCGCCGGGTAGCGTTAGGATTATTATCGGTAATCGGGGAAGAATATTTACCCCTACAAGCAGCCTTCACACCCTCTGAGTATGGGGTATTAAAGGGAATGATTGCTAAGGGTTTAAATAGTCCTTTAACTTCTAGCGCCGGGCGTTTATTCGATGGTGTGGCTGCCTTACTGGGGCTTTGTTATCGAGTCAGTTTTGAAGGTGAGGCGGCGATGGGTTTAGAGTTTCTCGCCCGAAATACCCCTACTCAAGAGAGTTATCCTTTCGCTTATAATCTGGCGGTAATTGATTGGCGGCCGATGGTAAAAGAAATTATGGAGGATGCTAATCGCGGTAAGGAAAGAGAGTTAATCGCGGCTAAGTTTCATAATACCTTGGTGGAAATTATAGTAGGAGTCGCCCGTCACTACAGCCGGGGGAAGATAGTTTTATCTGGGGGCTGTTTTCAAAATCGTTTGCTGACGGAAAAAGCGATTTTGAGTTTACAATCGGCGGGTTTTGAAGTGTATACCCATCACCATATACCGCCTAATGATGGGGGGATTAGTTTGGGGCAGATAGCAGGGTTTTTGAGGGGTAAAGGCTGAAAGGGGAATAGTGCGATCGAGACAGGAAAAAATTTATTATGAAGTTATACCAATCGCGAGATACTTCAACTGCTCATAAATGGCGGTGCTAAGGAAGATATTTAAATCGGCAGCCAATCGCTATTGAGGAGATCGGTTAAAGAATAGGGATTGTCTGCGGGAAATATAACAGATCCTTGCGTTTTCCTCTCGCAATACTTTACAGCGTCCTGATAAATATTTGGGAGATATTTTTCTAAATGATTTTTAAGATTAGTCGTTAAATGTTTATTTAATTGAGTTTGAAAACTGATTATTTATGATTCCCAATGAGCTTTATTATACTCTCGCTCCGTCGTCCAATATTGCAACAATAAACAATGTCTGATCACTTGCTCCAATAAAATTTCTACCCGAAATTTCTTCTCACTTCCCAAATCTTCCAACTCCTCGATTAAATTATCTAAATCTAACAAGTTGAACTGTTTAGCCTTGAGTAAATTGATGGTTTCTTCTCACCAAGCGTAATCATCAATTTCATAGAGAGTTTTTAAATCGGGAATTACGCTCATGTTTACCTCATGGTTTCTGCTATGGCGATCGTCAATTATTTAACTCCACTATAACTGATCATAACGTGAGCAACACTTAACTACACCGGGAATTGGGAGTCGGAAGTCGGGGTTAAAAGTCTTTCATAGTAAGACTTTTATGAGATCTAGTGTACTTTAATAAACGCAAAAACGCTGTAATATTTTAATAATTCATTTATACTAATTTTTGATATTCGCATCTAAGAGCTGTAATTCCCATCGATATGACTGCCGCCCCCCGATTTCCTGGTGATGAGCAAGCGGCGTAATCGCCAGAGGTATAACCAGGCTACTACAGCAGTAGCGATCAATTGCCCTATCCATAAGCCCCGACTGCCCCACCCCAAACCGAAGGCTAATCCGTAGCCCGCCGATAAACCTACTCCCCAGTAACCCAGGAGATTGAGCATCATGGGAAAACCGGTATCCTGTAGCCCCTGCAAGCAACCGTAGACAGCTTTCTGGAAACCATCGAGAACTTGAGCGATCGCTGCAATTAGCAATAGGGGCCGCGCCAGGGCGATGAGGGGGGCGTTATCGGGGTTGCCGGTATCCAGATAAATCCCGATGATCCTTTCTGGAAATAGCAAAAAGACCAACGACGCGACCAAAGCGAAAGTTGTACTCGTGCCTACACTCACTCGGGCCGCCTGTTTAATCCCGATGAGGTCGCGTTTTCCCACTGCCCTACTCGTACCGTCGTGGCGAAGGAAATCCCCAGGGGTACCATGAAGATGACGACGATGGTTTGAAATACGATTTGATGCGCGGCTAGGGCCTCAGTACCAATGATACCCATCCAAAACATAATAACCATGAAAAAGCCCGCCTCTAACCCGGAAAAGATGCCGATTGGCACTCCCACCCGGATTAATTGCCCCAAAATCTGGGGGTGGGGGCGGTGCAGTTTTTGAAAGAGTTTATAATCCCTAAGTCCGGGGTGACTCAGTATATACAGAGCTAACAGCAGGAACATCAGCCACCAAGATAGTACGCTCGCTAGGGCTAATCCAGCCAATCCCATCTCGGGAAAGCCGAATTTACCGAAGCCGAGAATGTAATTCCAGACCACGTTAAATATCGTACCGGCTACCACAATCACTATAACTGGACGGACTTCGGATAGGGCGGCGATGGTAGCCCTTAAGGCGGTGAATCCCATGACGGGCAACAGCGCCCACATCATAATATCGAGGTACACATCGGCGAGGCGGGCCGTCGTCGGTGTTTGCCCCGTGTGGACTAGCAAGCGATCGAGGTTCCCGGTTATGATCATGGCGGGAAGGGCCACCAATAACCCTAACCATAACCCCTGGCGGGCGACTTGCCGAATCCTTCCCATTTGGCCCGCTCCAAAAGCTTCCGCGAGTATGGGACTTAAACCCATGATTACGCCGCTGGCAGCCGTCATCAGTGAGATGAAGATAATAGACGCAAGGCCTCCGCCAGCGAGAACATCGGCCCCCATCCTACCCATCATGACCGTATCCGCAAAACCGGTGGCGGAGTGGGCTACTTGAGCGCCCGCGAGGGGAATCGCCAGCCGTAGGGATTCGCGGATTTCCTTCCTCAGGGGATTGTTATACAGAGTCATAGAGCGAAAATATCGAGAGCGGATAGGTTCAACTCTCCCAGTGTAGACGATACAATCTTTCTCTTGTCGGTAAAGGGATTTATCTCATACCAAATGGGGGGCGATTATAATAAAAATTGCCCTCCATACACCTTTTCAGTTTAACCTATAGCCGTGAACGCCCTATGAAAGCAGAAATCAAATCTCTCGGCAAATCTCTTTACGAAGAAGATTTTTACCTCTGGTTGCTTAAAATAGCGGGACAATTAAAAGAGAGACGCTTTCAAGATGTGGATTGGGATAATTTAATCGAAGAAATAGAGTGTATGGGCAGAAGTGAACGCCGGGCTGTAGAGAGTTTATTACTGCGTTTAATCGAACATTTACTTAAACTAATTTATTGGGACAAAGAAAGGGAAAGAAATCAAAATCACTGGAAATCAGAAATTCTTAACTTTCGCTTACAGATCGATCCTCTACTTAAAGATAGCCCCAGCCTTAAAAATCACTTACAAGATTTTTTTAATTCCGAATACATCAAATTCAGCAAAAAGGTTAAAGCAAGTTTTGGGTTTGATGTGCCTTCTGATTGTCCTTTCAGTTTAGAACAGGTATTAGATGCCGAATGGTTCCCCGATGTAAGGGAAGAACACAGAGAAGATTAAACAATCCCTAGCTAGAATTCAGTAAGGACGCTTTTAACTCACGTCTCTTTTGAAGTCCGATCGTACAAAATGACGGGCTAGTATAATAAAAATTACGCTCCATGCACCTTTTCAATTTAACCTATAGCCGTGAACGCCCTATGAAAGCAGAAATCAAATCGGACGCTAAATCACTTTACGAAGAAGATTTCTACCTCTGGTTGCTTAAAACAGCGGGACAATTAAAAGAGAGACGTTTTCAAGATGTGGATTGGGATAATTTAATCGAAGAAATAGAGTGTATGGGCAGAAGTGAACGCCGGGCTTTAAAAAGTTTTTTAATACGGTTACTAGAACATATATTGAAGTTAGCTTACTGGCATCAAGAAAGAGAAAGAAACCAGAATCATTGGAAGGAGGAAATTAGAAATTTTCGTCAAGAAATACAGTTTTTAATAGAAGATAGTCCGAGCCTAAACCCTTATACAGACGAATTATTTGTCTCTATTTATGATGATATTGCTAAAGATATGAAATCTAATCTGGGCTTAAATATTCCCGCCGATTGTCCTTTTACTCTGGCACAATTATTAGATTCACGATGGTTTCCCGATGTTACAGAAGAATACAGGGAAGATTAAAATTACTCACCCTGATTCGGTACAGATAATCTTCAATTGACTATCCCAAACAGTACTAAAAAAGGTGGGTTTTATCCCACCTCTATCTGATTGGCAAGTATATAAACTATTCAGAAGCTTGAGCTAATAACTCTCGTTTCTGAGTGGCGATAACTTTGACTTTGCCTTCTTCATCAATATCTACAAGAGCCTCGTCGCCTTCGCCGACTCTGCCGGAAAGAATTTCCTCGGCCAGAACATCCTCTAACAGACGCATGATAGCCCGACGTAAGGGACGCGCACCGTAAGCCGGGTTATAACCTTCCTCGATGAGACGCTCTTTGAATTTATCCGTAACCGAAAGCGTAATGCTCTGCTCGGTGAGACGGGCGAATACTTCCTTGAGAAGAATCTCGGCGATTTCTTTGACTTCTTCTTTGTTGAGTTGACGGAAGACGATGATCTCGTCTAAACGGTTGAGGAACTCTGGACGGAAGTATTGTTTTAATTCTTCGTTGACGAGAGAACGAATACGATTGTACTGAGCTTCGGCTTGGTTTTCTGCGAACTCGAAACCTAATCCGCCACCACCTTTCTCGATCACTTTAGAACCGATGTTAGAGGTCATAATCAGTAGAGTGTTTTTGAAGTCTACGGTACGACCTTTAGCGTCTGTGAGACGACCATCTTCAAGGATCTGTAACAGAATGTTGAAAACATCGGGGTGAGCTTTTTCGATCTCGTCAAAGAGTACGACGGTATAGGGACGACGGCGCACCGCTTCGGTGAGTTGTCCGCCTTCGTTGTAACCTACGTATCCTGGAGGTGAACCGATGAGTTTAGAAACAGTATGACGTTCCATGTACTCGGACATATCGAGACGGATCATCGCATCTTCTGAACCGAAGAAGTAGGTGGCTAACGCTTTGGTTAACTCGGTTTTACCTACACCGGTAGGCCCAGAGAAGATGAACGAGGCGATCGGACGGTTGGGGTTCTTCAAGCCGACACGGGCGCGACGGATGGCGCGGGATACGGCTTTCACCGCGTCTTCTTGACCTATCAGGCGCTGGTGTAAGGTATCTTCCATGTGTAGGAGTTTCTCGGATTCGGTTTCGGTGAGTTTATTTACCGGTACACCCGTCCAAGAGGCGACGATGTGAGCGATTTCTTCCGCGTCTACAAAAGGTTCATCGTTTTCGCCTTCTCCTTTTTTGCCGGAAGCGAGAGCACGGATTTGGTTTTTGATTTCCATTTCCCTATCTCTGAGTTCACCGGCTTTCTCGAAGTCTTGACCTCTTACTGCGTCGTCTTTTTGTTTGAGTATTTGACGCAGTTCTTTATCGAGTTCTTTGGCGGCAGGAGGTAACTGGGAATTAATCAGTCTTACTCTTGAACCAGCTTCATCGATGAGGTCGATCGCTTTATCCGGTAAGAAACGATCGCTGATATAACGATCGGATAACTTAGCCGCCGCCTCTAAAGCTTCATCTAAGATTTTGAGTTTGTGGTGTTGTTCGTAGCGTTCCCTTAGACCATACAGAATCTCGATCGTCTCTTCTACCGAGGGTTCACCCACCATTACGGGCTGGAAACGACGTTCTAGGGCTGCGTCTCTTTCGATGTGTTTGCGGTACTCATCGAGGGTGGTAGCGCCGATACATTGTAATTCACCCCGAGCTAGAGCGGGTTTGAGGATGTTAGCCGCGTCGATCGCACCTTCGGCAGCGCCAGCACCGATGAGGGTGTGAACTTCGTCAATTACGAGGATAACGTTACCAGCTTGACGGATTTCGTCCATGATTTTTTTGAGGCGTTCCTCGAATTCCCCTCTGTATTTGGTGCCTGCTACTAATAAACCGATGTCGAGGGTGACGACGCGCTTATCTTCGAGGATGTCGGGGATGTCTTTGGTGGCGATGCGTTGGGCTAGACCTTCGGCGATCGCTGTTTTTCCCACGCCTGGTTCACCGATTAAAACGGGGTTGTTTTTAGTACGACGGCCGAGGATTTGGATAACCCGTTCGATTTCCTTCTGTCTGCCGACGACGGGATCTAATTTCCCTTCGGAAGCCATCTGGGTGAGGTTAGAGCCGAATTCGTCGAGGGTGGGGGTTTTGGTGCGTCCCTGGGAGGAACTGCCGGCGGCTACTTCTGCGGTTTCGCCGAGCATTCTGATGACCTGCGTCCGTACTTTGGAGAGGTCTACACCTAAATTTTCTAATACTCTCGCGGCTACGCCTTCACCCTCTCTGATCAATCCTAATAGGAGGTGTTCCGTACCGATGTAGTTGTGACCCAATTGGCGGGCCTCTTCTAACGAGAGTTCGAGTACTCGTTTCGCTCTGGGGGTGAAAGGTATTTCTACCGCCACGAAGCCCGAACCGCGCCCGATGATTTTCTCAACTTCAATGCGAGCATCTTTGAGATTGACTCCCATTGATTTGAGGACTTTGGCGGCGACTCCTGTGCCTTCCCCTATCAATCCGAGTAGTATTTGCTCTGTGCCTACGAAGTTATGGCCTAAGCGGCGGGCTTCTTCTTGGGCGAGCATGATTACCTTAATGGCTTTTTCTGTGAACCGTTCAAACATAGCCTATTTCTGTCACCTACGAGCTACCCTAGTATGCTGATTGTAGCACAGGCTTTATAGTTGGAATTATTTTCGGATTCCCGCCCTTTCCTCGTGTAAATATGTCTTGAATGTGGTGTTTATTGTTACGTTTGCTACATTATTTCGCTTAAATGTTTGAAAGGCTATCAAGGTTATCAGGCAAGCTCTTTAACTGTTCTGTCACCCCGTGAGCTATCAACCATTACTTTCTAACCAGGTCGTTAGAGCCTCTACATTCGGCAAATCGAGTAGGGTTTCTCCTAATTGTTCCAATTTCTCTAGGGGAAGATTCCCAATCTTAGCCGCAGAACTTTCGGGAATTGCTCCAAAACGGCGATCGAGCAATTTTAAGATTACCTTCGCCTCTCCTTCTTTTAATCCCTCGACTCTGCCCTCGACTCTGCCCTCGGCTCTGCCCTGAGCCAAACCTCTAGCCATCCCTTCGGCAGTAGCCGTCTCAATCCATTCCTGATAAATCACCGATTCTTTCATGATGTCCTCCCTTAATAATTTTTTGATCGTTTCTTTTTTTAATACTAACCCCGCTAGAATTGCGGTGGCGGCTGAGATGTTACTTTTTTCCCGCCGATTTTCTATGACCTCGATCTTTCTCGCCACTTCTGCTAATGTCTCCACCTGATTTGATGTATTACCCAGTATGGCGAGCGGTAACAATCCCACATCGTCAATTAGCTCTTGAGTTTGCATTTCCCATAACTTAACCACTTCAAATTGATGGCGCGTGTTCGTTAGTTCAAACACCTTCTGTTCCACTAAAGGGGAGTTGGTTTCCTTTAGATATATGACGACTTGGCGCATTTCTTTTTTTGGAAATCGCCGGTAGAGCCGAAGACGATAATCTAACATTCTAAATGCCATGTCCAGGTCTGGCTCGGTTTGAAATTCTATGTGCAGAACTTCATCGGTTGATTGTAATAAGATTAGAGCATCGGCACGAATTGGCTCTACCGATAGCTCCGAGGCACTCAGTTGAGTTAATCTTATGTCTCTTCCTAAAAGCCATTGGGCGAAGTCTCTGCTGTAGTTTTTCGCTAGAAATTTACAGGTAGGATCGTACATTCTTTAATATTATTTAGTGACACTCTAGAGACCTTAAGATATTAGTTGAATTAGAAAATAGCGAACACTAAAAAATATAAAAAGATTATATCAAGATGTTATCATTTAACGCTGATGTTGACATAATTAAAGAGTCCGTAAGATGATCCATACCCTTCTAGGAGTTTGATTTATGTCCGACACCGTTAAAATCCTCGCTTTTGCCGGTAGCGCCCGCGCTCAATCTTTCAACAAAAAATTAGTAAAAATCGCCGCCGAAGGGGCTAAAGATGCGGGCGCAGAAATCACCTTCCTCGATTTCCGCGATTTGCCGATGCCCTTATACGATGAAGATTTAGAAGCCCAATCTGGCTTACCTGAAAATGTTCTAGAGTTCAAACGATTACTTAAAACTCATCACGGCTTCTTAATCGCCTGCCCCGAATATAATAGCTCCATCACTCCCCTATTAAAAAACGCCATCGATTGGGCTTCTCGCCCCGAACCAGAAGGTACACCACTCGCTAATATCAGCGCTTTCCGGGGTAAAACCGCCGCGATTATGGCCGCTTCTCCCGGTGGCCTTGGAGGCTTACGCGGCTTAGTCCACGTCCGCGCTATTTTGGGTAATATCGGCGTTATCGTTATCCCTGAACAGCGCGCCGTGGGTAATGCATATCAAGCCTTCGATGACAATGGCAATCTGAAAGATAACGGGGAGAGGAACGCTATTAGGGATATTGGGGTTAAGTTGGCGACTATTACCGCTAAATTGATTACATAATTAGGATCTAGCGGTACTATCGAGGGATTTAATCTCTTCCTGCACCTTACGATGTTCCCGATTGAGTTGCTTCTGCACCGATTCGGGTAATTGCTCCTGCTTCTTCAGGGCGAGATTGTAATAATCAAGAGCCTGTTTCAAAAGAACGGCATTTTTATCGTTATTCCCCTTAATCCTGAGAATCTGCCCTTTTAAATACTGCACTTCGGGATTATTGGGAGTTTCTTTCAGTGCGTTATCCATGAACTGCAGAGCCTTATCGTATTCTTTCATATCTCGGTAGGCGAGGGCGATACCTCGATCGACCAGATAATCCGGGCTAGCATAGGTTTGTAGTTTGTCGATCGCTTGTTCGGGACTGGAAAAGGGTAGATTCACCGCTAGAATTAAATTGAGATAACCCTTG
Organism: uncultured bacterium; assembly: GCA_964623815.1. Taxonomy (GTDB): domain Bacteria; phylum Cyanobacteriota; class Cyanobacteriia; order Cyanobacteriales; family Microcystaceae; genus Chroococcopsis. The sequence continues at coordinate 42,571 of CAZUVR010000028.1, read as the reverse complement.
AGTAAATTCACTTCTGGATCGTCGGGGGCGGCTTTCTCGGCAGCGTCTAGATATTGAAACACCTGCTGTAAACGGCTCAGAGCTGAAACGGGCCCCTCTTTTTGAAAAACGTAGGCCCCTTCTAAAAAGTTTCCGGCGGCTATATATAAATTAGAGCGTACTGGATCGGTGGTTTTTAAATTTTCGGCGGCTTCCGTAGTTTTACGCCCGTAGATCTTGAGATTTTCCCAATCTTTGCTAGTATAAGCCAGGGAAGCTCTTAAAGCGTGGGCTAGAGGTTCATTCGGTTCGCTCTCCGTGGCTTCGCCAGCGAACTTTACAGCGGTTTTATAATCTCCTTGTTTGAAAATCGCGTTGAAGGCCGCCTCGGTTTTATCACCTATATTACGGGGGTTAGTTTTGCGGAAAGGATCACCCGCCCAACTTCGGGCTATCGGCCCAGTTAAAATCATAGTAAGGGCTAGAGTTACGATCGATATTTTTTTTCCTATCCTCTGTTTCATAAACATCCTCTTAAATCTGTCAAACTAATATATAAATGGTTTTTCCTAATATTGTTTCGTTTATTTATTAATGCTGAGTCTAAAAAACGTTGCCTATCACCCTCCCGCTACCGTTACGCCTATCTTACACAATCTCGACCTTCTATTAGCACCGCAAGAATTAGGACTGATCATCGGCCCTAGTGGTTCCGGTAAAACAACTCTCCTGGAAATTCTAGCAGGATTTGCGGAAAAAACCGAGGGGCAAATTTATTGGGGAAGTCAGGAATTAAGCGCCGAAAGTTTACAACAGATAGGCGGATTGGTGTTTCAATTTCCCGAGCGTCATTTTTGCGGCAAAACTATTCTCGAAGAATTGCGTCTCGGTCATCCGGAACTGAGAATGGAACGCATCAAAGAGACTCTTGAAGAAGTCGGTTTAGGTCATCTATCTTTAGATAGTTCTCCTCATGATCTTAGCGGGGGACAGCAGAGACGCTTATCTCTGGCGGTACAATTAATTCGTCAACCTAATTTATTATTATTGGATGAACCCACCGCCGGACTCGATTGGTCAATGCGTCATCAATTAGCCAAACTGTTAGGAAAGTTGAAAAAACATTGGACTTTATTAGTAGTTACTCACGATCCTGGTGAATTAATGAAAATCGCCGATCGCGCCTGGAAAATTCATCAAGGTCAACTTACCCCCATTCCTCTTTAATCCTCTCGTGTCCCAACAACTATCAGCTTTTTCATCCCTCTGGATCGATAGCCTCTCTTGGCAACCCACGGAAACACAACAATCTTTATTCGACCAACTGTATGAGAAAATTGTCCTTGGTAACACGAGTTTAAATTTAACTAGAATCACCGAACCGGGAGAGTTTTGGGAAAAGCATATCTGGGATTCTCTATCTGCTGTCGCCCATTTTATCCATAGCTATCCGCAAAGGCTTAAACGAGACTTCAAAGTAATTGATGTTGGTACAGGCGGGGGATTCCCAGGGGTTCCCGTTGCTATCATTCGACCGGATTGGGTCGTATCTTTATTAGATTCCACTCAGAAAAAAATTGCCTTTGTGGAGAGACTAACTAGAGAATTAGAGCTAACTAATACTAAAACTATCGTAGGTAGAGTTGAAGCGATCGCTAGTACCAAACCCCATCGAGAGGCATACGATTTAGTTCTCATCCGCGCCGTTGCTAATGCTAATGTCTGCGCCGAATACGCTTTACCCTTACTAAAATTAGGTGGCACTGCCATATTATACCGGGGACAATGGACGGAAGCGGAAACCAGCTCTCTAGAGGGAGCCGTAGCCCAACTAGGGGGTAAGATAGCAGAAATCAAGCCTCTAACCACACCCATCACCAAAGGTATAAGACACTGTATATATTTAACTAAAGTCGCCGCCACGCCCCCTAAATTTCCCCGGGGTGTCGGAATTCCCACTCAACAGCCCTTGTAACTCTTATGAAAAAATTGCTCGTTTTAATTTTGAGTTTTCTTATCGCCCTGTCGTTATATATAAACCCCGCTTCTGCAGTCGATACGGATAGGGGCGGCAAGCTCTTTGAAACCCACTGCGCCGGCTGCCATCCCGGAGGGGGCAATATCATCAGGCGGGGTAAAAACTTAAAAATCAAGGCGTTACATAAAAACAAGATGGATTCCTTAGAGGCGGTTATCACTATCACCACCAACGGCAAGAATAATATGTCCGCTTTCGGAGAGAGATTAACCCCTGAAGAAATAAAAGACATCAGCGCTTACGTTTTGCAACGGGCGGCCGATAACTGGCGGGGGTAAATACTCACTCCTTACTTCTCCTCACTCACTCCTAAAAAAGGCTTTACAATAAATTATGTAAAGAAATGTAAAGGAAATATGAGCGAGAAAGTTGTTCTCATCGTCGGTGCCACTGGGGGTATAGGATCAACTCTGGCGCGAAAATTAGCACCGAGTGGCGCTAAACTTGTCCTAGCCGCTAGAAATAAAGACGAGTTAGCGGGTTTAGCCGGGGAGTTAAATTCTGTATCTGTATTAACAGTACCTACCGACATCACCGATTTAAGCCAAGTGGAAACGCTGACGGAAAAAGCTGTCAGTCATTTCGGCACTATCGATGTGTTAGTTAATGCCGCCGGCGCGGGAGTGATGAAACAATACAATAAGATTACGCCCGAAGATATAGATCATATGTTAAATCTTAATCTGAAAGGGAGTTTCTATACTTGCCAGGCTGTTGCTAATGTAATGAAGGAAAATCGTTCGGGTCACATTTGTAACGTGGTAGGGATTTTAGGTAAATATTCGATGGCTATGGCTTCGGCTTACTGCGCCTCTAAATATGGAGTAGTAGGTTTTAGTAAATGTCTTGCTGATGAATTGAAACGTTACGGAATTAAAATGACTTTATTTTATTTTGGTGGCGTAGATACTTCTTTTTGGGATAATGTCAGCTTGAAAGTTGATAGACAGAAAATGTTAACTCCTCAAACCGCCGCCGACGCTATCTATTTCGCTATGATGGCCGAACCGCAGGCTGTACCTACGGAAATAAATATTCAACCGGAAAGTCATTTATTTTTATAATTGAACCATTCCTACCCGTAAGCCTTCAGTTTTATCTATAAAGGTATGTACATAGATCATATTCATTTTTATCTGCAAGATGCGAGGAAGTGGCGAGATTGGTTTATTGAGGTAATGGGTTTTTATTGGGTAGGAAGTGGGAGCGATGGAGAGACGCAAACGGAGGTAGTTAGTAATGGATTACCACAGTCTAATCGGGACTATCTTATGTTTGTTATCTCCTCGCCAATTTCGCCTAAGAGTAAGGTGGCTGATTTTTTAAATCATCATCCTGCAGGTGTGGGCGATGTGGCTTTTCGCGTCGATAATTTAGATGGTCTTATCTGCGACTCCGTAGAAGAATTAAGAAGCGAGAGGGGTTTATTGAAATGGGGCAAGATAACCAGTATCGCTAATATCGACCATAGTCTAATTCAACGTCAGGGCGAAACACCCCTGTTACCTCAAACCTACGTCATGCCCGTAAAACCCTTCTATAAATCTCCCGCGCCAATTACGGGTATTGATCATGTGGTGTTGAACGTTTATGCTGGCAATATAGAGAAGACGGTGCAGTGGTATGAGAGTCATCTGGGGTTTATCAGGCAACAGGCTTTCAGTATACAAACACCTCGATCGAGCCTCTATTCTCAGGTTATCATTCATCCCCGCACTGGCCTACAGTTACCAGTAAATGAACCCACCAGCCCTAACTCGCAGATTCAGGAGTTTTTAGAAGTAAATCGGGGCGAGGGTATCCAACATATAGCCTTAAAAACCCCCGATATTATTAGCGCCACTCCACAACTGCGCTCCTCCGGTTTATCTTTTTTGAATATTCCGCCAAGTTATTACGAGTCTATAAATTATCAAAGTTTTAACTTCTCTCGCTGGGAATGGGATAAGTTAAGATTACAAGAAATATTGATCGATTTCGAGTCGCAATATGAATTAAATTCCGACGGGCAAACTCCTTTACTGTTACAAATATTTACTCAACCCATATTTAATAAACCTACTTTCTTTTTCGAGTTAATAGAAAGACGTTATCGGGCGAGAGGGTTCGGGGAAGGCAATTTTCAGGCTTTGTTTGAGGCGATCGAACGGGAGCAGGAGAAACGCGGTAGTTTAATCCTCTAACTTCAAATTAACATTAGTAAATTTTTCGGGTAAGTGATAGATTTGGCTATAGGTAAGGTAAACCAAAATTCTGAACCGACATCGGGGGTACTATTAACTCCTATTTTACCTCCGTGTGCTTCTATAATTTGCCGGCATTGATAGGAACCTAAACCTATTCCCGTCAACCGTTGGTTGTGTAAACTCCTCACGTACAGTTTAAAAAGATTTTGACATTGAGATTCGGTCATACCGCTACCATTATCGGTAAACGTACAATAAACCATCCCCTCTTGTAACTTAGCGTCTATGATCAGGTTCAAGCCAGGCTGATTATGTTTTAGGGAATTATTCAAAAGTTGCTCGAAAACACATTTAAGCTGACAAGGATCTATTTGTACGGGCGGGAGGTCATGGTCGATTAAATTATAAATAGTAGCTTGATTGTTCCGTAAACAATCCTGCCAATCGTTAATCCAACTATTAACTAATTGTTGTAAAGATACTTGCTGACAATTGAGGTTTACGGGGCGATATTCGGAAAAATGATGTTCAGAGATAGCATTGATCAAGGTTAACTGTCTTTCCGTACTCTCGATGATTTTCTTAAGCAGTGGTCGAGTGAGAGTCACTGGTGAGCTACATCTGCTAGAACTATTTTTCAAAATCATCAATAATCCCATAATAGCGGTACGCATATCGTGAGAAACCGCCTGGAGGAAAACGGTTTTCATTTCGTACAAGTTTTGTAGTTCCTCCATTTTTTCTCTTAACTCTAGGGTTCTCTCCTCTACTTCCTGCTCTAAATTACTGTTTAATTTTTGTACTCTTTGATATAGCTGAGCTTTTTGGATGGCTATACTCACTTGAGCTGCTAGTTGTTCTAATAATCTGATTTCGACTTTTTGCCAGGGTCGCTGTGTATAGTTATGGACAGTTAATATGCCTAATTGTTGTTGAGCGATTTGTAAGGGAATGCTCAAATATGATTGAATACCTAACTCTCGATAATAGTTTTGTAGATGGGGGATGTTATTTATTCTGTCCGTATCGACAATTACTCGGTTTAGTTGAAAACTATCTTTGATGACGTTGATTATTTCAGGCTCTGGTTGCCAGTCTAAAAAAGAGGGGATGTGCGGAAGTAAGGACTCGGCCATTACTTTGACACTGCCATTATTTTCTAGATAAGCTATATATACTTGATCCGCTTCTAAAAAGTCTCTAATTTCCTCTACCGTCGTTTGAAAAACCCGAGAGATTTCTAAAGATTGATAAACTCTTAAGCCTACCCCAGCCAGTAAATTTTCTCTTTCTAAAGTGGAACGTAATCGATTATCTATTTCTTCTCTCTCCGAGACGGCGGCGGAAAGAAATAGAGAAGTAGTGGTAACAATGATCAAAAATATTTGTAACAATAGTAGTCCGTCGTTGAGGTTGGGGGATTGTACCAGAAAAGGCCCCACACCCTTTAACATACCGACTGAAGCCAGCAGGGAAACTAATAAATTAGCGATTACCGCCCCCCAAATCGGAAATCTTAAGGAAGCCCAGACAACGAAGGGAAAAGGTAAATATTCCAGATATTGAACATTAGAAAGGGTTGCTCCGCGCAGATTGGGTTTAATGCCCTCGCATCCGAAAACTATCCAGCCTATAATCAATAATAAACCGTTACAGATAATCGCTTCTAACAAGTGATCGGTATTTTTCTTTCCTATCTGCAACCGATCGTATTTTAACCTTAACAAAAAGGGTGTAAGTACACAGATTCCCACTATATCGCCTAACCAAAGAATTCCCCAGTGTTGCCGGAATTGCATCCAGGTTAAACCACCGCTCAAAAAATGCGAGAGAGTATCTAAGGAGGCGTTGACCGTACTCGCCATAAAACCGGCACCGAAAACTAACAAGAGCACGTCTCGGATGTGATTTAATCGCAGGGAAAACCTGAAATAATTCAGTAATCGACTGCCTAAAACGGCGGTTAAACTACTCCCGATGGCAGAACCGAAAATTAAAGTTATCTCATCAGATAGGGTTAAACCGAGGCATAAATCGCCTAAAAAAATCCCTAAAACCTGTTTTTCGCCCCAGACTAATATAGCGGTTAAACCGATACCGGCGGGAAACCAAATCGGAGAGGGTTCTAAACTTATCTGCAGTAAATGATTACCTAACCACCCCAGAGAAAAATAAGTGAGCGTGACTAAGGATAGCTGAAACCAATAACGAGGAAAAGGCATAAGAATAGAAATACAGCGACGATCGAACGGCAGACAAGTCTTTTAAAGTTTGACCACCTCAGAATTGTTTCCCTTTATAAGATTGCCTAAACCACAATTAGTTTAACTTCGTGCAGATGGGTGAAAACCTTATATAGTAGTGAGAAATGAGGAGTGAGAAGTGAAGGCAACCCTGCCAGGTATATAAACTAAAACTCACTCCTCACTTCTGTTAACTCACTTCTGATTGTCATATGCGTATTTTAATCGTTGAAGATGACCCTTTAATGCAATTAGGCTTAGAACAAGCTTTAAGCGAGCAGGAAGGTTTCGAGATAGTGGGGCAGGTGGAAGACGGCTTCACCGGGGTACAAACGGCTTTGAGCCTCAAACCAGATTTAATCGTTATGGATATAGGTTTACCCCGTCTCGACGGCATCAGCGCCACAAAACAAATTAAAGAACAATTACCCAATGTTCATATTGTCATGCTCACTTCCCATACTCTCGAAAGTGAAGTAATAGCTGCTTTAGCTAGCGGTGCTGACGCTTATTGTATCAAAGGAGCTAGCCTCGATCGACTCCTATCTGCCATTGAAGCGGCCAAAGACGGAGCCACCTACCTCGATCCTCAGATTGCCCGTCTAGTGATGGAAAATCTCAAATCTCCCGCCCAAGCGACTCAAGTTAATCCTAACATTAGCCTGCTCTCGGAGCGAGAAACGGAAGTCTTAAAACTTATCGTCGCTGGTAAGAGTAACGCCGAGATTGCCGAGGAATTGTATCTGAGCACGAATACCATCAAAACTCACGTCCGGGGGATAATGAATAAACTAGCGGTAGACGATCGAGTTCAAGCCGCCGTCATCGCCCTTCGCTCTGGATTGGTTTAACTGTTGAGTTTGACTCAACTCGATGGCGAGAAGAATCGCGGCTTTCATGCTATCGGCTCTAGCCACCTCTTTACCCGCAATATCGAAGGCTGTGCCATGATCGGGAGAGGTGCGGATAAAGGGTAAGCCGATCGTGGTATTGATGGCTTGATCGAATGCCATTAATTTTACCGGGATCAATCCCTGATCGTGATAAAGAGCCAAATAGGCATCGGCCGCCTTTTCTCCCTTGCCAGCTTCAAACCAAGCTCTACCAGGTGGCACCCACATCGTATCTGGCGGTACTAACCCGATTAAATTTACATCCTGGTATAGTTTTTTTGCCTCTTCTAACCACGCTGACAGCCATTCCTTTTCTTCTCCTCCTAATTGCCCTCCTTCGCCGCTATGGGGGTTTAAACCAGCGATAGCAATAGTCGGGTTAGCTATAGAGAAATTTTTCTTCAGACAAGCGATCAATAATTCTAATTTCAGGGACATTAATCCAGGAGTCAGGGCGGAGGGAACTTTTGCGAGGGGGATGTGAGTGGTGGCAAGTAAAGTTCTTAACATCCATCCAGTATAGGGCGATCGAGCGACGAACATCATCCCGTATTTCTCCACCCCCGCAGCCCGCGCTAAAACTTCCGTCTGTCCGGGGTAATCATAACCCGCCAACTTCCAAGCGGATTTAGCGATGGGGGCGGTGACGATGCCGTTAAACTCTCCCTGAATAGTTTTATCAAGAGCGGCTTGCAGATAGAGGAAGCTGATTCTCCCACTGGCTGAGTTTCCCTGACCGATCGTAATTTTATCATCACAGGGAATATCGTAAAAATCCACACCACCAGGGAGAGAGAAGGGTAATAGCTCCCGACTACCGAATAGGGTAAGATGACAGCGATCGATGATGGTAGGATCTTGTATGGCTTTGAGGACTACTTCCGGGCCGATACCCGCCGGATCACCGATCGTTACAGCTAAATGGGGTTTCATTGGTTTAAAATACTCAAAGTCTATCTAACACGGTAACGGATCATGAGTGCAGAAAGTATGATGTTCAACGGGGCAATTATCGCTATTGTCCTAGTATTATTCGGTTTAGCTTGGGGCTTCTTACTTTTAAAAATCCAAGGCGGCTCAGCAGAATAACTTTAAATTTCGTTCATGGTACGAAGGAGGGAATAGGGAGTCGGGAGTTGGGAGTTGGGGGTTAGGTTCAATCCCTAATTCCTCAATTCCAAATCCCAAATCCTAATTCCTAATTCCTAATTTCTAGATAATTACTTAAAATATGAATCCTAAGATAGAATTTTTCGTCGGACTTTCCGAGGAGTTAAGTAACGTGAGTTTACGCCGAAGTAAGTCTACGGGTATTCGTAACGTTTTATTCAGCTTCAATACTTTAAAAGCTATAGAAAAGTTTCAAAGTTTTACAACCCGCACTTACGGAGACTTGCGCCTCATCGATGAAGAGGGCGTGATCACGGTACAACCTTCGGGGATTAAATTTATCTTCGCAGGGGATGAAGGCGACGATATAAAAAGGGTAGATTGTAACTTTGAGATTCATAGCGATGAACATTGGGATAGATTCATGCGCTTTATGAATCGATACGCAGAAGCTAACGGTATGGGATATAAGGATAGTAATAAATGAAAATTATAGTGACGGGCGGCACCGGTTTTGTCGGCACTGGATTAATCAGAAAATTACACGAGTCGGGCAATGAGATTGTAATCATCGCTCGAAATCCGGAAAAAGCTAAAAAATTATTTCCACCATCTATCTATCCAGGGGTTTCCGTTGCCTCATATCAAGCTGGTGATGTAGAAGGGCTGAAAACTTCTCTCGTCGGTGCCGAGGCTGTAATCAATCTCGCGGGGGAACCCATATCAGAACGCTGGACGGCAGAATATAAAGAAGCGATTCTTAAAAGTAGGGAAGTCGTCACTGGGGATTTAGTCGGGGCTATTGCTAGATTAGATATTAAGCCAAAGGTAATGATCAGTGCCAGCGCGATCGGTTATTATGGCACGAGCGAAACCTCTACTTTCGATGAAACTAGTCCCCCCGGTAACGATTTTCTCGCTCAAGTTTGCCAAACCTGGGAAGCCGAGGCGCGGAAAGTAACAGAGCTAGGGGTGAGATTGGTCATCCTGCGTATCGGTATAGTTTTGGGCAACGGCGGCGCTCTGGCGAAGATGATACCACCTTTTAAGATATACGCGGGAGGCCCGATCGGTTCCGGTCGTCAGTGGTTTTCTTGGATACACCGAGAGGATTTGCTCGATTTAATTATCTACTCTCTGCAACACCCCGAAGTTAGCGGCACCTATAACGCTACCGCTCCCAATCCCGTCAGGATGAAAGAGCTGTGTCAGGTTTTAGGAGACGTATTAGGCCGCCCCTCTTGGTTGCCAGTTCCCGATTTCGCTTTAGAATTACTTTTAGGGGAAGGGGCGAAAGTGGTTTTGGAGGGACAGCAGGTTTTACCGAAGGCGACGGAGAATTTAGGTTTTGTCTATCAATATCGGGCCCTTAAACCGGCTATAGAAAATATCGTCGCCAAAATATAATCGTTATGAGCAAGTCTGGTTATTGTTTCTGTACTTTAGCGATAGGAGAGAGATACCGCTCGATGGCTCAAGAGCTGGGTGTGGATTTAGAAAAATACGCACCCGATATTATTCTCAACGTAGCGACTGACGCGCCTGATGTTTTTGCGAAGCATTCCAACATTAAGGCTTTCAAGCATCAACAAACAGGAATATTACATTGTTATAACGATAAGAGGTTCGTCCTTGAGCGAGGATTGAAAGATAGCCGAACCGCCATCTATATCGACGCTGATAGCAGAATAACGGGAAATATACCAGGCGATTTAGAATTTTCCGTACCGATTATCGGCCCCCATGAAAATCTATTGCAACATTTGCAGAAATACCGTCCTCAAGATGTAGAAAAGGTAAAAAAATTAGCGAATAAAATAAATGTTGACCCGGAAAAAGTTCAATGGATAGGAGAATCTTTATTTATGCTCGGCGGGGCTGACGGTAAAGAAGAGGAATTTTTGAAAAGCTGGGGGTTAATGGCTAATTATTTAGAGATGAGGGGAATGCACGGAGGAGAGGGTAGTATATTAGGTTTAGCGGCGGCTAAGTTGGGATGGGAAGTGGAAATAACCGAGTCATGGCGGCAAATCGCCCAGGTATTTAACCATCTAGACGCATCCGCCACCAGGGCCGCACCTTCTTGGTGGGCATCGACGCGAAAGAGGCTCGGGTATCACTATCGCCTCAATAAAACTCGCCTGCTGACTTTGAGGGATTACGATTTTTATTATCGTTAGTTCAGATTCTTGATAGCGGAAGCTAACCCCGCGTATACGGCGGAGAGAAAATCTAGATCCAGGGTGGCGATCGTATCTCCCGAGGTATGATAATAGGGATTACGGAGATTAGCCGTATCCGTCACCATCATCGCCCGATAACCACGAGTCCAGAAAGGAAAATGATCGCTACGTGTGGTATCCGGAACTATATAACCATTGAAAATAACGGGTAGCCATTCACATTTCATTCCTGAATCTTTGATACTCTTACTGATTCTAACTAAGTCTGGTAAAGTTTTCAGATTACCGATCAAAGCGATGAAGTCACCGGTATCTGGATAGAAATATTTCAACCCGGAGGGATAGCGTTGAGATTGAGGAGTTTTATCACAGTAACCCAGCATTTCTAATGACAGCATCAACCGTAAATCTTGCCCTTGTTTTCTTAAAAATTTAGCGTAGGCTCTGCTACCCCATAAACCGTATTCTTCCATATTAAAAGCTACTAAACGAATCGGATAATTCGCTTTCTCCCCACTGAAATAACGAGCTAATTCTAATAAAACCGCCAAGCCCGTACCGTTATCATCGGCCCCGGGAGAATGGGGAACCGTATCGTAATGGGCACCGATTAAAATGGGGGGTTTCGCAGAGCTATGCGGTAAATCTACGATAATATTTTCATACTCTCTACCTCGTACTTCAAAAGAATGAGTCGTGACTTCTCCCCACTGTTGTAATTCCTGTTTTAAATATTGTTTGACGTAAAATTGTCCCTGAGGAGATAAGAAAGGATCTCTTTCTCTGACGATTTCTCGTAAATGAATTTCCAGGTTATGGCGGAAGTCATTAATCATAAGTCACGATCGATCATATACTTTAGTAAGTGTGAACCATAAACATCGCTCGTCGGGCATGATCTTTACAGAACTTATACTACAGAACTTCGGGCCCTACGCCGGTCGTCATCTTATCAATCTAGCTCCTCAAAATACCGATAATGATGCGCCCATAATTCTTTTCGGGGGGATGAATGGGGGCGGTAAAACTACATTAATGGATGCTCTCCGTCTGGTTTTATACGGTGCGAGAGCTGGATGTTCGGGGCGCAATAATCTGAGTTACGGTGACTTTCTCAATCAATGTGTTTATAAAGGGGTGAATTTAGTAGAGCAAACCCGCATAGAATTGGCTTTTCAGCATATAGTAGATGACGGTTGGAAAGAGTATAGAATAGTCCGTTATTGGCAGAGAAGAGAAGGGGATAATAGAGATACTCTCGGTATCTTAGATGAAAACTGGCCCGATCCAGAACTGACGAATATTTGGGATGAGTATATCGAAACTTTGTTACCCCTGGCTATCTCTAATTTATTTCTTTTTGACGGGGAACAAGTAAGAGATTTAGCAGAACAGGATACCCCCTCTCCTAGTCTGGGGGGGGCGATTAAATCTCTATTGGGTTTAGAACTGGTAGAAAAGCTAGATTTAGATTTGGATGTTATAGTCGGACAGAAACGGCGCACTATAGCTGATGCCAGCCAACTATCTACGATGATGGCAATAGAAAGACAACTTTCTGATTATATAGAGGAATGTTCGGAGATTAAAAAGCGTTTAGAATTAGGACAAGACCAATTATTAGCCGCTCAGAAAAACTATGAAAGTTTGCTTAGTCAGCTAAAATCTGAGAGTAATAAAACGGCGACTGAGCGCGGTAGTATAGAGACGCGCCAAAAAGAGATAAAGTCGGCGATCGATGAAACTCATCAGCAACTCTCTCAAGTAGCAGAGGGCAGTTTGTGTTTATCGCTAATCTCTCCTCTGCTCAAGAAAGCTCAAACTCAGGCTAAAAAAGAAATAGAGATCAAACAGGCTAAATTGGCGGAAAAATTATTAAAACAGCGAGAGGAAAAACTAATTACCTATCTTCAAGCTTTATCTTTAACCGAAGAACAGTTAAGTAAAGTTGAACATTTTTTGAGTTTGGAAAATCAAGAACTTTATCGGCAAGTTAACGAATTGACAGCGTTTGTTTTAAATGCTACTGAGGAAGAGATACAACAATTAAAAACTTTAATTAATAGCGAAGTTCCAATTAAAGTAGGTCAACTGAAGAATTTACTCGATGGGTTACAAAATTTAAAGATGAGAGAGGAAATGTTAAAACAAGAATTAGCGATCGCTCCTTCTTCTCAAGATTACGATCGGCTGTATCAAGATGTAAAAATAGCCGAGAAAGAATATATCGAGGCCCGCATAGCTTACGAGAAATTACAAACCGATTATAGCAAAGCTCAGAAAAATATTGAGAGAGCAAAGAAAGAATTGAATGAATTCAGTGAAAAAGAAATCGATCAAAAAGCAGAAGAAAACGTTTTAAAGTCAGCGCAAAAAGTCAAGCAAACTTTACAAATGTATAAAGAGCGATTGAGCGCCCAAAAAATCCATAAATTAGAAAGAGAGATTTCCGAATGTTTCCGCTACTTACTCCACAAATCGAATTTAGTGCATAGGGTAGAAGTTAACCACAATAATTTTGCCCTATCTCTTTATGATAGCGAGGGGGAAGTAGTGCTGAAACAGCGTTTATCAGCGGGAGAAAAACAACTACTCGCCATAGCTTTTTTGTGGAGTTTGGCGAGAGTATCAGGGCGACGATTACCCGTAGCAATAGACACGCCCTTGGGTAGATTAGATTCATCTCACCGCCGTAATTTGATCGAGAGATACTTTCCCTGCGCCTCACATCAAGTTATTCTCTTATCCACCGATACGGAAATAGGGGAAAAGGAAGTAAAGAGCTTGAGAAAGCAAGGGGCTATATCGAGAGAATATCTATTGGAATATAAATCGAACGAGCGTCAGACGGTAATTCATCCGGGGCGTTATTTCTGGTAAAGAATTGGGAGTCGGGAGTCGGGAGTTGGGAGTTGGTAAATTTTAGCCCCATTACCCACTCCCTGCTCACTCCTAAAATTAGGCTTCGTCTAGAGCGGCGATACCAGGTAAAACTTTACCTTCGAGTAACTCTAAACTAGCGCCGCCTCCAGTGGAGATGTGACTCATTTGTTCCGCTACGCCCACTTTTTCTACAGCAGCCACCGAGTCACCGCCTCCTATGATGGTAGTGGTGCCGGTTTTAGTTAAATCTGCTAGAGTACGGGCGATCGCTTCCGTTCCCACGGCGAATTTATCGATTTCAAACACACCCATAGGGCCATTCCACAATACCGATTTACAGGTAGATAGAGCATCTTGGAAGACTTTAACCGAGTCTGGGCCGATGTCTAAACCCATCCAACCATCGGGGATATTTTCGATGCTGACGACTTGAGAATTAGCATCCTTATCGAATTTATCGGCGACGACGACATCGGTAGGTAAGAGTAACTCAACGCCTTTAGCTTTGGCTTTAGCTTCTAACTCTTTGGCTAACTCTAACTTATCTTCTTCCACGAGAGATTTACCCACGTTTAAACCTCTGGCTTTGTAAAAAGTGAAGACCATACCGCCGCCGATGAGCAACTTATCGCACTTTTCTAAGAGGGTTTCGATAACACCGATCTTACTCGATACTTTCGAGCCGCCGATGATGGCAGCGAGGGGGCGCTGGGGATTTTCGATCGCGGCCTGTAGATAATTTAATTCTTTTTCGATCAGATAGCCTGCTACCGAAGGGCTAAGATAGTGAGTAACACCTTCAGTGGAGGCGTGAGCGCGGTGAGCCGTACCGAAAGCATCGTTAACGTATAAATCGGCGTTCGATGCTAATTGTTTGGCGAATTCCGGATCGTTCGCTTCTTCTTCGGCGTGAAAACGGAGGTTTTCTAATAAAGCTACCTGCCCGTTACTAAGACCGTTGATGGCGGCGGTGACATCCGGCCCCACAGAATCGGAACACATGATCACATCCTGTCCCAATAATTCCGAGAGACGTTTGGCGACGGGGGTAAGACGCAAATTTTCTTTAACCTGACCATCAGGACGACCCATGTGGCTACATAAAATAACCTTAGCACCCTTTTTTGTCAGATCCGTAATCGTTGGCAGTGCCGCCCGAATACGGGTATCGTCGGTGATTTCGCCCGTACTCTTATTTAAGGGTACGTTGAAATCTACCCGGACTAAAACTCTCTTGCCTGTTAAATCAGCTGATGATAAATTTGCTACGCTTTTTTTGGGCACAACCAATAACCTCCTAGATTGCTACGTTTACAAACCAATTAAATCAGGGTGTTGCAACTTCCGACAATTGCTTGTCTATGATTATTTCAGATTGTGGCCTCCTGTGAAGTGCCAGCGATCGTAACTTTGAAACTAATTCCAGTAAACCTATGTTCAAAACTGTACTTTTCCCCATCGACCAAAGCCGTGAGAGTAAAGATGCTTCTCCCGTCGTCGTCAACATCGTCAAAACCTATAAGAGTAAATTGATTCTCCTTTCTGTAGTGGAGCGAAACCCGCAAGTAGAAACACCCCCTCCCGATAATGTAATGACTTCGGAAGAGGAAGTGGCTAAATTGCTAGAAGCGGCCCGATCGTTATTTTCCGAGCAGGGGATAGAATCGGAAACCATCGAGAGAGAGGGAATGCCGTCATTCGTCATCTGTGATGTGGCCGATGAAGTGAGTGCCGATTTGATCGTCATGGCCTGTCGGGGCTTGGGTTTGACCGAGGAAGGCGCTCACGATAGCGTCACCAATAAGGTAATTAACCTGTCACCCTGTCCGGTTTTAATAGTTCCGTGAAAAATCGGAAGTTAAAGAGACTAACATGGCAGAGAAAGGTCGATCGTATTACAATAATCATTCAAAATAGCCTATAGTAACTTTACTATGAAAAGTCGCCTCCTCGAGTATCTTCACGGCCCGAAACGCCCCGTCTTAGTCTTTGACGGTGCGATGGGCACCTCACTACAAACCCAAAATCTAACCGCTGCGGATTTCGGCGGCCCAGAATACGAAGGCTGTAACGAGTATCTAATTCATACCAAACCCTCGGCGGTAGAAAAAGTACACAAAGATTTCCTAGAAGCGGGTGCCGACGTTATCGAAACGGACACTTTTGGGGGCACTTCCATAGTTTTAGCGGAATACGACCTGGCGGATAAAGCTTATTATCTTAATAAGGCGGCGGCGGAACTAGCCAAACGTTGCACAGAAGAGTATTCCACCCCCGAAAAGCCCCGTTTCGTAGCGGGTTCGATGGGCCCGGGGACGAAACTTCCCACCCTCGGACATATCGATTTTGATACCCTTAAAAACGCCTACATAGAACAGGTTCAAGGCCTCTACGATGGTGGAGCTGATTTACTGATCGTGGAAACCTGCCAGGATGTATTACAGATTAAAGCGGCCCTGAACGCGATCGAGGAAGTTTTTGCCGACAAGGGCGATCGCCTACCGATCATGGTATCAGTGACGATGGAGACGATGGGTACGATGTTAGTGGGGACGGAAATCAATGCCGCCCTGGCGATTCTAGAACCCTATAATATCGATATTCTGGGTCTTAACTGCGCCACCGGGCCAGACTTGATGAAACCTCATATCAAATACCTCTGCGAGTCTTCCCCCTTCATCGTCTCCTGTATCCCTAACGCCGGTTTACCGGAGAATGTCGGCGGTAAGGCTTTTTATCGCCTCACCCCCACAGAGTTACAAATGTCCCTGATGCACTTCATCGAAGACTTGGGGGTACAGATTATCGGGGGTTGTTGCGGTACTCGCCCCGATCATATTAAAGCCCTGGCGGATATTGCCAGCACCCTGACACCAAAACAGCGTCAACCGGTTTACGAACCTTCGGCGGCTTCTATCTACAGCACCGTTTCTTACCTCCAAGATAATTCTTTCTTAATCGTCGGTGAAAAGTTAAACGCCTCTGGCTCGAAAAAATGCCGCGAATTACTCAACGGCGAAGACTGGGATAGTTTGGTGTCGATGGCGAAGGCACAGGTTAAGGAGGGGGCGCACGTACTCGACGTTAACGTTGACTATGTGGGGCGAGACGGCGTTAAGGATATGCACGAATTAGCCTCACGCCTGGTTAATAACGTTACCCTACCCCTAATGCTCGATTCTACCGAATGGGAGAAGATGGAGGCGGGCTTAAAGGTAGCGGGGGGTAAATGTATTCTCAACTCCACCAACTACGAAGACGGTGAGCCTCGTTTCTATCAAGTCTTGGATTTAGCCAAGAAATTCGGCGCGGGTGTGGTTATCGGGACAATCGATGAGGAAGGCATGGGGCGCACCGCCGATAAGAAATTCGCCATCGCTAAACGAGCTTACGATGCGGCGGTTGCCTACGGTATCCCCTCTCACGAAATCTTTTTCGATACCCTCGCCCTACCGATTTCTACGGGGATCGAGGAAGATAGAGAGAATGGTAAGGCGACGATCGAATCCATCCGCCGTATCCGTCAGGAATTGCCAGGCTGTCACGTTTTATTAGGTGTTTCTAACATCTCCTTCGGTTTGAATCCGGCGGCCCGTCAGGTGTTGAATTCCGTTTTCCTTCACGAAGCGATGCAGGCGGGAATGGATGGAGCGATCGTCAGTGCTAATAAGATTCTCCCCCTAGCTAAGATAGAGCCTGAATATCAAGAGGTTTGTTTAGATCTGATTTACGATCGTCGCCGTTTTGAAGGCGATGTCTGTGTCTACGATCCCCTCACTAAACTAACGGAATTATTCACTGGTAAAACTACTAAGAAAAGCTCGTCCGATACTGCTAATCTTCCCATTGAAGAACGTCTGAAACAACATATCATAGACGGAGAAAGATTGGGTTTAGAAGACGCTCTCAATGAAGCATTAAAACTATATCCGCCCCTGGATATTATCAATACTTTCCTCTTAGACGGGATGAAAGTAGTGGGTGATTTATTTGGCTCCGGACAGATGCAATTACCCTTCGTACTACAATCGGCTCAAACCATGAAAGCCGCAGTAGCTTTCCTAGAACCTTTTATGGAGAAGAAAGAGGGAGAGAATAACGCGAAAGGTACTTTTATAATCGCTACCGTTAAAGGTGATGTTCACGATATTGGTAAAAACTTAGTGGATATTATCCTCACCAATAACGGTTACAGAGTGATCAACTTGGGCATTAAACAACCGGTAGAAACTATTATTCAAGCCTACAAGGAACACAAAGCCGATTGTATAGCTATGAGTGGTTTGTTAGTAAAATCAACCGCTTTCATGAAAGAGAATTTAGAAGTCTTCAACGAAGAAGGTATCACTGTCCCCGTAATTTTGGGCGGTGCGGCTTTAACTCCTAAGTTCGTTCATGAAGACTGTCAGCAAACCTATAAAGGTCAGGTAATCTATGGAAAAGATGCCTTCTCTGACTTGAATTTCATGGATAAACTCATGCCCGCGAAAAGCGAGGGTAAATGGGACGACTTCCAGGGATTCTTAGGGGAATACGCCGAGGCATTAACGCCGAAAATTACGGTGAAAACCGAAGAGTTAGAAGTTAATCCCGATACTATTTTCACGGATGGAAAACCTCAAGAGGAAATAGTTATCGATACCCGTCGCTCCGAGGCAGTGGAAGTCGATATCCCCCGTCCGATTCCGCCTTTCTGGGGTACTAAATTATTAGAAAGCGGCGATATTCCTTTAGAGGAAGTTTTCTCTTATCTGGACTTACAAGCGCTATTCGTGGGGCAATGGCAGTTCCGGAAACCGAGAGAGCAATCGCGGGAAGAGTACGAACAATTTTTACAGGAAAAAGTTCACCCGATCCTAAATCAATGGAAGGAAAAAGTATTGCGAGAAAAGCTCTTACATCCTACCTTGATTTACGGCTATTTTCCCTGTCAATCTCAAGATAACTCCCTACTGATCTATGACCCGAAAATTATGCAATCGGGAGAGATACCCAAGCAATTAGAGCCTATAGCGGTGTTCGAGTTCCCGAGACAGAAATCGGGCCGCCGTCTCTGTATCGCCGACTTTTTTGCCCCCGTAGATTCGGGAATTATGGATGTTTTCCCGATGCAGGCGGTGACGGTGGGCGAAGTCGCTACTGAGTATGCGAAGGGATTATTCGATGCTAATCAGTATACGGATTACCTTTACTATCACGGTATGGCGGTACAAACCGCCGAGGCGATGGCGGAATGGGTACACGCCCGCATCCGTCAAGAGTTGGGTTATGGTGAGCTAGAACCGAGTAATCTGCGAGATATATTGCAACAGCGTTATCAAGGCTCTCGTTATAGTTTCGGCTATCCGGCTTGTCCCAATATACAAGACCAGTATAAACAACTGGAATTGTTAGGTACGGACAGGATCAATATGTACATGGATGAAAGCGAACAGTTGTACCCCGAGCAATCGACGACAGCTATCATCGCCTATCACCCGGTAGCTAAATACTTTAGCGCCTAGTTAATACTGTGTCCTCCGTGCCTCCGTGGTTCTAATTATAATAAACAGAAAAGAGAAGTAAGTAGCCTCACTCCTCTTTTCTGTATACTCTTTTCTATCTTATGATTGATTCAAGGATTTAAAAAAACCGCTTACCGATTCGATCGATTTATTCAATCCGCGCACATCGGAGCTGATCTTAGATGCCACATCAGAAATATTAGTATTAGTTACCTGACCCACATCCTCGGCTAGAGAATTAATCAGACTGGATATTTCCTTAAAACTCTCGGGAGAATTATTTAACTTAGCCTTGAGTCCATTAACTAAACTATTCACAGTTTGTTCAAGACTAGAAGGAAAATCTTCGGACTGGGCCACTAAATCCTTCAACGCCTGAGCCGATGACTTCAAACTCTGTTGACTAGCTTGGAGTTTTTGCGTTAGTTCTTGGCGAACTTCATCGCTGATAAGAGGATCGGCTATCTGCTGTAACTGCGATCGTATTCCAGAAATAGCAGTTTTTACCTCTTTCAAAGTGTTATTGAAAACTCCTTGTGTCTCTTGACTGTAATCCTTGATGACGGATTCTATCACCCCCGATAAACCATCATTTAAAGTATCTTGCCAGTGATTGGCGAGGGCAGGAGCGGGATCGATAATCCAGCCACCAATAGAAAGTAAACCGAGACAACACAGAAGTAAAAACCGCTTAAAAATGATCATCTGATTCCTTTAAATTTCAGCGTAGGCACGTTCAACTAAACGACGGGCTAGAGTTTGTACCCCTGTGTGTTCGTAATACTTGACGAACATATCGAGGAAAGCCCCCAAATAGTCTAACTTATCGTTAGCAATATCGACGAACTTGGATAGATTATTAACCACCCCCGCCGGAGTCAGATTATTTGCCGAGACAAAGCCCTCCATCCAACCGCGAGTAGAGTCGAAACTTTCATTGATAAAGCCCAGTTGACCCTCTGTATTACCACCGGGAATTAAATCTTTCACCCCTTTAAAGGTTTGATTTTTTTCCAATTCACTAGGGGTGAGGCCTCTGATTGTGTTGAGAGCTTTTTCGGTAAAATCAGCACCCAAAGGTACTAAACCGTCGAAACAGACTAAAGCGGCCATCCGCATTAAAGATTCTCCGGAATAATCACCTAAAGATGCGAGAAAATCACCGATACTATCGCCTGGGATACCGTTGATCTGACAGAAGGCTACCAGCTCGGTTACTAATTTCACCGATAGATCGATGCTCTGTAGTTTCTCCGGTTTGGGGGTGAGATGTTTTAGTACGCCTAAAAAGCCTACATCTTGACCGACGCGATTCGCTAAAGCTGCGGTGCCTAACATTCCCGAAGCCGAGTCAACGGTTTGATATAACCATAGGGCCCGCTGATAGCCTTGAGACTTATCGTTAAACAGATACACGGCTCTCTCTCCGATTTGCTGAACGAGGGCGGGATCGGTTTCCCCAGTTACTTCGCGGATGGTGTTATCGAAGCCGACGATATTTTTCCACTGCCCGGGGATGATGACATCTAAGGATCTTAATGCCATTACGGTAGTACCGCCGGTGGGCAATTGATCGACTAATTCAAAAATTGGTTTACTCACGATTTAATCCTCTTCAGATGATTGGTTTGATCAGGTGGCGGGCTGAGGTACTAATTGACCAGCAGGAGCAGGAGCTATTTTAGCCGTTGGTTGGGGGGTTAATTTTTTCGCCGTATTTTCTGGTAGAGCGGGGAGTTTAGCTAAGCCCTTCAGGTCGAATTTTTGTAACCATGCCACTCTGTCATCTCTCGTAAATTCGGGATCACGGGATAGGACTTTTACTTGATAGCGATCGTTAACTAGAAGTCCGGTTGTCGTAGTCCCCTGCTCTACAGAAGGATAATTAGCCACTTTCGTCGTACTATTGCGATACTTTTCGGCGGCGGCTGGTAAGCTCACCGTATCGTTAATAGACAGCATGGCTACCGTTTTCCCATCTTTGTTAACTTTGTACTCAGCGAAGCCTTTCTTCTCCTGAGTGGGGATAATTTCATATCCCCTCACACCGTCTGGGAAAAATTTATTAAATTTCGCCCCTTGTTCTGCTACTTTAGCCACTGCGGGAGTCGCTCCCCGTTGAGTGGATTCTTTCTGTACCTGAGCGTAGGGCGAAGGAGCTTTAGCGCAGGCTCCTACGAAGAGGAGACAGGAAAGTAATAAAGCTATCAGAGCTTTTTTAGGAAATGCACCGAACATAAATTTTACTCCGTAATATTTAGCTACTTATGTGGGTATGGGTGGAACGAACGATACTTAACCAATGATTGTCGGCAGTGAGATAACCGAGGTCAGCTACATAATCACGCCCAGCGATGGGGATGGGTATTTCTTGGGAATCTCTGAATTCTTCACATTCAAACTCCCGGTAACTATGAGCGTCTTGCTGATCTAAATCGATACCGGTAGCATCGTAGATTCTAAGCAGTAGTCTGTCACCGCCATAACTTTTCACTTCTTGTATGTGTTCGGGGGTGACGCTCCAATTAACGAGAGCCGAGTGAGGGCCGTTAGCGGTGAGATATATATGATCGTCGCTATATTTTTCGGCTAACTTCTCTCTGCTCCAGTTTTTTATACCGGCAAAACCCGCCCCGAGGGCTGCACCAGCAGTAGCCACACCAGAGGTTAGATTATTCTTTATAGAGGATGTCGCGTCACCAATTCGTCCATCACCAGTTAGATTTTCTTTCGCTGAAGTGAAAGCATCAAAGATATTGTCTTTGATTTCTCCGAATCCGCCTTCGGGGATGATATTTTCTCTGGCGTTGTTGAAAGTCTCGGAAATATTGTCTTTGATTTCTCCGAATCCGCCTTCGGGGATGATATTTTCTCTGGCGTTGTTGAAAGTCTCGGAAATATTGTCTTTGATTTCTCCGAATCCGCCTTCGGGGATGATATTTTCTTTAACGGAGGTAAATTTCTCCGATATGGTTTCTCCGAAAGAGCCGGCGACGGTTCTCAATCCCCCTTCTCTGATGGTTCCTGGTAGTCGGGTATGGGCGGAACGGGCTAAACTTAACCAGCGTCCTTCTGGAGTACGATAACCCAATTCGGCTACATAATCCTTGTCATCTACGGGAATGGGTACGTCAAGATGGTCATCTATCTCGTTGCATTCATGTTCCCATGTGCTGTGAGGATCGTCAACGTCGAGGTTAAGGTCAGTGGCATCGTGCATTCTCAGGGCTAATGTCTCTCCTCCCTGGGCGCGTAGGGCGGCTTTTTCCTCTTCGCTTACCCGCCAGCTAACTCTCGCTGTTTCTTCGGTTTGAGGAGTGATAGTGATTTTTTCTCTCAAGTCTACTTCCCTGACGAGATTTTTGCCCAATCCCCCTACAGCTACGGCACCAGCACCGATCGCCGCCCCAGCAGCCGCCAAACCAGTAGTAATATTACTGCCTACGCCATCGGTTATGGTTTTCAGGTTGTTGGTCTCCGGCGGGCAAGCAGGGACGTGGGAATGAACCGATCGCGCGATCGATAACCAACCTCCTTCGGGGGTTTGATAACCGATCTCCGCCAGATAATCCCGATCGTCCCTGGGAATGGAAACCGTTCTTTCTCCTCTTAATTCCTCCACGTCGATAATCTGAACGCTGTGGGGTTGTTGTCTGTCTATATCTATACCGGTAACGTCGTACAGTTTCAACGTCAGATTTCTGCCGCCCTGTTCGGTTAAAAACGCCGATTGATCTGGATCTACCGCCCAGTTGACTACCGCTTCTTTACAGTTAATCGGATCTAAACTAATTCTGCTGTTATAAGCTCTCACTGGCGGCGCTACTACTGGGGGTGGGGTAGCCACCGGCGGGGCCACCGCGTCTGCTACCGCAGCTACCGGTTCCTCATCTTTCTTCCTCAACAAGAAGAATAAAGGTATAGCGAGCAGTGGTAATAAGAGCAACCACCAGGGGAATCCTCCCCCCGTTTCCTGTGCTGGTTCGGTAGTCGCTGGAGCCGTCGCGGTAGTCGCTGGTGATGGGCTGGCTTCGGCTACCGGTGCTGCTGCTACCGATTCTTCACAAAATTCTTTCGAGACTATTTCTTTTCCCCCGGCAAACTCGGAAGTGTTAGCCGTACACAGGAAAGCTTTCACTACTGGATTCGGATTCGGCCCCTTATACACGTAGGCTAGGGGTTGGGAGAATGGATAACGCTCGTCTTCCGGTCCAACCTTATTCATCGTCACGATATGCACGTCGGGCTGGTCTTTTACCTGTTCTATGACCGCATATCCTACACCATCTTTGCCTAACGCTTTCACCATCTCGTCCGTCTCGTGAGTTTTCATTCTCACCGTGTTAGCACCGTTGGTGAAGGGGGCATTTTCAAAAACTGGATAGCTTTTAAATGATTCCCGCGTATAGTTATTTTCTGGTCTGTCGATAAATTTAATCGGTACGTTAGGGCCGCCTAATTCCTGCCAGTTCTTGATCTCCCCCCGGAAGATCTTGGCGAATTGCTCAAAGGTAATGTCTCCTCTAAAGGGATTATCTTTACTAACTACGATGGCGATTTTATAACGGGAAATGGGAACCTGTATTAGTCCTTTCGCTTTTTCTTCTGGTGTCAGCGATCGCCCTACGGCCGCTAAATCTATCTTTCCTTCTTCTACCGCTTGAATCGCTCCGTTAGTTCCCGTCTTAGCTATGTCTACGGTCGTACTAGCGTACTGCTTCCCGAACAATTCTTTTAGTTTTTGGTTGATGACTTCCATACTTTCAGCGCCATCGATCTTTAAGGTAGAACCTTCGGGCACTTTCGGTAAGGTGATATTAGTCGATTGCGTTTGCGCGATCGCTTTCTCGGTTTGTGCCGTTAAGGATGCCGCTATTGGCAACCCGCTCGTCGCCGCCACCAGCAATAAAGATAAAACGGGAGATAGTTTTTTCCTGTGCATAAAGCCCCTTTCCGTAGTTTCTTTGTTAATTTGAGCTAATCAAGATATGAATAGGTTTTTATATTGACCTTTGTAACTGCCATCTATCTTAAGATGGAACATAGCAAAATATCCCTCTGGCTCGGACTAGAAAATACTTTCTATCTTTCCCCAGATGCTTTTACTTATGTCTGTACTTTTCAATACTTTAAAGCTTAAATATAAGAAGTTTATAAGAATCAAGATTTTCTTAATATTTTGACACCAAAATATTAAGAATCACAAAATCTGTCAATATTGTTAATTATTCGCTTTAGGGACAGCCGCTAAGCGCCCAGATATTTCGGGATTATAAATCTGTAAATAATTCCAATAATTACCGAAAACAGATTCAACATAACCTTTAGTTTCTTTAAAAGGAATCTGTTCCACAAATTCATCAGGATCATTCTTAGAGAAGCGTTTCAACCATTTACCCACATTACCTGGCCCCGCATTATAACTGGCTACCGCCAAGAGGGAATTATTTTTATATTTGTCGTGAGTATAGTCTAAATACCAAGTACCAAAGTTAATATTATCATTAGGATCGGTGAGAGAGTAATCCTTAGTATTAATTTGTTTGGAGATAAACTTTCCAGTATCGGGCATTACTTGCATCAATCCCGTCGCCCCCACCGGAGAGCGAATTTCTTTTTCAAAACGGGATTCTTGACGGATCAGAGCCGTGACTAAGAGGGGGTTTAATTGTCGTTCTCCCGACCATTTAAGAATTAAATCGTAGTAGGGGAAAGGATAGAGGGCGTTCCAATATTCATCGCTCTCCCTCAAAACCTTCCAGCGCTCTCTATCCTGAGGCTCGTCTCTTTCTCGCAAACTCCAAATCAAATTAATACCTTCGAGATTTTGATTCTGAGCGAGTTTATACAACCCTAGATTAAACTGCTCATCGACGCTTAAATTCCAGGGATCGACCACTTCAGAGGCGAATAAACTCCAGGCATCTCCATCCTCTCCCAGTAAATATAATTCCTTAAAAGCCTCTGAACCTGTAGGCAATACGGGGCGGCCCTTGGGTTTAACCGTCTGGGGATTGTGCGATCGCACATCGTTAAAATCCCCCACATCCCAACCGAGATTGACCGCCGATCGCCAGGCATAATAAGAATGGGGATAACGTCCCAGGGTATGAGTGAAAGCGTCTTGAGCCTCTTTCGTCTTACCTAATTTCTGCGCCCATTTCCCCACCCAGAAAGCCGCCTTCGGTGCCACACTACTATCGGCGTTGTTAACCGTAATCGGTTGCGCCCACTGCCAAGCTTGTAGATAATTACCACCCTTGGCGGCGAGGCGGGCGTAACGCCAGCGTAATTCCCCAGCTTCATCCGATGAGGCGTATTTAGTCAGCAGAACTTTTCTCACCTCATTGGCGGCGCTCGGATTACTTTTATCCAACAATTCCGCTTTTTGATTTAAAGCTCGGGCAGCCGAGTCGGGAAATTCCCTCGCTACTCGATCGAGATAGACTGTGGCTTGTTGCTGCGGGGACAGTTGCGCCAGTCTTATCAAACCGAGCGGTGTTTCTTCCGATTTCGGATAGGCTTTGAGAAAATCCTGATAAGCTTTGATCGCTTCCTTATTTTTTTTCTGGATGTGTAAACCCCGGGCGTAGCGATAAGCCTGTTTAGAACTCGGTGCCGCCTTAGCGTAAGCCTTCGTCGCCTTTGGGTACTGAGCTTGTTGCCAGTAAGCATCAGCGATAATATCCCAATCTTCAGGTTTTAGCTTTTCGGGAAATTCTTTCACCATTCTCTCTCTGGCTGGGTTTAAGTCGTAGTCGTAGGGATTAGCTTTGGCTAACTGTAATAATAAATCTGGTTGGTCGGGATTTTCTTTGAGTTTCTGTCGGATCAGGGCTAGGGTTTGGGGGTGGCGCGGATATTGTGTTAATAGTTTGTCGTAATAAGAGGGGTCGTATTTGCCTAAATAATAATAAGCTGACGCTACTCCCGGGGATAGAGGATAGGATTCTATCAGTTGTTTCCAGGTTTCTTGGGCTTTCTCTTTCTCGTTGGTCAATTCGTAAGCCCGCCCCCGTTTGAGCAGTATCTGCGGCGCGAGTATCGGATATTCCTTTTCTAATCCTTCCAATTGTCTTAAGGCCGGGCCGCCTTCAAAATCCGTTAATAACTGACTCGCCAATAAATAACGCGCCCGACTGCGATCGATCGACGCGCCTGGTTGCGCCGCTATTTCTTTCAATCGAGCTGTCCGTTCTTCTTTCGGTAAGTCTATCAGTTCCGTTACCGGCGATGGTTGATTGACACCCGCTTCTAATGCGGTTTTTTCGGCTTCGCTTAGGGGCGTTCTTCTATCTAACCAATTCGCTACACCGGGGTGCAATAAAACCCCACCTGAAAGCAGTATTACGGCTAAACCCGAACCTAATCCGAATAATAGCGCGGGCTTGGTCTTGATTTTTTTTAGCATCGCTTTGGTAAGGAAAACAGACTCAGTTAACTATTATTAACGATTCCGGTCACTTTCTGTTTGTTTCTTTGCCCAGACGGTGAGAAATTTTTTAATCTAGCTATTGACAATTATTTGCATCTAATGGATATACTGAAAGGTATCGAAGACAGAGGTACAAAATCAACCTCAGTATTATTGCTTAATAGTTTGTGGAGGTACGTGAGAATTTATGTCAAAAGTATCACAGTGCGATTTTTGTTTGGCGGGGCAATTTTTAGGGTTCGTACTCAAAGATGGCTACCGAGTCAAATCTGTAAGGGTAATCGCGGATAATCTCGAATACTGGATCAAACTTGATAAGAGCATCAGGGATACTCTGCCCCTGAATCTCAAACCAGGAACCGAGTTAGAAATAACGGGCACGAAAAAATTCGACTCGGAAACGGGAAGGATAAAGTATAAAGCCGATGAGATAAAGCTCACTACCGAAGCTAAGGTTAGGGACGATAAACCCAAATTAGAGAAAGCCTGTGTATTGATTTGTCAGAAGTCCGATTGTTGGAAGAAGGGAGGGCAGTCGGTATGTCGGATGTTAGAGGATAGTTTACAGGAACAGGGATTGAGCGATCGGGTGAAAGTAAAACTAACCGGTTGTCTTAAGCAATGTAAACAGGGCCCGAACGTGGTAGTTATGCCCGATAAAACCAGATACAGTAAAGTTGACCCAAGGGAAATACCCACCCTTGTAGAAAAGCATTTCGTCTAGTTCAAGGAGCAGTTCTGTCTATCAGAAATGTTAATTCAAGGCAGGCCAACCAAGTCGGGTAGGTTGTTGATATATTTTTTTCAGCGTGTTCACATCGCGCACAGAAATAGGCGGCGGGTAACGGACTTGGGAAAAATATAACACATCGGTCTCCAGTGGACTGTGTCCCCAGATTCCCAGGGCGTGACCTAACTCGTGGCGTACCGCCGATAGTAATGATCCTGGCGGGAGATTGGGGCTGAGTTGAATCTTCATGCGATGTGATACAACAGCCTCAGCAGTGTCGGTGATGTATAGATCGTAACTCGTCTGCGCCGATCGCGCCCTAGGTATATCTAACTTCCCTGTTTCTGGGTTGAGAGTTGCCCTTCGCGGTGGAAACTCCCTCTCGATGATTATGTCCGCTGTTTCGGGACTATCGATTCTCTCTAAGGGTAAATAAATATTCCACTCCTCTATCGCGCCATTTACTATATCGTTCCATTCTTTATTTTGAGGGGCGAAGTAAACCCTGACGGGAAATCTTGACCAGACTAAGGCTCCGATTTCTGTAAATTGAATTTCCGAGAAATAATCTCCCCCTTCTCCGTCATCCCCCCACCGCTCCAGGGTAGGGGGTAGGGGATGGATTTTCAGGGTGGGTAAAGGGGGGGTTGCCTCGAGCTTAGTACCAAACAACAAAATACTCGCAACGATAGCGAGTGCTAATAAACGAAGAAATTTCCCCATCTATTGAACTGGCGGTGTCGGAGGAGTATTTAGCCAGCCAGCGCTCAGGACTATAGTTAATGCGATGAATAGGGTGCCCAAAGCCCAGGTAATTTGATTGAGGGTTTTCTCGGCGGTTTTGGCGGAGGTAAATAATTGAGCTTGCCCGCCGATGCCCCCGATACCGTCTCCTTTCGGGCTGTGTAGTAAGACGAGAATGGTCAGGAAAGCGGCTGATATAGCCCAGATAATTTGGACGATAAAGACGATATTCATATTAAATGTTCTTAGATTGGCAACAAACTGGCTCTCATAATTATCCTACTCGATCGGCGAACAATTTTTTTCTCTGTTAGTCAAAATCGTTATGACTATGATATAGTTGTTACATATTGTAAAGTATCAAATTTAGCAAATTTAAGGAGACCCAAAAGATGACCGAGGGATGTTTGAGAGTGGGCCAGCAGGCACCCGATTTCACAGCCACCGCCGTATTCGATCAAGAATTTAAAAAAATCAAATTATCGGACTATCGCGGTAAATATGTAGTGTTATTCTTCTATCCCTTAGATTTCACCTTCGTGTGCCCCACAGAAATCACGGCTTTCAGCGATCGAGTCGGTGAATTCACCGCTATCAATACCGAAATTCTCGGCGTGTCCGTAGATAGCGAATTTGCTCACCTAGCATGGATTCAAACCGACAGAAAAGAGGGCGGAGTAGGTGATGTGGCTTATCCCCTGGTATCGGATCTGAAAAAAGAAATCAGCACCGCTTACAACGTATTAGATCCCGATGCCGGCGTATCCTTAAGAGGTTTATTCATCATCGACAAAGAGGGGATCATCCAACACGCTACCATCAATAATCTGTCCTTCGGTCGTAGCGTGGACGAAACCCTGAGAACATTAAAAGCGATTCAATACGTTCAATCTCACCCGGATGAAGTATGTCCCGCTGGCTGGCAGGAAGGCGATAAAACTATGGTTCCCGATCCCGTCAAAGCTAAAGTCTACTTCGCATCAGTTTAGTTAAGTTAAGTGGGGAGTTAGGAATTGGGAATCCGGAGTTAGAACGTAATTCCCGCAACTCCTAACTCCTAATCCCGAACCCCCGCCGTTGCCAAAAACGAGACGGAACACCGATGGCTGAGTTAATTTAGTAGTATTGAATGAACAGTCATCGATTAGAGGTATACGGACAATGATGGCATCAAGGCTGATAGACCGAATCGGGGAGGCCAACCCGCAACTATTTCGAGAGATTAAAGGGAGATTAACCTCGCGTAATCTGATCGTTACGGCGGCGACATCGTTGATAGGTCAATTTTTAATATTTTTATACTTTCTAGAGTTGCTTCCCGTCAAAGCGGGATTTAACCGCTACTGTACGGGCACACCACCAGCTAACGTATACCCGGATTATTATACGGGCGAAGGCTACTGTATCAAGAATCTAACCGGGCAGTGGATGGTTCTCAAACAACTGTGGTGGCTCGATATATTCGTTACTCTCAGTGTCATGGGTATACTGGCTCTGTTAACGATCGGTACTTATTTATTGATAGCGGATCTATCGAAAGAAGAGAGCCGGGGTACATTAAATTTTATACGTCTGAGTCCGGAAACGGCTAAAAATATCTTTATCGGTAAGATCTTCGGTGTGCCGAGCCTGCTCTATTTGGCGATTCTCTTAGTGGCCCCATTGCATAGCATCGCCGGTTTAGCTGCTGGGATTCCCTTACATTTAATAGTGGGATTGTACGCTACGGTCTTTGCCGGTTGCGCTTTCTTCTACAGTGCGGGATTGGTATTCAGCCTGGCTACTGGTTGGTTAGGAGGATTTCAGCCTTGGTTGGGCAGTGTGGTGGTCTTTTTCTTCACTTTTTTCTCCACCATATTCACCCTATCGACCTATAGAGACTCCTATCATACCACCTTCGATTGGTTAACCTTGTTTTACCCTGGAACAGTGCTACCCTATTTGATGGAGGCTACCTTCTTACCCCTTGACAAGGTCGGTTATTTCGGGTTAGCAGGTCAAAACGATCTAACTTGGTACGGTCATTTGTTCTGGACTAACGCATTTACTGGAATGGGCTTCATTATCTTGCAGTTTAGTATCTGGACTTATTGCTTCAGTAAAGCTTTAAAGCGTCGTTTTCATAATCCGATAGCCACCTTGCTGAGTAAACCCCAAAGCTACGCGATTACCGCCTGTTTTTCGTTTATAGGGATGGGCTTCGTACTGCAGAACGTTCAGGGAAAGGAGCTACTCTCTAATCTGGCGATTTTTAACGCTTTCTTAGTACCTTTCTTTTTGATATTGATGATGTGTTTGAGTCCTCACCGTCAGGTTTTACAGGATTGGGCACGCTATCGCCATCAGGAAAAAAACCAGCAGAATCTATTTAAAGAGTTACTCCTCGGCGATAAAAGTCCCTCTACCCTCTGTTTAGGACTGAATTTACTATTGGTTTTCACTTTCGTCACCCCGATGATTCTGTTGTCTCCCTTGGAAGAATATAAATTGTCTGGACTTTTCAGTTTTTTCTTGGGGTTGAACATGATATTAATCTATGGCCTCGTTAGCCAGTGGTTATTATTACAGAAAAACTCTCGCCGTGCCATCGCCGCCTCTGGTGCGATCGCCCTGATGATTGGTTTACCCCTCTTATCTTTCGTCATCTTGGGTTTAAGCCCGATCGACGCTCCCTTCCTCTGGTCTTTTACCGTATTGCCCATAGTAGCCGCCCCTTATCTCAACCTATCGGCGATTTTCTCTGCGATGATGACGCAGTGGCTGGCCTTAATAGGAATGAGCTTACAGATGACGAAGCAATTAGGGCGGTTAGGAGCATCGGCTTCTAAAACCTTAATCGCTTCCCGAGGATAAAAAGTTAGGAGGTGGAGGTAGTGCGATCGTCTTACTGGCCGATAGAACAATTACCTGGATTAACCGGGCAACAACAAGCGGATTTGAAATCCTGTGGCATCGTCACGACTCAACACCTCCTGAACCAAACCCGGACTCTAGAGGCAAGGAATAGCCTCGCGGGGAAATTACACTTACATCCTCAATACTTGCAAAAATGGTCAGCCCTAGCGGATCTGGCCCGTATCCCCAGTATCGGCTGCCAGTATTGCGGATTAGTATTACATTCGGGAGTAGGCTCGGTATCGCAATTAAGTGAAACTCCCATCCACAGATTGCACCGCCAGATTCTACGTTTACAGGTGGCATCGTTTCAAAGTAAGGACTTATGCCCCCCTGTAGAGTTAGTGCAGGAATGGATACAACAAGCCCGTCTACTTAACTCGACAATAAAGTAAACAAACACAAACAGATGGCTTCGCTCCACTCGACCACCGCGCCGTAAGTATCGCCAGTATGCCCCCCCAGACGACGGGCGAACCAATAACCCACCCCCAAGGCCACGAAGACACCGATAACCGCCACCGCCAAACCGGAAAGAGTGGGGCGCAGGGCAGTCCAGAGAAGCAATATTACCAATCCGAATACACAATCTTGAGGTACTTGCAGGAATTTTTTATGAAACGCACCCTTACCGCTAGCCTTGAGATAGGGGTAAAGGGCGATCGCCATTACCTGCCCCCAACGCCCCCAACCAAGAGCGCTACAAAGTAGGAAATAGTCGTTTCCTATATCGGTAAGCGAACTAATCTTTAAACAGAGTAACAGCGCGGTAGCCATGACACCGAAAGCACCGGTGACGCTATCACTCATCACCCCTAAGCGTTTCTCCCCATCCGTAACCGCGAGGCCGTCGGCAGTATCGCTGACACCATCGAGATGTAAACCCCCAGTAATCGCCACCCAGAGACACACTATCACCACGCTACGGGTGAAGATGGGCATACCGATAAGGGTTAAACCCCACCCCGCGAGACTTAAGAGCAAACCCAGGATAATTCCTATTACCGGAATCCAGCGGGCTATCCGGTCAAAATCGGCTCCCCAACTGGAAGGAACGGGAATAATAGTATAGAACACCATCGCACCTAAAAACGATCGAATTAACCCCATCATCTGTACTAATCTATGGAATGGACACAACTTCTCACCCCTAAACGACTCGGTAAAACTTACGTCGAAAATCGTGATTACGAGAGAACTCCCTTTCTCAAAGATTACGATCGTTTGGTCTATTCGGTTCCCGAACGCCGCCTCAAAGATAAAACTCAAGTTTTCCCTAAAGGGAAAAGGAAGGACATCCACACCCATCTCAGCCATAGTTTAAAGTTTTCCTGTGTCGAATCTATCCCTAAATCGACGGTTTTTTAACGTTAGTTCGGGTTAAGCAATTGGTATGTGTTCTGGAGAACCGACTATATTTCAGGCTTGACAGCTTTTCAAGCTACTCGATTATTTCAACAATTGCGCGGTATTAATTTATTAAGAGTTAAGAATATTGCTCTGCCAGTTTTTTTTAGGCACAATGGAAGTAGGTGTGAGAATATTGTGATCTTAATATATTTTTTAGTCAATTCTAAGGGGGGATTTAAAAAATAATCATCCGCAGTCGGGTATAGTTTTATGTCTTCTACTCACACAAAATTTTATGAATTTTAAAGAAATTTTTTCTAAGTTTATGGTAATCGGTTTGGGCTGGTTAGTGTTGAGCGGTGATTCTTTACATACTCAAACGGTAGTTTTCAAGCCGGGACTGCATCTATACGGTCAATCACCAGTGCGCGATCAACTCGGTCAAGAATATTTAATATTTATGGTGAAGGAGAATCGGGTAATCGGGGCTATTTATTTACCGAGTTCTGAGTTCAGTTGTTTTAAGGGTAATATCAGTGGCGGGGCGATGAATCTCTCTATCCTCGACCCCTACGAAAACGCTACCTATACCCATTCGATCGCCCTGCAGCCGACTTCTCCGATGGCAGCTAATTCTACAAGCCAGGAGTTGGG
Organism: uncultured bacterium; assembly: GCA_964623815.1. GTDB lineage: Bacteria > Cyanobacteriota > Cyanobacteriia > Cyanobacteriales > Microcystaceae > Chroococcopsis. The sequence goes on along the minus strand of CAZUVR010000028.1, from coordinate 9,744 downwards.
TTTAGAAGGTTATTATTCTATCGAGAAAATTACGGACAACGATCGCCGCATCCTCAGAACTTGTCTATCTCGCTTCGGAGCTAGTTGATAAACTCTTTTCTCTCTCCCGAAGGCAGAACCACTCAATCCTTAACTCAAGGTAATTTATTATACAAAAATTTATATTCTCTTGTGAAAAAAAGTTCGCTATAGTGTGGGGTGTGAAAACTAAGGATAAATCAACCTAATTTAGGTTATTGACAGAATGCCTAAATAGTTTTAATCGTAGCAAAACAACTTTAAAAATACGGAAGCCCATAACTCAACTTTAACCAACAGCACGAGCGTTTTTGGTATTTTTCCCACTAAGGAGCCCGTCCAGAAATCTTTCCAGACGCTTTTCTATAAGGTGCTTATACCAAATCCGTTTTCCATAGTAACCTTTTACAAAAAAGGGGGTAGGGAGTAGTGAGTAGGCAGTCGGGATAAATAAGCTCGACTCCCGACTCCCGATTCCCAATCTTTATAAGTAGCCTTTGACAACAGGATTTAGTATTATTAGGAATTAGAGGCGGTGAAAGTACCCTGATCTCGATCGAGACTGATTTCAGCGTAGCCGCTACCCACCTGATAAAGAGACAGATTTTTATTTACTTCCCCCTTCAGATAGATTTCTCCTAGAGATTCGCCGCCGAGGTCGATCGTGCCGAATAATCTGCTGGAGGTGCGATCGTAGTTTAATGCGAAATATTCACCCTTCGATTTTCCCCCGACCACATTATTATAGGTGGCCAGATGATGACCTAGGGGATCGAAAAAGGAAACCGTCAAGGATTTTAAAACTCGCATCGGCCCTTTACCGGCTTCTTCGATTTTCTCGCCCGCCCTAGCTTCATCGTAAATAAACGAGCCTTTAGCTGTGTAACCTACTTCACCCCGCCACTGAAATTTAATTTCTTCCGCAGAGGCTGGGGATATGTTGATCAGTAGCAAAGTCAACATTAATAAGATGAGGGATAAGAGCCTGTTGATCAAATTAAAAACCCTAGATTTATCTAAAGGTTAATAATACAGTGAGAGTCGTGATTCTGAGCTGACAGAGAATCACGACTCCCAATTCCTAATTTTTTCCTTATTAAGGTAGGTCGGTTTCGCCCATTAAAAAGCGATCGCACTCTCTCGCCACGCCCCGGCCCTCATTGAAAGCCCAGACTACGAGACTCTGACCACGACGACAATCACCAGCGGCGAAGACTTTGGGTATACTGGTAGCATATTTACCGTACTCGGCTTTAATATTACTCCTCGGATCTTTTTCTAATCCCAGGGCATCGAGTAAAGGCTGTTCTGGGCCCAGAAAACCCATTGCTAATAGAACTAATTGGGCGGGAATCACTTTCTCGGTGCCTGGTACGGGATTCGGGATGAATTGACCCTTCTCGTTTTTCTCCCAAGACACCTGCACCGTATGCACCGCTTTCACGTTACCATTTTCGTCGCCCTCGAATTTGGTGGCGGTAGTAACGTAAACCCTCGGATCATCTCCGAATTTAGCCTCGGCTTCCTCTTGGCCGTAATCGAGGCGGTAGATTTTCGGCCATTCGGGCCAGGGATTATCCGGGGCGCGTTGGGCGGGCGGCTGGGGCATAATTTCCACCTGAGTGACGCTATTGCAACCGTGACGGATGGAAGTGCCGACGCAATCGGTACCGGTATCGCCGCCTCCTATGATGACGACATCTTTACCTTCGGCGGAGATGAAACTATCCCCTTTTTCCCCGTTCAATACCGCCTGAGTGTTGGCGGTGAGGAAATCCATAGCGAAGTGAATTCCTTTGAGATTCCTCCCCTCTATAGATAAATCACGGGGTTTGGTGGCACCGACACATAAAATCACAGAGTCATATTGACTGAGAAGTTGATCTACGGGTATATCTTTGCCGATTTCCGTATTGCAGATAAATTTCACCCCTTCATCTTCCAACACCTTCAGACGGCGCATGACGACGGCGTTTTTATCTAATTTCATATTAGGAATACCGTACATCAATAACCCGCCCGGTCGATCGGCTCTTTCGTATACCGTTACCCAATGTCCCGCCGTATTTAATTGGGCGGCGGCGGATAATCCAGCAGGGCCGGAACCGACTATAGCGATTTTCTTACCAGTGCGTTTAGTCGGGGGAGAGGGTTCTATCCATCCCATTTCCCAGCCTTTTTCAACTATGGAATATTCAATATTCTTAATCGTGATCGGAGGGTTGGTGATACCTAGTACACAGGAGCCTTCGCAGGGCGCGGGGCAAACTCTTCCTGTGAATTCTGGGAAGTTATTGGTTTTGTGGAGTCTATCTAATGCCTCTTTCCATAATCCCCGATAGATTAAATCATTCCATTCCGGGATGAGGTTATTGATGGGGCAACCGCTTGCCATGCCACTGATTAGGGTGCCGGTATGACAGAAAGGCGTTCCGCAATCCATGCAGCGTGCGCCCTGATTGCGTAGTCTGTCCTCGGACATGGGCAGGTGAAATTCATCCCAATTTCTTATTCTCTGTAATGGTTCTACTTCTGAAGGTGCTTCCCGAATAAATTCTATAAAGCCGGTTGGTTTTCCCATAGTTATTTTTAAACTCGATCGCCTATAGATTAGTTGTAAACGTTATCCGCCGTTATAACCCCGGTTTTCCAATTTGTTTAATAATGTCCCTACTAGCCGACAGACAGAAGAATTGCACGCTAGATTTTATTCTTTATTTGCAATAATTTCATCGATTTTTTGCATTGCCTGACCAGCACAACTACCGGTTAGGGTAGAGAATTCTTCACCGAAGTCAAAATTAATGCCGGGGATAAAAACCCCCCACGCCCGGGGAGTTTTATCGTAGAGCCGTTTAGTTAAACTTAAGAGACTGGAGGGGCTTTCACTGTGACCCCGGTTCACATAATCCGATTCTATCTCTAAAGGATAAACTTTCACCTCTTTTTCTTCGGTGACTACGGCATCGACAAAGATAACATCGGTATAGCCTGCTATCTCTTCGGCTAATTCGGGTGTTAGTTGATGCAGAGTTAGGGTAGTTACGTTATCCCTATGTTGTTCGGCGATGTTTTCAACTACTTTTATGCCCACTCCGTCATCTCTTCTCAAAATATTGCCGTAACCGATGATTAAAAATTTCTTTCCATCAGACATATATTATCCTCAAACTCAATTAACTAAAAAAGGGTAATTCTCCTCTATTTGCCATCTCCTCCCGTCATGTTGCAATAGTGTGAGAGCCTGCACGTTAAATTCAAAGGTAAAGAGTTTGTCTTTGTATTCCGACCAAGCTTTATGAAAATTGTCTGGTGTCAGATCTCTAAAACCTACGGTTAGATGAGGACAGAAACAGCGAGATTTGCTCGCTACATTTTTAATCCCAAAATTATCTTGTAAATATATTTCTAAATCTTTTTGCATCTTTAATAAATCGGGAGTTTTTTCCACTTTTATATAGATAACACGGGGAGCAAAAACGGAAAAGCCATCGAGAACCATCGGGATCTCTCCCCAGTGAATCGCAAAAGTTTTTAACCCCTCTTTTAAAAGGGGTAAATCTTTTAAACTCCAAGTGAAAGGGGGCTGTAAGGTAACGTGGGGGGGAGACTTTAAAGCCGCCTTACTATTGTAAATTTCTGCAAAATCATACTTGATTTTTGTCGCTAATTCCTGTACTTTTTCAGGGGGTATAAGGGCGATAAAAAAACGGTTTTTTCCTTCAGAATTCATAAATTAAAATAATAAAAGCGTTAAGAAGATAAAAAGTATGCCTTGGTTCGTCAAAATAGAGAAGGGGATAGTGGAGAAACCCGAGTTCGATCGATACGTACCTGCTCATATAGCCTATGTGAGAGACTTGATCGAGAAGGGACATAAAGCTAAATCTGGTTACTGGGGAGAGAGAGGAGGGGGAATGTTACTGTTTGAAGCAGATTCGCTCTCATCGGCTAAAACCATTGTGGCACAAGATCCCTTAATAATGAACGGTTGTGTAGAATACGAACTGCACGAGTGGAAAGTGGTGATAGAGTGATCTAAAAAGTTGCTGTATTTTAGATCGATCGCAGTCCGGGTAAGTAATCATAAAATATAGACCTAGAAATTGATCCTAATGAGAGAACACGACGTAATTATTGTAGGTGGCGGTTTAGCGGGTTGCCGCGCCGCCTTGGAAATCAAACGGATAAATCCGAATACAGATGTAGCCCTAATCGCGAAAACCCATCCAATTCGATCGCACTCGGTAGCCGCTCAGGGAGGAATCGCCGCAGCCCTGAAAAACGTAGATCCTAACGACGATTGGAAAGCCCACGCCTTCGACACGGTAAAAGGCTCCGACTATTTGGCAGATCAAGACGCGGTAGCCATCCTCACCCAATCAGCCCCAGAGGTAATCATCGAATTAGAGCAGATGGGTGTCTTATTCTCCCGTCTCGACAGTGGCAAGATAGCACAGCGGGCCTTCGGGGGGCACTCCCACAACCGCACCTGTTACGCCGCTGATAAAACCGGACACGCAATTCTACACGAATTAGTCAGTAACCTGGGCCGTTTCGGTGTTCATATTTACCAGGAATGGTACATCATGCAGTTAATTCTCGAAGACAGGGAAGCAAAGGGCGTGGTGATGTATAACATCCGTGACGGAGAAATCGACGTGATGCGAGGCAAAGCCGTCATGTTCGCTACAGGGGGTTACGGCAGGGTATTCAATACTACCTCGAACGATTATGCCTCCACTGGCGACGGGTTAGCCATGTCGGCTTTCGCGGGTGTACCCCTAGAAGATATGGAATTCGTCCAGTTTCATCCTACTGGGCTTTATCCGGTGGGCGTGCTTATTTCAGAAGCGGTGCGGGGAGAAGGAGCCTATTTAATTAATAGTGAGGGCCGGCGCTTTATGGAAGATTACGCCCCTTCGCGGATGGAGTTAGCACCGAGGGATATTACCTCCCGTGCTATCACTTTGGAAATTCGAGCTGGTAGAGGTGTTCACGCCGATGGCAGCGCCGGAGGGCCTTTCGTCTATCTCGACTTGCGTCACATGGGTAAGGAAAAGATTATGAGCCGGATTCCTTTTTGTTGGGAGGAAGCTCATCGCTTGGTGGGTATCGACGCGGTTTATGAGCCGATGCCGGTGCGGCCTACGGTTCATTATTGCATGGGGGGGATTCCGGTTAATACCGATGGACGGGTGCGCCTCGGTGTCGATAGTTTGGCGACTGGCTTCTTCGCCGCCGGAGAATGCGCCTGTGTTTCGGTACACGGGGCTAATCGTTTGGGTAGTAATTCTTTACTTGAATGTGTGGTGTATGGCAGGCGCACCGGGCGCAGTATAGCTGAATATGTGGGCGATCGCAAATTACCCGAATTCGATGCTGATAAATATCTCAAGAGCGCCCGCGAGAAGATAGAGAATCTATTCAATCATAAAGGTTCGGTCAGAATCGGTAAACTGCGGGAGGAGTTTCAGGATTGTATGACCTATCATTGCGGGGTTTTCCGTACTGAAGAAACCATGCAGGAGGGAATATCTCAGATACAGGCTTTGAAAGCACAGTATGAAAATATTTACCTCGATGATAAGGGGAGTTGTTGGAATACGGAATTGATCGAGGCTTTAGAGTTACAAAATATTATGGCCGTCGGTGAAATTATTCTCACTTCTGCTTTCAATCGCAAGGAAAGTAGGGGCGCTCACTGTCGGGAAGATTACCCCGCCCGGGATGATAATAATTTCCTTCGGCACACTCTGGCTTATTATTCTCCTGCGGGTATCGATATTAAATTAATGCCGGTGGTAGTGGATCTGTTTGAACCCCAAGAGAGGAAGTATTAAATTAAGCCCCGAGTAGTGAGTAGTTTCGACTCTCTACTCTTTCTTTTTTGATTATATATTCATCTTAATATGCGATGAGTTTTATTAATAACATATTAGTAGTGGCAACTATAGTATTTGTACAAGCTGATGGAACAAATACGAAGCTAGATCCGGATTTTACCAGTTTACAACGGTTATTAGAAAGCTTTAATTTTAAAGTTCTCATCGAACCTACTCCTGTCAGGGGAGCTTACGGAATGTTAAATAGTAAAACCCGCACTATTTGGATTCATCCCGTAGTTTTCGATTTAGGTATAGCTCGCCCGACATTAATTCATGAGGCTACTCATGCAGCTCAATTATGTAAGGGGGGTAATAAAGTTGAGGCATTGGGATTACAGATACAACCACCCCCCATAACCCGCAATTTCTTCTTACACTACGAAGGTTATACCCGTCAAATTGAAGCTGAAGCTTATACGATACAGGTTCAACCAGATGGGTTGAATCGGGTTACTTCTTTACTAAAAAAATATTGCACTCCCGTAATAACCACTCCTAAGAAAAATAGTCAATAATTATTGACGGCTTTTGAGTTTAAATATTAAGATAAGGTGATATTAGTCTTACGAATCAACTTTATTTTATGACCGATTCCACAATTCACGTAGTCGCTAAGCTCACAGCTTCACCCGATCGAGTAGAGGCATTGAAAGAACTTCTATCGGGATTACTAGAGCCTACACGCCAAGAAAAAGGCTGTATTAAATACGAGCTTTTTCAAAATCAAGACGACCCCACAGATTTTACTTTTATGGAAGAATGGCAAGATAGGGAATCTTTGCAACAACATCTAGGCAGCGATCATATTCAACAAGCCTTGAGCGTCCTCGATCCTCTAGTGGTAGCACCTCCGGATATTCGAGTGTATAATCGAATTTAATTTGTCCCTATCCCTATATGTTATCCGAGCAAATAGATTGGTCGAAATTGACGGCAGAAATCCCCAATATTGAAATTATTACCGATCCCCAACAGATTACAAAACTTTCTTTAGATTATTATCATTTCAGCCCCATACTCGAACAACAATTAAATCTTAAACGCGCTAATTTGGTTTTCCGCCCAGTAAATGAAACCGAAGTCCTTACCATAGCACGAGCCTGCGTTAAATATCGGGTGCCCCTAACGGTTAGGGGTGCCGGTACCGGTAATTACGGGCAGTGTATCCCTTTAGCGGGAGGCGTGGTTTTAGATACCACGAAAATGAATAAGATTAAATGGCTCAAACCCGGTTTCGCTTGTGTAGAGCCAGGGGTGAAAATGGCGGTTTTTGATAAGAGCGCCCGGGAAATAGGCTGGGAGTTACGCATGGCTCCCTCTACTTATAAAACGGCTACCATAGGCGGTTTTATCGGCGGCGGTAGCGTGGGCATGGGTTCTATTAACTATGGACAGTTGAAAGATAGGGGCAATTTAAGAAGGGTAAAAATCGTCACGATGGAAGATGAGCCTCAAGTAATCGAGTTGAGCGGCGATGATGTACAAAAGGTTAATCACGCTTACGGTACTAACGGCATCATCTCTGAATTAGAAATACCCCTGGCTCCGGCTTATCCTTGGGCGGAGGCTATAGTTTGTTTCGATGATTTTATGAAGGCGGCTAAATTCGCGCAGGCTTTAAGTGATAGTGATGGTATAGTCAAAAAAATGGTGAGCGTCCATTGTTGGCCTATTCCTAGTTATTTTATCCCTCTGAAAGATCATCTCCCTCAAGGTAAATCGGCTGTTTTTATCATCATTTCTGAGTACGATTTAATCTCTTTAGAATCTCTGGTAAGAGAGTGGGGCGGAGATATAACTTACTGTAAGGGAGCTGTAGAAAGTAGTAAAGGCACGAGTTTATTAGAATTCTGTTGGAACCATACCACGTTACACGCCCGCAGCCTTGACCCGACTATTACCTATTTACAAACTTTCTATTTCAACCTCGACAGAGTGCAGAAACTCTATGAGTATTTTCGAGATGAAATTTATATTCATCTGGAGTTTCTGAAATTTCACGGACGAGTTATCCCCGCCGGACTGCAATTGTTTAAATTTACGACTCAGGAGCGTTTAAACGATATTATCCGCTATCACAGGGAAGAGGGAGCGGGTATCGCCAACCCACATACTTACATACTAGAGGATGGAGGTAGCGGACAGATCGATCTAGATCAATTGCAATTTAAACGACAAGTCGATCCTTCTGGTTTGATGAATCCCGGTAAAATGCGGGCATGGTGGGAATCAGGGGGAGCCTAAACCTTGTCGAAAACTAAAAAGGGGTTGATCGTTTTAACTATTGTCTGTCTCATCGCTACAGCAGGGGGCATTTATTTTCTTGGCGGTGTCGATTGGGAGTTGGTGGAAGATTTGTTAGAGAAAATGGGCATCTTAGCACCTATAGTTTATGTGGGGCTATATACGATCGCCACCCTGTTGATCCTACCCTCTACTCCCCTCAATCTCGCCGGTGGAGCCTTATTCGGTCTATGGTGGGGGACATTGTGGACAACTGTAGCCGCTATGGTAGCCGCCTTAGTAGCCTTCGCCTTCACCCGCACTCTAGGAAGGGAATATATCGCCCGCCGATTCGCTGGGAAGTGGGAGGCCATAGACGCGGAATTGAAAGGAGGGGGCTTGTTCTATATGTTCGCTATCCGCCTCCTACCTATCATCCCTTACGGCCTCGTTAATTTCGCCGCCGGTTTAACCTCGATTCGTTTCCGCGATTATCTTATCGGTACAAGTTTAGGTACAGTGCCGGGAATTTTGCCTTTTATCATGATGGGGGCGGGTTTAAAAACCTTCGGCAAAGGGGATAAATTCATGTTGTTAGTAGGGTTTACTTTGATGGGTCTGTTAGTGGGTGTCGCTACTTGGTATCGCCGCCGCCGTCAGTTTCCCAGACAAAAATAGCGTCAGCCTGAATACTTGAGGGCAACTATCTCGCCTCGATCGGTAATTAGGATTCGGTTGTGTTGCCAAAAATTAGACACCAGCCGAAAAGTAACTGGGGCGAAAATCCTCTCTAAAAAATTTTTGGTAATTCTTAGGATTTACTCAGAAACGTTTCAGACTCTATTCATAAGGGCAAGCGATATTAAGACATAAGAACTATCGAGGAAAAATAAATGTTAACTAAATTAGCTCATATCTCTACATTGATAATGACTGTTTTATTAGGACTATCAGGTGAGATGATACCGGTGGCATCAGCTCAAACCTCAGCACCTAGTTTGGAAGACGGTATTATGTGCATGGCGAGAGGTAGAACAAACCAAGGTTCTATAATCTACGCTTATACATCTATGATAGATAATGCTTCGCTTAAAAACAAACAGCCCGTTTCCGTAACCTTAGTTTCTCCTATCAGTGAAGTATTTGACGGACAAGTTATTGTCGTCGATAAAAAAAGCCAAAGAATAGTACTAGAGCATTTTGAGGGTGTGACTCCACCCCAAATGCAACCTATAGGTAATGCCATGACTACTTACACTAACAACAATACTTTTGAAGGAATGACTGGAGCCGGAACCCCTGTAAGCTTCTCCTTAGAAAATAAGTTACGGACTTTCAATCTCAAACATGGAAATGAAACCTACACGGGTGTTTGTTATTAGCACGGCCAATTAATCTTTGAGCTTTACAGCATTTTGCATATCGATTAAGTACTTGTTTTGGAGGAGCGCCACTCGGTTAGGAGGAACGGATCTGTGCGCTCTGTGCCTAGTAGGGTTCAAATTTTAGAGAATTTGAAAACAGGATTTGGTGTAATAATAGTTATTCTCTATACCCAACTCGGTTGTGCAACAAAAAGCTGTGGGAGTAGTCTATAAAGGAATGCCGCTAAGTT
>CAZUVR010000027.1:9564-56122 GCA_964623815.1 uncultured bacterium | reverse complement strand
AAATAATTATTTAATTAGAAGTATTTTAGCATACTTTAACAACAGATCAACAACATCACCTTTCGGCGATAGTTCCCATAATCGAGACTCTTCACCCACCGATAAAAAGGACAGTTTTGGAAACTCGCTTTGCAGATAAAGGCGATCGATGGGAAAAGATTCCGTTTGGGGGCTGAAGTAAGTTACTCTGCCCTTTTCCTCTGCTAGTTTTTGACGAATCCAGTGAGTTTTGCCCGAAGCCACGCCACCAGTAACCGCAATAATCATTCTGAACCAGAAAAATGAGAATGATTATCATTTTAGCACAGGTATTCTTCTTGAGAAGTAAGGCGATTATCAAGGGGGCGCAACTAACTATAACCTACCCATTCATAAACTTCTAAGATTTCCGATTGGCACTGGCAACAGCCACCGCATTTTTCGCCTTGCATCTGGCGAATCCTGCCCTTATTAACAAGCTTTTTCAGAATGGGGCGTAGAGCATCCGAATCCATGCGGAAATGAATACTTAACTCAGATAGAGAAGCCTTACCAGAATTTTTTAAGTAGGTTTGAACATCGGTTAGGATCATTTTCTCAATTAAAGTTTCCTGACTCTAAACAGCGGTTTGATTTTTGTTTCTGGGACGGCGTACATTTTTCAGGCCGTACATAGTGCAGGTAATTATCAATATCATCCCCACTATGAGAGCGAAAGAAGAAGACGGATGCCGCCCGAAGGTGGACACCTGATAGAAAATCGTTGCTATAGTGTAGGCGAGTCCGGTCGTCCACAGAGCTAAGAATGCCGTCCATCCGGCGTTAGTCTCCCGATATACGGCGGCAGTAGCAGAAACACAGGGAAAATAGAGTAGAACGAACAATAAATAAGCGAAAGCTCCCGCCTGTCCGTCGAACCTTCTCGCCATCGCCCCGAATGTACCTACCTGTACCTCCTGTTCTTGAGCGGCGCTTTCTGCATTCTCCGTATCGCCGATATTTAGCCCCAACGGATCTGATAATTGCTCGGGTAACTTAGACAGATTAGCCGGTATAGTAGCGATCGCGTCCCGAATTCCCCCCCAGAAGTTAAATTCATCCTCTTCGGCTTGAGTTTCTCCCGCGTCAAGTCTAGCTAACTGTCCGTAAAGAGAGTCTAGTGTACCCACCATCGCCTCTTTAGCGAAGACTCCGGTAAAAATGCCGACGGTGGCGGGCCAGTTATCCTGCTGTATTCCCATCGGGGCAAAAATCGGAGTTACTGCTTTACTGGTGGCGCTGAGAACGGAGCGATCGCTATTTTGATTACCAAAAGAGCCATCAACGCCCACTGAGTTCAATAATCCCAGTACCATCACCATCAACACAATTACTTTTCCCGCCTTCCATAAGAAGGCTTTTAGGCGTTCCCAAGTACGCAGCAGAACACCTTTAATGCGGGGTAGATGATAGGGCGGTAATTCCATGACAAAGTGACTCACCTCTCCTTTGAGGAGGGTATTCTTCATCACTAAACCCGTAAAAATCGCCGCTACGATGCCCAATAAATAAAGACCGAAAACGATATTCTGTCCCCCTATCGGGAAGAAAGCCGCCGCAAACAGAGCATATACGGGAAGCCTCGCCCCACAGGACATGAAAGGATTCATCATGATGGTCATCAGGCGATCTCGTGAGTTCTCTAAGGTTCTGGTAGCCATAATCGCGGGGACATTACAACCGAAACCCACTAACATCGGTACGAAGGATTTACCCGGTAATCCCACCAGGCGCATAAATCTATCCATAACAAAAGCCGCCCGCGCCATATAACCAGAATCCTCCAAGATGGAGAGGAACAGGAACATAAAACCGATCACGGGAATGAAGGTGGCAACGGTTTGAATACCGCCCCCCGCGCCGTCGGCTAATAGGGCGATTAACCATCCGGGAGCGTTAATATTTTTGAGAACGTGACCGAAACCATCGACGAATATAGTACCCGCCACCCCGTCGAAAAAGTCGATGAAAGCGGCGCTGATGTTGATAGTAAAGAGGAACATCAGATACATCACCCCTAAGAAAATAGGAATCCCTAACCAACGATTGAGAACTATGCGATCGATGTTATCGGATCTAGTATTACTCACCTCTTTTGTTCTTTCCGTCGCGCCTTGAATGATGTGGTGAATAAAGCCATAGCGACTATCGGCGATGAGAATGTCTATATCTTCCCCTAAGACCTGATGTATCTGGCGGCGGTGTCTGGCCACCATTGCCACTAACTCTTGTCCGTGTAGTTCCGGGGCGACGCGATCTTCATACTGCAATAAGTTTAAAGCTATCCATCTCGGCTCTACCTTCCCCTTAAACCCCTGTTGATTTATGTAGGGAATGAGTTCGCCTAACGCCTCTTCGATCGCAGTAGGATAGGCAACGTAGCTAGAACAGCACCGGGGATTCTTGCTCGCTCGACTCACCTCATCGATTAGAGGTTTTAGCCCCTCTCCTTTGACCGCGTTGAGGGGAATTACCGGACAGCCTAAGCGTTCTTGCAATAGGTCGATATTGAAATGGATTCCCCGTTCACTTGCCACGTCGATCATGTTCAGCGCGATGATCATCGGTAGACGCATTTCCATGATCTGAGTCGTTAAATACAGGTTTCGCTCTAGGTTAGAGGCATCGACTATATTGATGACTAAATTCGATTCTCCCGACAGCAGATAATCTCTAGCTACCAATTCATCGAGGCCCGTTTCCCCTTCCTCCACATCAAGGGAATAGACACCCGGCAAATCTACAACGGTTATTTTCTGCCCTTCGTGCTGAAATTGCCCTTCCTTCCGATCGACCGTCACCCCGGGCCAGTTCCCGGTGCGTTGATTGGCTCCCGTCAGAGCGTTAAAAAGAGTGGTTTTGCCACAGTTGGGATTCCCAATCAGGGCGATTACGGGCTTATTCATGAATTTATCTCCTCGATGATTTAAGACTTTTGCTGAGAGAAAAGTCGGGATAGATTTAAACCTGTTCTACTACTAGGGCATCGGCTTCCTGTTTGCGTAGGCTGAGATGAAACCCGCGCACCAGTATCTCTACCGGATCTCCTAAGGGGGCGACGCGAATAATTTTAAATACCGTGTTCGGTGTCAACCCCATCGAGAGGAGTTTTCCCTTATAGCTACGTCCTAGCACCTCGTCGTTATAGCCCACGACTCTCCCTATGGCCCCTTCCGCTAAATCTCTTAGAAAGATCGTTCCGGCTTTCAATTCATTATTATGTTTGGTCAAAGGTCGATCGCTGACTAAAATCTTTCTGGCTAGCTCGGCTCCCATTCCTATCCGGCTATCTTGAACGGCGACTAATACGGAGCCACTAGGTTGAGAGCTGATAATTTCCATTTCTGCGCCGGGATTAAGCCCCATTCCTAGAAGACGATTTATGCCTTCTTTGCCTTGATAACCGACTAACCAAACCTTTGTTCCTATCTTCCCTAGAGCCAGAGGATAACTGTTGACGATCGCTTGCTGTTGAGATGTCCGAGGGTTTTTTTTCTTATCGCTCCCCGCGAAAAAGGAAAAACTCCAGCGTTGAGACTGATTTGAGTTAGGGTTATTCATAATTTTACCTTATCTTTTTATCAATGGGAGATTTTGCTAATAGTTATTAACTAACTTATTCACAATTTTTGGGAATTGTTGGGATTCACGCGATGTAACATCAGCTAATTCGTTATTTTTTTAAAATAGCATATAACTTAATGATAATATTTATCATTTGTCTTACGATAAATATTATCAGAAAAGCTCGATCGGTCTTCCGATAACTTCCTTAAAAAATAATTAAAACTTATATAAGCACTAACCACTATCTCTATAAGTAGTCTTTGAAAACAGGATTTAGTATCATTCAGTTAAATCGTACTAATATGAGCGAAATATCTTCGCTGATATACTGCTATAGCGGTGAGAAATGAGAAGTGAGAAAAGAGGGGGATTTTGTCACCTCTTCTTGCTCCTCTTTCGTCTCAACTCGCTTCTCATTACTATAAATGTCATCGGTTGAGGCTATCTATGAGAGTTTTAGTCATGGGGGGGACTCGCTTCATCGGCGTTTACCTCACTAAGGTTTTAGTGGCTCAAGGTCATGAAGTGGTTTTATTTAATCGGGGTAATAAACCGGCACCGGTAGAAGGTGTTAACGTGATTAGCGGCGATCGCACCGATCCCAATATATTAAAAGAGGCGTTAAGCTCGGAGAGTTTCGACGCAATCTTTGATAACAATGGCCGGGAATTAGAAGATACTAAACCCCTAGTGGAAATATTCAACGGGAAAGTACAACACTTCGTTTATGTCAGCTCGGCGGGCGTTTATCTGGCTTCGGAACAGATGCCCCATATCGAGGGGGATGCGGTAGATCCGAAAAGCCGTCACAAGGGCAAACACGACACGGAAACCTATCTAGCCGAATCGGGTATACCCTGGACTTCCATCCGCCCGGTTTATATCTATGGGCCGCAGAATTATAACGATTTAGAGGCTTGGTTCTTCGATCGCATCGTCAGAGATAAACCTATCCCCATCCCCGGTAACGGTTTACACTTCACTCAATTCGGTCACGTCGGGGATTTAGCTCAGGCGATGGCTGCGGTATTGGGTAATGAAAAGGCGATCGGTCAGATATATAATATTTCTGGCGACAGGTATGTAACTTTTAAAGGATTGGCTCAAGCCTGTGCTACGGCAGCGGGGAAAGATCCAGGCGGGTTAAAGTTCGTTTATTACAATCCTAAAGAGTTCGACTTCGGTAAGAAAAAAGCCTTCCCCTTAAGGGTTCAGCATTTCTTTACAGATATTCATAAAGCTAAAGACGAGTTAAACTGGCAGCCTCAATATAATTTAGTAGACGGCTTAAAAGACTCTTTTCACAATGATTATCTAGCGAGTAAGCGTCAGGATGCCGAGATAGATTTCTCTTTAGACGATGAAATCTTGGCGAGAAATGAGAAGTGAGGAGTGAGGAGTGAGGAGTAATTATTAACTACTCACTTCTCTTTACTCTTTACTCCCCTAAGTCCCCGAACTGTTGTCGATAATGCTCTAAAAATCGGGCTTGGTTTTCCAAGATTTGAGCTTGATTTTCAATTGTTCGCAGTTGTTGGTTGATTTCTCCCTCCGGGTTGAGAGCTACTTCATCGGGAGTAAGATAATGAACTCTAACATAAAAAGAAGGAAATCAGGGATGTAATTCTGTAACTCGTGATCCACAGGCGTATCGTCCGAACATGGTAAGGTATCGCTACTGGGAAGATCCAAAAATTCTTCAGATTGCAGCATTTTTATTCCTCGTGATGATGACTATATCGTTTCCCACTACGGGATTCCTGGCGATTATTTTGCCATCTGTATTCATTATGTCAAGTTTGCGAAAATCTAACCTCTGAGAGCGTTGCCAGAGCGAACCGGCTAGATTATCCTGACGGGAGGGGGTGAGGGCATACCAGTTATCGCTCACGATTACTTTTAGACGGCTGCCGAGAAAGTCCGCTTCAACTCTAGAGATAGTGTCTTCCGAATACTCACCGCTTAAGTCGTTTAGTTCTTCCTGTATCGCAGCTACTAAACTTTGTTCGGGGGTTAATTTGGGTGTCGGTGTCGTGACGGGTACTGGTTCGGGTACGTCTGGAGCCTTTAATTCTGGGGGAGTGGGGATGATTTCCGGTTCTGTGGGATTGATGGTAATAGTTTCCGGTGCGGTGGCTGGATTTTGTGCGACTTCCGGCGGGTTTTTCGGAATCAGGAGAACTGAAGTTAATAAAACTACTACCAATGTACCCGTTAATAAGCCGGTCAGTAGAGTATCGGAAAGTTTATCTCCTATACTTTGCGGTAGTAGAGAGCGCACCGTGTTCAGAACTTTATCCCACCAGTTTTCTACCGTTTCTAAGTCGGGTAATATCTCATCGAGGGCGGGTATTTCTTCGTTATCTACGATCTTTTGACTCGGTTTTTCTACTGGTTCGGGAGCCTGCGCGATAGGGGCTTCCGTTGTTACGATCGGGACGAGAGCCTGATTTATCTGTTCGCCCGCGATGGTTAAATTATCGAGAACGGTTTTCGGGGGTAAGTTGAGGGGTGTTTCCGTGTTAAGTTGGGAGAGAATGAATTGTAGTTGAGCGATCGTTCTCTCGATCGAGACGATTACTTGCTCGCGGGTTAACGTGTCCTTAGATGGTTCCGGCTGTGATGGTGTCATTGGTTCTCCTGTTTTTCCGTCGTTTCTTGCCGCTGCTGGCGAGTATCTTGATCTTACTACTGCCCGCCTGTGCAGCTTCTACTCCGCCCCGGGAATTCGCCCCGGGAGGTGCGATCGTGCAGAAAGCAATTTTTCTCCAATTACAACAAGCCCAAGCCGTACTCAGCAATTCTCTAGAGGCTCAACATCCCCAGATAAGTATTAAGGATATTAAGGTTAGTAATCTTGACCCAATTTATGTTTCCCACTTACCGGCTTATCATTTACAGGGAACCTACAAACTAACTATTCAATCAGGCGCTCAACCGTCAACACCACAAGTTAACGAGTTTGACATTTATCTGCAACGTCAGATAGAGGGCAAATCTTGGCGGTTACTGAAGCGGGAAGTAGTTGCCTCAGACTCTCCCCCTGTTTGGAAGAGTTATTTAGTTAACTAAATATCGACATACTCCAGTCCCGCTAAGGTATCTGTTTATACTTGTTTAGAATTTGTATTGAAATCTCTACCAGGAAGAATGATATTAAGGAATAGTGCTGTAATAGCACCTGCCGCAATCCCTGATTCAAAAACATCCTTGATAATTTGAGGCATATTGGCCAGAGATTCGGGGGCAAAAGTCACACCCAATCCGATAGATAGAGAAACAGCCACGATCATAGATGAGCGTATATCCATATCGATCGTCCGCAGAATATTTAATCCAGCGACGGCAACGGAGCCGAACATGATAATCGTTGAACCGCCCAATACTGGTTTAGGGATTGTATTTAAAATGCCGCCGACGATGGGGAAAAGACCCAAGAGAATTAAAATTACGGAAAGGTAATAACCGATGTAGCGACTGCCCACTCCCGTTATTTGAATCAGTCCGTTGTTTTGCCCCATAGTTGTATTAGGGAAGGTGTTAAAGACGGCTGCAAGAAGAGAATTGATTCCGTCGCCTAAAATTCCCGCCTTTAACCGTTTAAAATAGACGCTACCACTGATCGGTTCTTTGCTTACCATCGAAGTTGCCGTGATGTCGCCTACACATTCGATCAGAGTCGCCAGATAAATTACAGCGAATGGGATAAAAGCAGACCAACTAAAACCCAATCCAAAGCGTAGTGGTATGGGAATATTAATCGCCGGTAAATCATTAAGAACGCTAAAGTCTACCATCCCGAGGGAAAGAGCAAGGCAATAACCGATTACCAAGCCAATAATTATCGATCCCATACGAACATAGCGATTCTTAGTCACACCAAGAAAGGTGATGATTAACAAAACCGTTAAAGAAACGCCCCAATTTTTCATAGCACCATAATTGGGAGTACCAATAGCGGAAAAGCCTCCTGCCATATCTATGATTCCAACTTTAATTAAAGTGGTACCGATCAAAGTTACTACAGTTCCTGTAACCAAAGGAGTAATTATCTTCTTGGCGATCGCTAAGAAGCGACTGAGGATAATATTAACAAAGGAGCCATAGAAACATAATCCGAAAATAACACCCAGTGCTGTTTCAATGGACTGTCCTGCCGCCTTTGCCGCGAGTCCAGCCGTGATAATCGGCCCGACAAATGAAAAACTCGTGCCTTGAATGCTCAATAACCCTGAGCCAATCGGCCCGATTCTGTGAATTTGAATGAAGGTTGCTACTCCAGAAATCATTAGAGACATTCCCAAAATCATTGCGGTATCTGCAGCGCTTACTTGTAACGCTCCGCAAATAATCAGGGGAGGAGTAACAATCGGCACGAAAATCGCCATAACGTGCTGAATGGCTACGAATAAACCTTCGTGAAAAGGAGGATTGTCGTTTAACCCGTAAATTAAATCTCCTTTGGCTACTGGTGGACTTTCGTTGTTATGTAATATAGTTTCTTCCACAATCTTCTAAGATGACTTGACTAGGGACTGGAAAATTTGCTGATTCAAATTGTCATCTATCCTAAGCTATATATTTTGAAAGTAAATGTATAAAAATGCACATAAAGATAATACTTAATCTTATTTTTATATCTATAAATGTATTTTTTAATAAGTACAGTGGAAGTGGGCAATCGGGAGTCGGGAGTCGGGAGTCGAGGTAGAAAGTCTTATTAGACAAAGGTTTTATTTCGGTTAATGTACCTAACTGATTTGAAAAGTGCGCTACCGTAAAACCTATGTATGATCAAGGGAAAACAGGTCAAAAGTTATTTTTTTATAATTACTGGGGTGCCAACTCGTACCTTTTCAAATAAAGCCTTAACGTCTCTATTACGCATCCTTATACATCCATGAGAAACGGCCTGACCGATCAAATGCTCTGCTTGAGTACCGTGAAAGCCGATCGTATTTCTGCCATCGCTCCAAAAACCTATCCATCTTTCACCGAGGGGATTATTGGGCCCGGCAGGAATAACAGTTCCGTTGAAAGGATTTTCCCAATCAGGATCACGAACCATCTCCAATACCGTAAAATTGCCGGTTGGGGTTTCCCATCCTTTCCTCCCGATGGCGATCGGGTAAGAAGCGATCAAACTATCTCCACGATACAGGTAGACCTTTTTAAGACTTAATCTAACCACCAATCTGATGTTACTTATTTGCTCCGAATGCGCTTCATTATTCGTTGCTTGCGCTAAAACAAAGAAATTGCCATATCCAGCGAAACTTATGCCTAGAGATAACAAGGCGAGGAGCATATATGACAATTTTTTACTAATCGATGAACTCATGTTAATTTCGGGCAATAAAATTCTTTAAAAATTGTAGGTAATTTCAGGAGATTAGACAGTTGCGTTATATATTATAGCCACGAACAACGAAATCTTCCAAATTAAGGAAAAATTAACATGAAGTTAGCAAAATTTCTTTCTTTAGCAGCTCTATCCATTTCTATATCGAGTCTCTTTCTGTCTCCGGTTTCTGCAAATCCTCCTGGGGAAAACAACTGGAACCGTATGGGGGAAAACCTGATCGCTTCGGCAAAAACTCAACTCGGGCGAGTTATCGAGACATCTGGTTCAACCGTTACCGTTCTTTTCCGTGACGGTTCTACGAAAGTGTTTCAAGTTTCTGAAGAACAGATAAAACAGATGAACCTAGCAGAGGATAAATATGTAACGGTTAGCGAGGAGGAAATCATCGATGTAGTTAAGTTTGGTAAGGTTGTGGCGGTAGTAGGGGACATTTTAACCTATAAGTTACAGGAGGGTAGCGTCGGAACTGTTGCCTTGTCAAGTCAGAATAGCGTTGATACCCTCGATTTGAAAGAAGGAACTTATATTTACTTAAGTAACGGTCAAATTATCGCCGTCTCCTATACCGAAGAAGCAGAGATAATCAAACGTTCTGCTCAAAACAGAACCGCTACCTTAGGTGAACAAAATACTCAACGAGTTCAAGAAACCTATGTTCGGGAAGTACGAACAGTCCCTGCACCAGTGCGAGAAGTCGTCGAACCAGCCGTCACGGAACAGGTAATCACCAAACCCGCAGTTATCAAGAAACCAATCAGAGGTATGTGGTAAAACCTAGCAAAAAAGGAAAAACTCCCTAAACTACTTAGGGAGTTTTTAAGCTAAATTGCCGCTAAAATTAGCTTTCTACCTTATTAGTGGGAGCTAACTTGATGTTATCGGCGAGACGGAAAAATTGTAAGAATTTAATCGCCATCCAAGTAGTATCGATTTCCCACCACTCCAGACCGTGACGGGCGGAATATTGATAGGCGTGGTGATTATTGTGCCAGCCTTCGCCGAAGGTGAGTAAAGCTACCCACCAGCAATTTTTGGAGCCGTCTTTAGATTCGTGGCTAATGTAGCCAAATTTATGAGTCGCACTGTTAACAAACCAAGTGCAGTGGAAAACTACCACCAAGCGGACAAAGATACCCCAAATTACATAAGACCAACCGCCCCACCAGAAGAGAAGTAAACCTAAGACAACTTGAATGGGGATGAAAAAGTTCTGGCAGAACAGGTAAAATTTATCGTCGGCAATATCTTGAGTGTACCGAGGTACATCGTTATCGGCCGGGATATTGTGCAACATCCAACCCATGTGACTCCACCAAAAGCCTTTATTAGAATCATGGGGGTCAGGGTCGGTATCTGAATATTTATGATGAATACGGTGTAATCCTATCCAGGTAATCGGCCCACCTTGACAAGCCAGAGTACCGAAAAATATTAAAAGATATTCTATAAACTTTGGGGTCGTAAAACTACGATGAGACACTAGGCGGTGAAATCCGAGGGTAACCCCGAATCCACCAGTAACCCAATAGAGGACGAAGGCAACGCCCACGGCACCCCAGCTGAAATTACTGGGTAAAAGGGCTAAAAGAGCCACTGCATGGATAAACGACATGTAAATGATCGTCGCCCAATCGAGAGGTAGTTTATTAGAGGTAGCAACAGTCATTGAATAACCTAACGGAAATTAACACAAACAAATAATGTAGGCTCGCGTTTGACACAGAGCGAACATTGACGATTGAATTATAAAGAGCAACAATGGGTTACACCTTAATATTCAATGAGACACTTATCCTTACTCCGCACAGCAGAACAAGCACTATTCCCCATCTTTTCTGAAATTGACGCTCAGGTCAAGAAAAATTTGCTTAAAGTTCTTGAAGCGTTCCGTAATCATCGAGTTGGGGTACATCACTTTTCTAGTGTAAGTGGATATGGACACAATGACTTAGGACGAGAAACTTTAGATAAAGTTTACGCTCAGGTCATGGAGGCCGAATCCGCCGCTGTGAGGATACAGTTGGTCTCTGGAACTCATGCTATCGCCTGCGCCCTATTCGGTGTCCTCCGTCCGGGTGATGAAATGTTGGCCGTCGCTGGTGCGCCCTACGATACTTTGGAGGAAGTAATCGGTATACGGGGCGAGGGATCTGGTTCTCTGAAAGATTTTGGTGTGGATTACCGTCAATTGGAATTGACTCCCTCTGGGGAAATTGATTGGCAAACACTATCTACCGCCATCACCGATCGCACCCGTCTGGTTCTGATTCAGCGTTCCTGCGGTTATTCCTGGCGGCAGAGTTTGTCTATCGAAGAAATTGAAAAGATCGTTCATCTAGTCAAGAAACAGAATAAAAATACTATTTGCTTCGTCGATAACTGCTATGGGGAGTTTATCGAGACGAGAGAACCGACTGCGGTAGGCGCGGATTTAATGGCCGGCTCCCTGATCAAGAATCCTGGGGGTACGATCGTCACCACTGGGGGTTATGTGGCGGGTAGAGAGGATTTAGTCGAGGCGGCTATGTGCCGTTTAACAGCCCCCGGTATCGGTAGCGAGGGGGGAGCCACCCTGGATCAGAATCGCCTCCTATTTCAGGGTTTATTCCTTGCTCCCGGGATGGTGGGGGAGGCGAAGAAAGGGGGACATCTATTGAGCTACGTTTTCGATGCTCTCGGTTATGAAGTAAACCCTAAACCCTTCACGCCAAGACGAGATATTATCCAGGGTATTAAATTAGGTTCCCCAGAAAAGTTGATCGCTTTTTGTAAGACGATTCAGGCTTGCTCTCCTATCGGGTCTTATATCGATCCCATTCCGGCTCGAACCCCTGGTTATGAAAGTTCGGTGGTGATGGCGGGGGGAACTTTCATCGACGGTAGTACTTCGGAATTCTCCGCCGATGGCCCATTGCGAGAGCCTTATATCGTTTTCTGTCAGGGCGGTACTCACTGGACTCATATCGCTATTGCTATTGAGAGGGTTTTAGAGGTTTTTGGTTAGACCTTTTCGGAAAATCCGTTTAAGGTATTCGCCACCGTATTTAAGGGTAGGAAGGGTGGATATTTACCGCTCGATTTGACTTGTTCTATGTCGGCATCGGTAAGACCGGAATCGTATTTTGCGGCGATCGCCCTGACTACATCGCTCTTATCAATAACTCCCGCTACTGCACCGGCGGGGGATAAAACCGTTAACTTACTGTCCGTAATCGTTTCCAAAATTTGCACCACCTGAAATAGAGGGGCCTTTTCCAGTACGGAGGCGATCATATCTAAAGGATGAGCTATATCGAGTAAAGTCTTCTCGTTCCATAGATCTCTATCTATCGATTGTAGATCGCTAACTCTCACCAAGCCTCGATAACGGCCCTCGGAGACAGCATAATAAGCACTGCTACGGGGATTGAGAATATATTCTCGGGTGAATTCCTGCAGGGATTGACCAGCGTTGACGATTTTTAAATCCCTATCCATAGCGTCAGCGGCGGTGAGGTGAAGGAGAGCCTCCTGTAAAAGTCCCATGCGGGAGTAGACGGAAGCATTTTTCAGAACGAACCAACCGAGCAAAGCGATCCAGCAGGCGCTGAAATCACCGGTAAGGAATAAGAGAAATAGACCGAAACCGATGGCTATATAACCCAGGATCTGACCGCTACGGGCGGCCTGGCGTAGAGCTTTCAAGCGATCGCCCGTTACCTGCCAGATAATAGACTTGAGAATCTGCCCGCCGTCGAGGGGTAGACCAGGGATGAGGTTGAAAATGGCGAGAATAAAATTAACCCTCGCTACATCCATTACCACGTAATGAGGGAGGGGAAACTTCTCCAATCCCAATTCTAAGAGGGAAAAAGAGGCGAATAAAACCAAGCTGACAGCAGGGCCGGCTACGGCTATCTTCAAGGCTTCTAGGGGAGTATCTGATTCCCTTTCTATGGAGGCTAAACCCCCGAAGAGAAATAAGGTGATGGAATTAACTTTTATACCTTGAGAGCGGGCGCTCAAACTATGACCCAATTCGTGAAGTAAAACCGAGCCGAAAAGGAGTAGAGCCATGAGCAAGCCGATTACCCAGCCCAGCCAGGAGAGGTGTTCGTCCGTCAGCGATCGAGCTTGTATCTCAGCCGCATTGGTCGCGGTGACTAATAATAGGATAATCAACCAGGA
The DNA here is from genome assembly GCA_964623815.1 of uncultured bacterium. Lineage (GTDB taxonomy): Bacteria > Cyanobacteriota > Cyanobacteriia > Cyanobacteriales > Microcystaceae > Chroococcopsis. The sequence goes on along the minus strand of CAZUVR010000027.1, from coordinate 43,005 downwards.
AGGATTGATATAAAAAGGAATTTTCCCAATAGAGCCAATACGCCAACTCGATCGCATAACTTTTCTTTTTCCGAGCTAAAAAACCTCTTACTACTAGGATAGGCACCAGATAGGTTTTCGGCGTTTTAGGAACCCGTTTGAAAAATAAAAGTTAACTTATCCCCCTTACCGAGGGAGATGCGATCGCCCGCCCGCAAACGATGACGATTACCCGGGGGTAGAGGGGTGTGATTAACGTAGGTGCCGTTAGAGCTGCCGGTGTCTTCTAGATAATAAATCCCCCCTTCCACCCTAATATCGGCGTGAACGCGAGAGACTATATCGGAATCGGGAAAACCCGACACGTCTATATCAGGAGGTACCCGGTCATTGGGTTTACCGATGTGAATTACCGATAAATGGGAGGGTAGCTCTCGGATTTGACCAGTCTGAACGTGTAATAAACCGCCGCTCTGTATCTGTAATACCGTACCTTGGGGGGCGGATGAGGCAGGAGCCGCGGCAGGGGTAGATACGAGGGTGGGAGATGGTGGCGGCGCTACGGGAGCCGGTTCGGGGGCAGGAGAAGCAACCGCGACCGGCAACCCCTGACCTAAACTTTCACCACAGTGACCACAGAAAGTGGCGTCGGATTGAACGGTAGAGCCACAATGGGGACAGAAAGACATTTTCGGTAGAGGGGTCAAACAGTTCTCGCATTGTGAAGCGCTATCGGGGTTGATATGTTCGCAATTGGGACAGATGATCATACATTTTCAGAAAGTCAATGATTTTAGGTCTAAGTGTTCCCCGGCGGCTCGATCGAGCAACCAGGTCAGATCTCCTTGAGGTCGGATCGAACGCGAGGGATATTGTTTTTCGTCCCCGTGGATTGCGAAAACCTGCTCTAGGGCCGGACGTTTACTTTCGCCGCTGACGAGAAATATTACCGAATCGGCGGCGTTGATTAATGGGATGGTGAAGGTAATTCGGGGTTGACCGTCTTTGTTACCTACGGTGATGTAGCGATCGCTGATATTGAGAGCTGGAGTACCAGGAAACAGGGAAGCGGTGTGAGCGTCATCTCCCATCCCCAGGAGTATGATGTCGAATCGGGGAAATTCTGGGAACTCCACCCCGAAAAATTGAGCTAAAAGTCTATCGTAAGTCTTGGCATCGTTTTCCGGGTTTGTGTCTGTGGGTACGGGATATATCCGATCGGGGGAGATATTTATAGAATCAAGCCAGGCCTGACGCGCCAGCAGTTGATTACTATCGGGATGCTCGGGGGGTACATAACGCTCATCACCCCAGAAAAAGTATATTTTATCCCAGGGTAGAGGTTGAACCGATAAAGCTCCGTAAAGAGGCTTGGGAGTACTACCGCCCGAGAGAGCGATCGTACATTTTCCCCTTTCGGCGATCGCCTTACTGATGAGATCGGAAACTAGAGTCAGGGCCACCTCGATTAGGATGGCTTTATCTTCTACAACTAGAACCTGTTTCGTCATGGTGGTGGAATTAATCAAAGAGACTGTCTTCAATATAGAGACATTTGTTCCCAGATCGGTTTTAAATAAGGAAAAACTTTATTCTTAATTTCACCGTCTTTCCGTATATCATATTCTAGGTAATCTTTCTTAAAAGCGACATCTTCCCCGCTTAAGGCCTATACTGTTATTAAATTAAGCAGAGAAGGTGAAAGAAAGTTCATACTATAAAATGTTCTCTAACCGATAATTTAGCAGTCTGCTTAACAAAAGCCCATAAACCGCGATGAACAATTCTACATATACTTCTTTATGTCTAAAATTAACGGGATTGATATTTATTCTCTCTTTCCTGCTAGACACAGTTAGCTTCGCCATACCTTTAAATTGGCAAAATTCGCAATGGCAGATTAATTTTGTCACCACCGTCGTCGATCGGGGTATTGTGCCGATGGTGGGTATGGTTTTAATTCTAATAGCCACCTGGATCGATACTACTGTCAAAGATACAGGCTCTAAAAGTGGTTTTAGCTTAAGATTACCAGTCTTTATTCTGGCCACATTGATGGGACTGGCCTTTTTATTAATGATCCCGGTTCACGTCAATAATATCAATCAAGTCAAGAATAATACCCAGGGTCAGATCGAGAAAGGTGTAGCTCAGGGTGAATCACAAATTCAGACCTTCCTTTCCCAGTTAAACACTCTTTCTCAAAATCCTGAATTACTAAATCAAGAGATAGCCCAAAGAAGTCAAGTTATTCAATCCGGGCAGTTCCAAGGTAGACAATTAGGCGCCGATCAATTAGCCACTCTAACCCAGCAAAGAGATCAATTACAAAATCTCCGTGACCTATCTAAAAAACCCCAAGAGTTCAAACAAAGACTGGAAGAGATCAAAAATCAATTGCAAACCCAATTACAAGATAGACGGAGACAGGCGGAAAATCAAGCCAATCTAGAAGCCCTCAAACAAGGCTTAAGGATCGGTTTGAGCAGTCTGATGTTAGCCATCGGCTACAGCTTCATCGGCTGGCTCGGGTTGAGAGGCTCCGGCTTGATGAATAAAAAGAGTCCCGTCTAATCGGGAGAGTGACTAGTGGCTAGTGGCTAGTGACCAGCCACTAATAACTATCCCCTTAACCCGTAACTGAAGCTAAGCAACTGTAGCCAGAGACGAGGGTATTCTTTCTCTAGGAAGTTTTGGGAATTAGAGAGCCATTTTTTAAACCATTTACCCATCAATAAATTTTTGATGCTATCGAGGGTGAAATCCAAATAGGAACCAAGCCAACGGATTAAATCTTTTGTTCCCGCCATTTGCCAAATCCAAATCAGGAGGGCGGGATTTTTACGGGCTGCTTTGATGGCTAAACGGCTGAAGGTTAACCAATCGGTTCTATCTTTGATAAAAGTTTCCGCTACTTCTGGGGGTTCGTCAGCTAGCAAACCGAAGAAAGTGTTAAGCATCGAATTGATTCTTTGAGGGGGGAGGGTTTTACCTGTTTCTACCATCATCCCCCGGGAAAATAGCCAAGTTACGGCGACGTTACTCTGATAGGCGCGAATATTCTGTAAATCCTCCGCCCTCAGTAAATCGTGTTTTAAAGCCGTGTCTAAGAGATGGGAAAGGCGGTGTAAATTCCTCACCAGAGAACCGAAGCCGGTAAAAATGAGAGGTGATTGTAAAGAAGCTGCATCGCCGATGGCTAAAAGTCGATCAAAAGACACCCGGCGATCGAGTTTCCCCGTACTGAAATGCCCCGGTATATAGCCGAAGGTTGGCTTTTTCCAAGTTAGAGACTCCATATCACACCTGCGGTATTCTGGCAGAATTGTAAAGAAATCTTCATACATTTCTAATAAAGAGCCGGGATTATCGGGATGGACTTGATGATAGTGAAACAGATAAATCGTCAGCTCTTTGCCTTCACCTGGAAACAATTCCCAGATTAACTGACGGCCCCTGGAAATATCGCCGTGAGAGTTCAATACATCTCCATATTCGGAATCCCAAACATTCGGCTCGATGCCCTCCACTACCGCGCCCACGGTGGGACAAACACTATCAAAAGCTCTAGCCCCGTTTAACTGCCAGGCAATCGGTGAAGCCGTACCCATAGCGTCGAGCAATAATCTACCCCGGGCTGAGCGATTTTCTCCCGTCTTTAAATCGATTAAATCCACCGTCACACCGTCAGCATCGATTCCGGCTTTAATAAACTCCATCTCATCCCAGATTTCACCCCCCGCCTCGCGTAATTTTTCACCGCAAGCTTGCAGTAACTTTTCTGAATTCATGGCGATATTAAGCACCGTAGGAGTATGTAACACGGGGGCTTTAAGATGGGGGGGATTATTGCCGTCAAAAAATTTACTGAAACCGTCTCTATATTCCCTGGCGATTAAATTCTCAAATTCTTCCGGTGTGAATAAACCCAAGTCGATCAAACTTTGAAATTCAGAGCGGGAAATATTCCATTCTCTATTCATCCGTCCGAAAGGTATGCGCTCTACCAAGAGAACTTTATAACCCAATCGGGCCATCACCGCCCCGTGAATAGCACCAAGAGCGCCACCGATATAAATTAGGTCATAATCGGGTTTTTCACCGCCATTTTTGGAAGAGAATACTACTTGTTTCGGCTCCCTGGGATTTCTGGTATTATCGCGCCAGCGTTTTTCCCACCAGTAGAGTCTTTTTAAATCCGCTTCCCCTCGCGGCATTTTTTTAAAATACTGAACCGTTAGAGGATAGTAAGGGTCTAAAGCCGAAAAAATAGAGATGCTGTTATCAATATTCGGTAAGGAGGAATAGTTAGGAGGGAAGGCTAAGTCTAGAGCCTTATTTAATTCTTTAGATAGATGTTTTTCGGCGGGATGTTCTTTTTCTCCCCAACGAAACATTTTTAAATATACTGTCCTCTGTAACGTCCAGAGAAATATAGATAGTTCCCCCCCTGACTCTAACTCTATTCTTATTCCGTCTGGGGTAATCATTTTTTTACCCGCCGAGGGCCGCCATTCCTGCTGTAGCCAATCCAGTACAATTTCTTTATCGATCGTCGGTATTTCTCTATAAATGATTTCTTTCACTTTCATAATTTTTTAATATTTAAAATCGTCAACAATACGGAACATAATCGGAACAAAATGCGCTAAACTACCCAATACTATAAATTATTAGAAAAGTTTAAGAAACTTTACAATACATCTACCCTCACTCATATCATTGTTTCTATGAATTATCCTATTCCTACCACACCAGAAGAAATTATCGCTCTACGAGAAAAACCAGCGGATGAAGAATTAGTGGCTGCCGTCATAGCCGGAATCATCAAAATCGCTCGCTCTCAAGGGCAATCTCTCGACGACTTGAAAGCTGAGGTGATGGCTGAAGATCCCATTTTAGACCAAGTACAGCGGCGCTGGTTAAGCGAGCTAGTCACTCAAGCCTGGCAGACTTTTCCCTAAGTAGCCCCAATGAGCCAGATAATCATCGGCCTGATGGGGCCTCGGGATAAAGCTACAGAGTTAGATATTAATCGTGCTTATAAAATAGGTCAACTCATCGCGCGAGAAAATTGGATACTACCGCGTCAAAAACGATCGCGTCGTCGTCGTGGTAAACGATAATCCCCTAGCCCAACAGTTCTTTCGGGAATTATCGCCGGAGAGGGTTTTTATAGCCCATAGTCCAGAAGAAGCGATCGACCTGATAAAGGAAAATGTGTTACTTTTGGGCTAAAATTTACCTGTAAAGTTTTTATACGACAGTATCAGTCTTCCGAAAGCTGACAACTGTTTTTATTTAGGTAACACTCCAATTACAGCTCTCTTAAGAGGATTGAACACTCTATGTCTTACGAACTTCCCCCCTTACCTTACGATTACACTGCTTTAGAGCCGGTTATCTCGAAAAGTACCCTTGAATTTCATCACGACAAACACCACGCAGCCTATGTGAATAACTTTAACGCTGCCGTCAAAGATACCGAACTCGATTCTTTACCCATCGAGCAGGTTATCGTCAAAGTCGCCGGTGATGCTACGAAAGCGGGTATTTTCAACAACGCGGCTCAGGCTTGGAATCATACTTTCTATTGGAATTCCATGAAGCCGGGTGGGGGTGGCACTCCTACCGGTGAATTAGCCGATAAGATTAACGCCGATTTCGGTGGTTTCGAGAAGTTCGTTGAAGCTTTTAAAACTGCCGGAGCCACTCAATTCGGTAGCGGTTGGGCTTGGTTGGTTTACGATCATGGCACTTTAAAAGTAACTAAAACTGGTAACGCCGACAATCCTCTCACGGTGGGCCAAGTTCCCCTGTTAACTATGGATGTATGGGAACACGCTTACTATTTAGATTTCCAGAACCGTCGTCCTGACTATATCAACGAATTCCTCACCAAGTTAGTAAATTGGGATTTCGTAGCCGCTAATTTAGCCGCAGCTGGTTAAAGAATCGGGAATCGGGAATTGGGCGTTGGGAGTCGGGGATAAAACCTTTACCCATCAAGGCTAGGAGCGAATAAATCTAGTCGCATGATTCTAAAAGTGCTGTAAAATGCTCTTAATCTTACCAACTCCCCAATTCCCAACTCCTAACCCCCAACTACCAACATCCCTCATGAGAAAAGTAGTTATTATTTTTTTACTAACCTTAACTACAGTTCTTTTAATACCCCACAAAATTACCGCTGAAAATCCTTCCGTACCCCTCCAACAAGTTACCGCTACAGATTTTAGTGATGGGAAATTATGGAGCGATAAAAAAAATAGGAATGCTTTAATACAGGCGATCGATCTCAGTCTAGATTATTTGAAAACAGATCGGGCGAAGAAAGCTTATGAAAATTATCCGGTTAAGGGAATATCGAGGGAGAGAGTACGGAGAAGTTTAATTAGATTTCGGGAGTTGTTGGTCACATCTCGAAACGAGTCGGAATTTCAAACGGCGATCGCGCGAGAATTCGTCTTCTATCAATCTGTGGGCGATGACGGACAGGGTAATGTGAAATTTACAGGCTATTTTGAACCCATATATAAGGCGAGTCGCCGCCAGAGCGCTGAATATAAATATCCCCTGTATCGGAAACCGGCTAATTTTTCTCGCTGGGCGCTACCCCATCCGACTCGGAGCCAGTTGGAGGGTGATGATGGATTATTGGGCGAGAATAGTATTCTCCAGGGTAATGAGCTAGTTTGGTTGAAAGACCGTTTAGAGGCTTATTTAGTCCACGTTCAGGGTTCGGCCAAGCTTTTATTACCAGACGGTAAGTTAATGGGCGTAGGTTTCGATGGAAATACGGATTATCCCTATCGCAGTATCGGTAAGGAAATGATTAAAGATGGGATATTTTCCCCCGATGGTCTAACTCTGCCGATGGTTTTGGAGTATTTGCGGGATAATCCTCAGCAGTTGAAGAATTATTTACCGAGGAACGATCGATTTATCTTCTTCCGGGAGACTTACGGGGCACCGCCTACTGGTAGTATAGGAGTACCAGTAACGACGGAGCGATCGATCGCCACCGATAAATCCCTCATGCCACCAGGCGCTTTAGCTTTGATACGTACCGCGATACCGGATGAGAATCTTCAGCCGCAGTTGGTCGATCGTTTCGTTTTAGATCAGGATACGGGTAGTGCTATTATCGGCCCTGGGCGGGTGGATATATTTATGGGTACGGGAGAATTAGCGGGAGAGCGAGCAGGATTAATCAATACCCCAGGACAGTTATATTACTTATTGTTAAAGTTCTAATCGTAAACAATATTGTACCACCCTCGATCGTATCCACCTAAAATCGATCACAATCAGTACAGATGTGCTATTCGACTGTAACGCTCTTAGCCAGATTCCGGGGCTGATCTACGTCTAAGCCTCTACGGGCAGCTATATGATAGGACAATAACTGCAGGGGAATGACCGAGAGAATCGGTGAGAGAATCTCGTCCACCTCTGGTACGTATAACAAATTATCGAATACTCCAGGGGCCGATCGATCGTTTTCACTCACCACCCCCAACAATCTCGCATCCCTTGCCTTCGCTTCTTGAGCGTTAGAGAGAACCTTATCGTAAACGATACCAGGCATCGCTATCGCCACTACCGGTACCTTCGCATCTAAAAGAGCGATCGGCCCGTGTTTCAATTCTCCTGCTGGATACCCCTCGGCGTGGATATAACTAATTTCTTTTAACTTTAAAGCACCCTCTAGAGCGATCGGGAAATTGATCCCGCGACCCACGAAGACGAAATCTTGAGTATCATTAAACTCGTGGGCTAACTCTTCGATCGCCTTCGCCTGTCCCTCTAATAGTTCCTCTATCTGTTTCGGCAAAGCCTTCAATCCCACTATCAAACCCTCTAAACGTTCAAGGGGTAGACTGCGACGACGATAAGCTAGATCCAAAGCCAACATATAAAAGCCGAACAATTGGGCGGTAAAACTCTTCGTCGCCGCCACCCCTACCTCGATGCCTGCTTGGGTGTTAATAACCTCATCCACCATGTGAGCTAAGGTACTTTCTGGGCGATTGGTAATACCTAAAATTCGGGCCCTATACTTTTCTTCCAATCCCAAACGGCGGAGCTTTTCCGTTTCCAGTGCCGCTAAAGTATCCGCAGTCTCTCCCGATTGAGTCACGCCGATGGTTATGGTATTGGGTAGAATTGGCCCTGGAGCATAGCGAAATTCGGAAGCGTACTGTACCTGTGTCGGTACTCCTGCTAATTGCTCTATTAAATATTTACCGATTAAACTAGCGTGCCAACTTGTGCCACAGGCGAGAATCTGTACATTCTCTAAATTTTCATATATGTTCTCGGGTAAATTCAATATCACAGGATTGACATTTGCGCCATTTTGTGCATTCCAACCAGGTTGTAAATAAGTATCGAGACAAAGACGTACTACGTCCGGTTGTTCGTGGATTTCCTTGATCATGAAATGACGGTAGCCCTGTTTTTCGGCTGGACTATGATTCCAATCGAGGATTTTTGGGCTTTTACGTAATCTTTTCCCTTGAAAATCGTATATTTCCGCACCTAAAGGAGTGAGACGGGCGATCTCTCCGTTTTCGAGATAAAGAATAGCGTGAGTGTGGGGTATTAAAGCGGTGACATCGGAAGCACAGAAGAATTCACCCTGGCCGAAACCGATGATGATGGGGGCGTTCTGACGTACTACGATCAACTCGTCAGGGTAATCAACGCCAATGATTGCCAGAGCGAAAGCACCTTCTAAACTATTGACAGCTTTAGTTACCGCGTCTAGTAAACCGTTGCTATCCTCGGTATTTTGAGGGAGGTATTGAGAGATTAAATGAGGAATGACTTCCGTGTCGGTTTCCGATTGAAAGATATGCCCTTTGGCGATTAATTCTTGTTTAAGCGGCTGATAATTTTCGACGATGCCATTCTGCACCACCGCCACCAGTCCATCATTATCAGTATGGGGATGGGCGTTATGTTCTTCTGGTTTACCGTGAGTTGCCCAGCGAGTGTGTCCGATGCCTACTCGGGCTGGATTAACATCGTGTTCTAGCTTTTCTCGCAGATTGTGGAGCTTGCCTTTAGCGCGAACACAGTGTAATTTACCTTCATCGATCGTAGCGATGCCCGCCGAGTCATAACCCCGATATTCCAATCTCTCCAGGCCAGCGAGAAGAATAGCCAAGGCTGTTTGCGTCCCGATATAACCAACGATTCCACACATTGTCTGTTGTTCCGTAATATCTCATTCATATTATCATTGACGATGGAACTTCGGGATTGGAGCCGGGAGTTGCGAGTTGGGGAAGGATAACTTATCCCTAATTCCTAACCCCTAACCCCCAATTCCCCTACTTGGAAGAGCTTAAGATAAATGATCAAGTTGTAGCCCTGTTTTTTGTTAAAATTAACTGTCTGCTCTAAGTTAACAGAGAAAGAATATGGCAAAGGAACAAGGACAAGGATTCGGCTTCGGCTTAGGTAAGATCAAAGAACTGCAGGAAGCTTTTAAAAAAGCGCAACAGGTACAAGAAGGCGCGAAAGTGCTTCAAGAAGAACTAGAAGTTATGGAAATCCCCGGGCAGAGCGCCGACGGAGCAGTTACCGTATATCTCAGCGGTAATCAAGAACCCCGTAAGATAGAAATTAGCCCGGCTTTACTCGAAAAAGACGCGGAGACGATTTCAGCTACCATCTTAGAAGCCATGCAAAATGCTTACCGCGCTTCTACGGAAACCATGCGCTCTAAAATGGAAGAGTTGACCAGCGGCTTGAATTTACCGGGGCTGTAAGGAGATTAAGCGGGTGTTAACTTTAGGGGTCAATATCGACCATACCGCTACAATTCGGCAAGCGAGACGTACTGTAGAACCCGATCCGGTAGCGGCTGCGGTTTTAGCCGAGTTAGGGGGTGCCGACGGGATTACCGTTCATCTTAGGGAAGATCGTCGCCATATTCAAGACAGAGATGTGCGACTATTACGGCAAACGGTTCGTACACACCTAAATTTGGAGATGGCCCCTACGGAAGAAATGATCGCTATCGCCCTCGATATTAAACCAGATTACGTTACTTTGGTTCCCGAACGTCGAGAAGAGGTAACAACCGAAGGCGGTATCGATGTTTTCGGCAATCTCGATCGATTTTCCGATGTTGTCGCCCGTCTTCAGGGGGCGGGTATCCCGGTATCCTGGTTCATCGATGCCGAGCCGAATCAAATTCAGGCGGCATCGAAAACCGAGGCGAAGTTTATCGAACTCCATACGGGAAAATACGCTGAAGCTCACTCCGAACAGGAGAGGAAAAAACAACTCGATATTCTCAGACAAGGTTGTGAAATGGCCGCTTTCTGGGGGTTGAGGATAAACGCTGGTCACGGTTTAACTTACTGGAATGTTTATCCTGTGGCTTGTTTACCAGGTATGGAGGAACTCAATATCGGTCATACTATCATCAGTCGGGCTGTATTGGTGGGTATGGAACGGGCTGTTAGAGAAATGAAATTGGCCATGAAAGGAGAGTTATGACGATTTACTATTATGTTTTAGCTAGTCAGAAGTTTTTGTTAGAGGAAGAACCTTTAGAGGAAGTTCTGAAAGAAAGAATCAGAGATTACGAGGAGAAGGGCAAGGAAATCGATTTCTGGTTGGTGAAACAACCGGCTTTTCTTGAGTCTCCCAAGTTGTCTGATGTGAAGAAGAAGTGCCCTCAATCTTGTGCGGCAATTATTTCTACTAATTCTCAGTTTATTACTTGGTTGAAGTTACGTTTGGAGTATGTGATTACAGGGGAGTTTGAAGCGCCGACTGCTGATATTCCTGAGCCTTTAGCTTCCTTGGCTTCTGTCTGATGGCTTAATAGTTGATCCGGGCGGGGAATTCATTCCCCCCGTTGCTCCGAGTTACATCCTAATTAACTTACATCTTTCCGCTTTTGTAGCCAGCAGGTGATAAGTAGATAAACGATCGTATGCACTCCTAACATCCCCCAATTTATTAATAAATTAGACCAAGATAGGTCATACACCCTATTAGAATCTTCAAAAGGTAGGGCCACATTAAACGAGTTTAATTGTTGAGCTTTAGCGATCATCTTCTCAACGCCAACTAACACCCCGTAACTACCTATAGACCATCGGCTAATCATCAACCATGATAAATATTTACCTATATTATCCAGATTGAATAACACACCCGCAAAAATAATTTGCGGTATCAGTAATAAGGGTAAAGCGCTGTTAGCTTGGGTTATGTTTCTAACGGTAGCCGATACCATCAAGCCCAAGTTGATTGAGGAAAAAATAGTCAAAAAAGTAGTGACGAACAATCCTAAAAACCAGGGGAGTAACTCAGAGTTAGGATGTTTAAATCCAACTAACACAGTTAGACTAATTAGTAAAGATTGAGCTAAACTTATTAAACTCAATACTAATAACTTAGAGCATATATAGTTAAATAAACCGAGATTAATCAATCTCTCCCGCGTATAAATAGCCGACTCTTTGACGATTTCTTGTAGAGATGAGGCTAACCCTACCCATAAACAAGCCGAAGAGATAACGAATAAAACTCTCAATGCTAGGGGGGCGGCTTTACTGGCTATGTCTAAAGTTGCATCATCGGCTAATAAAAAGGGGTTTTGACCTCTAAGAACCAAGCTGATGAGGACGATACCGATCGGCCCCGTAATTAAATACAGTATTAAACTGGTTCTATCCCTGAGGATAAGGGTAAGATAACGCTGACTCAATACTCCTATCTGACGCAGAAAAGAGCTTTTAACTTTCTTTGGTATCCCTTTAGACGTTTGAAATTTATTATTGATGCGGGCTTCTATATTACGGGCGTAATCGGGCGAAACTTTAAACCGCTCTGCGGCTAACAATACTCGCTCTTTATCTTCTAAGCTTATATATATATCGGCGAAATCTTCATTTTTAACCCCGAAATATTGTAAACAATCACTTGGGGAACCAAAATAACAGAGATTACCACCTTGACCGAGAAACACCAATCGATCGCACAATTTAATATTATTAGTGGCGTGGGTAACAAGGACGATCGTGCGTCCCTGTTGTGATAATTTTTGTAATAACTCCATCATTTTTTTATCTAACCCTGGATCTAGTCCCGATGTGGGTTCATCTAAAAAGAATAATTTCGGATCAGCTAATAACTCCAGAGCGATACTAACCCTCTTTAATTGGCCACCGCTTAAATCTTTTACTAGAGTATCTTTTCTCTCACTCAGTTCAACCTGTTCTAAAGTTCTATCGATAGTCGGATAAAGATCAATATCGGGGGGTAAACGTAATTTAGCCCCGTAGACTAAGACTTCTACGACGGTTAAATCCTTATGAACGATGTCGAATTGGGGTACATAACCGATTTGATTACGGTAGATATTAAAGTTATCCCTCAGACTTTCGCCGTTGAGATAAACCTGCCCCGAAGTAGTAGGTTCGATGCCTAATAAAGTTTTTAATAGAGTAGATTTTCCTGCGCCGCTTCCGCCTACTATAGCGACAAATTGATTAGGTTCGATCGGTAGGGAAATATGATTGAGAATGACGAGGGGATTCTTAGCTTTGTCGCGCACGATTTTCATCAAATTTTCCGCGTCGAGGCGAATATTATCCCCCTCGTCTACCAATACTAAATCATCACCTTGGAGGATAAAAGTAAAAGGGCCGATGCGGAGACGATTACCGCGATTGAGTATCCCCTCACCAGTCACCTTCTGATTGTCGATGAAAATGCCGTTGGCACTGTAATCTCTGACTATATACCGCCCTTGATTATCAAGATCGATCGTAGCGTGACGGCGGGAGACGGTGGGCGCGTCTAGAAGTAGGGTAGCAGAAGGATCACGGCCGAGTAAAACGGAGCGATTGAGGAGAGAGATAGATTTTTGTTTGGGGGTAATCTTAGATGCTCGATCGTTCGGGTTATGATAGGTTATCGTTACCCAGTTTTGCGGGTCTTGACCGATTTTAACCTCATCCCCATCTTTGAGCTTATAGCCGTCTTTCGGAGTGATGACGGTATTATTGATAAAGAGTTTGTTAGAACTGGCGTTAACATCGTCCCTGCCGTCGTATATCCAATATTCATTATTAATACGCTTGAACCGGGCTTGTATGCGACTCACCACCGCCCAGCTATCGGGTAAGAGTAAATCCACTTCTTGCGGGTCTCTACCCAGTTTATGATAGGGACGACTGAGATTGAAAGAGGGTAATATTTCCCCTTGGTGATTGAGAATTATATAGGGGTCGCGGATGAGTTCGGTTTTTTTAGAGGTAGGATTGACCATTAACAAAGAGATTTAGAAAAAAATTCGTGCGATCGTACCTAAACGCTAAGATAGAAATAATGTCTTTAATGTTACAGTCAGTTTTCCTAGACGCTTAAGAGTAACAAAGCATCGTACTCCATGACTTAATTTTTAACAGCAATGGTTAAGACTCCTATCGTGCCAACGCGGAAACCGTCGAAAGTTGAAGGACTGAAAGAAAAAAGTGGTTATTTAAAGGAACCTCTAGCAACCGAGTTATTGGAAGATACAACTCATTTTAATGAGGATACCGTCCAGATTCTCAAGTTTCACGGGTCTTATCAACAGGATAACCGCGATAATCGGGTCAAGGGACAAGAAAAAGATTATCAGATGATGCTGAGAACTAGAAGTCCTGGCGGCTATATTCCCCCTCAATTGTATTTAACTTTAGATAAGTTAGCCGACGAATACGGTAACGGTACTTTGAGGGTAACAACCCGTCAAGGTTTTCAGTTACACGGCATCCTGAAGAAGAATCTGAAAGCCGCAGTCAGCGCCATCGTGCGTAATATGGGTTCGACTCTCAGCGCCTGTGGGGATGTGAATCGGAATGTGATGGCACCGCCCGCGCCTTTTAAAGATCGTCCCGAGTACGGTTATGCTTGGGAATATGCCGATAACGTGGCGGATTTATTGACTCCGCAGACGGGGGCTTATTATGAAATCTGGCTTGACGGTGAAAAGGTAATTTCCGCCGAGGAAAAGCCGGAGGTGAAGGCGGCGCGAGAGCGTAATCTACACGGAGCTAATACTAAAGATCCGATCGAGCCTATCTATGGTTCCCTCTATATGCCGCGCAAATTCAAGTGTGCTGTAACCGTGCCGGGGGATAACTCCATCGACATCCTCACTAACGATGTGGGTTTGGTGGTGATAACTAATTCTCAAGGGGAGTTAGAAGGCTTTAATATCTACGCCGGGGGTGGCCTGGGCCGCACTCACGGTAAGGAGGAAACTTTTCCCCGCGCCGCTGATGAGATCGGTTATGTAGATAAGGAAGACATTTATGATTTAGTTAAAGCCATCGTCGCTACTCAACGCGATTACGGGGATAGAACCGATCGCCGTCATGCTAGGATGAAGTATCTCCTTGAAGAATGGGGCGTAGAGAAGTTCAAGAAAACCGTAGAGGGTTATTTCGGTAAGGCCATAGCTCCGTTTAAAGCTCTACCGGCTTGGAAATATCAGGATTATCTTGGATGGCACCCCCAAGGCGACGGCAATCTCTTTTTAGGTATTTCCGTAGAGAATGGTAGGGTCAAAGATGAGGGTAGTTTTCAACTGAAGAGGGCTTTAAGGAATATTGTTGAGAAATTTAATCTACCCATACGTCTGACTCCCAATCATAATATCATTCTCTATGAAGTTCAGCCAGGGGATAAAGCGTCTATTGAAGAGATATTACATCAACACGGGATTGTTATCGACCCAGGTGAGATAGATCCTCTGGTGCGTTATTCTATGGCTTGTCCGGCCCTACCTACCTGCGGGCTGGCGATTACGGAATCGGAGCGCATCTTACCGAGTATGATCGATCGTATCCGCGCCCTGTTAAATAAGCTAGGCATGGGAGAGGAAGAATTCGTTATCCGTATGACTGGTTGTCCTAACGGTTGTGCCCGTCCTTACATGGCTGAGTTAGGATTTGTCGGCAGTGCGCCAGAGTCTTATCAGTTATGGCTAGGCGGTACACCGAATCAAACGCGGTTGGCTCAAGCCTATATGGATAAGATGGCGGAGGCAGATTTAGAGAAGATTTTAGAGCCGATTTTCGTCTACTTCAAGAAAGATAAGAACAAGGGCGAGAGTTTCGGTGAGTTTTGTCATCGCATCGGCTTCGAGCGTTTGAGAGATTTTTCAGCTACATATATACCAGGAGTGATTATGTCCAATACAACAGAAACTAAGAAAGAAACCGCAAAAACTAAAAGAGTACGTAAGAATCAAAATCGCGTCAGTGTGCCCGATGATATGTTTGTCCGTCTCAAAGAGGCTTCTCAATCGGAGGCGAGGCCGATGAATCATATTATTAATGAGGCTCTAGAGGCTTATTTCGCTAATAAGTCCAAGTAGTCAGCATGATTTAATACTCTCTATACCCATAGTATAGAGAGTATTTTGGCTTGAATTCTAGCTATTTTCGGTATTCCGCGCCTCCCAACCCCCCTGGAAAAAGATTATTTAACCCGAACTGACGTTAATTAGAGGTGTTTTAGCATACTTTAACCACAGATCAACAACACCACCAGTTTTTCAATACCAATCTCATTAAGAGTTGAGATCCTCATTTAGGGGAGACTTTAAAAGAAAACTCGGCTCCTATGTTGCAAGAAAGCACTAACTTCCTGCTCTTGAGGTTGAGGATCGATCGCACCCCTACCGGTAGTCACGATCGCCCCCACCGCGTTAGCATAGAAAAGCGCGGATTCGGCAGCCTGTTTATCGGTAAAAATTTCCTCTCCCGATTGACAAAGACGATGGAGGAAGCCGGCGACAAAGCCATCGCCCGCGCCGGTTGTATCGACACTTTCAATATCGAAAGAAGGTACATCGCCGCTTATATCATCGAAAGCGTAACTACAACCTTTCTCACCTCTAGTGATGATAACCCCCCGGGGCGATCTTAATTCTTCTAGGATTTGAGTAGGTCGATCGCTATTAAACAACCATCTTGCCTCATCTTCGGAACATTTGATCACCTGGGCTTGAGAGAGTAGATGCAGAATCAGAGGGGGTGCCTCCGCCGTATCCGTCCAGAATACCGGCCGCCAATTAATATCGATGAAAACCTTAACGCCATAATCCCGGGCTAAATTGAGGGCGTGATAAAGCGCATGACGGCTGACTTCATAGGCTAAACCGATAGTACCGATAACGATATATTTAGCGCCCTCAAACAGTGTTTCGGGGATAGGGTGAGCAGATAGATGAGCATCGGCGAATTCAGCCGTCGGTATATCTCCGAAGCCGGCGAAGTGCCTTTCACCTTCCAGGGAGCGAGTCACGTAGACCTGTCTCGTGGGTGCAGTAGGATGATATTGAACACCACTAGTATCGACGTTTAAACCGGCGAGTAGATGGCTCAACTCATCCCCCACTTTATCTTTACCGACGCAACCGATAAAAGCCGAGGATGTGCCGAGCTTGACCAATCCACAGGCGACATTAGCTGGTGCGCCCCCCGGATAAGCCTGCCAAGAAGTAACTTCCTCTAAGGAAGCTCCTAATTCTTCAGCTATTAGATCATAGAGAATTTCTCCTAAACAAATTACCGTCATCTTCTATCCTCCGATATTTCCCTCAGTTTAACTAAACCTTTTTATAGGGGAAAAGAGTCCATAGGAATAATAAGTTACTATAGTTTTAGACACTATAAGGCTCAGCCGACAATCTATGAGCAATTCCATCACCCAATACAAAAGCTTAGTAACAGATTTAATTAATCGCTATAAACACCGGGTAGATTTTCTTACCATACGCCTCGAATCAGCAGAGGGAACTAATATCGTTTTACGGGGTGATAAAGTAGAAACCATCAGTGAGGCTATAGCTATCGGCGGCCAGGTGAGAGCCTGTTATAAAGGGGGGTGGGGCTTCGCTTCTTTTAATAAATTATCGGGTTTGCAAGAAAGATTAGAAGAAGCAATTAGCGCGGCCCGATTACTGGGGGATGAAGAAACGCTACTGGCGGATGTGGAGCCGGTGCAGATAAGTTGTCAGCTACCCCTAACGGGAAGAGACCCGAGACTGGTATCATTAGCCGAGAAGAAAGAATTATGCGATCGATATAATGACTTACTCAGATCCCATAATGCCAAAATCGCCACCACTTCGGTGCGCTACGGCGATAGCACTCAGAATATTATCCTCGCCACATCCGACGGCACTCTCATAGAACAAAGTTGGACGGATTTGGAAATGCGATTTTCCGCTACAGCCCGCGACGGTGACACGGTACAAACAGGGAGGGAAACCACAGGCTCGCGTAAAGGTTACGAAGATGTGTTAGGTTTAGAGGAACAGGTAAGGGGGGCGGCAGCAAGAGCTGTATCCGCGTTAAGCCTGCCCCCGGTTAAAGGAAACACCTATTCGATCGTCATCGATCCTATCCTAACGGGATTATTCGTTCATGAAGCTTTCGGACACCTTTCGGAAGCGGATATGCTCTATGAAAATCCTGACTTATTAGAGGTGATGAGCATGGGCAAACGATTCGGGCCAGATAATTTGCAAATTTTCGACGGTGCCCATCCACCAGGGCATCGCGGTAGTTACTTCTACGACGATGAAGGCACACCCGCGACAACCACCCAATTAATACAAGATGGGAAGTTAGTCGGCCGTTTACACTCCCGGGAGACAGCGGGGAAATTGGCAGAAAAACCGACGGGTAACGCCCGCTGTCTCAATTATCATTATCCGCCGATCGTGCGTATGACTAACACCTGGATAGAAAGGGGCGATACTCCCGTAGCCGAATTATTCACCGATATTAAAGAAGGTGTCTACGCCCGCAACTGGATAGGCGGCATGACTAACGGCGAGATGTTTACCTTCACCGCCGGGGAAGCTTGGATGATACGCGATGGTAAAATAGCCGAACCAGTAAGAGATGTCACCCTATCCGGCAACGTCTTTAAAACCCTGGCTAATATCGAAGCCATCGGCGATGACTTCTACTGGGATGAATCGGGGGGATGCGGTAAATCCGGGCAGAGCGGTTTAGCCGTGGGTTGCGGCGGCCCCTCCTTGCGTATCCGGGATGTTATCATCGGGGGCGAAGCTGTGGAATAGGGAGTAGGAGTAGGGAATCCAAATAAATATTACCGACTCCAGACTTCCGACTCCAGACTCCTGACTCCCGTAATCTACCGAATCGGATTATATTAAGGTAGGAAGTCATAAAGGAGTGTGTAGGTGGTGATTGATAGGATATTGGTCGCGTTAGATTGCTCGGAAACTTCTCCTCAAGTTCTAAAAGCTCTAGAGTATCTGCAAATTAATCCCGAGGGTAAGATTATCCTAGCTCACGTCATGGGCTTCAGCGATACCGATCGGGAATTAAGCATACCCCAACCCTCTCTAGAAGCCATCGAAACCCAATTACGAACCTATCAAAGCCATCTACGGGTACGGAGCGAGATAGAAATTATCACTGGTGATGCCGCCGAAGAAATCATTCGTCTGGCCCATATTCATAAAGTGAGCCTCATCGTCTTAGGTACACGCGGATTGGTCGGATTGAAACGAGTTGTAGTAGGATCTGTCAGTAGTCAAGTTGTTTCCGATGCTGGTTGTTCGGTTTTGGTGGTTAAAGAAGCATAAATGAAGATAAAAGTCAACAAATTAGGGGCATCAAAGCTGTTTAAGGATTGGGGTGTGCTGATATTTTCCCTGGCTACCTTCTTACCCTTGTTAGTAGCCTATTTAGCCGCTTCCCAACCGGATAGAAAAGAAGTCGCCCGAGAGGAACCGCAACCAAAACGCGATACCATCGTCCCCAGAAAAGAAGGGTTGACTGTTAATAGTACCCCGCCTCTCTCCCCGCCAATCCCCATAAAAGAAGCGGACAAAAGTAATCTCATCCCGACTCGCATCAAAAATGATCAGGCGGCTCTCGCTTCGGCGAAAACCTCCGCCGAAACTATAACCCCTAAAACTAAACCCGCGCCCGTCGCCAAGGCTGAAAAACCCCGTACCAAACCCGCCCCTCTCGCGGTGCCGGTTGGTTATACACCCCCACCTTTAGAAATTAAGGTGGCTATCGAGAGGGATATAAATACTGTTTCCGTAGGCGTATCAAGTCCAGGAATCATATCAGATCAGAATGGACGTTTCCTACAATCTCTAAGCCCGAATCAGGGGGTTTGGATAAGCCCAGGTGCAGGGGGTTTGAATATGGGGAATTCTTCCTTACCAGGCGTAGTATTTATTCAAGCGCAAAATAATGGTTTGGTTTACGTTAACGATCGCTGGTATCGGGGTAGAGTATTAATAGTCTCCCAGGATAGCAATCTCCTCGTAGTCAACTACGTCAATCTCGAAGAGTATCTCTATAGCGTGGTAGGTAGCGAGATGCACCCGACGGCACCGACGGAGGCGCTGAAAGCTCAAGCCATCGCTGCTCGTTCCTATGCTCTAGTACACATGATTCGTCCCGCTAGCCCCTGGTTTCACCTTGGTAATACTCAACGTTGGCAAGTTTATAAAGGGGTGCAGTCGGAATACAATACAGGCCATCACGCGGTTAACGAAACTGCCGGCCAGATTCTCAGTTATCGAGGCGGCGTGGTTGAATCTCTCTATGCGGCTACAGATGAGATCGTTTCATGGGCGCACGGTGGAAAAGGGATGAGTCAAACCGGCGCTTATGAATTAGCCAATCAGGGTTACGATTATCAGCGCATTCTCGGCTATTATTATCCGGGCGTAGGTTTAGCCCGTTTAGTTCTACAGCGTTAAATTATGCTATTGCGGGCAATTTCTTTAGTATCGTTACTACTTTTTAGTGTCAATATCGATGGGGTTTATGCCCTGCCTCGATCGGTTAAATATGCTCAATTTAATGGCTCAGCATTGGTGCAAGGCTCACAAGTTATACTCAACGGACGCAAGTTAACAGCTAACTGGATACAATGGAAAAATAATACAGAGACTAGATTAGGTATTAGCGATACTGGGACTAGGAAAATTTTAGGATTAGATTTACTTAACAGTAACAATCCGAAAATTCAACCGATAACATGGTATGAAAATAGAGATTTAACCGCTAAGTTTATCGCTCCCTATCGTTATTTAGATGTGACTTCATTACTGCAAGGGATGGGAGCTAATATTAATGTAGATGGTAATGTATTAAATATTAGTTATGCCCCGGCGGGAATTGTAGGTATCAACACTGAAAATTACGGAGCCGTTCAGCGTATCATAGTTAATTTAGAGCGCCCCGTATTCTGGCAGATAAGTCAAACCAGAGAGCAAGGTACGATCGTTTTAGATGCTATTGCCGATAAGGCTCTTTTAAACCGCTTCCAATCAAAACAACCAACTACCTCAACCGGCGGTGATGAGGATGATTTAGGTGACTCTGGAAATAATTCGGGTTTTAATCTGGGCCTCGAAGGAGACGATAAGACTACCACTTTAAAAATTAATCTACCTCCTGGTTACGGAATGCAGGTAAGCAGCGTCAGTAATCCGCCCCGCTTAGTTATCGATGTGCGCCCCGACCCGCTTTTAGATAGACGTATTATGTGGCAGGATGGAATAATCTGGCAGCAGAAATATATTAGATTAAATCGAGATTGGTTTCCCGTGACTTGGCTGGAAATAGAGCCAGGTAAAGTTAATATTAAACCGATTGTCCCCCCTAATGGTACCGCTCCTCTAGTAAGGATCGCAACCATTAATAACGCGGTGGCGGCTATCAACGGAGGTTATTTTAACCGTAACAATCGCCTGCCCTTGGGAGCGATTCGAGTCGATGGCCGTTGGTTGTCAGGGGCGATATTAGGCCGTGGTGCGATCGCCTGGGATAATAACAATAATTGGAAAATTGGGCGTTTAGTCGCCACCGAAACTTTAATCACCCCATCAGGAGAGAGGATAGCCGTCAATAACCTCAATAGTGCTTTCGTAGCGGCGGGAGTCTCCCGCTATAGTGCCGACTGGGGGCCAACTTACACGCCCCTTACCGAGGGGGAAACGGTGCTGACGGTGGTGGATAATCGAATTGTCAGCCAGTCGGCGGGAGCTGTCTCCATTCCCGAGAGGGGTTATTTGCTAGTGATACGGAGTAATAACAATCTCGCCCGGCAATTACCGACGCGTGCGACTCTACGGTTAGAAACCAGATTGCAACCGGGAGAGTTTGAAAGATTTCCCCATATTATAGGTGGCGGGCCCCTATTGATAGAAGGGGGAAAAATAGTATTAGACGGGGAGAGAGAGAAATTTAGTCGGGCGTTTCAACAACAAACCGCGTCTCGAAGTGCGATCGCCATCACTAACGAAGGTAAAATTTTGTTAGCCGCCCTTCATAATCGAGTAGGGGGCAAGGGCGCGACATTGGCGGAGTGGGCGCAGATATTGAGGGGAATGGGGGCTAGAGACGCTTTGAACTTAGACGGCGGCAGTTCGACAGGGATAGTATTGGGAGGGGAGATGATCGATCGCTATCCCGTTACCGCCGCTAACGTTCATAATGGAATAGGAATCTTTTTAATCACTTCCCCTTAAAATCCGGGAGGTTTTATAAACGATGGATAATAACGACTGGATCAAACAATTGCTATTAATGGGCATCGGTACTACTTCTATGATGGCCGAGAAGTTAAAAGAAGTCAGCGACGAGTGGGTTAAAGATGGTAAGATTAACCCCGACCAGGCTAAACACTTTGTCGATGACCTGCTCGGGCAATTAAAAAACGAACAAGGCAACGTTGAAGCCAATATGGAGCGTTATATCAGAAATATGCTCCAAGATTTAGGTGTACCCCGTCAATCGGAAATGGATGAATTGAGGGGGCGTATTGATAGATTAGAGCGACAGGTGAGAGACTTAGAGAATAAACATTGGCGCTAGTAGATGAGAAAATCAATGCGAGAAGTTTTAATTAGTTTCAGTGTTGTGGTTTTTTTCGGTTTGCTGTTGGTGGTGTCTTCTTTTCTCACACCCGCTAAATCGTCTTCGGCAATTGCAGACGGATTAAATTCTGCTCCTACAATTTCCGAAATCGCTCAAGCAACAAATACAAGTAAGGAAAAATTTTCAATGGACTTAACTAACGCGGTAACAACAGATTCAGGATTAAAATATATCGATATAACAGAGGGTGATGGGGCAAGTCCGGAAAAAGGGCAGATGGTGACGGTACACTATACTGGAACTTTAGAGAACGGTTCTAAGTTTGATAGTTCTAAAGATAGAAACCAACCTTTCACTTTTAAAATTGGTGTCGGCCAGGTGATTAAAGGTTGGGATGAAGGCGTGGCGAGTATGAAAGTGGGCGGCCGTCGTACCCTCATCATTCCCTCAGATTTAGGCTACGGCCCTAGAGGCGCGGGCGGCGTTATTCCTCCTAACGCTACTTTAATCTTTGATGTGGAATTACTATCGGTTAAATAAGGCTATTTAATTAGATAGGGGGAGTGAGGGATTATTGCTCACTCCTTAATAGTATAAATTTAGCTTAATAATTATTAATATTTACCAGGAAAGTCAAGAGGATGATCGATTCGCAAACAACGGGGGATATTTGCGTAACTACTTTAGCAATAGGTAAAAAGTATCGCCAGCTCGCCAACTTACTAGCTCAAGATTTATTAAAGTTATCTCCTGGAACACCTTTTGTGATTTTAACAGATAATCCCGATGATTTTAGCGCTCTGAGAAATGTAATTCCTATCCAACACAAAATTAAATCTATAGGGATTTATCATGATAAATTATACTGTCTGGAGCAAAGTTTAAAGAATTTTAACTGTTGTATTTTTTTAGATGCCGATTGTCGTTTATTTAAAAATCTCGTCCTTTCCAGAATTTGGAAGAATGGGTTAACAGCTAAAAGTTGTTATGGTTTAATAAAACATTTTCAAAGAAATAAAAATTATTTAAACTCTCTAGACTACAAAATATGTGAAAAAATATCTAAAGAATATCAAATTAATTTAGATGAAGTTAAATTTGTCAATGAGTGTTTTTTTGCTTTTAAAAATCAAGATAATCGGTATACGTATTTTTTAGAAATCTGGAAAGAATTAAGAATATATTTTGAAATCAACAAATTTTATAACTCCGATGGTATCGTTATCGGTTTGGCATCTCAGATCGCTAAAATTGATATACATCACTATGATACAGGCTATCCAGAAGTACCAGAATTACATCAAATAGACGATGTATATAAAGATAAACTATTTGCCAAAAGAATAAGTTTTAAAGATGACATTCAGGAGCGATTAAATATTTTTGAAAAAGAAAGACAAAAAATAGATAACTCAGATAGGTGGTTAAAATGGCTGAATAATATGCAAGAAAAACAAAGAAAAGCTAAGGAACTAAAAAAACTACAAACCCAGTTTGCAAACCTGATAATAACTTAATGAACTATAAAATAATTTTCAACGTCAGGAAAAGTAAAGTTTAGCTTCGGTTAAAAACATGGTAGTAATGTCTCGTCGTCGCTTCGTTAGCGTAGCAGGAATGGCAACCGCCTCCGTTATCTTGGCACCTACATTGAAGAACTTTGCCGATAATGGGAGTCAAGATCAGAGTTCGGGTTTCGGTGAGATAATACCAGATCCTAAAGGGATCATCGATCTACCCCGGGGTTTTCAGTATAAGATCGTATCGCGGGCGGGAAATAGGATGAGCGATCGAACTCTAGTACCGGGCAATTTCGACGGGATGGGAGCCTTCAGCGGTGCAGATAATACAATAATATTAATTCGCAATCACGAATTAAACCCTGGGCAAACTCCCGCAGTCATCGCCCCCGACGATAAGAAATATAATAAAGCTTCTTCCGGAGGAACAACGACACTGGTACTCGCTCCCAATCTTCAAGTAATAAAAGAATACGTCTCCCTAGCCGGAACAAACCGCAACTGTGCTGGCGGGGTAACTCCTTGGGGTACGTGGATAAGCTGCGAAGAAGATACGACCCCGGGACACGGTTATAATTTTGAAGTATCGACAAGCGAAGGAATAGCCACGCCCACACCCTTAATAGATATGGGCAGATTCCGACACGAAGCCGTAGCCGTAGATCCCAAAACAGGTTATCTCTATCAAACAGAAGACCAAATCGACGGCTGCTTTTATCGCTTCCGCCCGAAAGAGAACGGTAATTTAAAAGCTGGCGGCACTCTAGAAGCTCTGGTTATCGATAAGATGCGCTACATCGACACCAGTCTCAACTTCCCGGGCAATCAACCCCAGAAAGTAAGCTGGACACCAATAAAAGAAGTCAATCCGAAAGAAGACGATATTCGCTATCAATCCCGCGCTCGGGGGGCGGCTACTTTCAGACGAGGCGAGGGAATATGTTTAGCAGACGGGCAGATATATTTCACCTGTACTAACGGGGGTAAGGCGGAAGTAGGGCAAATTTTCCGTTATAATCCCGTCGCCGACACGATCGAATTATTTTTTGAATCACCCGGGGCGAAAGTTCTCGACTATCCTGATAATTTAATCCTCGCTCCTTTCGGTGATTTGCTCATCTGTGAAGATGGGGCGGGGGAACAATATTTAGTAGGCATTAACAGCGAGGGGAAATATTATCACTTCGCCCGCAACGCCCTGAATAATTCCGAATTCGCGGGGGTATGTTTCTCCCCCGATGGTCAAACCATGTTCGTGAATATTTATAATCCTGGATTAACCCTAGCCATCCAAGGTAATTGGCGTAAACCAGTAACTAAACGTACTATTGTCTAGATGAAAAAACTTAAAGAGCTAGATGTTACCTTCTGGTCATTGATTATCTTAATGATCCTAGTGGGTTGTTTAAGAATAGCCGCCACCTATAATATATTCTGGCAAACTTGGGACGAACCTTTTCATATCGCCGCTGGGATGGAATGGCTCGCTCAAGGAAAGTATACATACGAACTTTTTCACCCACCCCTGGCCAGAGTGATGAGCGCCCTATTACCCTATCTCAACGGTATCAGAGGCGTGGACAATTTAGATTCCCCCCTGCTAGAGGGAAACGCTATTCTTCAATCTCAAGGCAGTTATGAACAAAATTTAACTCTGGCGAGATTGGGAATCCTACCCTTTTTCGTCATCGCCTCTCTCACCGTAGCTTTATGGGCGAAAAGATGCGGGGGAAAAATAACATCTTTGGCAGCCACATTACTATTTACCACCCTGCCCCCCATTCTCGCCCATTCCGGTCTCGCTACCCTAGATATGGCCTGCGCCACCTTCGTCAGCGCCGCCCTCTTCGCCCTGACTTTATATCTACATCTGCCGGATGTATGGCGCGGTATCTTTTTGGGAATAATGTTCGGTTTGGCTATCCTATCGAAATTTTCCGCCCTGGGTTTTTTGGTTATGGGGAGCGTCATCACCCTGTCTTTATATCTACTGAACCGGTGGAAAAATGGAAATCTCAAATTTCTCTCGTGGAAACGCCGGGCGGTAACAGCCCTGGTAGCTTTTCTCTTCTGTATCTTGACGATTTGGGCTGGTTATCGCTTTTCGTTTGAACCCTGGCTCACCTCTAATACCGGACGCTACGAGGATATTGATCGTATCTTCGGGAATGAAGGTATGGGCCACGAGGTTTCCTATTTTATCCTCGATCGTACCGCTAACCCGGCACCGGAGTTTATTAAGGGAATCAATTCTTTCCTCCGGCGCAACAGGAGCGGGCATTTAGCCTATTTGCTGGGGGATAGAAAAACAAAGGGTTGGTGGTACTTTTTCCCGGTGGTTCTACTGACGAAAACCCCTTTAGCTTTTATTTTCTTGACAGGTATCGGTTTCTTCTTTGTATTTAGAAGTTTGATCTTTGGGGATATAAACCCGGTAGCAACCCCGGCGCTTATCTCTTTAGCTATACTATGCCTCTCCATGTTAGGTAGCGTCAATAATGGTTTACGCCAGATACTCTCTATCTATCCCTTACTCGCCATCGTCGCCGGATACTCTGCGTCGAGACTCTTAACCTTAAAGATAAAGTTACGTCCGGTGGGATTAGGATTAATTGCTATACTATTCTCTTGGCAGCTAGTTTCTTCGTTCGCCGCCCATCCCGATTATTTAGCTTATTTCAATGTACTCGCGGGTAATCATCCCGAAGAAATTAGCGTCGATAGTGATTTAGATTGGGGGCAGGATCTAAAAAGGCTCTCTCAAACCCTCAAACAACGTAATATCACTGAAATAAAGATTAAATACAACGGTAGCGGCGGTATTAATTTGGAACAATTTCATCTCCCGCAGATGGGGGAGTTAAAGCCGTATCAGAGAGAATCTGGTTGGATTGCCATAAGTATTTATCACTTAAAATTGGGTACTGGTGAACCCCCTTACGATCAATTTTCCTGGCTAGAAGATTATCAGCCTGTAGAAAATGTGGGTAAGTCCATCCGGTTATATTACATTCCCGAACTTCGAGATCAAGCGCCCTGAAACTCGGCGAATTTAGCGAACACCTCGGCTTCGGTGAGATTGACGGTTTGATTGGCGAATGCGTAGTAATCGGGCTTGTTATCGATAAATATTTGCTCGGTAAACTCGAACTCGATTGCCTCTTGAAAAAGACCGGCAGGGACGAAGTATTCTCCTGTGGGCAATAATTTATAGAAAATATGAGTACCGCATTCACTACAGAAAGCTCTTTCCGCCCATTCCGATGAGTGATAGACTTTTAATTTATCTGGGTTTTCGATCTCTACATCCGTACCGCAAGCTATTCCTAAAGCGGGCCCGCCTGCCCACCGCCGACACATACTGCAATGACAGGCATCTACAGTTTTTCTATCTGGCGTTTTAACAGTGATAGCACCGCAAAGACACTTTCCGTTCATTTGTACTCTCTCCCTTTTGTACTATATAGCTAGTATAACTTAATTGGGAGCTAATGATTCTAGCTAAACAAATTATTTAAGAATAAAGGCTGGCGACATATTCCCCATAACCGTTGTAGGGCAGGGTTTCCTTCAACACCCAAGACAATCCGGGGCCTGTACCGATAAATTTTTCCGTCGCCTGTGACCAACGGGGATGGGGTTTAGTCGGGTTGACGTTAGCCTCGAAATCGTACTCGTAAGGGCCGACGGTATTCCAGTAAGTAGCCGGTTGCTCCGCCACAAATTCAACCTTAACGATCGATTTCGCGCCTTTAAATCCATACTTCCAGGGAATCACCATCCTTATCGGTGCCCCGTGTTGTTTCGGTAAATCGCGCCCGTAGATACCGATAGCGAAGAAAGCTAACTCATTGGCCATTTCTTCTATTCTCAATCCCTCCGTATAAGGCCAGGGAAGGGCACCGAAATGTAAACCCGGGCCTTTGGTGATTTCCGGATCATAAAAAGAAGTAAAACGGACAAATTTAGCTGATGTAGTTGGTTCAACGGCTTTGATCAACTCTCTCATCGGGAAACCCGTCCAGGGTAATACCATCGACCAAGCTTCTACACATCTGAATCGATAAATCCTCTCTTCGAGAGAGAAGGTCTTTTTAATATCATCGAGGCTGTATGTGCGCGGATTTTTTACAAGTCCAGTAACTTCTACTTTCCAATTATCTACCGGTAGTTTCTGCGCTTTTAACCAGATATTTTTTCCCCCGCCGAATTCATAAAAATTATTGTATCTTGCGGCTAACTCTTGCAGGGTTAGAGGTCGATCGCTGACCTTAAAATTCTCGTTTTTCCTAACATTAGGAATGGCAGGCAAATTATAACTATCAGCGAATAAATTTTCAGCTTTAGACTTGTTGCATCCCGTCAGAGGTATTAAACTGGCTGATATACCCGCACCGACGAAACTTTTTAAAAAGCCACGGCGATTGATATAACTGCTTTCGGAAGTCACCTGACTTTCGGAAATTTGCCAACTTTTAGCGATACGAATTAACACTGTACATACCCCTGAAGATAATTAATTTTAATTAGAACTTAAAGCGGGTTCTGGACTGGGGATCGATCGAACTCTCTTACCGTTGAGCCGCATTTTGACCCCTCTTGAAGGCCCGAGAGTCAGGCCGCGCCGCCGGGGTTTTTCCGCATCGGTATGCACTAGAGATAGATTATATCCAGAAAGTGCGGAAGCGACCACTATTTTCAATTCAAACCAGGCTAGGGCTTCGCCGATACACCGTCGCACGCCACCGCCGAAAGGTAAGAATTCATAAGGGCTATATTGTTTCTCTAAAAATCTCTCCGGTTTGAATTCTGCGTCGTCGGCGTAAGTTTCCGGGCGATGATGGGCGAGATAGATACAGGGCATTAAGACAGTACCGACGGGTAAATCGTAACCCCCTAAATGTACCGGCTTCTCTACTACCCGGGGAAAAGTCAGCATTCCCACTGGATGAATTCGCAGAGTTTCCTGACAGACTGCGGTTAGATAGGGAAGGCGCACTATATCTAAGGGAGAAGGATTAGCTCCTAAAGTTTCTATTTCGGCTATGATTTTTTCTTTTACCTCTGGATAACGATGAGTCCAATATAAAGCCCATGACATGGCGGTAGCGGTGGTTTCATGTCCCGCGAATAACATGGTGATTAATTCATCCCTTAATTCTTTGTCGGTGAGGGGATTTCCTTCCGTATCGGTTGCCGACATCAGTAGCGATAATATGTCATTCCCTTTGTTAATAGAATCTTGACGACGGCGATCGATTTCCTTATAGATAATGTTATCGATAATTTGACGCGAGCGAATAAATTTGCCCCAGGGGCTCCAGGGCCCTAAATCTACTTGTAACCAGGGGTAAAATAAAACCGCCGCCATAGCCGGTACTTGGAAAATATCGAGCATGGTAGCGAGATGATGTTTTAAAATGTCGTAATCCTCGCCTTCTGTCAATCCGAAAACTACCTGCATAATCACTTCTAACGTGATTAATTGCATGACGGAGCGGACGGCAAAGGGTTTATCTGTGGGTATGGAAGTCAAATTCCGCTCGGTGATAGTGGTAATTAAATCCCCGTAGGAGCGGATGCTCTCGCCGTGAAAAGGTGGTGTCAACAACTGTCGGCGTTTTTTATGTTCTTCACCGTCGAGGAGAATTACTGAATAGTCTCCCATTAGAGTAGAGAGAATACGGTTACTTTCTCCTGGCGCAGAGAATATCTGGCGATCATTAGTGAGTATGTACTGCATAGATTCTGGATCGCTGACAAAGACGAGATCAGTGCTGATCATCGAGGCTACTTTAGACGTAAAGATGTCTCCGTATTCTTTTCTCGCCTTCTCCATGTAGCTAACGGGATTTAATATCCATTGCAACACTTGTATAGAATTAGCGGTTTTCGGGCCGGGGGGTAGTGTCATAACAGCACAATCCTGTTTGCAGATTTGTTATATATCTTAACTTAATCTAGAAAACAGAATTTAGAGTTCAGTAGTCAAGATTCTTGACAGTTCTCAATCGTGTCTGGGAGCAGAACCAACCTTGGGTTTAGGCGCGGCAGTAGAAGGCGGTAAACCCTGAATAGAAATCAAAGCTTCCATGACTGATTTCGCCACCGGTGCGGCTACGGTAGAGCCGAAGGTGTTAGCTCCTTTCGGTTCATCCACCACCACTAAAACCACATAGCGAGGTGATTCCACCGGAAGGATAGAAACGAAACTGGTGATTTTAGCATTGGGCAAATATCCCCCCCGGGGCCCTGCTTTTTGCGCCGTGCCCGTCTTACCCCCTATCCGATAGCGGGGTATTTGGGCTACTTGCCCCGTACCCTCCGTCACCACCGTTTCCATCATTTTCACGACTTCTCTGGCTACATCGGGAGAAAACACCTTTTTCTTCGGATATTCTGGCTGCCAGTGCAATCTTCCCTGAGCGTCGGCTAAACCCCTGACTACGTGAGGCGTGACGAGAGTACCGCCGTTAGCGAGAGCCGCGTGTAACTGTATTAATTTTACCGGAGTGAGGGAAAATCCCTGACCGAAAGAAGCGGTGGCGGATTCGATCGCGCTACCCCGGAAACTCGCCTCTGATTTCAATGTTCCCCTGGCTTCTCCTGGTAAATCTACCCCGGTTTTTTCCTCTAATTCTAATCCCACCAGTCTGTTATAGTAATCCTGACGCTTCATTTTCTGGCTGATCAGTACCATGCCGATGTTACTCGATGTCTGCAAAAGTTTCGAGAGAGTCATCGAGCCATTACCAGTTTTAGAAGCGTTTCTGATAGTCCATTTATCTACAACGATCGCCCCAGAATCGAAGAAGATCGAGTTGGGTGTTATGGCTTTCGCTTCTAAAGCCAGAGCCACGTTAATCGGTTTGAACGTGGAGCCAGGTTCGTATAAATCGGAAACCGTCCAATTTTTAAATAAGGCGACGTTAGATTTATAGTATTGGTTGGGGTTGAATGTGGGTTCGCAAACCAGGGCCAACATCGAACCATCATGGGAATCCATAACTAGAACGGCTCCCCGCTTGGCGTTAAATTTCTTCAATTGTGCTTTTAAAGCCGATCGCGCCGCCCTTTGTAACTGCAAATCCAAGGTGAGCTGTAGTTGCAGATCATCCACGTCGAATAAGCCCTTAGGCACGAAAGCCGGTAATATACTCCCATCTCCCATCCGCCGAGTGTTTAAGGATAGAGGCTCTCTTTCGAGAATTTGTTTCTGGCTCAACTCGATTCCCGCCTGTCCTTGATGGGCGTTATCGACATAACCGATCACGTCTGCCACCATTTCATCCTGGGGGTAATAGCGTGTATAGTCTTCGTCTAATTGTAAACCGTCCCATCCTAAGGCTCTAATTTCCGTAGCCTGAGCCTCGGTGACTTTTTCGGCTAATTTGATCCCTGTAGGCTTAGTGTTAAATTCGCTTAGTAGCTTTTGCGGATTGGTATTGAGGATGGGAGCCAGTTTCTCGGCTATTTCCTGGCGGGAGCGCTTAAAAAATTGCGGATGGACGTAAAAAGTATAAAGTAAGCGATCGGTTGCCAGCACGTTATGATCGCTATCTATAATCGCCCTTCTCGGTATGTAAGGCTTGATATTAACCGTTTGTTGCTGTCTCGCCCTTTTCTGTAACTGCTCAGCTTGTACCACTTGCAATTGATATAAACGCCATCCCAAGCCCAGCATCCCTAAAATTAATATTCCCCATACCGTTACCAACCTTCCGCCGCTCAAAGGTAACGATTGAGGGGCTTTTTTGCCCTGATTGCGAGAGGGGTTAGTGATCTTAGACCGGGAAATGGGCTTTCTGCGATCGCCTCGTTTTCCCCGAGCGTGTTTTACTTTCGGCCTGGGATTGATCATTTGGCTTAATAAGCGAGGGGCTTGGTTATTTTTAAAGGTGCTGAATCAGATAGACTTTTTTCCTCCACAATTGTTACAGATTTGGGATTAGAAGGTAAAAATATGGCTTGTTCCGGTTTGGCCGGAGTTAATCCCGCCTCGGGTTTTTCTGCCTGTTGGGCTAATTGCTGTTTTAAAGTTTCGTTGGTGGTGAGCAAATATCTCTCGTAACGCTCTAGTTTTTCTAACTTGGAATATTCTTCATCCCAAACTTTAGGAACGTAAATCGTCCAAGCGTAAAAACCCAACGCCGAAGTCATCAAGGATAAAGTTACTAAAGATAAAACTTTTTGCAAAGCATTGAGGGAACGCAGATGGGAGGGTAAGGGAGGCTTTTTAGTCTGGGCGGGAGAGGGGGCGGATTGATTAACCCGTAACGGTTCCACGGTGGGGGGGGTTGTTGCTGTGCGGGAACGTGTACGTCCTCTCGAACGCTTATAACTCCGATTTTCTCTAGAAATTAGGGGTTGAGGAGAAGCTGACATAAGGTTTTTTATGACAAAATTTTATCTTTATGAATAGAGGCATTATAACGGCATTTGTTGCTTTGACACTCTGCGAAACGTACACAAACTACACCTAATCCATTTTCACCTCTTTAAGTCTTTTACCTTCCTACTCGCATCGCGGGGGCTTGGAGCGGACCTTGTTTTTCTCGTAATCTGTACAGGATCGTATTCGGTTGTACCTGGCTTAAAATCTGTTCGATTACTGTACTCGGGCCCTTAGAACCCCAACTACAACCCTGTTCGAGGTAAACTTGCGCCGCCTTACCGATTATATAAGAACCGTACCCGGCTATACTTCCCTGTAAGAGGGCGGTACTACCGTAGAGGGTTAGGGAAGTCGGACTCTCGAACATACTACCGAAGGCAAGGGCGCTCTTGCCGAAACCGATGATCACGCTAGTAACTACTTCGCCAAGCAATAATCCGGCGGCGCTGATTACCAGGGTACGCCACAGTTTACCGGCTTCGTAACTGGTTATGGGTAAACCGTATAAGCGGGCCAGATTGCGAATCATCGCCAGATCCGCGATCGTCCCACCGATTAGATCGAGTAGGGGTATGGGATTGGCGGCGACTGCGATCGATTTATACTTGGCGTAATTCCAGATCAGGTTTTCCGCCTCTTCCTGGCGGTGTAAGAGAGTTTTGCGGGCGATATTAGCTTCCGCTTCCTGGGCCTGGATGAGCGAGTTGATCGCCAGCAGAGATCGACCTTCCCGATTTAAGATCATCAGTAGTTTATCTTTCAGTTCGTCTATCTGGGGTGGGGGCGTTTCCCATTCTTGAGTGATCACGCCGTTTTTTTCCACCCGGACGGGTATGGGTTGCGGTTCGGCTGCTACCATAACTATTTCATCCGGAGTTAACACATCATCTAACGTTTTTGACCCGTTTCCTGTTCCCAATATTTGTAATTGTCGGAAAATTTCGGCGCGATCGGTTTCCGGATACAAATCTATCTTATTAAATACCAATATCAGGGTTTTTTGACTTTTTCTCAACTCGCACAGCGCCGCGTACTCGGTGCGGGTAATATCCCCCGCCACCACAAATAAGATCAGATCGACCTGTCGCGCCACCTCCCGGGCCATATTCGCCCTGGCTTCCCCCTCGATTTCATCGAGTCCGGGAGTGTCGATCAGTTCCACCTGTACTTTAGCGCTCGGGGGAGTCCAACGCAGAGAACGCGGCCACCGTGTTACTCCGTTTAAAGGCCCCGTCTGTAATAATTTCTCCCCCAACAGCGCGTTAATTACCGCCGATTTTCCTCTGCTCACCAGCCCGAAAGTCGCTATCCGGATCACCGTTTGCTCTAGTTTATCTAAAGCTCCTTTGAGGTTCTGCAAATCCGTTTTCACCGCTGCCTGTAAACTCGGGTTCGGTGGATAGTTCCAGTGTCTTCTTACGCTAGAATACCAGGAATTAGCCTGCTGTAAGCTAGCGCGGGCTTGATTGTAGTGGGTTTCCTGTAATGAGGCCTTCTGTGTCACAGTTGTTTTTGGTTCTCGACTCTGCTATCTTATCTCTATTCTAAAGTTATCTAGAAAGTTATCTAGTGTGGGTAACACGCTCGTCCCAATAGTCAGATTTATTATCGCCATCACATATAAGGCTTT
>CAZUVR010000027.1:0-9464 GCA_964623815.1 uncultured bacterium | reverse complement strand
TTTCATCAATAACATTGCGGTTTTTTCTTTGGATAATTAGTGGTTTGTGGTCGAGCTAAGGGTAGAATTTAACGAACTGATCGCCGTACCCCTAATAATATTCGCCCTAAGAT
The DNA here is from genome assembly GCA_964623815.1 of uncultured bacterium. GTDB lineage: Bacteria > Cyanobacteriota > Cyanobacteriia > Cyanobacteriales > Microcystaceae > Chroococcopsis. Next base: position 9,351 of record CAZUVR010000027.1, on the reverse strand, counting down.
TAATCAGATCACCATATAGCTATATGTCCAAAAAAAGGAATCTTTCACTCTTAGCTTTAGTCCTGCTGGCCATAGCAGTGAGTATCCTCACGCTCTTATTTACTCCAACTCCTTCTGTTGATCGCATTTCCGATTATGCCCTAACTCGTAAATTACCCGCAAACAGGCCTGATTATTACCCGCTCGAACAAAACCTCGATCGGGATTTATATCGTCCGGTAGGTAATTGGGTAGGTCGTTTAGTCCTCCCAGAAACGCAAGAATACCAGTTAAGGAGCTTAGATAATGGGGATTGGGCTTGGCTAGAAATTTATGAAGCACCCTCCGATTATCAGAATTTAGTAGGGCAGAAGGTTCGTTTAGGATGGCAAAATTCTCCGCTACTAGATAGGTACTTACAACTCATCACTAAAGATATTAATTTTTCCGCCGCCGCAAAAAAGAGTGAAAGACAGGGGAATGTGCTTCCCGCTCGCCTCAATGGACGTTCTCAAGTCGGCCCACTACAAGCTCTAGCGGGTGCTAGATCAGAAGATGATGTGTTAGTGAGTTTTCAAGGGGCTGAAGTTAGCAGAGGTGGAGAAGATACAGCACTTTTAATAGATAGGATGCCCCTTATGGTGACGGGGCGTTACGTTGCCCTGGTGAAAATCCTCACCCCAGCACCGGCTCTGCTTCCTAGTGATATACCCGCTACCTGCCCCGGTACGCCCCCCTGTGAGAGCGAATTATTCAAGGTGAGGCATTATAACCCACTAACCAGTCAATTCGATGGTATCGAGGAGGTAGTAAGGATTCCACAACAACCGAGGGTATCGGGCGATCGCTTTATTTCTACTCCTCACTCTCTACCTGATTCTAGCGTGGGTAAATCGGGATGGTATATATATGGAGCTAAAGGCAAAGATGGATTATTTACGGTACAGGCTCTCAAACCTCGATCGCTTTTCCAACTCCAACCCTCGGAAAAGGTGTCAGGAAACGTGGCAGGTTCTGATTACATCAACAGGGGTAATTGGCAAGATACACCGAAACGTAGAGGTACAGCTCAAAAAGTTCAGGTACTACCCGAGGCAGATTCTCCATCAGAGGGTTTACCGAAAGAAGGTGACAGAGGGTTAGGTATTCATCTCTTCGGGGGTATTGGCGGTAAAAAAGGAGAATCAATAGTAGGAGGAACGGTCACGGGACATCTATCCTATCTCTTCTATGAGGTGGTGCGCGATCGTTTTACATCAGAGTTGCAATGGGAAATAGTCTACTATCAGGTTTACGCCCATAATCCTCAGGGAATCTTATCAGGAAGCCAGAGTTGGGAAAATTATACGGGTAACTTACAGAGAGGATGGCTGAATTCCCGCCCCATTTCTAATGTGATGGTGAAATTGGACGTACTGGAAGACTACAATTTCGGCGGTGTAACCCTCTCCCCCCTGACGGAATTTCAACGGCAATTAGAAATTATGATGGCTCGCTACCGTACCGGTGACGGAAGTGGATATTCCAGCGTTACCCCCGCCGCCTCTTGCGTCCAAGATTCTAACCAAGCCCTCTACATAACTATAGAAACCATTAAGGAGCGTATTAACGGCGATCCGAACATCGCTCGATGGTTTGCAGATCACCCTGATGACCCTCAGACAGAGCGTTTCCAACGATTATTAAAATTGGGAGAGCGTATTTATGAGGTGTTGATTCCTAGAGGCACTATCCGCCCTGATTGGCGGCACAACGCGGAGACTCTAGCGGGGATAAAACAGCGTGATTATCCCTTCATGGGAGAAAACACTTTAGCTAATGTCTTGTTGAGTTGGCAGTCTATGTTACCCCGTAACGCCCATGACGTGATGAGTACAGTCTTTTTTGAACATGGGGCGGCGTTATGGTTTTTGCGAACGAATCAAGTAGGTGGTTTCATGCCCGAAATACTGCCCCTCGCTCCTACCAATATTTTCGGAGAAGTGCCTCTTATTTCCCCCGCCCTGCGTCGTATCCTCGCGTCGATAGTTTTCCTACCGGATTGGCGGGAATGGGGTTTAACTCTTCTATCTTTGTTTATATACGGATCGATCGCTATTCCCATCGGAGTGCGATTAGGTTTTTTACGCTGGTGTCCTCTTTCTTTGAAACCTATAGAGTTCTTGAAAACCGTCGCTTTTCTGTTTTTCTCGCCCGCACTGTGGGAAGAATTAATCTTTCGGGTATTGTTATTACCCTATCCAGACAGATTTAACTCGGCTTTTAATTTCTCGGTTTGGGGCGTTTTCAGCTTGATTCTATTTGTTGTCTACCATCCCCTGAATGCTCGGACTTTTTATAAGACAGGTAATCTCACATTTTTTAAGCCAATTTTCTTAATTTTAACCGCTCTTCTCGGTCTCACCTGTACGATCGTCTATTGGTTAACAGGCTCTCTCTGGACTATTTCCTTCATTCATTGGATCGTGGTTACAGTTTGGTTACTTTATCTCAATGGGTTTGCTCAACTAAGGCAAGTCAACCTAAAATAGATTAATTAATATTCACGTCGAATAGTATTCTTGTATTTAAGTGTCAGTGAGGAATGCCTGACTGAGAAAAATTCGTGGCGATCGTATAATACCAATTCTAAAAAGTCCAACTACAGATAAGGCTTCGACAATATAACCTTTCCAGGCGATAGAAGCAATTACCTGTTCATTGATTTCTTCGAGTTTTTCAGTAATAAATAAACGCAATTCATCTAGTGAAGCCCCTATTTACGCAGTGATGACCCGTATCATGTTGCGTTGCTTAATTAGTTAAAGATTTACTTTATAAATAGGTTCTTAATTGTGTTTTGTTTCCATTCAATTAGTTTCTCTAGCCCACGAGATGTGCAATGAAATTTAAAGCGTTACAATAGAGCTTAAGCCCGAATTGTAAAGCCAATCAAAAATCTTTGCAGAAAAGCCTGATAATTTAACTTGCCAATAACTGTTCGTATTTTGAAGGGAATTTTTTTCCCTTCTTTGAAACCAAGATAAACGCTGGTGAGAGCGTTGCTCTCGGGTGATGTATTGAGTTGAGCTGATGGCTATTGAGGCTGTTTTTATAATTAATTCAAAGAAGATTTTTTGCTTTCTCAACTCATGAGTAAGGTCACGTCTTAATCGAGTGGTAGGAAAGTCTAACCAGATAACGGGAAGATTTGGGTAATTTAAAAAAGGTTGAGCGATCGCTCTAGATGCTGAGGGCAAAGAGATGGGTTTTGCAGGTTGAGATAATTTTTTGCGAATGACCGTGATTCTCCGCCCCCCTATTCCTTTAGAGCTATCGGCTAAACAGTTAGATTTAAGCGAACATTGCTGGCAGAATTTAGGTTTCATACCGAATAAGATCAGCTCGTCACCGTAACGGTTATGCCTGACTTCCCCGGGAGACATATTTAGGGAGGCGGGACACTGTAATGTTTTTTCATCGAGTAGGGTAAAGTCTTTACCGGAAAATTTGTTCAGGCTTTTAGCCCATCCCTTGGCTACTTGGGGAGGGGCATATTCAGCGTCATCGACAGATGATTCTGTTGAAGTATCGGAAGATATTGATAACTTGGGAGTGGGAGTTAAACTTTCCTTTGCTGAAGACCAAACCGTTTGGCGCAAAGGTTGCGTCTGATGAGCCAAGCCAGCCCGCAGTCGCCAATTCCACACCCATTGACCCAATATCTGACAAAATTCCTGGCCTTGCGGATGCCAACTACACCACCGATCGTAATTTTGTTCTACATCTTCATCTGCCAAGAGTTTTTCAAATCCACCTCTACCATAATAGAGGCTGAGAATGTCACTGCCGGTTAACCCTGCCTCTGAATGGGAACTTATGAATAATTCATAAATGAAGTCAGCTTTTCTTTTCCCGATTCGGTGTTTATGTTTTGGATTATAGGGAGTCCGAACCACAATCAATCTTATTTTCCCAGTGTAGCCCGTCCAAGAACCTTCAAGAAAACCTAGGTCAAATATTTCTCGCATTTGATCACCTTCGGGGTAAGGCCATAATTCGGGGGTAGTGGCTTTTAAAAGAGCTTGAACCGATCCATGTTCAAGTAATCCGTAATCTCGCCCTCTTAAAATATAGCCGAGTTGATGATGTTGAATCTGGTTGACGAACGCGGGTAATCCGTAATAGCCATCAAGTCTAATAATTGCCTGATCGCCCTTTTTTTGATGCTGTTTGAGGTATCGTTGAACCAGGGTACAAGCTCGTTCTAAATCTTTACCTGCGGTTCCATTTCCTACAGAGCCGAACGTACCTAACCACTCACTGGTATGGGATTGGGCAATGGTACTGCGAGTTCTAAGGCAGTCTCCTCTTTTTCTACCTGTATAGCCTTTGCCGCAAGCTTTGTCACTCCGACGTTTTGCTTGAGGGTATTCTTCATTAGAAATAAGCTTTCTCTGTCTGGCTGTTTGTTTTGTCCCATCGAGATCGAAGAAATAATATTTCTCCCCCCTCCGGTCTATTAAACCTCCCATATTGTCCGTGTTTAATCCCCTTTCCCATAAGTCTGTCTCGAATAAGTTTCTTAACTGTTCTAGGGAGCTATCTTCGATCGCTGCTAGAAAACGGCTTAAAGTCGAAGCTACTGGGGTTTTATTTCGGTTCCACACAGCCATCAATAGATGTTGTACGGGCTTGAGAGCTGAAAAAAAATCAGCCAAAGTTTTTTCACCACTGACGGAATACGCTAATAACAAGAGTACGAAATCACATACTTCATAAGTTCCCATCCTTGGGCGTTCTACCCGTACTTGTCGGTGAAGTTTTTCTACTAAACCGGTTTCTAGCCAGTATTTTCCCACCAAAAGTGCCTCACTTAGCCATTGAGGAGTGACTAGATCGGCTTCTTCGGTAGAGATTATTTCTAAGCCTGAGTCAAAATGAAGTATTTCGTCCTTTGACATCTGGGATTTCCTCGATTACTTAATGTTTTACTGTATTTTTATTGTCCCATTTATTCTTAGCCTTGTTTTTAGCTTTAAGTAACTCGGTCTTTACAATTCAACTCTCATTGCGCATCTCGTGGGTCTAGCGAGTAGAGAGATCTTTTCATCTATATGAGATAAGCACAAGTATATCTCATTTCCATTCAATTAGTTTCTCTAGCGAGTAGAGAGTCTAATACCAGTCCGCGCGCCATTTTATTCCAAAAGTATTTCCATTCAATTAGTTTCTCTAGCGAGTAGAGAGGGTTTGACATTGAATTAAATAAAACAATAGAAAAAACATTTCCATTCAATTAGTTTCTCTAGCGAGTAGAGAGCGGTGTCTACTATATCTCTAGGGCTAAAAACTCTAATTTCCATTCAATTAGTTTCTCTAGCGAGTAGAGAGTTTATACTCCGAGTGCTGTTTAACCCAAGACTACAAATTTCCATTCAATTAGTTTCTCTAGCGAGTAGAGAGAGCAACCGTAAGTATTGCTTAACTGAAGTTTTCTAATTTCCATTCAATTAGTTTCTCTAGCGAGTAGAGAGGGTATTTTTGTTCTTACAAACTCCTCCGCAGTAGGGATTTCCATTCAATTAGTTTCTCTAGCGAGTAGAGAGATGTATTAATGACCCCGACTAAATTATCATCTCCATCGATTTCCATTCAATTAGTTTCTCTAGCGAGTAGAGAGAAAAAAGACAGGTAACGTACCTGGGAAAAACCTTGACATTTCCATTCAATTAGTTTCTCTAGCGAGTAGAGAGTTATAAAAATAATGTTCAAAGATAAAATAATAAAATTATTATTTCCATTCAATTAGTTTCTCTAGCGAGTAGAGAGTAAAGAAAATGCTGTTGTTTTTGGTGTTACTAAAGATATTTCCATTCAATTAGTTTCTCTAGCGAGTAGAGAGACACCTGATATGTTTACACCAAAAGGTATTAAAAACGCATATTTCCATTCAATTAGTTTCTCTAGCGAGTAGAGAGACAGTGATAGCCATAAGCTGACTAACAAAAAAATAGATTTCCATTCAATTAGTTTCTCTAGCGAGTAGAGAGGCCTACGATGTTTTAATGGCATATAGTTAAATTTAACGTATTTCCATTCAATTAGTTTCTCTAGCGAGTAGAGAGTAGATATTTATTTTTTTGAATTTCAACTTTTAATTTTTATTTCCATTCAATTAGTTTCTCTAGCGAGTAGAGAGATCTAAGAACTAAAATAATTTCTGATTCTATTCAGTATGATTTCCATTCAATTAGTTTCTCTAGCGAGTAGAGAGATGGAAAAATACAATGGGTGAAGCTAAGAGACGAAAATTTCCATTCAATTAGTTTCTCTAGCGAGTAGAGAGTTTTCATAAGTAGAAACACCTAAGCTATGTTCTACAATTTCCATTCAATTAGTTTCTCTAGCGAGTAGAGAGTCCATGTTGCCTTAGTAATCGATGGTAAATCTTCGTAATTTCCATTCAATTAGTTTCTCTAGCGAGTAGAGAGAGTTGAATTATTGGATCTACCATTTACTTTTCCTCAAATTTCCATTCAATTAGTTTCTCTAGCGAGTAGAGAGCGAAGGATAGAGACGACCTAATTGTAAAAAACTTTCTAAATTTCCATTCAATTAGTTTCTCTAGCGAGTAGAGAGCTGAAGAGGAGCGAACCGACCTACCTTAATGGTCAAATTTCCATTCAATTAGTTTCTCTAGCGAGTAGAGAGAGAATAGAGAGCTTATGGAGTTGTTGAATGAGAGATAGATTTCCATTCAATTAGTTTCTCTAGCGAGTAGAGAGGTTGCAATTTTCTGGAAATACGCTGGAACCCGTGACATTTCCATTCAATTAGTTTCTCTAGCGAGTAGAGAGTCAAATTCTTCACCATCCTCGCCCCCCAAGACCAGTATTTCCATTCAATTAGTTTCTCTAGCGAGTAGAGAGTAGACAGAATGATTGCAAATTTTGATGTTTCTGAAAATTTCCATTCAATTAGTTTCTCTAGCGAGTAGAGAGCGGCAGGAAACAATAACGCTGTTAGTCCTACCTTTCATTTCCATTCAATTAGTTTCTCTAGCGAGTAGAGAGTATTATATCGTAGAAAAACTAATAAAATTTTACGTGAAATTTCCATTCAATTAGTTTCTCTAGCGAGTAGAGAGGGCTGAAAAAGGTTACAGCTTGCGCTGTATATGTAATTTCCATTCAATTAGTTTCTCTAGCGAGTAGAGAGTCTGGCTTGTCGCCATACCCCTTGATACCCTACGAATTTCCATTCAATTAGTTTCTCTAGCGAGTAGAGAGTCCTTCATAAGCAAGTAATTGTAGAGAATTTGCTTTATTTCCATTCAATTAGTTTCTCTAGCGAGTAGAGAGTTAAAATTAAAGCTATGTCAGATAGGACCAGTGTTAATTTCCATTCAATTAGTTTCTCTAGCGAGTAGAGAGCGGATACTACGACGCGCCCGAGATGCGCGAAATCTTATTTCCATTCAATTAGTTTCTCTAGCGAGTAGAGAGAAGACGCGGCGTACGTCGCAATAGCGGGTCATATACTCGAATTTCCATTCAATTAGTTTCTCTAGCGAGTAGAGAGTAGATTTGAGTTAGCAAGGAAAATTCTAACAATACTATTTCCATTCAATTAGTTTCTCTAGCGAGTAGAGAGAAACCCACTCTAGTCATCTTCAGGTACTTTCTATCCTAAAATTTCCATTCAATTAGTTTCTCTAGCGAGTAGAGAGCGACCAAGTAAATATCACGGGACATAATTCTTTTGCCCATTTCCATTCAATTAGTTTCTCTAGCGAGTAGAGAGGTATTTATCTCACAGAACTCCGTTACAGGTAAATGCAATTTCCATTCAATTAGTTTCTCTAGCGAGTAGAGAGTTTAAATTATAAAGATTTGTGTGAGTACATCTTTTGCATTTCCATTCAATTAGTTTCTCTAGCGAGTAGAGAGATGGGTGATATACACCGATTTTTACACGATGCAAGATTTCCATTCAATTAGTTTCTCTAGCGAGTAGAGAGTGTGTCGATCGATCGGATAGCCTACGTCACCCGCATTTCCATTCAATTAGTTTCTCTAGCGAGTAGAGAGTTCTCGCATTGCGTTTTGTACCAGTCATCATCCTTCCTATTTCCATTCAATTAGTTTCTCTAGCGAGTAGAGAGCCTCGATAGAGAAACATAATCAAGAGCTGAGAGCGATTTCCATTCAATTAGTTTCTCTAGCGAGTAGAGAGTTGTAGTACAAGAGGTTTAGATGATAAAACATCTAGATATTTCCATTCAATTAGTTTCTCTAGCGAGTAGAGAGTCTTGAGCGCATCACTGGCGATCGCTTCCTCGGCTCGTATTTCCATTCAATTAGTTTCTCTAGCGAGTAGAGAGCTCATCAGGTAAAGTCATCAGCCTAGCCGCACACCGAATTTCCATTCAATTAGTTTCTCTAGCGAGTAGAGAGTTTTAACCCCGATAAAGCCGTCTTTTTCTTTCATGGATTTCCATTCAATTAGTTTCTCTAGCGAGTAGAGAGTAGCAAAATCAGCTTCATCACTGGAAATGATTCTTTCAATTTCCATTCAATTAGTTTCTCTAGCGAGTAGAGAGTTAAAAGAGTTCGATATAGTCGAGTGTACGATCGCTGATTTCCATTCAATTAGTTTCTCTAGCGAGTAGAGAGTTAAAAGTATATATCTTACATACACTAATGATTTAATAATTTCCATTCAATTAGTTTCTCTAGCGAGTAGAGAGGGCTGATACTTAAACTCCAGAACACATCTTGTATTCAAGAGCTATTTGCTACAGATAGCTCTATCATAACCTGTAAAGCACGATCGCTATCCCTCTCACAACTTCTAAACCCTCTATTAGCAAGAGATCGAGGGATTTAACACTTCACATAGCCAATTTAACTTTATCTTTATCCGTCGCCGGAGCGTGGTACAAAATCAAATAATTGTAGAGCTTGATGAACGAGTGATGGGTAAACCACCCCATGTTTCTATGTAACCTAGAGTGTGACCCGAAATAGGATAAACTCTGATACTATCTTCTTCTTCCTTAATCCTCTCTCTTAAACGCTTTTTTAACTCATCATATAAAGCCTTACTCAAAACACACTCAAAAACCGAGTATTGAACTCTCTGCCCGTATCCTTCCAATAAATCCGATACTTTCTTCCGTCTCTTATCACAGGGTATATCGTAAGTAATCACATAAAACAGCATGTTTAACGAATTAGATAGGGTTGATAACCATTACTAGGAGAATATACAAAAGATTTAAAGCATTTTACTTGCTTATTTAATAAATCCCACCGAGGTTCTCTTTGGTCATCAGCTCACGGGGTGACAGAACAATTAAAGAGCTTGTTTGATAAGGTTCATGACCGT
>CAZUVR010000026.1:0-56122 GCA_964623815.1 uncultured bacterium | reverse complement strand
ACTCCCAACTCCCAATTCCCAACTCCCAACTCCCAACTCCCAACTCCCAACTCCCAACTCCCAACTCCCAATTCCCAACTCCCAACTCCCAACTCCCAACTCCCAACTCCTAACCCCCTGTTCCGGCTCCCTACTCTCTTGTATAATTAAGAGTTTGCACGACAGAGAAAGGAGCAAACACATGGCAAGGATGTATTATGACGAAGATGCCAACTTAGATTTACTTAATGGTAAAACGATCGCTATTATCGGTTACGGTTCTCAAGGTCACGCCCACGCTCTTAATTTAAAAGATAGCGGCGTAAATGTCATTGTCGGGTTATATCCAGGTAGTAAATCAGCCCTTAAAGCTAAAGAAGCGGGATTAACGGTATACAGCGTGGAAGAAGCCGCTAAACTAGCTGATTGGATCATGATCTTACTGCCCGATGAAGTGCAAAAAACTGTTTACCAAAACGAAATCGCGCCCCATCTCACAGAGGGCAAGGTGCTTTCTTTCGCTCACGGCTTTAATATTCATTTTGGTCAGGTTCTTCCCCCCGCCGATGTAGATGTAGTTATGGTAGCCCCTAAAGGCCCCGGTCATTTAGTCCGTCGTACTTACGAACAGGGCCAGGGTGTACCCTGTTTATTCGCCGTTTATCAAGACGCAACAGGTCAAGCCAGAGATAGGGCTATGGCTTACGCTAAAGGTATCGGGGGTACTAGAGCCGGTGTTTTAGAAACTACCTTCCGCGAAGAAACTGAAACTGATTTATTCGGCGAACAAGCCGTATTGTGCGGGGGGCTGAGTGCTTTAATTAAAGCTGGATTCCAAACGCTGGTAGAGGCGGGGTATCAACCAGAATTAGCCTATTTTGAGTGCCTGCACGAAGTAAAACTGATCGTCGATTTAATCGTCGAGGGTGGCTTAGCTAAAATGCGCGACAGCATTTCTAATACTGCCGAGTACGGGGACTATACAAGAGGCCCAAGAATCGTCACCGATGCCACCCGCGAGGAAATGAGAAAGATTTTAAGCGAGATTCAATCGGGACAATTCGCCAGAGAATTTGTCCTCGAAAATCAATCTGGTAAACCAGGTTTTACCGCTATGCGCCGTCAGGAAGCGGAGCAACTCATCGAAGAGGTAGGTCAAGACTTACGCTCTATGATGAGCTGGCTGAAACGCTAATTGTTGGGTTGAGTGTTAGAGGGTTGAGCGCGATTTAGGAAGCTTTCCATTTGCTTTTCCCTCTGCTCGCTCGGTCTTTTCGGTTCTTTATTCGGAGCCAGTCCCAAGATCATATTATTGAGGCTCTCCCGGGCTTTATAACTGTAAGTGTTAAGTGGCCGCGGCAGAAACTGATCGCCAAGGGTGATAAAGAATAGTGCCGAAAAAATTAATAAAGTCGATAAGAATTTCTTTGGCATAGCAGTAGTTCAACGTCTAGTTCAATCATAATCCCTGTCCCCGAAATAGTCACCGGTGTTATTAAATTAGAAGGTACAACTTTTGCTCAACTCAGAGGGGCACCAGAATAAATTTTTACTCGATACACCCAAGGAATTTAATATCTCTCGCATTTTTTCTGCACAGTAGCGCCAATGGTTCTCATCGGCATACATTCGATCAGGATTAAACTCGATGTCATGATGTATTACACCGGGTAGTCCTTGAAATTCGAGGGAGGATTGACTGGATAAGATCAATAAACGGAAATCCTTTCCATTACATTTATTCGTCAATTTTTTAACTAAATCTTCCACCGCCCCTTTTGACACCTCCCCGGTACGCACGAATAGTAGTTCATCACTATGAGCGATCGTATAACGGAAACGTTCCGCACGAGCAGAGTAACGATTTTTCATCCTTTGCCAAATCGGTGTCATGTCTCGCTCGGGATCATCGCTCTCCTCTATTTCATGCCCGAATGATAACCCCGACCACTTAGTATGATAGATTCTATTATCCTCTTTACTGTAGTGCAAGAAAGAGGGATTCCACATATCCCAAAAATCTTGAGCGATAATATCTGCTACATCTCCTAGATTGGTCGTTCTGGTTAGGTCAAAGGGAAAAGCTGGGCCATCGTACTGCATTTTATATAACAACATCCGTAAAGCACAACGATCGCCCAAGGAAACGATACCAATTCTCTTTCTTTCGGTAAGCTTACATTGATACTTGAAGAACATTAAGGATTTAGCCGGAATCTTTACTCTACTCTCTAACCCGCTTTCGCTGATGATTAAAGTCCGGAAAGCTACCTCAAAATTGCGGGTATCTTCATATATTCCTGGTGCCACTTTACTCAAAGCTTGTCGGGCTTCTTTCCACATCGGCTGTAGATTATATTCGTAACCAGAATTATTGGTGATGGCGAGAGTTTTTTCTGTGGGTTGAAAGATTTTTAAATCTCCTTGTTGAAAGACAAGTTTTACTTTTTCGGCGTTGATTAAGAGAGGAAATAAATTAAGATCGATCGCTTCATACATTAAGCGATGGCCCTCCATATTCGGATGGGCGACATCAAAACTAATTCCAGTGAGCCACTTACCGGAACCATCGTCTAAAACTCCTAGCCAATCTATGACAGGCACATCGGAGGTTAACATTTTCCCTCGGGTTTCTTGCAAAAGGGCGTAGTCTTCTTCTCGATAATTTCCGTGAGGATAAACCCCACCTAAAATAGGTTGAGCGCCAATTTCTCTGGTTAAGGAAACTATCTTTTCTAATCCCCTCTCAAACTTGGCTTGAAGGGTTTTTCTATGTTGGGGTAGGCAATTAGCCAGACCTTCATTACCAAGAGATAGGGCGATGATAACTATGTCTGGCTCGTGAGGGGTGACGAGAGAGGTAAAGCGATCGATAATAGTTTGAACGTTAGCCCCGAGTACAGCGCGATTGATCACCTCATAACCGTAATCTTTACGCAAAGTTTCCCCCAATCGCCACGCCCATCCCCGTAACAACCAGGAACTACAGCCCATCGCTACCGAGCTCCCGATTATTAATACTTTTTTATCGGGGTTGGGATAGTCCGGTACCGCAGAAGCGTCGAGAAAATAACCGTAGGGATAGGGTTGGACTTCCCCGAAATTGCCATCATCGACAACGATGAGGTTAGAGGGAGACTCTTTCGGTATCCATCGGTTAAGGTGAGCAGATTCCCACTGTTTCTCACCGTCAGGATAACAGCGTAGGTATTGGTATTCGATTTTTTGTTCGGGGACGCGATCGATGTCTATATCGAGATCGGTGTACCATAGAGGGTAAGAATCTGGATTGGTTTTTAGAACGATCGCTTTATTAACTTCCCACTGGCGTAATTCTGTAGTTGAGCCAACTATAGATATTACTTCGCCTGGTTGAGTATGTGCCCTAATCTGGAATCGATACATAGTTTTCGTCTTAATCAAATTGAATTCCGATACCAGAATCAATAAAGATTCTAGGGCTTCAATTTTAAGACAAGTTTATAAAAATATAAACTTTGTAATATTTATCCTATATGTTCTGGCAAACTCTTCAATATGTCTTTTAACTCTTCTTCTTCGACGCGCTTAATAGCCTCTTTTAAACTAAACCATTGCCTATGGCGATGACTTTCGGGCCATTTGTCGAGAAGGGTTTCCACTTTTAAAGGAAATACCTGTACCAGACACCTAGTACCCCATTTAATATAACTGTACGTGCCGAGTAATTTCGGGGATAGACAGCCGATGATGCCTCCTTCTTCTAAAGCTTCTTTAGCTGCCGAATCGTGGGGGGTCATGCGAGGTTCGATCAGCCCTTTCGGGATTACCCAGCGTTTCTTCTTGCGTGAAGAAATTAATAGTATTTGGAGCTTGTCTTCCTTTACCTGGTAGGGAATGACTGCAGACTGTTGAATGACAGATCCTTTAAAGAGAGCGAGTAAATTGGTGTTCAAGCTTAAAGATTCTTTTGAAATTCTTCTAAAATATCCATCAAATTTACCTGGCATTTAGTCGGTAGTAGATCCAATAGGGGAAGTTCCAATCTACCGCCGCCCAAACTAACTTTTATCTCCCGCAGCATAGAGGTGAGGGTGTCTTCCGAGAGATTATTATCCTCGATCAAACCGTAAGCTTTTTCAGCTACGACGGTATGTAGATGGGCGTTACTCAGATAGAGATGCCATTTAGCCACATCTATATAGACATTTTCTCCGATTTCTGACGCTAAACTTTCTATGTCACTTGTTGTATTAGCCATTTGATTTTACGGAATAATCAGCGATCGCCACGATATAAATCAGGTGTGCTAGTAATAGGATAGCCCAAATTCCCGAGAAGGTAGTTAACCAAGACCAATCAGGAAATTTTATGATGTGGAAGAACCATAAGCCTGAGTTGACGGCGAGGAAACCGGCGACGTGGACGGCGAAATTCATTCTATCATCGAGACGACGATAGGCGGGGTCATTTTTGCGATCGGGTTGACGGGGCCAGCGGGGGGGCATAATCTTCTACTTACTCGTTTCTTCTCTAAGTGTATCAAAATCTCTTCTATAATCCCCTGATTTACCACCCGTCTTAATGATGAGTCTGATATTAACAATCTCTATACTTTTCTCTAAGGCTTTAGCCATATCGTATAAAGTTAGGGCGGCGACGGAAACCGCCGTTAAGGCTTCCATTTCTACCCCTGTCTCCGATTTTGTCACTACTTCAGCCTCGATTCTATACCCAGGTAACTTATCATCGGGGGTCAATCTGATCTCTACTTTGTGAATGGGAACCGGATGACAGAGGGGAATTAATTCCGAGGTTTTTTTAGCCGCCATAATTCCCGCTATTCTCGCCGTTGCCAGTACATCTCCTTTGGGGGCGTTGCCAGATTGTATAGTCTTGAGGGTAGTCTGTGACATTATCACTGCCGCTTCCGCTACGGCTACCCTCCGGGTGATGGTTTTAGCCGATACATCCACCATCCTGGCCTCTCCCTGATCATTCAGGTGAGATAAATTTTCTCTGGGGTCTTGCATTATTTTAATATTTCGTGCTATATTGATTTACTGTTGAGAAAAACAAGGGCTTGTAGCTTAGTGGATTAGAGCGTGTGGCTACGGACCACAAGGTCGGGGGTTCGAGTCCCTCCAAGCCCGTTAAGTACTAAAAATAGTTTAAAGGAGACTCCCTAGAGGAGTCAAATTTTTAGGCACGATAATACATAGGCATTAATATTTGTTTTAAACCTCCCGAGAATTCCAGTTAAAAATAATGGTAATTGGGATTAATGAATTTTAAAACTAAGTAATTTCACTATCTTATTACTAATAACAATTTGCTAATGTATATGATAGGTACAAAAGATTTATCTCTCAGATAAGTCTCAAGTACAAAGCCGCTCAAACATTTTCAAAGCTTATCGTAGCCTTTTATTTAACCTCAAACATTTTCAAAGCTTATAGGAGCCTTTTATTAAAAAAACAAACTCATCAATATAAAAATAAATACAAGTTATTACTGGGGGGCGTTAAGATAAGATAACGGATAGAGTAGCGCATCACTACAAATCAATGAGCGAAAGAACATTATTTGATAAAGTCTGGAACTTACACACAGTTAAAATATTACCTTCGGGACAGACGCAACTATTTATAGGGTTACACTTAGTTCATGAAGTAACCAGCCCCCAAGCATTTTCGATGCTGAGAGACAGGGGATTGAAAGTATTATACCCCGATCGCACAGTAGCCACAGTAGATCATATCGTCCCGACGGAGAACCAGGCCAGACCATTTTTAGATGAGCTGGCGGAAGAAATGATGCGGGAAATAGAAAAGAATGCCACGAGTAACGATATTCGCTTCTATCCCATCGGTTCCGGCAATCAGGGCATCGTCCACGTAATAGCGCCGGAGCAGGGATTGACTCAACCAGGGATGACAATAGCCTGCGGTGACTCCCACACCTCGACTCATGGGGCATTCGGTGCGATCGCCTTCGGGATCGGCACATCTCAGGTGAGAGACGTATTAGCATCCCAAACCCTCGCCCTATCGAAATTGAAAGTGCGTAGGGTTGAAGTTAACGGAGATTTAGCGCCAGGTGTCTACGCCAAAGACGTAATCTTACACATCATCCGCAAACTCGGGGTAAAAGGGGGCGTGGGTTACGCCTACGAGTACGCCGGTACAACCATAGAAAAGATGTCGATGGAAGAAAGGATGACGGTGTGTAATATGGCGATCGAAGGCGGTGCCCGTTGCGGTTATATTAATCCCGATAACGTTACCTTCGAGTATCTCAAAGGTAGAGAATTCGCGCCTCAAGCTGCTGATTGGGATAAAGCGGTGGCGTGGTGGCAGAGTATCCGGAGCGATGCCGATGCCGTCTATGATGATGTGGTGGTGTTCGACGCTGAGGATATTGAGCCTACCGTAACCTGGGGGATTACGCCCGGGCAGGGCATCGGTATCAGCGAACCCGTACCGAGTCCGGAGAGTTTAATCGATGGCGATCGCACCCTGGCTCAAGAAGCTTACCAGTATATGAAACTCACCCCTGGAGAGCCGATTAAGGGGACAAAAATCGATGTTTGTTTCGTCGGTAGTTGTACTAATGGGCGCATCAGTGATTTAAGAGAAGCCGCCCGATTCGCCAAGGGCCAGAAAGTAGCCCCGGGAGTTAAAGCCTTTATCGTACCTGGTTCGGAAAGGGTGAAAAAACAAGCAGAAGAAGAAGGATTAGATCGAATTTTCGTTAACGCCGGTTTCGAGTGGCGCGAGGCGGGATGTTCGATGTGTCTGGCGATGAACCCGGATAAACTACAGGGGGATCAAATCAGCGCTTCTTCATCTAACCGGAACTTCAAAGGTCGTCAAGGCTCTGCTAATGGTAGAACATTATTAATGAGTCCGGCGATGGTAGTAGCGGCAGCTATTAAAGGGGAAGTGGCGGACGTAAGAGAATTAATTTGAATCATTTCCCCGAAACAGAAATAAGAAACCATTGCTCACTTTGGTCAAGTGTAGCAATGAAGCAGTTTAGCCACTGAAACAGGAGACCTTACAGATGAATACCCCTTTCAACTCGGGCGCTCATTTAGAAGCTCAAGCTAGTTATCCTTCAGTAAATCTAGCCAAATTAATAGAATTATTGATTAAAGCCGTTAAATGTGATGAGCGCACATCTCCCACCTCACCCAACCCCGAAGAACGGCCCCTACTTCATTTTGACCATGAGCGTAAACGTCTTAAAGTATGCACATCCGGAGTGTTACGCCGACTTTGTAAACGGGAAGATTTTAAAAAAGCTTTCGATACGAGCGCGAGTGATGGATTCATTCGTGACTTTCAACCTCCGAAACACGGATCATCAGCGATATTGGGCGGTAGGTTAACAGAAGATAAGGAGGAGAAATTATCCAATCTTTTAAGACAACTACTTCAAGCGATCGATAGTGTATCCCCCCCGGATAAAACTCTCTCCCTTTTATTATTGGACGAGCCAGAATTACAATTGCAAAATCTAGCCAAAAAGATAGGAGGTTCATTGTTTACACACATAGCAACTACCTCTGTACAATCTCTTATTTTTCAACAACAAGACGGAGCTTTAGAAACGGGAAAAGCTATGGCTAAAGTAATTTCGGCTTTGGAACAGATAGAAACGAGAGAACATTTTGAAAAGATGAAAGTAGCAATATCTAAACAGCTCGAATATGAAGAATATGAGGAAGATATTATCGAAACAGCGCTGAAAAATCTAGAGCTAGATAAAGATAATTATGATGGTCAAATCAATAAATTTTTTCACTTTATAGAAAACGAAGCTCTAGCTAGAGTAAGGTTAAATATTTGTACGGGTATTATGGAAGAAATTGCCAAAATAGCCCGCCTTGCCAATGATACTAATAGCTCACTGCTAACGAGTTACGTAGAAAAAATTTTAGCATTAATAGAATTAAGCAAAAAAGAACCGTTAAAGATAGATTTAAAGAGACACTACGGAGTTTATAACGAATTCGATCTAGACTACTATCTCGATCAAGCATATTTTTATAGTTGCTTGGCGGTGTGGCCGGAAGCGAAAACACAAATTTTTGAAGAAAGAACTATTCATCCCGATAAGGGCGAAGTAATCCAGAGAGAAATAAGTTATCGTTTCCGCATCAACGGCAACAATCCAGAAACGCGCAAGCCAGCCTTTACCAGTAGACTAAACAAAATATCGGAACGATTACTAGCAGGAAATCAACAAGCAGAAACCAATTCTTTTATCATTAACCGTTATCTGGCCGAATTAATCTTTTTAGATTTAGTCATCCCTAAAACAGTCAGTACAAAACCCTTAGAATCCGAACAATTATTAACCAGGTTTAAAGCAATAGAAGAATTTTTGAGGGTGTCAGGGCGCAAAGGCATCAGACAGTTAATCGCCGATTTAGAGGGGAGGGAGGCTAACGTATCTAAAATTGCTACCGCTTTAATCGGTATTCTTAGGGAAAAAAATCCCCGTTTACTGACAAAGATAAAAGAGCGTACTGATCGTAAGTTTATCGCAGTCAAACGCGATATTATCAACTGGAATCGCTTAGAAACTGGTCAAACCACTGGGTTATTAATCGGCTCGGGAAAAGCGGAAAATGAACAAACCGAATGGTTAAAAAAGATAGACATTATAGATAAGCCTGAAGATTCTTATCTGTTTTCGGTGGAAGTAACTACCAAATTATCGGGTTACAATTTGGTTTCTAAAGCCGAGGAAACAAGCAGCTTACAAGGGCAGAGAGTTTTCACGCCCTCATTATTACAAATATTATGGGTGCCTTGGGAATATAAACTCGATGAGCAAACGGGGAGGAGAATATATCGTCAGGTGCCAGGTACGGAAAACGCTCATAAATTCGCCTTATCGGCCGCTATTACTATTGAGTATGAAACCGCTATGTTGCAGATGAATGATAAAAAGAAACCCAACGCTCATCAATATCACGCGGCTACCGTCACTGCTTTTGCTGTGTTAACTTATGTCTGTATCTGGCGGCTGATCGTAAAATTACAAAATTTACGGGATTCAAAAACGTTCACCACCCTGATGCTACGTTTACAGCCGCAGGGTAAAGACGGTTTAGAAGAGGGCGGAGATTACGTTTATGGTGCCGCCCAATCGATCGAACTGCTTTTAAATCAAGATGTTCCTTTGCGGATGCAGGGAATTAACCTAGAGAATCTCTCTCCCACTAAAAAAGGAGTTAAGTATGTGCAGATAGGTAGCTTACAAGCTCTACTGAGTGCCTTTCCCTTGCAATTAAGTCTCCCTAAACCCTCTAAGGTAGAGAAGCTAGGCATTATTACTTATGCAATCCGTCCCTGTGATGAATATCCGCATCGGGAGCGCAGTGCTAATCTTCACCTATTAGTAAGCAAAAGTTATTCAGCGACAGCTATTAATGAATCCTTTAATGGCTATGAAATTAAAGTCGAAAAAACCGACTTAGATATAATTTCGCACAATAGTCATACCGATCAACAAAGAATGATTAAAGAGCAAATAAATGAATTAGAAAAGCAAGGTATCGGGCATATTATTTTACTGTCAAATAGTTACGGTGGTCGCAAACTTAACCGTACCAGTGTCCAGAATAACTATCTCTTACAAACAAATTTTCTCGAAGATGTTTTTCGACATCATCCTAACATCGTTTTTTATCCATTAGTTAAAGATGTATTTCCCGCTACTCGTTTACATACCAGACAGCAACACGAAGGCGGTTTCGAGATCGCTTACTCTGACGATTACGCCAATTTTTTACACGATACCGATCCTAGTATAGAAAGAGAAACAGTGAGAGATTTAATTCCTATTTATACCTTCGCTACTTTAAGCGTAGTCGAAGCTAAAGATAAAGACTCGCCAAAGTTCCAATCGGGTTTTTGTACTTATTTTCTGATTTCCGATCAAAAAGTTAGTAATAGAACATGGATAGAAAAGGCGAGACAGCATCTTGTTAATGCCGATCGCAGTTCCGAAATTCATCCAGCTTTAATAGGACTTCTCCGCAGTATTCACTATTTAGAATCGGAAAAAATATCAGGGAATAAACTTGGCCCCGTACTCAATCCCTTTAGCTGGATTTCACCGACGAGTAAAGAAGCGGCGGGAGAAGTCAATATTTTGAGTACCCGCCGTCAGGGAAGAATTTTATTAAGTTATCCCGCTATTTTGAGTCATGTATCGACTGCTTTACACATATTAATTAAAGATTTCTAATGGATAAAAAACTACGGGAACAAGCTTCTATTTGCGGCCAAGTTTTTGAAATAGCGATACAGAGAGGGGTTTTAGCCTATCTCTTACATCGCGGGTTGTTAAAAATCGATAACTCGATGTTGCAATCCTGGCAAGAGGTAAAAGTTTCCTATCTTACGGACTTGGTGATTAAAGAATTACGCATAACCGATCCAAGCGCCAGAGATTGGGCCGAGTCAAAAATTCGTCACCTGTTATTATTCGGCTACGGATTGGGATGGACTACTCTGCGAGAGTGGTTGAAACAGCTTAAAGGGGCTGACTATCATATAGCCGGTTTATGGTGCCCTCTAGTTCTGCCCGGTATAGATAGAGATGAGGAAAGAGAGAAAACGATGGCAGCTTTTCAAAAAACATTCTCTAATATTTATGGGGAGGAAGCGTTTTTTGATCCAGGCTTAGTTTCCAAAGGTAAGGCAGCCAGAGCTGATTTTCTCCTTTGGCTGAAGCCAACAACAGGAAAAGGAGATGATGAAATCCTCTGTTTAGAATTTTCCTATAATGCCAATCGAGAATTAAAAGATTATCGACAGGAAAAAGCCCACCGTGAGGAAATCATCCGCTACGCCAAATATCTAGAGGCGAGAGGGGTTTTTTCTCTCGTCAGGGCGGAAGTTGAAACAGAGTATCCGCAAATCGATGAGAAGATAACCGATTTTCTCAACGCTTTCAGCGGCAAAGATAAACCTTTCTATAAACTATGTCAGGCTTGCGCTTACGTTATCAGTTTTCTCGACATTCTACGCAGTCATCAGCGTTTGTCCTCTAGCTGCGGGGCTACGACTATTGCAGTCACCTCCAACGGTTTAGAAAGTCTCTCGGCTCGATTCGATGAAGGCTCGAAAGATCCTAGAATAGGATTAATGCGATCGTTGGGACTCGCTTACTGTAATCGCCCTGATACGGACGATGATGATCCGTCAGCTCTCGATCGAGAGATAAGAGGCGTATTTATCAAACTACTGCACTCTCTCCCATCACACTTTAAACAATACGCCAAAAGGTTACTCGATCGACCGCCCCTAGCCGAAGACTTTCACCTGCATATTGAGGAAGAGGTGACGGGTTTTTCTGGGCCGATGCAATCGGTGAGCCTCGAATCAGTGCTAAAACATATACAGGTAAACGAACATCTAGAAAAATTCTTCGCCAGAAAACCCTTACCATTAATAGAAGCAGAACTGAAAGCTAAAAGCAAAAATGAGAGGATACCCCTAAGAGACGCTCACGCCGCCGCTATCATCGCTGGTTTAAACGCTACCTCCGGCGGAGAAATGCGCGTCATCGCCCTGGAAGGCAATCCTGGCATCGGCAAAACTACGGCGGTTGTAGAATTTCTCTCCTCCCAAGAATCAGGGTTTTTCTTTTTCTACGTCAGCCCACGAGTAGTAATCAATCGGGATGTGACGAGTAAATTAGCCGGAAAAGAGGGAGAGAAAAGCGGCATCTTAACTTTAACCACTAACGCTAGACTGATTAACGCCGCCCCGAGCTGGTACGAAACACAGCCCTATGCCGATAAATCCAGTTATAAGGATACTGCGGTAGTCTTTGATGGTTGCCAGCCCCCTCATCTGCCTCTAGATAATATTGTTTATCTCACCCCAGAAGAGGAGAGAATCATCGATATGGAGTGGATTCGATCGCGCCGTTATAAAATGAATATCGATCAACGCCGGGATTATATGAAGGGGCGGCAGAATCCGGGAGTATTAAGATCGTTAGCCACCGCAGGAAGACAACTTTTAACCCACAACCCGGATATTAATCGTCTCGTCTTAACCGCAGCCACTCAAGGTTATCGCCATCTCGATGCCGGTACTACGATTAACGCCCTCGATAAATTATTTCACCACTCCCTCGATAGTCGGCACTGTTTAAGGGAAAGACAAGAATTCTCCAAACGTATGCCCACTATTATCGCTATGGTGGATGAAGTAACGGGAGACGGTGCGGGGGCTTTATTCTGTCACGAGTTGGCCAATTGGCTCAAGAAACAATTCATCAAACCTTTCACGGGGCAGAAATGTCCTTTCCGCGTTGTCTTGATCATCGCTGACGCTTCTTTGAGCAATGAAATCGTTTTAGAGCGTTATCTTGAGGCGGGGAATTTCGCGCCAGATAAGGTATTGATCAGCCCCAGTCGCGGCGCGGCTCCTTTTTCGGTGACGGGTAGCCTGCTTAAACTCGGTGACGGGCGAAAGTTGCCCACTCTCCACGTCATGACTAATAGTTTTCCCGCATCTAATTTGACCATCGATTACAAAATCCGTTTTGAAGGTATCACGCCCCCGGGCGATAATGATAACCCTCTACCCTACCGTCATCAGATTATTAAACGGGAAAAGGATAAAGATATTGTTCAGAATGTGGCCCGGGAAATATGCGTCGCTCTTACGGGCGGTTCGCAGCAGGTGATATTCTTCGCTCAAGATAAGGCTTTTTTGCGGCAGTTGCGCCAACATCTTCTCGATGAACTAGAAGGATTTTTATCGGATGATGATATACAGATTCTCGACCAGAGTGTGCCGGAAAATCAACGTTTAGAGCTGATAAAAGAGCCTCTGCGCGATCGCGTGCGAGTTTTCCTGATGACTTCATCTGGTTCTAGGGGTGTATCATTTCCCAAAACTGACTGTATTATCGCCCTCATACCGACTTTTAATATCGAATCTGCTCTTATGGAAGTGGCTCAACTTATCTATCGGGGCAGGGGTTTCTATTATGATACGGAAAAGGGGGAGAATGTATCGGGAGATAATTGCGATCGCCGTTTAATACTCCTTATCAATGACTTTTTCTTTCGCTCACCAGAAATTGCTAGAGATGAGCTGGCCCGACAATGGCTGAGAAAGAGCAGCGATTTATTCAGTTTACTGCTAATGTTGCGATCGACTATCTACACTCGCATCATGGGGGATGCGGGTTTAGAGAAACAAAACATCGCTTTTGTGCCTGTAGGCGGAACTGGAGAGGATGAGATGTTACATTTAATGGCGGATGATGTCAGTCAATTTCGCCGTGAGGCAGAGGTTTACGTTAGCGATAGTAAAAACAGAGAATGGCAGGCTAAAGTCAGTAAGGCCATGATTTTAGTAGATGAGCTTTTTACTCGTTTCAATTTAATCGGTAAATCCCTTCAATCTCAGGTTACTTCTTACACTAATCATCAAGTTCTGGATGCTTTAAGTAAAGGTGTTACCAGAGGCAAACTATTAGTAGAACCAATAACGCCAGAGATTAAAATTCCTGAAAATATTTATTGTCTCGGCCCCTGTTGGTTAGAGGATTGGCAAGATTATAACACTATCGAACAATTTAGCTTTTCTGCCTGGCATCGTCAACAAAACCACCATATTAGAGAGCTTTTAGGATTATTGACAGCTATCAAAGATCATAAAATTATTTCTAGTAAACTTAAAATACCAGCTCAAGAAATATACGGTTTATTAATTAGAGATAATGCGAATTTAGCTTGTGAATATACCACGATTCAAGAAACTGGCTCACCTAATGTAATTATCGCTTTACCTTTAGATTATCCCCATTTTTACCCTAAAAATTGGCAAGAAAATCTTACTTCTATCTCTATTCAAGATCCGACGACTTGGCAAAGGGGACTCGGTCGCGCTCTCAATACTTGGGGTTTAATTATACCTGTTATTCCCAAATACCATTATTTTCCCTGGTCGGCAGCGATTAATAAAAAAATTTTATCCAGGGCGAAAATGTTTTTTGATAACCGTTATTTCTTTGCTTCCTATGAATTAAATTTATTAAATATGATTTTGCTTGGTAAGAAAGATTAGAATAAGACACTAAACCCATTCTTCTTCTTCTTCTTCATTATCTTTGTTAGGTTGCGGAGCGGGATTATCTGGGGGTGGTGTAATGATCCGATAATTAGCATCATAGACAGGCTCTGAAGTTGGCTTATCGCTTTTCTTCGCCGGACGGTAACTATAGGAATATACTGTACTCGTCTGAATGGTGGTATCTGGCGCTCGAGGTGTTTCCAATGGTTTAACAGGCTCATCTTTTATCTCTGTAGGTTCGGGAGGAGCGGGATTTTTGATATAAGTCGGCTCATCTGGAGGCGCGTCAATATCCCAATCCTCGCCGCCAGGCCTCTCCCAATCGGTTTTAGGGGCGGAATAAGCCGGCGGAGGGGGCGGAAAATCTACGGGCCGGGCCGAGGGGGGCATGGCTGTAGAACCGCGAGAAGAGGAGCGAGGTGCAGGACGACCGAAACCGAAGAAAAATTGTAGGGTTAGACTACTGATTACCCCTGCTAGTATAAAACTCAACACCCAAACGGCGATCGGCAAATTCAACGTCATTATCCCGCCAAAAAATACCAGAGTAACGAGTTGTAGATTTTGCCAGAGAAACAAACCAACGATGCCGATTACAACTAATCCAAGAATTAGCGCCATAGGTTTTCCTCATTAAGAGAGCGATTATCAGCCCGAAGCTTCCGAACTTAAGTTCGCACCTTCGTGAACCGTCTTCACCCATTTTAGCCTTTTAGGACGGATGGACATTCTCGCAGTAACACTGGGAATGATCACGAACCAGTGGCCCATATAGATCATCCCCCTCAAAGACTGTAAGGATAAACTTAATAAATCGGACAATTTTTGAGGTGGGGTGATCCGACGTAATCCGGTAAACATCCCCCAAAACGACACTATTAATATAACTGCTGTCATCGGACTTAACATGGGAGCTTGACCAAGAACGAGGCTCATTACTAGATCGGGAATGGCAGCGGTGGGTAAGAGATACTGAATTAATAGGAAATAAAATAAGTCTAATCTTTTGCTAAGGCCTAGAGGTACTTTAAAAATAAAGCGCCAATAATCTAAATAACGCTGATAACCTCCCTCCGCCCAACGGTTGCGCTGATGCCAGAGTGCGATCGCTTTTGTGACTCCTTCTTCATCTACGGCAGGATTCAACAATAGACTTATCTTCCAATTATCTAGATGGAGTCGGATGGTTAAATCTAAATCGTCGGTGATGGTTTGCTCGTTCCAACCTCCGCAACTTTCTAAAGCTTTGCGTCGAACAAACTGCCCGTTACCCCTTAATTCGCCTATGCCGCCCATACTGATTCTCTGTTGCTGGAAGTAGCTATCGAGAGCCATTTCTGTCGCTTGTCCCTTGGTGAGAAAATTAGTATCGGCGTTGGCTATGGATTTTCTTACCTGTACTGCCCCCACATTGTCCTTATCGAATAGGGGTACTACATGACGTAATAAATCGGGCCTCAAGTGGGCATCGGCATCGAATACACCGATAATATCGCCTTTGGTCAAAGGGAGAACTTGATTTAAAGCTCCCGATTTACCGCCAAAAGAGTTGGGCGGGCGGTGGATGACTTTTAATTGGGGGTATTCTCCGGCGAGGCGATCGAGAATTTCTGGGGTACGATCGGTACTAGAATCATCGATAATCCAAACATCGTACTTATCGGTAGGATAGTCCAAACTACAGAGCATGGTCACTAAACCACTGATTACCGCTTCCTCATTTTTCGCCGCTACTAGTAGGGATAGGTGGGGTGCTGTAATCAGTTGCTCGTCTGTTAGCTCTGTGGGGCTTGTTTCTGGTTTAGCGGAGACGAGACGCAAACCCTGTAATAGAATTAGGATAGTCATCACCGATACGGCAGAGGCACCCCATTTAAACCAATGAAGCGCGATCACCACAGACCATATAGCTGTTAGCATAAAAGCGGCTTTCTGTCTGCGTCCCGCTAAGCCTTGGAAAAAATCGTCTCGAAATTCTTCTTCTTCATCTTCAGGATCAGACCACTCACAGAGGAGGGAGCTTATCGGATCAAGTTCTTCGGTAGATTCATCCTCTGACCAGTAATTTTCTGCCATAATCGATGTTTAGGTGATAATACCAACTGGAGTGTTATGGATTTATTTTAGCCAAAATTGTTAAAATTTTTAGCGAAAAATTAAGGATATTATTTCTGGTTACGGATGATTTTATCGTCGAAATCACTGAATTTGAGAGTTTAAACGCCTATTTTTACCCTAAACTCTCCCTTTACATTTAAGCAGAAAACTTAAAATTATATCATTTATGTTAATAGCACTGATTACTGTGACGCTGGTTCTAGGCTCAATATTATGGGTGGAAATCGTGAGAGATAGTTACCATACTCTCGCCCATCACTGGCAACCCCTATATCGCCTTCACGTTTGGCACCATCGAGTATTCCGCCCAGATTTATCGGTAGTCAGTAAAGAAATTTACGAGAAGGCTCACTGGTATAACGATGTGCCAGAAGCGATCGTGATGTTGTTATTAAGTTTCGTACCTGTGATAATAGCCTACGGAAGCGATCTAGCCTATCCCTGGCTAAGTTGGCTCGGCTCGGTATACACCCTAGGATTTTTAGGGGCTGCCGTCGGCAGAGGTTTGGGGATTGCGGGTATGGATGAACTCACCGACGCTACTCACAGGCCAGGAGAATTTACTTCTCTTCCGAGTCGGTGGATGGTGAATCGCCCCTATCACTGGCGGCACCATTTCGATAATCAAAAAGCTTATTATTGCGGTACATTTACGCTGGTGGATAAAGTTATGGGTACGGCCTTATCTTTAAAGGGAAAAACGATCGCGGTGACGGGGGCGAATGGCTCTCTCGGAAAAAGTTTACTGAAACATCTACATTTAAACGGTGCCAAAATCATCGCTTTAACTTCTAGTTCTCAATCTGTGAACTTAGACATCGGCTCGGAAACCATTCCAGTCAAAACTATAACTTGGCAAATCGGACAGGAAACTCAATTGAGCGAATTATTAGAATCGGTAGATATTTTAATTATCAATCACGGGATTAATGTTCACAGCGAGAGAAGTGCGAGAGCGATCGAGCAATCCTATGAGGTAAACGCTTTTTCCGTTTGGCGCTTGATGGAATTATTTTTCCTTACCGTCCGCACCAACGACCATAAAGCTCGTAAGGAAGTTTGGATCAATACTTCTGAAGCCGAAGTAAGTCCGGCTATCAGCCCGCTATACGAACTCAGTAAGCGGACTATAGGAGATTTGATCACTCTCAGAAGGTTGGACGCTCCCTGTGTGGTGCGTAAGTTAATCTTAGGGCCTTTTAAGAGTAATCTCAATCCGATCGGTGTTATGTCAGCCGATTGGGTAGCTGAGCAGGTAATCGCGGCGGCAAAACGGGATTTTCGAGATATTATCGTCACCATTAACCCGATTACTTTTATCGCTTTTCCCATCAAGGAGTTTTTCGTCTCTGCTTACTTCCAACTTTTTACTAAGAAGTAAATTTAACTTGTTACCCCATTCGGAGCTTTAGCGTTTGTACTAACTTTCGCTCACGGAGAGGGGTTTTTTTCTTCCATCGACATCGACATATTACCCATCGTCATCGTCATGGGTTTGAAACTCATGGACATATCACCCATTTTCAGAGGTTGCATCGGTTGCATTTTCGGCATATCTTGAGCTGGTTGCAGCGGTATGGATTGAGCTTGATTTGCTTCGTCATCTGTCACTAAGGCGATACCGTTATTGACAACTGCAAAAATATACTCTTGTACTGCCGTATTAATTTTAATTCTGATGTTGTTATTGACTCGATAGACTTGGGGAGGTGTCTTCCAGAGGCCGGTTATAAAGCTAGAGCTTGATTGTTGCTGTTGCCCCTGACTATGACTGGCCAGAGTAATGAGGGTTTTATCGTTCTGATTATCTAAATAAAGACTTTGACCGTTACCTAAATCGCATTGAAAGGCCATGATGATAAAAATGTAACTCTATTCTCTATTGTATCTGCAGATTTGGAGATTCACTGTTATTTGCTTTCGGAGAGCGATCGCTATATTTCCCGAACACCGTTACTACGCCCTGGTTCTTTATATAAAGAGCGTAGGATTGTTGACTTTCACTAATAAACACCATTAATTATTTTGCGAAAAATATTATCAATTCTTTAAATATTTGTCAATATTTTATTTAAAAATTGTTATCTTTAACTTTAAGCGTTCACAAGGGTATAATCATATTGAATAAATATTTATCAATAAAAATAATGCCTACATACACAGGAACTAATGGAAATGATAATCTACCTACTGGAAGCAGTAATAACTCTGGTAACGATATATTTATCCCTTTATTAGGTATAGATACGGTAGATGGAGGAACGGGAGAAGATATTCTCGTCATCAATTATTCAGCTAATACTTTTACTGGAAATACTACTTATATAGCTGGGATTTCTACGGATATAAGTGAAAATAATCCTGGGATATTTACTGGAAATTACTTAGCTTATAAAAACGCCACAGGAACTTTTGATCGGGTCAGCTTTACTAATATTGAAAGATTTGAAATTACCGGTACGAATTTTAACGATACGATTACCACCGGTTGGAACAATGACGTAATTAATGGCGGTAGTGGGAATGATGTTATCGATGGACGGGGTGGGATAGATACGATCAACGGTGGTGCGGGTACGGATACCGTTATCTATCTGGACGCGAGCGATGAAATCGGCAATCTAGTCATCAATAATAGCGGAGGTGCGATCGCACTAGCCAACGGAACGAGCGTTATTAACGTGGAGCAATTCCGAAACCTCGACACTGGACTCGGTAACGATACTATCTCGTTTAGCGACTCTCTTGACCATCGCATCGATAGCAGTTCAGGTAACGATGTAATAACCACTGGCGCGGGGAACGATACGATTATTGGAGGCGACGGCAACGACACCATCAACGCTGGATTCGGAATCAATCAAGTCTCCGGGGATACGGGCAACGATCTCTTAATCATCGACTACTCGGGCAATACATACCCTGGTAACGCCACCTATCCCGCCGGAATCACCGTGTCTTTCTCAGCAGGTAATACTTCCATCGGATGGACAGGTAACTACAGGGCTAACAATAACGGTTCTGGCGGCTACGATCAGGTCAACTTCTCCGGTATCGAACGCTTTCAAGTCACCGGCACGGCTTATAACGACACCTTCGATCAAGTCGGCTATGGTTCCATCATCGATGGTGGTGCAGGCAACGATACGATCAATAACATCGATTTCAGTTTGGAGACGGGTAACGTCAGCCTTAATAATAGCGGTGCTACCTACACGAGAAACGATGGCACTACTATCCGCAATGTAGAAAATTTCCTCAACGTTACCACAGGTTCTGGTAATGATACGATCGTCTTTACCGATTCCCTCAACCATTCCGTCATCGGTGGCGACGGTAACGATTCACTCAACCCAGGCGGAGGCAACGACACCATCGACGGAGGTGACGGCGATGATACCATCAATTCCGGTTCGGGAAGTAATCGAGTTTTCGGCGGCAGCGGTAATGACTTGTTAATCCTCGATTACTCCGCTAATATCTACGCTGGAACGGTTAACTATCCCGCCGGTATTGTAATTACCCCCTACGGTGGGGATAGTATCAACGGCTGGGCGGGTTTCTATTCCGCTTATAAAAATAACACCGGTGCTGTTGACGAGGTTTATTTCGAGAATATAGAACGTTTCCAGATTATCGGCACAGCTTATAATGACGGATTCGGTCAGGCGGGAGCCGGTTCGAGCATCGATGGAGGCTTGGGAATCGATACTATCAATAACACCGATCTGAGTAACGAAACGGCTAACTTAACTGTTAATAATAGCGGCGCGACCATAACTTTAAACGATGGCTCCGTCATCAGAAATGTGGAACGATTCCTCAACCTCACCACCGGCTCTGGCCATGACACGATTTTTTTCACCGACAATCTCAACCATCAAATCAATACCGGTACAGGTAATAATGCGGTGACGACAGGCAACGGTGATGACGTAATCACAGCCGATGCGGGCAACGACACCATCAACGCCGGCCTTGGTAACAATATTGTAGAAGGCGACGCGGGTAATGACCTTTTAATCATTGACTACTCGGCTAATAATTTAGGAACTGATTCTGGCTTACCTTTGGGCATCAGCAGTTTTCTGATCAATAATGGCCCAGATGGCTGGAGTGGTTTCTTTTCCGCCTACAACACTGTTAGCCAGGATCAGGTGAGCTTTAAAAACATCGAACGTTTTCAGATTACGGGTACGACTTACGATGATGCTTTTGGCGATTGGGGCTATGGTTTCACGATTAACGGGGGTGGGGGTACGGATACCCTGATTAACGCTAACTTCAGCAGGGAGACGGCTAATTTAATCCTTAGTAACACCGGTGCGACTATTACCTTCAGTGATGGTACCACGATCTCCAACCTAGAACAGTTCCAAACGCTCACCACTGGTTCAGGGAATGATAGTATTTCTTTTAACGATACCCTCGATCACACCGTCAATACTGGTTTTGGCAATGATGTTATTACTACCGGGGCAAGTAGAGACGCGATCAACGCCGGTGCTGGTAACGACACCATCAACCCTGGAATTGGATTCGATAACGTAGACGGTGGTAGCGGTAATGACCTATTGATCGTTAACTATTCCGCCAATACCTTCCCCGGTAACACTAGCTACCCTGGGGGCATAACTAGCTTCCTGAGCGGTAATAGTACGCTCGGCTGGTCGGGTAGCTTCACAGCTTACAACGACGTTAATGGAAACTACGATCAAGTTAATTTCTTACGGATCGATCGCTTTCAAGTCACTGGCACCAATTTCGGCGATTCATTCCAGAGGGGAGGTTACGGTTTCAGCGTCAACGGTGGGGGCGGCACGGATACGATCGTAAACGTCGATTTTAGCAGGGAGACTGTAAATCTAAGTCTCAACAATAACCCTGCCGCCATTACGTTGAGAGATGGTAGCACGATCGTATCTGTGGAACAGTTTCAAAACCTAACCACTGGGAGCGGTAATGATACGATTTCTTTCAGCGATAGCCTCGATCACGTCATTAATACCGGTCTCGGCAATGATGCGATTACTACGGGCGCGGGTAACGACACCGTCAACGCGGGTGCTGGTAACGATACCATCAGCCCTGGCCGGGGATACAGTAGCGTAGATGCGGGCACGGGTAGTGATCTGTTAATCGTCGATTATTCTAGTAACAACTACGCCGGGACTACCACTTACCGCGCCGGTATAACTAGTTCGATCGGGGGCAATAGTATCAGCGGCTGGAACGGTAATTTCTTTGCTTACACTAATAATAGTGGCAGTTTCGATCAGATAGATTTCACCGGTATCGAGCGCTTTCAAATCACCGGCACCCCCGCTGGCGATTCCTTCTTTCAAGGAACTTACGGTTTTACTATCAATGGCGGCACAGGCACGGATACGATCATAAACGCCGACCTCAGCAGGGAGACAGGTAATGTAAACCTCAATAATAGTGGTGGCGTGATTACCCTGAACGATGGCACGGTGATCAGGAACGTGGAACAGTTCCAAAACCTAACCACCGGCATCGGTAACGATACAATTAACCTCACGGATACCTTAAATAAACAGCTCAACACTGGCATAGGCAATGACGCTATCACTACCGGCGCGGGTAATGACGGCATTAACGCGGGACTCGGCAACGATACGGTTAATGCGGGACTCGGCAATAATAATGTAGACGGTGGGAAAGGCAATGATCTATTGATAGTTGACTACTCCTCTAACACATTCGCCGGCAATACTACTTACCCTGCAGGTATAGTTACTAGCCTTTCCTATAATGGTCAAGGCACCTGGAGCGGTTCCTACAAGGCTTATAAAAACAGTAGCGGAGCCACCGACGCGGTTAGCTTCACCAATATCGAACAATTCCAGATCACCGGCACGGGTTTTAACGACAGCATCAGAGGAGGTAGTAATAACGACACCATCAGAGGTGGGGCGGGAAGGGATTCTTTAGACGGTGGTGCAGGTATCGATACCCTCTCCTACCTAGGATCGACGGCGGCGGTTAATGTGAACCTGGCTACCAACACCGTAACTGGCGGAGATGCGACGGGCGATGTCATTTCTAATTTTGAAAATCTCATAGGTTCGTCTAATAACGATACTCTCGCGGGTAACGGCGATAATAACGTTATTATTGGTGGCGGCGGCGCGGATTCTCTCAATGGGGGTGCAGGTATAGATACTCTTTCCTTCGCCACTGCGACAGCAGGGGTTAACATCAACCTCGCCACCAGTACAGTTACAGGCGGCGGCACCACTGCAGGCTCAAGTTTTACCAATTTCGAGAATCTCACCGGCTCAGTTTTAAACGATACCTTAACCGGTAATAGTGGTAATAACGTTATTGTCGGCGGTGCAGGTAAAGAT
The DNA here is from genome assembly GCA_964623815.1 of uncultured bacterium. Lineage (GTDB taxonomy): Bacteria > Cyanobacteriota > Cyanobacteriia > Cyanobacteriales > Microcystaceae > Chroococcopsis. Next base: position 33,555 of record CAZUVR010000026.1, on the reverse strand, counting down.
TTGCTGATCGGTGGAGGTGCTAGCGATCGTTTTACTTACAATGCTTTAAGCGAGTCGCTACTGGCTAATTTCGATGTCATCACGGATTTTAACGCTGTTGATGATGTCTTCGTCGTAGCTACGCGTCGCACTAGCTTTAGTGTTATTCCGACTGCGGCGATTACTCTCGATAATGCTGGTATATCCGCCCGCTTGACGACTACGACTTTCGCGGCTAATAGTGCGGCGCAATTTAGTTTCAGCGGTCGTACTTTTGTCGCTATTAACGATGGTACGGCAGGTTTCAGCTCTACTACCGATGCGATACTTGAAGTAACTGGTTTGACCAATTCTCTGACTCTGGCTAACTTCGTTACAGTTTAAAGGATATATAAACCGCCGAGCCTCTATCTCGGCCTGGCGGTTATCCTACCTGATTGGTAATACTAAATCCTGTTAACAAAACCTTTTTGAGAAGATCGTGGCTACTAGCCTGTAAACACTTCTTGGCAAGAAAAATTTTTAATTAAAATAATTTTACCGTAAACTTTTTAAAGGCTAAGGTTGCTCGACTCTATTTCTAGAGAGCTATCAACTTATATCACGTCTGGAAGATAACAGAAACGGAGATATTTAGTTACAACGATTAAATAGCCATCTATTTATAAATGTCGAAATAGGATAATTATCAAATGAATAAATTAATATCAGCAACCTTAGCAATTTCTTTTCTACCTGTTATCATCGGTACGCCGAGTAATAGCGCGTTAGCCGGGCAAGTAATAGCTCAATATTCCGCGCCTTATATAGACAATTTTACCGTTCAACCGGTCGATAGACTGACCCCGGGTAATCAATTAGTCTTTACAGTTGAAGGAACTCCTAACGCCCGAGTAAGGGTGAATATGGGTAATAGTAACCAAAGTGTACGCCTACGAGAAGTGCGCTCCGGTTATTACGAGGGACGTTACACCATCCGCACTCAAGATCGTTTTAATGACAACACAACTTTTAAAGCCAATCTCCAATCGGGAAATCAATCGATCACTGCTGTCTCAAGGCAACCTTTACCAGTAGGCAATAATAATAATAACTACAATAATCAATACGGCGATTTAACAATCGACAGTTTTAGGGTAAACTCCTTCAGTAATCTACAACCCGGAACCGAATTAGTCTTCACCCTCATCGGTACCCCAGACGCAAACGCCGCCTATTCGATCGATGGCATCGCTTACGATCAGCCGATGCGACAAGTCTCCCCCGGACGTTACGAAGGTCGTTATGTAATCCGCAGTCGAGATGTTTTCTCTTCTACGGGAGGAATGGTTACGGCAAGTTTGAAAGATGGCGAGCGAGTTATCCGCGCTCGTTTACAAGATAATTTGAATGCTAGTAATTCGTATAATACTAGCAATATGCCTCTTAATGAAGCATTCCCATTAGAAATTTTAACCCCAGACAATAATAGCCAGGTGAGTAGCACCGTAGAAGTAAAAGGAATAACCGCCCCTAACGCTACAGTAACGATTAATGTCACTGCTAGAAATAACTTGATCGGTTCTTTCGGTTTCGAGCGCAATATAATCAATCGAACCGTTCAAGCGGATGCGAGGGGAAATTTTACTGTTAGTTTCGATCCCTCGGGAATATTACCAGGCACCCGTTATGAAGTTAACCTGAATGCCAGTAACGGGGAACAAAGCAAGAAACAAACTCTTGTTTTAGTTCAACAATAATTCCGTATCGGGAGCTAGGAGGAAAATATTCCGAGATTCTCTACTCCCTACTCCCGATTCTGTTGGTATGAAACACGATCGTTAAAAAATAACCCCGCCAGGGGGGCGGGGTTGGAAGTTATTTAATTAATAACTTCGGGTTTAGCCGAACTTACCGGCGGTAGAGGCGATCAAGAAGGCCGCGTAGGTGAAGATGTAACCCACGGTGAAGTGAGCTAAACCAACTAAGCGAGCTTGAACGATCGAGAGAGCTACTGGCTTGTCTTTCCAACGAACCAAGTTCGCCAGAGGAGTACGCTCGTGTGCCCAAACGATGGTTTCGATCAACTCTTGCCAGTAACCGCGCCAAGAGATGAGGAACATGAAACCGGTAGCCCAAACCAGGTGTCCGAAGAGGAACATCCAAGCCCAGACGGAGAGGTTGTTCACACCGTAGGGGTTATAGCCGTTGATTAGCTGTGCAGAGTTCGCCCAGAGGTAATCACGGAACCAGCCCATCAGGTAGGTAGAGTTTTCATTGAATTGAGCTACGTTACCAGACCAAACGGTGAGGTGTTTCCAGTGCCAGTAGAAAGTTAACCAACCCAGGGTGTTTAACATCCAAAACATGGCTAGATAGAAAGAGTCCCAACCAGAGATGTCACAAGTACCGCCACGACCGGGGCCGTCGCAAGGGAAGGCATAACCGAAGTCTTTCTTATCGGGCATTAACTTCGATCCACGAGCATCCAAAGCACCTTTCACGAGGATTAAGGTGGTGGTGTGTAAACCGAGAGCAATGGCATGGTGAACTAGGAAGTCACCAGGGCCGATAGTTAAGAACAGGGAGTTTGTGCCACTGTTGATGGCATCTAACCAACCGGGTAACCAAGCAGCACCAGTGGTGGAAGCTATGCTATCGGGGTTAGATAGTAGGGTGTTCATACCGTAGAGAGCTTTGCCGGAAGTGGCTTGAATAAACTGAGCGAATACGGGTTCGATCAGGATTTGTTTTTCAGGTGTTCCGAAAGCTACTACTACGTCGTTGTGAACGTATAAACCTAGGGTGTGGAAACCTAAGAAGAGGGATACCCAGCTCAGGTGAGAGATGATAGCTTCTTTGTGGTTTAACACGCGAGCTAACACGTTATCTTTGTTGGCTTCGGGGTCGTAGTCACGTACCCAGAAGATAGCACCGTGAGCGAAAGCACCTACCATCAAGAAACCGGCGATGTACTGGTGGTGAGTGTAGAGTGCGGCTTGGGTGGTGAAATCTTTAGCTATGTACACGTAGGGAGGCATCGAGTACATATGTTGGGCAACTAGGGAAGTAACAACACCTAAGCAAGCCAACGCCAAACCTAACTGGAAGTGTAAGGAATTGTTGACGGTGTCGTAGAGGTTTTTGTGACCTGCGCCTAGTTTGCCGCTGGGGGGTCTGTGAGCATTGAGGATCTCTTTGATGCTGTGACCGATACCCCAGTTGGTTTTGTACATATGACCGGCGACGATGAAGATAACTGCGATCGCCAGGTGGTGGTGAGCCATGTCTGTTAGCCAGAGAGACTCGGTTTGAGGATTGAAGCCACCTAAGAAGGTTAGGATGGCAGTACCGGCACCTTGAGCGGTTCCAAATACGTGGCCTGCGGTGTCAGGGTTTTCTGCGTATACGCCCCAGTTACCGGTGAAGAAGGGTAATAACCCAGCCGGGTGAGGGGGAACGGAGAGGAAGTTATCCCAACCTACGTGCTGACCTCTTGATTCGGGGATGGCTACGTGAACTAAGTGACCCGTCCAAGCCAGGGAGCTAACACCGAACAGACCAGCGAGGTGGTGATTCAGGCGAGATTCGGCGTTCTTGAACCAGGCGAGACTAGGACGGAACTTAGGTTGTAAGTGTAACCAGCCCGCGAAGAGGAAGATAGAAGCCAGAATCAACAGGAATACCGCACCTTGATATAGGTCTTGGTTGGAGGTTATACCTATGGTATAGAACCAGTGGTATACGCCGGAGTAAGCGATGTTTACCGGATTAGATGCGCCCGCTTGAGTGAAAGCGTCGATCGCTCCTTTACCGAACTGGGGGTCCCAAATCGCGTGGGCGATGGGACGGATATTTAAGGGATCTTTAATCCACTGTTCAAAGTTACCTTGCCATGCTACGTGGAATAGGGTGCCCGAAGTCCACAGGAAGATGATAGCGATGTGGCCGAAGTGCGAAGCGAAAATCTTTTGATAGAGATTCTCTTCTGTCATGCCATCATGGCTTTCAAAGTCGTGGGCTGTCGCAATCCCGTACCAAAGCCGGCGCGTAGTGGGATCTTGAGCTAGATCCTGGCTAAATTTTGGGAATTTGGTTGCCATAGTGATCGGAAGACGTCCTCGCTAAACAACTGAGGCTATTGCAGAATTGCTGCTCATTTCCTTTTTAGTTATCCCCTGTAACGGAAATCTTTTACAGAGGCCAGTGTTATAAACGGTTTTAAAGTTCGGGTGTTTATACCCTAGGGTCGAAAGATGGTTATGATGTCTATCTTACTACTGCTTTCAGAGTTGGGGCCAATCTATCTTCAGATTGACCCTCTCTGACGGCAGAGATCGTTAACCGAGCGATAGACTTCTCGCCAGGAAGAACGCCCATGTAGTCACGATACCGCCTAAGAGGTAGTGAGCTACACCTACCGCACGACCCTGAATAATGCTCAGAGCACGGGGTTGGATTGCAGGAGCGACTCTTAGTTTGTTGTGCGCCCAAACGATGGACTCGATCAATTCTTGCCAGTAACCACGTCCGCTGAAGAGGAACATGAGGCTAAAGGCGAAGACGAAGTGACCAGCTAGGAACATGATGCCGTAAGCAGATAACGCGGAGCCGTAGGAGTTGATTACCTGTGCTGCCTGCGCCCAGAGGAAGTCTCTCAACCAGCCATTGATGGTGATCGCGCTTTGAGCGAAGTTACCTAACGTCACGTGGGTTACGGTGCCATCTGGTGCTACGGTTCCCCATACGTCGGATTGCATTTTCCAACTGAAGTGGAAGATAACAACGGATATGGAATTGTACATCCAGAATAATCCGAGGAATACGTGATCCCAACCAGATACCTGACAAGTACCGCCACGACCAGGGCCGTCGCAAGGGAATCTGAAGCCGAGGTTAGCTTTGTCCGGAATCAGACGAGAGCCTCTGGCGTAGAGTACACCTTTGAGAAGGATCAGTACGGTTACGTGGATGGTGAAAGCGTGGATGTGATGCACTAGGAAATCCGCCGTACCAAGGGCGATCGGCATCATAGCCACTTTACCAGCTACCGCAACCACTCCACCGCCGAACGCATAACTAGCAGGTTCTAAGGCGTTGGGTGCTGTTGTGCCAGGAGCCAGGGTGTGTAGGTTTTGTACCCATTGAGCGAACACCGGCTGCAGGCGGATACCCGTGTCGGAGAACATATCCTGAGGACGACCGAAGGCGCGCATGGTGTCGTTATGAATGTATAGTCCGAAGCTATGGAAACCTAGGAAGATACAAACCCAATTGAGGTGGGAGATGATGGCATCTCTGTGACGGATGACGCGATCGAGTAGGTTATCTACGTTTTTCGCAGGGTCGTAGTCCCTAACCATGAAGATGGCTCCATGTGCGCCCGCGCCGACGATCAGGAATCCGCCTATCCATGTGTGATGGGTGAACAGGGATAGTTGGGTCGCATAATCTATCGCCTGATAGGGATAGGGCGGCATCGCGTACATGTGATGAGCCACGATGATCGTCAAGGAACCTAACAGCGCTAAGTTGATAGCTAGTTGGGCGTGCCACGATGTGGTCAGGATTTCGTACAAACCTTTGTGACCTTCACCGGTGAAAGGACCTTTGTGGTTTTCTAAGATCTCTTTCATGCTGTGACCGATACCCCAGTTCGTCCGGTACATATGACCAGCGATGATAAACAGTACCGCGATCGCTACGTGATGGTGCGCGCTATCCGACAACCATAAACCACCCGTTACAGGATTTAAACCGCCTTTGAAGGTGAGGAAGTCAGAGTAAACTCCCCAGTTCAATGTGAAGAAGGGTAAAATTCCTTGGGCAAAGCTGGGATACAGTTCCGCCATCTTGGTCGGATCGAGGATGAACTCGTGAGGCAAGGGGATGTCCTGAGGGGCCACACCCGCATCGAGCAACTTATTGATTGGTAAGGAAACGTGGATCTGATGTCCCGCCCAGCCTAAAGAGCCTAAGCCCAGTAATCCTGCCAGGTGGTGGTTCATCATCGATTCTACGTTTTGGAACCATTCTAATTTCGGTGCCCGTTTGTGGTAGTGGAACCAACCCGCGAACAACATCAAGCCAGCCATTACTAGACCACCAATGGCGGTGCAGTATAACTGATAGGTGTTGGTGAAGCCGGAGGCGCGCCAGAGGTAGAAGAGTCCAGATGTGATCTGAATCCCGCTGAAGCCACCGCCTACATCGGCGTTGAGAATGCCCTGACCGACAATCGGCCATACCACTTGAGCGCTCGGCTTGATGTGGGTGGGATCGATTAACCAGGCTTCATAGTTAGAGAATTTAGCGCCGTGGAAGTACATTCCACTCAACCAAACGAAGACTACCGCTAGGTGTCCGAAGTGAGCGCTGAAGATTTTCCGGGAAATATCTTCTAGGTCACTGGTTTGGCTATCGAAATCGTGAGCGTTGGCGTGCAGGTTCCAAATCCAGGTGGTGGTTTTTGGACCTTTGGCTAAAGTGCGATCAAAGTGTCCGGGCTGTCCCCACTTCTCGAACGATGTAGGTACCGGATCTTTATCTACGCTTACTTTAACTTTCGCCTCTTTAGAGGGAGGACTGATTGTCATGGAGATTCGCCTCGCGAGACAATGGACTTAGCTTTTTTGAGGATAGATTTTTTATTGGGTCGAAAACAGCATAGAGCTAGCTGCCTTCTATTTAATTTAGCTTTTTTTTCCTGTTACTGTTACATTCCAGGACTGTTGAGCATCAATAGTTGATGATAAATCTTCGTACTCTTTTCTGTTTGCTATGCTTAACAATAATTAAAATTACCTTAATACTTGAGTTTATAGGGCTTTTATGCTTTAGCTTGCAGATTAAAACTTCATAAAGCACAAGATTTTGTCATAAAAGTTCACACAGAGGCAAAATTTAACCTATTTTTTACCCCGGAGCCGTTCCATAACGGCGGCGTTCATGGATAATATTCAATAGATTGACTAAGAAAAATTAATTTACGGAACGGGTAGAATTAAAGCAAGATTGTGGGGTTTCGAGCGAAAAAATCGCCAACCATCAAAAAAATCAATCATGAGTATTCAATCGTAACGGGCAGAAAGAATGAAGGTGTCATATCCGATACAGCAATCGCAATCGAGAAGATTAATCTATTTAATATTAGTAATACTTTTAACCCTAGCCACGGCCTGTAGCGCCATACCGGGTGATTCCTCCTCGTCGCTCACGGAAAAAGTATCCACCACCATCAGAGAGAACCTGAAGGGGGAAAAACTGCGAGAGGTGGCACCGCCGCCCGTTATCCAACAATTAAGCCAAACCTCAGATCAATACGCCCCCGAAGTAACCATTGTCTCCCCAGAAAACGATCGCGTTTATTCCCGAACCCCGATAGATGTGAAATTAAAGGTACAGAACCTACCCATATTTAAAGATGAAGAATTAAACCTCGGCCCCCATCTAGAATTATTCGTCGATAACGAATTCTTTCGCTCGGTATACGACACGGAGGAAGCGATCGTCCTCGATAATCTCTCCCCAGGAACTCATACCATCAGAGTATTCGCAGTCAAGCCCTGGAAGGAAAGTTATAAAAATGACGGTGCCTACGCTCAAAGAACCTTTCATGTCATCGGCAAAACCGGTGCCAATACACCCGACCCATCCTTACCCCTATTGACATACAATCAACCTCAAGGCAAATACGGGGCGGAACCCATACTGTTAGACTTCTACCTCACCAATGCCCCCCTCCATGTCGTAGCCAAGGCTTCGGAAAACGATCGCCTCGCCGACTGGAGGGTAAAAGTTACTGTCAATGGTGAGAGTTTCCTGCTCGATAGCTGGCAACCTGTTTATCTAAAAGGATTTACCACCGGAGCCAACTGGGTACAGTTAGAATTCATCGACGATAAAGGTGAAAAGCTCGATAACGTTTTTAATACCACTATCCGGGTAATCGAATACGATCCCGAATATCAAGATACTCTGAGCCGACTCACCAAAGGTGAATTAACCGCCAGTGCTGCCCTTCCTCTGGTAGATACCAACGCTAGAAACGCCACATCACCAGAAATTACCCCCGCGGTAACTGCAGAACCAGCCAACACCACAGAGCCGGAAGAAAGGGAAATTATCACCCCCCCTGAGACAGAAGAAACCCCCACCTCTGTTGAAATCACTCCTGAGCAGGAAGCGACGGAAACCCTTACTCAGCCCGAAATCAAGGAATCAACCGATAATGTGGTGACAGAAACCCCCTTACCCCTTCCAGAGGAAGCGCGAGAAACTTCAAATCCCCCCGCGACAACCACGGAAATAGAAACACCGCCAATCGATCCCGAACTGGAAGTTAAGAAGGCAGAACCTATTATCCTCGAAGAAATACCCGATTTAGTTGTACCGGAAGACATCGAAGCCAAGAATATACCCTCCTTGGAGCCAATTCCCGATTTGATACTGCCTCAAGAGGGGGAAACTGTTTCTCCGGAGCCAGAAACGATTATCGAGAAAATCAGCCCGCCGGAAAAACCGGAAATAACTTCCCCTCAAAAACAACCAGAGCCGAGCTTAATCGATAGATTACGATCGCTTTTTAAAAGCTAGACTCTCGACGCTCCCGCTCCCGAAAACATCGACGATCATAAAACAATACTATCGATCGGTGTTTTTTTAGGACGATTAAACTATAATTTCATCGTTAAGTAAAAATTTGCTTATTGAGAAGTGAGGATGCTGTGTTTAAAATAATTTCTTCCTTAGCCTTATGCGGTGCCGTCGCCCTCAGCGCGGCCCTTCCCGCCCGAGCCGAAGTTTTGATCTCTCAACTACGCGGTCATGACACTTACGCTAAAGAACCCCAGCTCAACATGAGTGACTTTGTTGTAGGTAGAGTTAGAGGTGTAACAGGGGGCATCATGTCTGTTAGCTTTTACGAACCCGTAACCGTAGGCAATAGAGAAGTTAGTCGCGTTAACGTCTCCGGAGGCGCGGCTGCCGGCGATGATGTGCTGTTTCAGGTAATTGACGATCAATTAGTTTATTACGGCCCAGCTCATCCCACCTGGATCAGCCGCCTGAAAATCAAGCCGGAAAGCTAAATAAAATTCTTGATTTTTCATCCATCCCCTTCCCACTTCGGTAAAGGGGATGTTTTACATATCGGGAGCAACAATTTCCCAGATTGTTTCCATCACGTCCGTAAGATGATGGTCGCTATCGAGTTTATATAATTTTACCCAAGAACGTCGCCCGCCGTAATCGATGCTATGCCGTAGGGGGATGACATCATCTCGCTTGCCGTGCAGGATGATAGTGGGGACTTCTCTCTTTAAATTGTCTTCTGGATAGTTGTTTAGATCGGTGACGAAATCGTATTTTAGAGGGAGCGCCCGAGCTTCCCCGTAGTGATAAACCGAAATGAAGCCCGACTCTCGCCAATTATTCACTGTTGTTTCTCCCAGATAGGATAACCAGAGAGGCAAGAATCCGAAAGCGGGAGCCAACAGGATCAACTTTTCTACTTGCTTATATTTTTCCGCCAACCAAGCCGCCGTTAATCCCCCCAGGCTTGAGCCGATAATGGTGGTGGGCGTAGGGCTACTTAAAAACTCCCGCCCCACTTGTTCTATCTGACGGCTCAGGGTTAGTCCCGAAAAATTCCCCCCATTAAGGTCAGGAATTTGTAAACTCAAGCCCCGCCTAGCGAAACGGGTTTGAAAAAAACGAGCTTTTGTGGAAGTTGGAGAGGAAGCGAAGCCGTGTAGATAGATATATTGACGCGAGATTAATGACACAGTTACTCTTCATCATTATCTTTATAATGGTTAGGAGAAGCGTTATAAATAGCGTCTAGTTGCTGACGGGCATCTTCTACGGTAACGGAACGGATTACCAATAAAGGCTCATTGATAGGATTGCCCGAATCATCGAGTAATTCTGGATGGGGCACAGGATTGGATTTATAAAAATTATTGTCTGGTTTTCTGGAGGCAGAATAACCACGGCCCGAATCCATGCTTACGGTCAAAAGACTGCGAATTAAATTACTGATAGTTAAAAAGGCAATCACGGTGAATGCCAAAATATAGAGTAAATGTAACATCAATCGTGCCTCCTAGATGGTTAAGTTATGGTGATATATTAAATTATGGCTTTAAAAACAGAGTTTGATCCCTTGCCCGTAAAGGGTTTTTAATCCTTATTTTCTTGTGAGTTAGTTTCATCTTGCTGCCTTTGCCAAGAGCGCCATTTCATTGATACCTGCCAACATTCCGCTACTAGCTTATGCCAGGGTACTAAAGTTTTCGCTTCAATACCTACCTTTTCCCCGGTCAGTTTAAATAATAGCCGGGCGGCGGACACTTCCTTTTGAGCCTGCCTGACCCGATCGAGTAAATCGCTTTGTTCCTCGGGCAAGAGAAAAGACAGTCTCTCAGAATTTAATAATACTTCAGAACGGGAGAACCAATACTGAAAATCTTCAAATAGGGGGGCCAGTACACTTTTCAGCAGTTCTTGGTCTGTGGGTTGGGAGTTGGACATCGTCTTAAAATCGCTAATCTTATATAAACTTATCTTAGCGTTATTTATATTTCTTAACATTGCTTGAGAAATATTTTCACAAAGACGATTTAGAAGAAGGGAACGAGGAACTGTAAGAGTAGGGAGCCTACCGTCTGGATAATCTTATCGAATTGGCCGCCGCCGGAGTTATTATCTCGGGGTTGACTAGCGATTTCCATACCCTTGATAAACTGTTCTGCGGCTTGATAACCAGATTGATCCTGTTGCTGTTGGAAGAGGTTAGCCGCCATTTTAGCGTCCTCATCCGCTAGCTGATCCTTACCGAGACGGTAATTGGCAATTGCCCGAGCGAGGTAAGCGGGAGCGTAGGAAGAGTTGATGGCGAGAGACTGATTGAAATGCTCGATCGCCATGCGATAATTTCCCTGTTGTGCTTCCGTAATCCCCCAGCTATAAAAGCGCTCATAGGAGGCGGCCGAGTTGGGAATTCCCACGGCCCCCTGTACATAGGCGTTATCTAAACTAGCGCCCGCCATAACCGCGCCATTGAGATAGGCACCCCTTAAATCCACTCCGGTTAAATTAGCGCCAGTTAGATTGGCCGATTGAAGATTAGCACCGTGTAAGGAAGCACCGGCAAGGTTAGCACCTGCGAGGTTAGCACCAGTTAAATTAGCCCGACTCAGGTTAGCACTAGTCAAGTTGGCTCCCTGGAGTTGAGCGCCCGCTAAATTAGCCTGAACTAAACCCGCGTTAGATAAATCGCATTGAGGGCAGCGACGGGTACTTAACAGTGTCCGTAAATCTTCCAAATCTTCGGCACGGGCGGGGGCGAGGAAATAAAGGGGCAAACCGACGAGCAAAACTGTTAAAAAATGTTTCATAGGATTTAAGATTAAAGTTGATACCAAGATAGCTCAGTCGAAGCGTTTATATCTAGGATAAAAATTCAAACAGGTAGCTGTAGTTTAAAATACAGAAAATATAACGGTTCAATCAACTTCTTACACAAAACTTTTCAGAATTATATTTAAAATGTCTATATTGCACGGTAGCTGGATTTTTCAACCCCTAGATAGCTATTTATTCATTTGGGCCGAAGCGTGGCAATCTCTAGGAGAAGAAGAAAATCGGGAAGATTTGTCAGCCGTGCCTTTACATCCCTTCTCTTTGCCCGTAAACGAGCTGAGCAAATTTTTGGTTAACATCGATAAGTATGAGAAAGCTACCGAAGTAGTAACATTACCGAGCTATCGTCTACCGCGAAAAAAATACTCCTTACCGTTGTTATCTAATCAATCTCTCGATGAGTCGATTAAGAAGAAATCGCTCACGCTTGATCGCTGGCAAGTCTCCGGGCTGAAGCTGCAGGGGTGGGAGTGGGTAGAGTTTCTAGCTGGATTACCCCTATCTAGTTTATCCAGCGGAGAATCTAACATCGGGGCTGATTTACGCTTCTGGTTACATTGTTATCGTTGGAGCTTGGATTTATTGGCGCGGGGGAAATTCCTTCCTGGAATCATAACCGAACCAGAGGCGAGAAGTTGCTGGTATCCTTTATTAGACAGTACGATCGATCAGTCCCGTTTCGCCACCTTCAGCAGGAGCATTCCCCCAGCTTGCTTGGCTTACGGAGATATAAAACCAGAAAGATTGATTTTAGATTTTTTACGTCACGCGATCGATATACAAATTCGTAATCTCAATGATGGTAACGCTTCTTTCTCGAAAAATCTCTTCGTCCTCGCCTGGCTGAAATCCCTGATTCAATCTAACCCCTGGTTTGAATTAGATGCCAAGCAGTTACAACGCTACCGCAATGCCTTTTACAATTGGACATTACCCATAGGGGAAAATTTAGTTACAGCCGACACGGAGAATTTCGGTCAAAAATACCGAGTTTGTTTTACCCTACAACCACCGGAGGATAAGCAGGGCGATAATTGGAGATTGGGTTATGGCTTACAGGCTTTAGATGATTTAGAATTTATCGTCGATTCTTCTTTAATCTGGCTTATTGCAGATGAAGAATTTATTTATAGGAATAGGGTAATCAATAATCCTCAAGAAATATTGCTGAAAGGTTTGGGATTGGCGGCAAAAATTTATCAGCCAGTCAAAGCTAGTTTAGAAGAAAGTCAGCCTATGGGTTGTCATTTAGATCCCATACAAGTGTATGAATTTATTAGAGCGATAGCTTGGCAATTTGAAGACCAAGGTTTAGGAATTAATCTTCCTCAAGGTTTAGCAGCGGGAGCCAATGAACATAGATTAGGAATAAAAATTGAAGCGGAAGTTAAGCCGAAAAAAGGTGAACGTCTCAATCTGAAAACTCTCATTAATTACAATTTAAAATTAGTAGTCGGTCAGCAGATAATTTCCGAAGAGAAGTTAAATGATTTACTCTCCCAAAGGTCGCCGATCGTAGAAGTTAACGGGCAGTGGATGATGTTACAGCCCACTGATGTAAAATCTGCACAGGCTATATTAAGTAATAAAATAGATCCTTTAAATCTTTCTGTAGAAGATGCTTTACGCCTTAGCAGTGAAGAGAATACGGTGATAGCTAAGCTACCAGTGGTTAAGTTTGAAACTTCGGGAGCTTTAGCAGAATTGATCAACGCTATCAATAATAACGAAGCAATTCAATTAATTAAGCAACCTCAAGGATTCAAAGGCGAATTACGTCCTTATCAAATCAAGGGTGCAAGTTGGTTGACCTTCTTAGAAAAATGGGGTTTGGGGGCCTGCTTAGCTGATGATATGGGCTTAGGTAAAACTCTTCAGTTAATCGCTCTGCTTTTGTATTTAAAAGAGCAAGAGATGTTAGCCGATCCCGTGTTAGTAGTTTGCCCGACTTCGGTGGTTAATAACTGGGAAAGAGAAGTGAAAAAATTTGCTCCAAGTATCTCTTTAATAGTTCATCACGGGGATAAGAGGAATAAAGGAAAAGTGTTTAGTAAGGCTGTAGAAAAAACCGATTTGGTGATAACTAGTTATCCTCTGGTATTCAGAGACGCTAGCACTTTAGAAGGAGTTAACTGGCAGGGAGTGGTATTAGATGAAGCACAAAATATCAAGAATTCTGCCGCAAAACAATCTCAAGCAGTGCGGAAGTTGAAAGCTGGTTTTAGAATCGCTCTCACGGGTACACCGGTAGAGAATAGATTATCGGAGTTGTGGTCTATTTTAGATTTTCTAAATCCCGGGTTTTTAGGTACGGCGACTTTCTTTCAGCGCAGGTTTGCTATTCCTATTGAGAAGTACGGTGATAGAGAGTCTTTGAATAGTTTACGCTCCTTGGTGCGCCCGTTTATTCTACGACGTTTAAAAACCGATAAAACTATCATTCAGGATTTACCGGATAAGCAGGAGATGAATGTGTTCTGCGGTTTGTCATCAGAGCAGGCGCAAATCTATCAAAAGTTAGTAGAAGAATCTTTAGCAGAAATTGAATCAAGCGAGGGAATACAGAGACGGGGATTGATTTTAACTCTGTTGATGAAGTTGAAACAGGTGTGTAATCATCCAGCACATTTTTTGAAGGAGAAGGAAATAAAGTCAGCCGCTCGATCGGGTAAGTTATTACGTTTAGAGGAAATGTTAGCAGAATTGATCGAGGAAGGCGATCGAGCTTTAATCTTCACTCAATTTTCCGAGTGGGGTAAGTTGTTACAACCCTATCTAGCGAAGCAGTTAAATCGAGAAGTAATTTTTCTATATGGTTCAACTCCTCAAAAAGAAAGGGTCAAAATGGTAGATAGATTTCAGAGCGATCCTAACGGTCCACCCATCTTTATTTTATCTCTGAAAGCGGGGGGAACTGGCTTGAATTTAACGCGGGCGAATCACGTGTTTCATGTAGATAGATGGTGGAATCCCGCAGTGGAAAATCAGGCTACCGATAGGGCTTTTCGTATTGGACAAAAGCAAAACGTACAGGTACATAAGTTTATTTCTACTGGCACGTTAGAAGAGAAAATTAATGACATTATCGAAAGTAAGAAGCAATTAGCGGAGCAAACCGTAGACGCGGGAGAAAATTGGTTAACAGAATTAGATACTAATCAATTGCGGAATTTATTGTTGCTCGATCGCGATCGGATTATTGATGAGGAAGAAAGTTAGAGAAAAAAGCTAGTAGTTGCTCCCTCGCTATTAACCACTCTCTCTATAAATGGTCTTTGAAAACAGGATTTGGTATAACTACTAGTCTAATAGCCAGGGAATTAATTCCCTGGCGGGCGTTGCTTGCATAGCATTGACTATTCTAATATCCACCATTTCACAACCGCCCTCTTAAATCCCGGATAGCCACGCTCGTATTTTGCTCATATGCCAAAGCTACACAACGATCGGTAATCCCCTTTAAGTCCATATCGGGAAAATATTTACTACTATCTTTCTCGATATATTCTTCCCCTTCTAAAACATAAATCCATAGGCGATTTTTGCGCCATAGCCACACCTCGGGCACCTTAAATGGGAGATAATCATTAACATCGGAATAGCTAGTAACATCTATTTCTAAAACTAAATCAGGCGGTGGATCATTACGCCAATCGATTCTCTTTTTACCCACCACTGCCCGCCAATTGTCGATATAAAACATATAGTCTGGCTCAATACCGCTTTCAGAGGGTAGTTTCAGTGTTACGGGAGTGTAAGAATCATATTCATACCCTGCTTTATCGAGAAAGACTTTAATAATATCAGCGATTAAACTAGCATCTTTTCCATGTCCAGCTAAAGGAGACATCAATAAAACCTCACCAGGACGATATTTAATTCGAGGAATTGAGCCATCACCCCGCCCCTCGCATAAACTTTCATAATCTCCCCAAGTCGCGGGCAACCTTACCACCGCCCCCGCCGGTAAACGAACCTTTTCTAAAGACACTAACGCGTACATTTTCCTGCCCCCTTAAGGATTTAACTTTTCAGCAACCCGCAAGATTTGCCCCGCCAGAATCGCCGCACCGAAACCATTATCTATATTAACGACCCCGATACCCGTTGCACAAGAGTTGAGCATTGTCAAGAGGGGAGCGACTCCCGCAAAATTAGCCCCGTAACCGACACTCGTCGGCACCGCAATCACCGGACAATCGGCCATCCCCGCCACTACACTCGGTAACGCGCCCTCCATACCTGCCACCACAATCAACACATCCGCCTCTCTGACTATATTTTGATGACTCAAAAGCCGATGAATACCAGCCACCCCCACATCCCAAAGACGCTTAACGCCGAAGCCGCACAGTTGCCCTGTGATAGCCGCCTCTTCCGCCACCGGAATATCGGCAGTGCCGGCGGTGAGGATAGAAATCATCCCCTTATGGATAACGGCTATTTCCGGGGAGTGTAAAGCGCAAATTTTAGCGACGGGGTAATATATTACTCCCGGCAAATGTTCCTGTAATTGTATCGCTATCTCAGGCTCGATTCTGGTGGCCATGACGACGGAATTTTTGCGCCTCAGCGCCTCCATAATATGCACGATTTGCTCCGCCGTTTTCCCCGGGCCCCAAACCACTTCCGGGAAGCCGGTACGTAACTGACGGTGATGGTCTATCTTGGCGAAATCTTGAATCGGTTCGTAAGAAATATATTTTAGCTTTTCCAGGGCGATCGATGGATCAATATCTCCCCTCGCCACCGCTTCTAACAGATTCTTCAACTCTTCCGGTTGCGTCATACTTTATTGTAATAATAGGGATTTAACACGATCGAGCGGCCACACCACCTTATAAGCTCGACCAACGATCGCGGATTCGTCTAAAAACCCCCAGGTGTGAGAGTCTAAACTGTTATTACGATTATCGCCTAAAACGAAATATTGTTTTTCTGGTACGGTGAAAGGTTTAATACTATAGTCGGAAGGTTCGGCTATGTATGATTCTGGTAAGGGGAAGCCGTTGAGATAGATTTGACCTGCCTCGATTTCTATTTTATCTCCTGGTTTACCGATAATCCTTTTAATAAAATACTGCCCCACATCTGCATCAAATTCTCGTACTTTTTCCGGCGTATTAAAAACTATAATATCCCCAGTTGCGGGCGAGTATTTTTCTGATAATCTGACCAATACTTGATCCCCGATTTGTAGAGTTGGCACCATCGATTTACTAGGAATACCGAACATGGCAACTTGAGTGTTTAACCATTTAGGAAAATTATTAGATATGATTGCGGAAATGAATACTAAACCGATGATTAATGCTACTAAAGATCGGTAAAAACGACGATAAATAGAGGATAAATTAGGAAATCGATGATAGACGTGATATGTAGCTATAGCTGTGATCAGTGGGGGAATAATCAATAAACGGGGGAAAAAATCCACCAATCTTACACATATCAAAAAAAACGTCAAGAAAAATATTCCTAAAAATACCTGACTATTATATAACTGCCCCAATCCTGGTAATATGCGGGATACAGAGATAGCGAACCAGGGATTTTTCACCTTGCGTGGAATTCTTTCTAGACTTTTATCACCCCTTATTTTATAAACAGTTCGGTGAGCATCGAAAATATTGATAGCGTAGGTTAATAATAGAGCTAACATCCCCCCTAAACCCCAGGAAGTTTGACCTTCGGGGCTAAAAATCGACCAAACCGTTACAATAAGAAGACCCAGTTGTATAATCATCCAGACTATACCCTTGATTAAATGGCCCGCGTATATCTGCCCGATTCCGGGAAAGAACATCGACAGGTTAACCGCTAACCAAGGCTCTTTTTCAGGGTTTCTCAAGGATGTGTCAGCCATTCTAGCCATGAGCGAGGAAGAGTATTCTTTCATGTTTATTTTCATCCTAGTTGATAAAAATTATAATGAACAGAGGGGGAGAATCTATGGGAGATGATAACAATAGCTATCGGAGTAGTTATTTCGCATTGCTCGATCGCATTATCGCCATTACTTTAGAGGGAAAAATTCGCTCCAAATCCCAAGTTTATAAATTTTTAGTAGAAGGTATCACCCCCGGTACGGGCGAAATATTCGAGCAGTGTCTAACGGAGAGGCTCCAGGAAACAGAAGCACAAATTCCTACCAAAATCAAAGCCACTCGCATTCTTAAAGCTCTGGAAACGGTTAAATCTGAGTGGGAAAATTGGGAGAAAGCCAATCAGCAGAATCTCCGTAAAAATACGGTACTCGATAGCCTAATAAATGCGGGGCGCGAAGAAAGAATTTTAACTATTTCTCGTCTGGTAGATTGTAATAATTCCAGAGCGTTAACACCGGATGAGCTGACGGTATTAGCTACTAGTTTACAACAGGTGGCACAACTACGAGGAGAGCCGGATTTATTTCAACTCGCTACCGGTATTAATCAAGGTTTAAAAACTTGGCAGGTGTTATCAACGGATTTATTAGGCTGGCTGGAGAAAAAACAAACTATCGGCTTCGGCAACGATAACGATACCGCTAATCCCTGGATTTTTTGGGCGAAACAATTACATGAGTCGGGTTTAAGGAGGCTATTACAGGCCATCGGCGAGCAAAAACCTTTAGAGCCTGTTATCGAGGAATTTACCCTCACCGACTGGGTGGAAATCACCCTAGTTCTGACTTATATTCAAAAGGGATCGATCGAATTTTTCGATAGACGTATTTATATAGAAAAATTTAGCGCTAAGTTATCGATTTCTACTTTTATAACTTTCTCCATAATCTGGATATTATTAACGATTAGCTACGACAGTATAGAAAGATTGTCTATATACACGAAAGGCTGTTTTGAAGTAACGTTACAAATACTGAAAGATTTCACTGGACGCGATTACTTTCCCTTATACGGCGGTATTTTTATCGCTTTTTCTGGCGGGCATTTTCTCAGAACCATGAATCTATTAAACTTCCCCTTACAACGCTTAGAAGGAGAAACCGAACAAGGAAGGATTTTAACTTTACTGGGTTATTCCAGTCGTATTCGTAATGACTACGCGACGGCGATTTCTTGCCATGAAAGAGCGCTAGAACTAGCCAGAAAAACTGGTGATTTTGCCTGCGAGATAGCCAACCTCAATCACTTAAGTCGGATTTATGCCCTACAGAAAAACTGGGAAGAAGCGATTAACTTAAGTCAACGCGCTTTAATATTGAGTCGTCAGCAAGGGGATTTATTAGGGCAGGCTAACGCTCTTGCTAATTTAGGCTATAGCGAAGTATTAAATGCTCATCAATTAGAGCAGATGGATGAGGATAATTATGAGCGCTTCATCAGCTATCTCAACCAAGGCTTAAAGTTATCGGAAAGATTGAACGACGGGCAGAGTCAATCATTCATCTATAGTAGTTTGGGCATCGCTCAAGTTATCTTACAACGTCCCCAAGAAGCGATCGAAACTTTCGCCAAAGGTTTGAAGTCCGGAAGAGAATACGGGGATGTTTACATACAGGGGATAATACTAGTATACTTAGCCGAGGCTTATTATCAAACCGATGCGATCGGTCAATGTCTCTACACAGGATGTATAGGGATGTCCTGGCTGTATGATATAGGTGCGAGTGAATGGCGACAGGCCGCTGGTTTAATAACGATCATGCAGGGCAAAAACCAGGAAGAATTCCATAAGAATTTAGAAAAAGAGAAAGGCCCCCTAATCGAAGTCTTGGGAAAGAAAAGGTTTGAATCTATCAAAGACATCTTAGACAAATATAATAATGAGTCATAATCCTTCTTTACTGATTAATCTGGCAGTACTTTTTTCTAAACCCACTGGCATCAGCACCTATATACTTAACGTTATTCCCCACCTGCAACGCCTCCATCCCACGCTCTTAACCGCTCAAAAATTTAACGACTTTACCTGTTATGAAATTCCCGATGACCTAACACCTTTTCAAGGAATAAAAGGTCATGCTAAAAGACTATTTTGGACACAGTTCACACTCAATCAAATTTTTCGAGGATTAAAAGCCGATTTGTTATTCTCTCCCGTACCGGAAGCACCCTTAAATAGTAATTGTAACTATGTGGTCATGGTACATGATTTGATCCCCTTAAGATTCCCGAGTTTAACCTCCCCCCTTACCTATTACTTCCGTCATTACGTGCCGCGAGTCTTAGAACAATCACAGGCGATTATCTGTAATTCTCAAGCCACTGCCGAAGACATTATCAATTACTTTCATATCGAGGGGGAAAAGATTTATCCCATCCCTTTAGCCTACGATTCATCTCACTTCTATCCTTTAGATTTACCCGTTAAACCTTACTTTCTTTATCTAGGGCGTTTTAACCCCTATAAAAATATTAGCCGGCTCATAAACGCCTTTAAAAAATTAAAGGATTATCGAGAGTATGAGTTAATATTAGGGGGTAGTTTTGATCGTCGTTACACACCCGGGCTACAGCGACAGGTTAAAGAACAAGAATTGGAGAATCATGTCAGATTCATCGATTATATCGCTTATGACGAATTGCCCCGTTTACTCAATCAATCCCTGGCTTTAGTCTTTCCTAGTCTGTGGGAAGGCTTCGGCTTACCAGTATTGGAAGCGATGGGATGCGGCACCCCAGTTATAACCTCTAATCTCTCTTCTTTACCGGAAGTTACCGCAGATGCGGCGATTTTAATCAATCCCTATAGGGAAGAAGAAATTACAACAGCGATGGCAGAGATAATAAATAATCCCTCTTTAAGAGAGTCTCTACGTTATTTAAGTTTGGAGAGAGCGAGTCAATTCAGTTGGGAGAAGACGGGGAAAAGCACCGCCCGTATTCTATCGAATTTTTTAACCTGAAACTTCAACTTTAACTGAGATAATTATAAAGCTGAATAATCTATAGATACGATCGTGAACATAATTGTAATCGGCAACGGAGGCAGAGAACACGCCCTGGCTTGGAAATTATTACAATCGAGCGAAGTCAATAATGTTTACTGCCTTCCGGGTAACGGCGGCACGGCGAGCCTGGATAGATGTGAGAATATCCCCCTGGCTATGGATGATTTTTTAGGAATTAGTAATTTTGCCAGAGATAACCGGGTGGGCTTGGTGGTGGTAGGGCCGGAATTACCCCTATCTCTCGGTATCGCCGATTATTTAAGAAAAGAAGGGCTAAAAGTATTCGGCCCGGGTAAAGAAGGGGCGCAGATAGAAGCGAGTAAATCTTGGGCGAAAGAATTAATGGTAGCCGCAGGAGTGCCCACCGCCAAATCAGAAGCATTTACCGATAGAGAGCCTGCTAAAGAATATATTAGCGGGCAGGGAGCGCCGATTGTCGTCAAAGCTGATGGTTTGGCGGCTGGTAAGGGTGTCGTGGTTGCCCAAACCTTAGAATCTGCTATGCGGGCGGTAGATGATTTATTCGATGAAGGTTTCACCAAGATAGTAGTAGAGGAATTTCTCGAAGGCGAAGAAGTATCTTTACTCGCGGTGACTGACGGTATCGGTTTTCGTATTTTACCCCCGGCGCAAGACCATAAACGTATCGGCGAGGGAGATACGGGAAAAAACACCGGCGGTATGGGGGCTTACGCTCCCGCTCCGATTGCCACCGCCGCCATTGTGCAACGAGTAGAAGAAAAAGTTATCAACCCGGTGCTGAATCTATTGCGGCAGCGTAACATCGATTATCGGGGAGTTTTATATGCTGGGTTGATGATTACGCCCACCCTAGAGCCGAAAGTGTTAGAGTTTAATTGTCGTTTCGGCGATCCTGAAACTCAAGCTATCTTACCCCTAATAGATTCCCCCTTCCATGATTTACTATTAGCCTGTAGCGAGCAGAGATTACGTGAGTTACCCCCTCTAGAGATTAAACCCTCTGCCTCCGTTTGCGTCGTGGCTTCTTCTGGGGGCTACCCCGACGCTTATGAGAAAGGTAAACCCATTACCGGCATAGAAGCCGCTCAAGAGATGGGAGTTACAGTTTTTCAGGCTGGAACCCTGAAAAAAAGCGGGCAATTGCTCACCGATGGTGGTAGGGTATTGGGTGTTACTGCTGTGGCGCATGATTTTGCATCTGCGATCGAACAAGTATACTCGGCTTTGAAAAGAATCAATTTTCCCGGCATTTATTACCGTCGGGATATAGGTCATCGAATCAGAACGTAGAATTTAAGAAAGGGAATTTTTGACACAAAACCTTCTCTATCCTGTCTCAACCTGATCCGGGTTAAGATAGACTTGCTTTAAACTGCATATATTACAGTCTAATAATAACCGTGTTGACTTTCCTAACAACCATCCGAGAAATTATAGCTCGTTGGTGGTCTGAATTTACCCTCCAGACTAAGTTAATGGCTGCCGCTACCTTAGCCGTATCCTTACTGATGAGCGGCTTAACTTTCTGGGCGGTAAATACCATCCAACAGGATGCACGTCTCAATGATACTCGGTTCGGGCGGGATTTAGGGTTATTATTAGCCACTAACGTTACCCCCCTTCTGGCGGAGAATAATCTCACGGAAGTGGCCCGTTTTTCCAGCCGTTTCTATGGTAGTACTTCTTCGGTGCGCTATTTAATTTACGCCAACGAAGAGGGAAAAATCTTCTTCGGTATTCCCTATTCGGAAGCGGAGGTGAAAAACTCTCTCACCATAGAGCGTACTATACAACTGCCGGAAAATTACGCCCAAAACGCCGATGTACCGATGGTGAGACAGCATCAAACCCCCGACGGCGAGATAACCGATGTCTTCGTGCCTCTCAATCACGAGGGGAAGTATTTAGGGGTGTTGGCTATCGGTATCAATCCTAATGCGATCGTGGTAGCATCGTCTAATCTCACCCGTGATGTCACCATAGCCGTCTTCGTCTCGATTTGGGCGATGGTTATCCTCGGTGCCGTCTTTAACGCTCTCACCATCACCAAGCCTATTAAGGAGTTATCTACAGGGGTGAAAAATATCTCTAAGGGCAACTTCCAACAGAGAATAGATTTACCCCTCGGCGGCGAGTTAGGAGAGTTAATCGTCAGCTTCAATGAAATGGCGGAGAAGCTAGAGAGATACGAAGAACAAAATATTGAAGAATTAACGGCGGAGAAAGCTAAACTCGATACCCTGATGTCCACTATCGCCGATGGTGCCATCCTTCTCGATACCCAGTTTCAATTATTATTGATCAATCCAGCGGCTCGAAGGCTATTCAACTGGGATGATATAGATATTATGGGGCAGAATGTCTTACATTTGTTCCCCTCTGAATTAACCAGTAAGTTAACTAAACCTCTTTATCAAATCGCTGCCGGGGAATCCTTAGAGTCGGAAACTAATCAAATCGATGAAGAAATAATTCCCTCTCCCACAGAGTTTAGAGTGACTTTAAAGCAACCCTCTCACCGCACTTTAAGGATTCTTCTCACTCAAGTATTCGATCAATATCGGGAGAATGTTCGCGCGATCGGGATGACAGTTCAAGATATAACCCGCGAGACCGAATTAAATGAAGCTAAAAGCCAATTTATCAGTAATGTGTCTCACGAATTGAGAACGCCTCTATTTAATATTAAATCTTTTATCGAAACCCTAACCGAATTCGGCGAAGACTTAACTGAGACTGAAAGAAGGGAATTTTTAGAAACTGCCAATCACGAAACCGATCGTTTAACTAGATTAGTCAACGATGTCTTAGATTTGTCACGTTTAGAATCTTCCCGCATTTATCATCTAGATGCGGTGGATATGGGGCAACTAATTGAGCAGACTTTAAGAACTTATCAACTTAACGCTAGAGATAAAGGATTAGAATTATGCTCGAATATAGAAGAAAACTTACCCGCTGTTTTAGGTCATTATGATTTATTATTACAAGTTTTAACTAATCTAGTGGGCAATGCTTTAAAATTTACCCCCAGTGGCGGAAAAGTAATAATTCATTCCTATAAAGTTCCCTGTTTAGAAGGTGAAAAAAATAAAATTAGAATAGAAATTTCTGACACTGGTATCGGCATAGATACGGAAGATCAAGAGTTAATATTCGAGCGCTTCTTCCGGGTAGAAAATCGAGTCCATACTCTAGAAGGTACGGGTTTGGGTTTATCGATCGTCCGTAATATTATCGAAAAACACTATAGTAAAGTGCATTTAATCAGCGAAGTGGGTATCGGTACTACTTTCTGGTTCGATTTAGATATTTATAAAGAAACAATCTTAAGTAAAAAAATTGCTGAGTAAGTCTACAGGGCGATAATCATACTAACTATTATCAGTGCGAGAACTAATAATATAGCTTGATTGCGTCGGCACCAATTTTCTATCTTTTTCGTCAGGGGTATTGCGGGGATTATTTCTATCTCCTTGTTGAAATTTTGATAGAGGGTACAGCTATTGGCGTAGGGGCGTTGAGGATAGGTACAGGTATCATCTCTATCGTAGAGGCAGGTACGACAGAGATAACTGCCTTTAGGCGCTTGATGTAGGGTAATCCCTGGATGGCCGAAAGCTTTTAACTCGTTGTAACAGTGGGGACAGCGAAGGGCTGTAGAATCGATGGCTTGATGGCAACGGGGGCAACTGGGCATAGGCGGAAAGTTAATACATAACCTAATAATAATGTTTTACAACAGTGATGTCTCGAGCAAAAAAGGGTAGAGATTACCTACCCTTTACACCATGTCTCAAAAAAATTTATTAACGAACCGTACCAGCTAAATGATCAACCCGAATCGGTTTCATTAAATACAGCTTGATAAACTGCCAACCGTTAGATAGATATTTCGGTAATTTTTGCAAGAATTTTAAAGGTGCCGGCGCGTTAGTATTATCGACAGCCCGCAAACCTTCGTTATTCTTGACACAAGTTTCTAAACGATTATAAAACTCAGGATTTTTTACATCGAGTATTACGGGGAATACTCGCCCTGCGGTGTCATTGGTTTTTTCGATAACTTCTTTATCGTACTCGCGGGCATCGAGACCGATCGATTTATAAAAACCGGATCTTTGAGTATCATTGAGATACATGGTGGCGAATACCGACAAAAGGAAGAAACGGCACCATAGACGCGCCCGCCAATCGTTGAGGGTGTTTGGTTGCGCTCTCATTATGGCATCGAAGAAATCACCGTGACGGTTTTCATCCTGACACCAGTTTTCAAAGAATTTGAAAATCGGATAGATACAATCTTGGGGATTCTTCTCTAAGTGGCGATAGATAGTTATGTAACGCCAGTAACCGATTTTCTCCGAGAGATAGGTGGCGTAGAAGATAAACTTGGGTTTGAAGAAGGTGTAACTTCTACTCTTGGTTAAGAAACCTAAGTCCAGGGTTAAGTTAAAATCCGATAGGGCTTTATTCAAGAAACCGGCGTGACGTGCCTCGTCACGGGACATCAGATTAAAGCACTCGGCTAAGACGGGGTTTTTATCTTTTAAGTGCCGTCCCAATTCTTTATATAGTAAAAAGCCTGAGAATTCGGCAGTGCAGGATCTTTCTAGGAATTCTACGAATAAACGGCGGGTTTCTTCGTCTAGATTATCCCAAGAGCGATCGAATAACTCGTTTCTGACGAAGTGATGACGGTTGTAGTCGGTGCGAAACTCCTCTAGAATGGCTTTCAATTCATCCTCATTCGGAGAAATATCCATCTTCGCCATCTCCTCGAAGTCGGTGGTGTAGAAGCGAGGAGTTAATATTGTTTCTTTCGCGGGCGCTTTTACCCCGGGGCGGATTTCTTCAAATTCTGGTTTGTTGACCGTACTGACCATATTATTATAGATTTTTCTCTTTGATGACGATTAAGAAGATGAAAGGAATCTAGAAAGCCTTTTTCTCGGCTAGGTTTCACTATATCAAGCTCTGAGCTGGCCGTAACCGACTATTAATCAAAAGTTACATGACTTAACTAAGTTTTATTAACTTTTGTTATAAACTTGCCTTTTTGGGGGTTGGGAGTTCGGAATTGGGGATTAGAAGTTAATTAATATCTCTCCTGGTTAAAGAATCTTTTTCAAGGGGGGTTAGGAGGCAGGGAATCAGGATTAAAAACCCCGAACTCCCGATTCCTGATTCTCAATTCCCAAACTCAGGTTAAAAATTTTTTCTATTTTACCCATCTTCTAACTTTACCTGATATTTACTTGAATTTTTCATAAAAAAAACCTATGTACCGATCGTTTCGGACATAAGCTTTTGTTTTATGATATGATTACAAACCTTAGCGGTTACTCGCAGATGCTACGGGTGCCTTAACTGGTTGAGGTTGTAAGTCGCGCAAACTCGGGAATAGGAAATGATTTTCCTCCACATATTGCGCTCCGAATAACCCCTTTTCTGCCCAGAAGTATCTGTCAGTAGTATGCTCGTTACGTTTGACAACTAACAATGCTGGCGGACTAATACCTAAAGCTTGTATATACTTACGTGCAGCAGTTACGGGCTTATCTTCGCCGCTCTCAATACTGTACTGTGGAATCAGTTCTAGTATTTTACGTCCTTCCTGACGGCGGCGACTCTTGCGTTTCCGTTTTCTGGCCAACCCTTTTACCTCCTATTATGGCTAATCGCTGTAATAATAGTTACAAAAGCCGTAGTGATTATATCTCGTTTCGTTAAGAAAATCAACTATCCTGATCTATGACTTTTTTGGACTAAAATTGCTTTAAGTCCTACCTTTAGCATACTTGAAACAAAGTGTAACTTTGGTGACGATCGAGATCTCGATACAAATTTTAACTTTTCTTAACAATCTTTTACGAGCGGTGAAATAAATGTCTGAGTCGGAGTCTGAGTTATATTCAAGCAGTGCAGAATTTACCGTTTTGTGTCAGACACAAGTAGCGATACTAACGGAGGAGTTAGAAGCGGACTGGAGCGGGATATATTTAACCCATCACTCCCGACTAATTCCCGTAGTGATATATCCTAACAGTAGTGGGGCTCTAAATTCCGCCGGAGAGGAAAAATTCTTACCGCCAGCAGGAAACGTGATTTCTAGCACGAGGGGGGCGAGAATCGCCTGGAACGAAGATGATGAGGATAACCGTTTGATCCTGCCCCTGATACACGAAGGGCAGATGCTGGGATTATTAATCACGGGGAGGAAGAAAAAGCCGTGGCAGAATAAAGAAATGAGACAGCTCAAAAAAATAGCGCGAACGATAGCTATAGCCGGGATATTAGAGCAGAGACAACAATGGTACGCCCGCCAATTATCTCAAGAGCATGAAAAAATTGATAATTTTCTCCACCAGCTAAAAAACCCCCTAACCGCGCTGAAAACTTTCGCTAAATTGTTAATGAAAGGCTTAATTCGGGAGAGTAACGAATATAGAGCGGTTAAAGGAATCTTAAGAGAGAGCGATCGCTTAGAAGACTTAATGTTAGAGTTCGAGACGGACATAGAAGAATTAGAAGAGACACGGGTAATCAAGAGCAGCCCTGGGGCGAAGGGTTTATTATTACCGGGTGCGGAGATAGAGATAGAAGCGATTAATATATACGAAGTAGTGGAGCCGCTATTACTATCGGAAACGGCGGTAGCGGAGGAGAAAGAGTTAGATTTAAGGAGCGAGATAACAGAAAACTTGCCGAGAGTAGTAGGAAATAAAAAAGCCCTCAGAGAAGTTTTAAGTAATCTTATCGATAACGCTATCAAATATACGCCCGCCGGAGGACAGATAAAAATCATAACCCTGATAAGAGACAAAGAGATAGGCATAGAGATAGGGGATAGTGGCTATGGTATACCGAAAGAGGATAGAGAGCATTTATTCGAGCGTCACTATCGGGGTAGACAGGCCGAAGGAAATATACCGGGCACGGGATTGGGCTTATCTATCGCCCTGGGATTGATCAAACAGATGGGAGGCAATATAGACATAATCAGCCCTAATCCTAAAATTAAAGAAAGTGATTACCCTGGTACCCTATTTATCGTTTGGTTGAAAAGATATGTGTGAACTTCTGGGAATGAATTGTAATGTACCTACAGATATATGTTTCTCCTTTGAAGGTTTCTGCGCCCGGGGTGGAAAGACGGATGAGCATCAAGACGGTTGGGGCATAGCATTCTTCGAGGGTTTAGGGTGCCGTTTATTTTTAGATGTGAAACCTTCGATTCATTCACCGATAGCGGAATTGGTTAAGAATTATCCAATTAAATCCACCCATGTCATCGCCCACATTCGCAAAGCCACCCAGGGGGCGATTACCCTGGAGAATTGTCATCCCTTCCGGCGGGAAATTTGGGGAAAATATTGGGTATTTGCCCATAATGGGAATCTGGAAAACTTCGCGCCTCAAGATTATTCTTTCTATCAACCAGTGGGCAACACCGATTCAGAAAAAGCTTTTTGTTTGATATTAAATAGATTCCGTGAAAAATACCTGCATCGGGAACCAGATTTAAACATACTATTGCAAATTTTAAAAACGATTACTGAAGAAATATCCGCCTATGGAGTTTTTAACTATTTAATTTCCAACGGTGAATTATTTTTCGCCCATTGTTCGACGAAATTACATTATCTGGTGCGGCAGGCTCCCTTTGGGATAGCCCAGTTAATCGATGAAGATGTGAAAGTGGATTTTCAAGCCCTAACAAAATCTACCGATAGAGTAGCTATTATAGCTACTACTCCTCTAACCGATAATGAGATTTGGACAGCGATGCAACCTGGAGAACTATTACTATTTCAAGATGGAAAACCAACGATGGTGTTAGGGCGGGAGTCGGGAGTCGGGAATCGGGAGTTGAGGTAAAAACCCTCACCCGATAATAGTTAAAATTTAGTCGATGTATTTAAAGTGTTGTAAACTAATACAAATGACCGAATCATACTAATTCATGGTTTATATTAAGCGGGTAGAATTAACCAATTTCAAGTCATTTGGGGGAACCACAGCAATTCCATTATTACCGGGTTTCACTGTTGTTTCGGGGCCCAACGGTTCGGGAAAATCTAATATACTGGATGCTCTCCTATTCTGTCTCGGCTTAGCCTCGTCCAAGGGAATGCGGGCCGACAGATTGCCCGATTTAGTTAATACGACGCACAACCAAACCCGGCAGGTAGCAGAGGCTTCCGTATCGGTAACTTTTGATATATCGGATTTACCGGAAATATCCTCGTTTACAGATTGGGTGGTGACGAGAAAGTTAAAGGTGTCGAAGGGGGGTAATTATACATCGAGTTATTTTATCAATAATGAAGCCTGCACCGTCACTCAACTACACGAGGAATTAAATCGGCTGCGAATTTATCCCGAAGGTTATAACGTGGTGTTACAGGGGGATGTGACGCGAATTATCACTATGAATCCGAAAGAGCGGCGGCAGATAATCGATGAATTAGCCGGGGTGGCCGAATTTGACAGGAAGATAGAGAAGGCGAAAGAAACTCTCAATTCGGTAAGGGAGAGGGAAGAAAAGTGTCAGATTATCACTCAAGAATTGCAAAAAAATTTAGAGCGATTAGCGGTAGATAGGGTTAAAGCCGAGAAATACCAAAAGCTCAAAGCTACCCTGACTCAAAAACAAAGATGGGAGATAGTTATCGGCTGGCGCAGTCTCAATCAACAGGCGGAAAATCTCCGCAGCGCCATCACGGCGGGGCAGAATCAAAAGAGATTGATAGAGAGTGAGCTGGAAAAAATTAGCGAAGATATTAAAACAGGCGAGCAAGAGGTTTTATCCCTCAATCAACGGGTGAAAGCTCTCGGGGAAGATGAGCATTTATCCTTGTCTTCGGAGGCGGCGACACAAAAAAGTAAGCGGCAACAGTTGGAACAGAGACGGAAAGAGATTATCTCTAGGAATCAAACATACCAAAATAGTATTCTAGGGTTGGAACAAGAGATAGATTACAGCCGTCAAGCCCTAGCGGCTATAAGTGAGCGACTTAAATATTTAACCGAAGAGCAATTACCTGGGATAGAACAAGAGTATCAAAAAGCTCGCTCGATTTTAGAAGCGACGCGGCAGGAAGCGAATACTATTGCCGATGCTTCTTCGGCACAGATAGAGGAACAAACTAATTTAACCAGAGAGATTAACGACTTACAAAATCGACTCAATCCCTATTTGAGCGAGAGAGCGCAGTTAGGGGAAAGATACGAAAGATTGGAGATAAGTATCGCCGAGCAGAATCAGAGACTCGAGGCGATCGAAACCGATATACTCAACAAAGATACCATCAACTACCAACTGACTCAACAAATTGAAAACACCCAGCCGGTAATTCAACAACTGGCGCAACAGTTAGCTCTGTACGAACAAAATCGGGTTATAGCTCAGGATACACAAAAGAGACTCTTAAAAGAACAAAGGGATAAGCAAAGAGAATTAGATAAACTAGAAGCCGCCAAACAAGCCGCCCAGGAAGCTCAGGGCACTGGGGCAGCCGGATTGATACTGCAATCGGATTTACCTGGGG
Source organism: uncultured bacterium (assembly GCA_964623815.1). Classification (GTDB taxonomy): domain Bacteria; phylum Cyanobacteriota; class Cyanobacteriia; order Cyanobacteriales; family Microcystaceae; genus Chroococcopsis. The sequence continues at coordinate 3,741 of CAZUVR010000026.1, read as the reverse complement.
TGTGTGGCATGGTAGCTCGATTGGGAGAGGTGGAGGAGAGATTTCAACTAGCTTTAGAAATCGCCGCCGGGGCGCGTTTGGGTAATATCGTCGTCGAAGATGACGCGGTAGCCTCCGCCGGGATAGCCCTCCTTAAACAGAAACGGGCTGGGCGGGCGACTTTTTTACCCCTGAGTAAAATTCGCGCCCCGCGTTTACAGGATGTTTCTCCTTTGAAATACGCCAAGGGCTATATAGATTTAGCTTTGAATCTAGTTCAATATCATCCACGCTATCAATCTATCTTCGCCTACGTATTCGGCTCTACGGTAGTGTTTGCCTCTCTAGAAGAGGCGCGACGCTATTTAGGAGATTATCGCATCGTTACCCTCGATGGGGAATTATTGGAAGCGACGGGAGCGATGACGGGGGGAAGTATTAATAGCCGTAATAGTTTCCACTTCGGTAAAACTAGCGTTAAGGAATCACGAGAAGCGGAAGTTATCAGGGAAAGGCTCGCGGAAATCGAAGGAGTATTAAACCGCAACGAGCAACAAATACATCAATACGAAAGACTCATCGCCGAGTTAACTCAAGAATTGATTCAAACACGCCAGAGTTATCGTGAGTATCAATTGAAGTCGGAGCAATTACAAAGGGAGTTAGAGAAATTACAACAGGAGAGAGCAGATTTACGGCAGCAGGTTAAGAGTCAGCAACAGGCTTTAGAAATAGCGACTAGTCGTTTACAAATCCTCTCGCTAGAAATACCTCAACTACAAGAAAGATTGGAGATACTAGGGGAAAAGTTAAACCGATTAGAAGCTAGTCAAACCCATAGTCACTGGCAAGAGCTACAAACATTATTGAGAAGTCAAGAAATTTATCTACAAACGCAAGAAAATTCACTGCGTCAAACTAAAGAGGCGATTAAAGACCAAGAAACTCAAGACATCCGATTACAAGAAAAGATTCAACTCTCAGACGATAGTATTTATAATTATCAGCAAAATTTACTTAATAATCAGAAAGAGATCAATAACATAGATAAGGATATAGAAAAAGTTAATAATAAGATAGAAGAATTAGAAAGAGCTTTGCAAGAGTTAAATCAAAAGTTAGGTGAGACTAAAAAGCAGAGAGATGAAGAGGAACAGGGTTTAAGAAATAAGCAAAATCAACGGCAACAAAAACTATGGGAGAAAGAGAAAATAGAAAATACGATCGCTGAACAAGAACAATCCCTAGCTCAACTAGAAATGCAGATAAAATCACAAGAGGAAGAAATTAATGAGACGGAAGATATGCCCGAAATCGAGTTAGAAAAACTACAGGCAGAAATAAAACAGCTACAAAAAAAGCTCGATAGTTTAGAGCCTGTCAATATGTTGGCTTTAGAAGAATACGAAACCAATAAACAAAGATTAGACGAACTGCTGAAAAAATTAGAAACATTAGAAGCTGAGAGAACAGAAATTCTCTTGAGGGTTGAAAACTTTACTACTTTAAGACTGCGGGCTTTTAGAGAAGCATTCGACGCGGTTGATGAAAACTTTCAAGGAATTTTCGCCGCGCTCTCCGATGGGGATGGCTATTTACAATTAGATAATGGCGATAATCCTCTTGAGGGGGGATTGAACCTGGTAGCGCACCCTAAAGGCAAGCCAGTACAAAGATTAAGCTCCATGTCAGGGGGAGAAAAATCCTTAACCGCCTTAAGCTTCATCTTTTCCCTACAGCGTTACCGCCCTTCTCCCTTCTACGCTTTCGATGAAGTCGATATGTTTCTAGACGGTGCCAATGTGGAAAAACTATCAAGAATGATCAAACAACAGGCGCGACAAGCTCAGTTTATCGTTGTTAGTTTACGCCGCCCGATGATCGAGGCTTCTCAACAAACCATAGGAGTTACCCAAGCCAGGGGCGCTTATACTCAGGTGCTAGGGATTAAAGGTATCGATTAAGTTTTCGAGTTATCGATGAATTTCCTGATTTGATACTGGCCCTCCTCTATCAATTGATAAGAATCTTTCCCCATAGCTTGAGAGAATTTCTCCTCGGTTTCTTGAAGAAGATTTTCAGGAATTGATTTCCATTGTTCAAGAGTTTGCCATCTGCTGATAGCTATCACCTCATCATCTTTTTCGGGGCTTATCCAAACTTCTTTACCTAAATGGCCATCTCTTTGAGTGAGAAACGCCGTCCATATTTCCGCGTCTTTTTTAATAAATTGTTCCCGCGATTCGGGTTTAACTTTAAACTTTAGCCATTCAATCACCATAATTAACTCGCTCTGGTTTTGATTAAAAACTCTTCTGTAAGACTAATAAAGGCTTTAGATCCGTTAGAAGTGGGCATCGAAGAAACTACAGGTGTAAACATATCTACAGCTTTAGCCACATTCACATCCATCGGAATCGAATTGATAAATAATTGATGAGGTTGAAAATCTTGATTCACCCTTCTCATCACTTGATTATAATACCGGCTCATCAAACCGCCAGCGGAGAGAACGAATACTATACCCAACAGGCGCGGATTGATGGGTTGTGAGTTTTGGTGACTGGTTTTGAGTTTCGCTATCTTTCTCTCTAATAATTGCATTCCCACCACCGATAAAGGTTCGGGGCGGGCGGGAATCAGATAGTAATGCGAAGCAGCTATACCGCTTCGCGTCAGAAGATTATAGCCGGGGGCGCAATCCATAATGATGTAATCATAATCTTCCATCACCGGTTCGATGATTTTCTGCATCAAAACTCTCTCTAGATTGTTCCAAACCTCTTCAAAACCCCTATTATCTTCTAGTAGAGATTGTTTGTGCAGCATCTCCGAAACTACGTACTCGTCATATAGTTCTATATCCCCTGGTAGTAAGTCTAAGCCTTCGATGTCACAGACGGAGGTGCATATGATGTCATAGATGTTGAGTTTTTGATAGGAGTTGGGCCTGATGATGGATTCTAGTAAATAACTGATGGTTCTTTTAGTACGACGGATTTTAGCAAACTCATGAGGAGACATCAAGCTTAAAGTGGCGCTGATTTGAGCGTCTAAGTCTAATACTAGTACCTGTTTTCCGTGATATTTAGCCAAACAAGTTGCTAAATTGACTGTCAGGGTAGTTTTACCCACCCCCCCTTTCATGTTCACGGTACTGATAATTAAAGCCATTGTTTTGCTTCCTTATTGTCCCGGGCTGGCAATCTTTATTTTATAGGTATCTTGTCGCCTCCCACCCTTAAGCCGAGAATTAACGATTTCTTTTAAGCATAAATACTCATGAGATTTATATGAGGTTTTATCTTAACTTATATGAGATTTATGGATTGTTAAATTGTTTTAATAAATATATGATCGCACTAGCCAAAAAAATAAGCGATAACTGAAAGCTTAAAAGTTATGCAAGCCAGCCCGCAGAATCTTCAAACTACCATAGATGAGATAAAGGCCCTAGAAGCTCGCTACGATCGCACACTCGATGAATTATCCCTCCTCCAGGCCAGTTACTTGCAAACCATCGAAAAAATTTCTGACCTACAAGACGAATACGATCGCATTTTGAAAACCATAAACTTTAAATCAAAATCAATAAAAAGATTAGAGGAAAAAATCTCAACAATATTATTATAATCTCTATACTTTTAAAAAGTTCGTAGCTCGACTATTACTTTTTGTATCAAAGGAGAGTTAGAACTTGTATTGATAAGATAATAGCAATTAATAATGAAGTATGTATAGCATCATCGGTAAACCCTCTCT
>CAZUVR010000025.1:46050-58284 GCA_964623815.1 uncultured bacterium | reverse complement strand
CCCACTTAAAAGATGAAAAGATGGGGGCTTCCGCGTTCCTCTATTGTTTCCGTGACATCTGTGCCTCTGTGGTTCAAAAAATGCTAATCGATTCCTTCAACCATATTCATCGAGACATCGTTATTACCGGTCAATAAAACCGCAGCCTGTGGCTCACTCCACCTCACCATCCAACCCGGCTGTAAACCCAGAACGATGATCAATATAGCTAACACGAAAGCTGGATAACGCTCAGTCCAGGTACTGCGAGGAATACGCGCCAACTCCGGAGTCAAACGCCCGAAGAAAACCTTATTAATCATCAACAGGAAATAAACCGCAGTCAAACCGCTACCTATTAAACACAGCAAAGTCTGCATCGGAAAGATGGGAAAACTACCCCTGAACACTAAAAACTCAGAGATAAAACCCACCATTCCCGGAATACCGGCACTAGCCATCGCGGCTAAAATCATCAAAGTACCCGTAATCGGTAAACCCCTCTCCGGATTCAGTAAACCCCGTAAGAAGTCCACATCTCTACTGCCGGTTTTCTTATAAACAACCCCCACTAAAAGAAACAGTAAAGCCGAGATCAAGCCGTGACTCACCATCTGTAAAATAGAGGCGGTGATGCTTAATCTGGTTGTAGCGGCGGCGGCTAAAAGTATATAAGCCATGTGAGCGATCGAGGAATATGCTACCACCTTTTTCATATCCTTCTGAGCGATGGCGCAGGAAGCTCCATACAAGGCGCTTACCGCAGCCAATGTAGCCATCCAAGGTGCTAGAACCGACCAACCCTCTAAAAATAAACCCACCCCGAACCTCAATAATCCATAGGTGCCTAATTTTAATAACACTCCCGCAAGGAGAATAGAAACCGGTGTAGAGGCTTCTACGTGGGCATCTGGTAGCCAAGTATGAAAGGGAAAGATTGGAATTTTGATTGCCAGGCCGATCAGTAGAGGTGCTAGTAATAATAATTGGGTATCTACCGGTAAATTATGACTCCGCAGAGGCTCGTAAGCGAAACTATGAGAGCCAGTTAACCAAACTACCCCCAGAAAAGAAATCAAAACTAAAAACCCAGAGATAGCGGTATAGAGTAGAAACTTCATGCCAGCGTAGCCCCTTCTCTCTCCGCCCCAAATAGCGATCAGAAAATATAGGGGCACAATTTCTAACTCGTAAAACAGAAAAAATAGTAATAAATCCTGACTTAAAAAAGCCCCTGCTACCGCACCGTTTAATAAAAGGATTAACGAGTAATAAAAATTATGGCGGGGGATTTCTTTGGTAGTGGAATATATAGCAATAACCGTCAAGAGACTACTAACGCAGAGCAAGGGAAAAGATAAGCCATCCAAACCTAAACTATAGTTCAACCCTAACCAACTAATCCAGGGTATATTCTCACGAAATTGCATCGCCGGATTAGCAGGGTCGAATTTAAAAGCTAAGACTATATTAGCCAGCACTATAAGTAAAGAAGTAGAAAAAGCCAACCACTTAGTCGGCTTACCAGATAAGGGTAGAAAAGCGCAGAGGATAGCAGCGCAAAAAGGAAGCCAGATAAAAACACTTAACATCATTAATTTAATAGAGAAGACCAATAATTAGTAACTAAAGACCATTGACCGTTAAACACAGTCCAGATTAATACACATACTCCCACTAGAATAGTAAGAACATAAAACTGCGATTGACCGGTGGTATTGTACTTAAGACTATTGCCAGTGAAGATAGCGAAAAGACTGACTAGGTTAACAACACCATCGACCACATAACGATCGAGCCAGGAAGTAATCTTAGATAAAGTCGCCACCGCCCAAACCACCGTAAATTGATAAATCTTATCTAGATAAAGATCGTAGGCAAATAAATCTTGAAAGAAGCGTAGAGATAGCTGAGTCGGTCTAGCCCAAGCCCGCCGTAATTCCAACCTTAAACCTAGGAAATAACCCAATAAACCGGCCGCCATAATTAACAGGAAGGGATAATTAAGAAAAGTATCCCTAACCTGGAGGGGATTGGTGGCTGATAACCAGAAACTCCAACGGATGGGAATAAGGGGGGCGAGAAGATTGATAATTATCAGGCATACCATAGGAAAAGCCATAGGCCAAGTTACTTCCGGGGTGCGTCGGGTTTTACTTTGCGGCTTACCGAGGAAAACTAAACGAAAGACGCGGGTTAGATTTAAGACGCTCAAAGCGTTGACGAAACATAATAAAGCTATCAACCACCAATGCAGGCCCCAGGTACCGTTAAACCATCGCTGTAAAGTCCAGAACATCGCCATCGGTAATAAACCCGTCATACCCGTCGCACCCACGAAGAAAGCCGTAGTGGTAGCGGGCATTCTCGACCAGATACCCCCCATCTCGGTGATATTCTGGTTGCTGGTGGTGAGAATGATCGAACCGGCGCTCATGAAGAGGAGAGCTTTGGCGATCGCGTGAGAGAATAGCAAAAGTAAAGCTATATCTATATGTCCCAACCCCACCGCGACGAATACCAAGCCCAAATATACGCTCGTGGAGTGACACAGAGCCCGCTTGATGTCTATTTGCGCCAGGGCAATAAGAGAGGCACCGATAGCCGTGAGGGAGCCTAGCACTATCAACACATCCGAGGCGATGGGAGAGAGACTTAAAACCGGTTGCAGTTGGATTAAAACGTAGGCACCAGCCGAAACAACGATCGAATTTCGCATGATGCCCGCCGGGTTCGGCCCTTCCATCGCCTCATCTAACCAGAGATTGAGGGGGAATTGGGCGCACTTACCCGTAGGCCCGGCTATGAGGGATAAACCGATGAGAGTAGCGGTGAAGGTGCCAATGGGGGAAGTTTCGGCCCAATTTTCTATCTGGGTGAAAGTCAGCCCGGCTCCGTAACTGGAGAGAGCGACTAACCCCATCAATAAGATTATGTCCCCGACTCTTTTCGTTAAAAATGCGTCTCGGGCGGCGGTGACTACCAGGGGTTGAGCGTACCAGAAACCGACAAGCAGATAGGTCGAGAGGGTGAGCATTTCTAAGAGGGCGTAGCTCAATAGGAGGGAATCGCTAAGAGCGATACCACTTAAAGCAGCTTCAAAGAAACCCATTAAGCCGTAGAAACGGGCCATTGACCAATCTTTTTCCATATAGCCCAGGGCGTAGATTTGGGCCAGGAGACTGATGATAGCGATTACTTCTAAAGCTCCGAGACTGATGGGGGATAATTCGATCGACAGCGATAAATTCAAATCCGCCACACTCAGCCAATGCCAAACCAATCGCTGACTTTCTCTCTGCCAGATGGTACTCAGAGCATAGGAGCCGTGTACCAATCCGATAACCGTCATTAATAAATTTACATAGGCTGCCGGGCGAGGCCCGGTTCGGCAGATAATCCCCAGAGACCAGGGCAGAGTCAGAACCGAACCGATCAAACCGTAGAAAGGAATGAACCAACTCGTTTGTAATAAAAATTCTCTCATTGATGGCGTTGATTTAACTAGAGCTTGTTATACACATTTATGATGTTCTGTCAAGTTTTTAGTTCTTATAGGCCTGACAGCAGAAATCTTCGAGAAGAGATATTGATTTTAACCAATAGTATGAAAAGATTATAGAACAGAGCAAGGGTGCTAAGAAGGAAAAATGAACGTTAAGAAAGGTTAATGTATTACTTTTACTTAACTGTTTCATTAAAAATCATCATCAATGTTTATATTGTCAAAGGTACCAAGGTTCTTTATGCTTTTTTTAGGTTGATAAGTTTGCCACTCTCGTCCAAAAAATCACCCATGCTTCACCAAACAAATAAAGTGGATGAAAAACGTCTCTATCAGGATACAATGCGTTATGGTTTAATGCTCAAGCCCGATAAGCGATCGCTCCATTAGAGAAGTTGCAGGGAAAGAACCGAGTCAAAATACCAACTCAAATATAAATCAGTAAATTTGGCGCTCATAGCGAAGAAGGAGAAAACAATGCCAATTGCAGTAGGAATGATCGAAACTTTAGGATTTCCAGCAGTAGTCGAAGCTGCTGACGCGATGGTAAAAGCAGCTCGTGTTACCTTAGTAGGCTACGAAAAGATCGGCAGTGGTCGTGTCACCGTAATCGTGAGAGGAGATGTATCTGAAGTACAAGCTTCAGTTAGTGCTGGTATAGAAGCCGCCAACCGAGTTAACGGTGGTCAGGTGCTTTCTACCCATATTATCGCGCGTCCCCATGAGAACCTGGAGTACGTCCTACCTATTCGCTACACCGAAGAAGTAGAACAGTTTAGAACCTATTAAAAAGAAAAAACGAGAAATCGTCAAGCCTTAGGAGAATAAAATCATGTCAATTGCAGTAGGGATGGTGGAAACGTTAGGATTTCCCGCAGTAGTCGAAGCTGCTGACGCGATGGTAAAAGCCGCCCGAGTCACCCTAGTAGGGTACGAAAAAATCGGTAGTGGTCGCGTCACCGTCATCGTGAGAGGGGATGTTTCGGAAGTACAGGCCTCGGTGGGTGCGGGAATTCAAAACGCCAAGAGAGTCAACGGCGGTGAAATCTTATCTCACCATATTATCGCCCGTCCCCACGAAAACCTCGAATATGTTTTACCGATTCGATACACAGAAGCAGTAGAGCAATTCCGTGAAAGTGTAAATCCTCAACCGCTCAGAAGAATATAAGTTCGCTCTCTATGCAAATTGCCAAAGTTCGCGGCACAGTGGTCAGCACCTATAAAGCTCGTAGCATGACGGGCGTAAAATTCCTGCTGCTACAGTATATCGATGCCGAAGGTCAACTAATACCCAAATACGAAGTAGCTGGGGACATAGTGGGAGCAGGTATAGATGAATGGGTGCTGGTGTCGAGAGGTGGAGCGGCCCGGATCGAGGATGGTTATAACAATCGCCCTTTAGATGCAATGGTAGTAGGGATCATCGATACTATCACGGTAGAAAATCAATTGCTATATAGCAAAAAAAACCAAGATAGAGGGCAATAAAAATTAGATGTGAGGGGTCGAAGCATCTAGCCCGTATTCAAGATAAACAATTTAGGAGGACTAAATTTATGGTCGTCCGAGTAAAGACGACTGACTCAAAAGGAGGATCGAAGACTCTAGCAGATCCGCAAATTGACGAGAGTGCTAACGTACATTCGTTTTCTAGTTTGATTGGAGATGTGCGAGTCGGGCCAGGGGTTGTAATAGCGCCAGGAACATCGATCCGAGCCGATGAAGGCAGTCCCTTCTATATAGGTGAGGGTACTCACCTTCAAGACGGAGTGGTGATTCACGGTTTGCAAACCGGGCGAGTCGTCGGCGATGATGGCAAAGACTATTCGGTATGGATTGGCAAAGATACTTGTATCACCCACATGGCTCTGATTCACGGGCCAGTATACGTGGGTGATAGTTGTTTTATCGGCTTTCGCTCCACCCTGTTCAACGCTCGCGTCGGCAAAGGCAGTATCGTCATGATGCACGCCCTCGTCCAAGATGTGGAGATAGCACCCGGGAAATATGTACCCTCCGGCTCGGTGATTACCAGTCAACAACAGGCCGATCGATTACCGGACGTAACGGAGATCGATCAAGCCTTCGCCCGTCACGTCTCCCAGATCGGAGTAGCGATTGCGGAAAGTTCTCCCAAAAGGGCGAATAAAAAGGGGGCCCGCATCCAGACAGAACAGCAAACCCCTATAAATGAGAATCTCTATAGTAATTCAGACACAACTATGAGTTTAAATACAAACATTCGAGCGCAAGTGCGTTCTCTCCTTACCCAAGGCTACAAGATCGGATTAGAACACGCCGATAAACGCAGATTCAAAACCAGTTCCTGGCTCAGCGCCGGATTCATCGAAGGCAACCGCGAAGACCATATCGTGGCCCAATTAGAGCGCAACCTGCAAGAACTACAGGGCGACTACGTGCGCCTCATCGGTGTCGATGGTGCAGCTAAACGCCGAGTTCTAGAAATGATCGTCCAACGTCCCGATGATTTGCCCGGAGAACCGAGCCGAACCAGTACATCGGTTCACTCTACCCGTAGTACCTACGAAAGTAACGGTAACGGTCACGTAGGTAACGATATTACCGCTCAAGTCCGCTCTTTATTAGGTCAGGGTTACAGAATCGGCATCGAACACGCCGATAAGCGGAGATTCAAAACCAGTTCCTGGCAGACTGCCCCCATCAGCGACGGTCACAACGAAACCGCTATCTTGAGAGAAGTACAATCGGTTTTATCCGAATACGCCGATGAATATATCCGTCTCATCGGTATCGACTCCCACGCTAAAAAACGTGTTTCCGAAGTAATTATTCACCGCCCTGGTGAGGCTTCTACGTCCGTCAACGGTAACGGCGCTAAACCCGCCGCCGCTAAAGTCTCATCCGCAGCTAGTTACATCGGCTCTTTAGGTGCTGAAGTAATCGGTCAAATACGCTCGCTCCTATCTCAAGGATATAAGATCGGAACGGAACACGCAGATAAGCGCCGATTCAGAACCGGTTCCTGGCAGAGCTGCGCCCCGATCGAGAGTAATCGTGAGTCGGAAGTTATCGCTGCTTTAGAAGCTTGTTTACTGGAGCATCAAGGTGAGTACGTTCGTCTGTTAGGCATCGATTCCGCTGCCAAACGCCGGGTTTTAGAAGCCATCATTCAACGCCCCGATAGTCAGCCCGTTCAAGCATCTGCTAAGGCTGCTTCGGCTCCTGCTAGTTATGCTTCCGCCCCTTCTAGTTCTAAAAGCTACTCCAGTGGTGGTGGTACGGCTACCCTAACCAGTACCTTAACTAGTGAAGCGATCGCTCAAGTGCGCTCCTTACTGGCTCAAGGTCATAAAGTGGGCATGGAACACGCCGACAAGCGCCGGTTCAAAACCGGTTCCTGGCAGAGCTGTCCAGTAGTGGATAGTAACCGCGAATCGGAAGTGATCGCAGCTTTAGAAGCCTGTATCGCTGACCACGCGGGGGAATATGTGCGCCTTATTGGGATCGATCGTAACGCTAAACGTCGAGTTCTAGAAACTATCATTCAACGCCCTTAAAGGAAGGGATAAGGTAAAAGGTTCTGTTCCTTTTACCTTCTAAGTTTATGCCTTTACCGCCTGTTAACACGATTAGTACTACAGAAATCTACGTCAGTGGCGATGTGAGTATCCACGAGAGCGCGGTTATAGCGCCAGGTGCGATCTTACAGGCCGCCGGCGATAGCCGGATCGTGATTGGGGCAGGGGCTTGTGTGGGCATGGGAGTGATTTTAAATGCCTATCAAGGATCTATTTCGGTAGGTTCGGGGGCGATTTTGGGCGCGGGAGTGTTGATGATCGGTCACGGTGAAATCGGTGAGCAAGCCTGTATCGGTTCCACGACGACGATTTTTAACGCTTCGATCGAACCAGGAACGGCAATTCCGCCCGGGTCATTGATCGGTGATAACTCTCCCTCAAAGGAGACGAAACCAGAAGAGGAGGAGCATCTTCAGCCCGAGTCGGAGCCGATCGTAACTGAGGAGCCACCTCAACCCCCTGCTCCTGAAAATCTATCTCAGGAAGTAGAACCACCGAAAAAGGAAAAAGAACCGTCTGCAAACGAGAATCACAAGGTAACGCCCGCCGATACTGTGGTGGTGGGACAGACCTACATCAATCAGTTATTGCTGACTTTATTTCCAAATAGACAGAACTTGAACGGCTCTAACCCCAATCAGAAATGAGGATTTTAAGTTTGATTCGATTTTAATTTTTTAGGATTTTGTTGAGATAGCTATAAATAATGCTTAGCCTATTTTAGGATTAAGTGTATGATTCTTTTGCTCAAAATCGCTAAAACTGCTAATAAAAAATATCTGCTCAAATATAGACACAGCAATAGTTTTAAAACTTTGTCTGTGCTTTGGGCGTTTAAAATTTTGTTAGATTAAATAAAGTGATGACAGTCAGAAAAAATCTCAATAAAAACTCTTGACATAGAGATAAAAAAATTGTCAGAATAATCTACAATTAATGTTACGATGTTAAATCGATAAAACAAATAAAGAAATTAACCCTTGAGGTTCAGCAAACACTGAAAATCTAGGTAAGTTAACTTACAAAAATTTTCTCAGCTTCCGTAGAGGCGAGAAATAAACAAGCAGTTTATGGAGGACTAACCCAATGGTACAAGCCAAGAGCAAAGGTTTTGAAGCGGGTGTAAAAGACTACCGCCTGACCTATTACACACCTGACTACACACCCAAAGATACAGACGTATTAGCGTGTTTCCGCGTTACACCCCAGCCCGGAGTACCTCCTGAAGAAGCTGGCGCGGCGGTAGCGGCTGAATCTTCTACCGGTACATGGACAACAGTATGGACTGATAACTTAACCGACCTCGATCGTTACAAAGGTCGTTGTTATGACATCGAACCCGTACCCAACGAAGACAACCAGTATTTCTGCTTCATCGCCTATCCTCTCGACCTGTTCGAGGAAGGCTCCGTAACCAACATGCTTACCTCCATTGTAGGTAACGTGTTCGGTTTCAAAGCCTTACGCGCCCTCCGTTTAGAAGACTTACGGATGCCCGTAGCTTACTTAAAAACCTTCCAAGGCCCCCCGCACGGTATCACCGTAGAGAGAGACAAATTAAACAAATACGGTCGTCCTTTACTCGGCTGTACCATCAAACCTAAATTAGGTTTATCCGCTAAAAACTACGGTCGTGCCGTATACGAATGTTTACGCGGTGGTTTAGACTTCACCAAAGACGACGAAAACATCAACTCTCAGCCCTTCATGCGCTGGAGAGATAGATTCCTCTTCGTACAAGAAGCGATCGAGAAAGCACAAGCCGAAACCAACGAAGTTAAAGGGCACTACTTAAACGTAACCGCCCCCACCTTAGAAGAAATGATGAAACGGGCTGAATTCGCCAAAGAAATCAAAACCCCCATCATCATGCACGACTACCTCACCGGTGGTTTCACCGCTAACACCACCTTAGCTAGATACTGTCGTGATAACGGCTTACTACTCCACATTCACCGTGCGATGCACGCCGTAATCGATCGTCAGAAAAACCACGGTATTCACTTCCGCGTCTTAGCTAAATGTTTAAGAATGTCTGGTGGTGATCACCTTCACTCTGGAACCGTTGTAGGTAAATTAGAAGGTGAGCGCGGTATCACAATGGGCTTCGTTGACTTAATGCGTGAAGACTACGTAGAAGAAGATCGCGCAAGAGGTATTTTCTTCACCCAAGATTGGGCTTCTATGCCTGGTGTAATGCCCGTAGCTTCCGGTGGTATCCACGTATGGCACATGCCCGCGCTGGTGGAAATCTTCGGTGACGACTCCTGCTTACAGTTCGGTGGTGGTACTCTCGGACACCCCTGGGGTAACGCTCCTGGTGCTACTGCAAACCGCGTAGCCTTAGAAGCTTGTGTCCAAGCTCGTAACGAAGGCCGTTCTCTGGCTCGTGAAGGTAACGAAGTAATCCGCGAAGCTTGTCGCTGGAGTCCCGAGTTAGCTGCCGCTTGCGAACTCTGGAAAGAAATCAAATTCGAGTTCGAGGCGATGGATACTCTGTAGTCTTATTGTCAGGGATAGTAAACAGTTATCAGGGGAGGTAATTATACACATCCAGAATTCTCTAGCTAGAATTTCAATACTGATAACTGATTACTAAAAACTGCATAAGATGTATCCTCAAAAGATTGCTCAAGATACGGCTAAGGTTTTACAAAGTTACCTGACCTACCAAGCGGTTCGTACCATCCTCGACCAATTATCGGAAACTAATCCCACCCTCGCTATCTGGCTGAGTCAGTATACTTCTACCCACTCGATTCAAGATGGGGAGGCTTATATAGAAGGCTTGATAACAGAGAATAAGGAATTAGCCTTAAGGATCATGACGGTACGGGAATATATAGGCGAACAGGTTCTGGATTCTCTCCCCCAAATGGTTAAGACGGGGATTAATAAGACCAACACCGAACATCGTAAGCATCTTTTAGAGCGTCTCACTCAAACGATTGACCGTCTCGATGTTGATGATTTATCCGACTTATAAGGAATATAGACAACCATGAAAACTTTATCCAAAGAAAAGCGCTACGAAACCCTTTCCTATTTGCCCCCTTTAACCGATCAGCAAATCGCCAAACAGATTCAATATATGTTGGATCAGGGTTACATCCCCGCTGTTGAGTTTGAAAAAGAACCCAGCCCTGGCGATCACCTCTGGACTCTTTGGAAATTACCTTTATTCCGTGCTAACAGCGCTCAGGAAGTATTAGCAGAAGTTCGTGAATGCAGAACCGAATATTCTGATTCTTACATTCGCGTTATCGGTTTCGACAACATCAAACAGTGTCAAACCATGAGCTTCATCGTTCACAAGCCCAACGCTAGCCGTTACTAATCCGGTTTTTTGAGTAGGCTTAAGGGTGGCAGTAATGTCACCCTTAATTTTTTCATTGTGCTTGAAGCTCGCTAATATTGAAGAGGAAAGGGATAGAGTTTTTATTATCGCCGCCGATAACCAACACCTATAGATTCCCCCTCCGTGTTCAGATTAAATAACCGAGAAACAAGAGGCCGTCAGGGCAACGCGGTTACTTAAAGTAGCAATTTGTAAGGGACTACTATTAGCGCCCGTGCCGTCGGCATCGAAATAGAGGGCACCGTTAGTGGTGTTATAAATCAACCTTTGAGCCGCAGAACCGGCAACCTTCACGCCCGCGCCCGAAGTGAAGGCGGAAGAGGCTAAAACACCTGTAGATAAACCGAACTCGGTTCCCCGGAGAAGGATTTTATCTTCTACGAGGTTGAAATCGGTAATGGTGTCAACGCCGTCACCTGGAGTATTAAAGAGGAAACTATCGGCACCCGCGCTGCCAGTGAGGGTATCCATCCCCTGATTGCCCATCAATAAATCGGCACCCCCATCGCCCTTGATAGCGTCGTTGCCACCTAATCCATAGAGGGAATCATTACCCGAACCTCCAGAGAGCGTATTGTTATTAGCGGTGCCGAAGAGAACATCGTCGCCATCTATGATGGTGGCGGTAACGGCAGTTTTCGTTTTCATAACGTAGTTAGGCGAGGCGGAAAGAATAAGAGAGAGGGTTTCATCGGCTTCAACTACCTTATCGGGTAGGGTTTTGACGAGCAATTTCGCCGTAGTGGAGTAGGGAGCGAAGACGACGGAAGTACCGATTTTGTTATAGTCGGTGCCCTGGGTAGCGGTGCCACGGATGGAATAGTTAACGGTTAGGGGTTCAGGAAGGAAACCATCGCGGGTGAAGGTATAGACGATATTGGTTCCGCCATCTTCGGCGACGGAGGCAGGGGAGACGCTCAAACTGACGTTGGGTAAAGTATCGTCGTTGAGAATCTTGCCCGTCACTGGAGAGGTGGTTTTGATCTTGTAGTCGGGTGAATTGGACAGAGTCAGAGATATGGTTTCATTCCCTTCACCAATTTTATCCGCCGTCGGGTCTATCACGACTTTCGCCGTCGATTGACCTTTAGCGAAGGTGACGCTCGTGCCGATATTGGCGTAATCTATACCCTTGGTGGCAGTGCCGCCGATCGTATAATTGACCTTGAGCGGGTCAGTGACAGGTCCAGTACGGGTGAAGGTATAGACTATATTGGTAGTACCGTCTTCGGATACCGAGGCGGGAGAGAGAGAAAGGCTAATATCGGGTAAGTCGCGGACATAAACGAAAGCGTTGGAATTAAGATCGGGTACTTCGTTAAAAGGGGTCTTTATACGGGCAATAAGTTCATCAGGTTCGGTGTCAGGTTTATCGAGGTAGAGTTTATAAGAACCTTCACTAGCTTGCAAAAAGTAGTTACTCGCCTTGCCTTGCAGTTGAATCTTATCACCCTCAGAGGCGTAGAAATAAGGAATATCTGCATAGTTTTGATCGCCTTTACTCGTTTTATCCCCATCGTCGTAGTAGACTTTTTTGGTATCGCCCAGAATGTATAGATCAGCGCCTAAGCTGTACCCAATAAGGCTATCGATTTCCCCGCTACCCGGACTGGCAGAATCAGGATTGACACCAGTAAGGGTGTTGGTTCCACCAAACCCGTTAGTATAAAGATCATCACTACCAGAACCGCCGACTAAAGTATTATTCTCTCCATAGGTGGAGATATTAACGGAAGAAGTCGCCGCTCTTAAATCGATCTTGTTATTGTTAGAATCTGTACTAATGTAGAAGGACTCAAAATTACGGAAAGTAGTACCATCGGCCCCAC